>NZ_SLUB01000002.1 GCF_004799755.1 Bacillus timonensis | reverse complement strand
TCTCTTCAATTAACTTGTGAATCATAGTTTCGAAGAGTTCATCCATAAAGTCTTTCATGCGTCCCCCACGGAACTCATTGATTGTACGGAAATCTGGTTGTTGCATTGCTGATAACCACATGGCGGGGATACTTTCAGTTGTTAATTTCTCGATTCCACGGCACGAATATACTTTTTGGGAGTAACCATAAAGAATGACTTTAAGCATCATTTTGGGATGGTAACTACTTCTGCCACCACCTACATAGTACGAAAATAGATTCTCATCAGGAATAGCTTCAACCATTTCGTCTACTACACGGGCTTCGTGATGTTCTGGAATAAGAGATTCGATATCATAAATCATTTGAATTTGTCGATTATCGTAGGGTTTGAATGTAGGTGCTAATTGTCTTGGATTAGGTTCTTTTTGCTTTTCAATTTCTTGCTTATCTACTTTTTGAACTTCTAATTTTTCCTCCTCGTACTCTGGAAAAAAGGAAGGTTGCATGTTATAATTTTCATTAGTAATCAGTTGATTGCTCATTAAAAATCATCCTTTCTGGAATGTTGTGTGGTAACTTCATTTTACTAAAAAGGATGATTTTTTTGTGCGTTTTTTTAAAAAATTTTGGTGTAAAGACTACTGAATCTTGTAACCTTGTTGATTGGAGCGGAAGGTACGAGACTCCTGCGGGCAAAGCGTGGCCAGGGGAGACCCCGCAGGAGCTTGCGACGAGGAGGCTCCGGGACCGCCCGCGGAAAGCGAGTACCTGCAGCGGAAATCAACAACCTAGTTTTAGTTGACCCAATAAATATAAAAAATGAGGGGCTGTCCTCAAAAGTCACTTTTCAATGACTTTTTGGACAGCCCCTTTCTTAATTCCTCTTTAAAATAAACACCCACATAAATGATAAGGCTTGTTTTAGTTCCTTAGGAAACCCCTTTATCTTCTCTTTGTTTACAGCATCTTTATAAACCGGTTGGCCATCGACAACCGTCCAGCCATTTTCCGAAACCAATTGCTCAAATTCCCATGGCATCATCGTGTTTTGAATGACTTTTTTACCATACAAGCGTGAATACGAATTTTGTCGTGGTCCTGCGGTTGGGCCCAACAGTCCTGCACAAAAGATACCACCTGGTTTTGTCACTCGCTTTATTTCATTGATCGCCTGTAGCGGATCCTCCGTCCACTCAAGAGAGTTAATTGCCATTACCCCTGAAAAGGTTTCATCCTCAAAAGAAAGTGCACTTAAATCACCCTGTACAAATGAAAGACCTTTAGACGTGCTTCGTTTATTTGCTTTTTCAATCATTTCAGCTGAAATGTCTGCACCAACCACCTGATAGCCGCGTTCAGCTAGTAAAAATGAGCCATAGCCGTCACCACAACCTGCATCTAAAATAAAAGCGTTGGTATCCAGGAATTGTATGAAAAACGGGATAATCGTGGACCGGCTCCCCGAATTCCACATCGCTTGGCTTTGTTTACTCCAAAAATCCGCCCGACCATCCCATTGCTTTTCTGCTTCTTCATGCCATTTAAAATCAGTCATCCTATCCGCCCTCCTCACACTCCTCATCATTATAGCAAAGGAAAACAATGAGACACCAGCCTCATTGTGATTACGTAATATGTATCTTTTTATCTTGATCAAGACGATGTTGCTTATAATACGTTACGATGTTTCCTACATAATCTTTGAAATCAGGGCAAGTCAATCCACCTTTTTCAAGAACTTTTTTCGCTCCACTTGCGTCATACTGCGTTGGACATCTAAAATATTCGACCGCTTCCTTCTCTACCCCAAAGAATTTCCTCATAAAAGACAATGAGAGACCAAGCTCCACTAGTCTTGGAGAAATCGTCCAGGTTGGCTTTTTGCCAAGTAATTCCTCACAAATCATACGGTATAAATCTCGTGCTTGATGTGGGTTCGGATCTGTCAGATGAAAGGTTTTCCTTACTGCTTCTTCTGCATCTGATAAATAAACCGTAGCATTAATCAGGTAGTCATACGGTACAACATTAAATAAGACATCTCCCTTTCCCAAGTAAGGAATTGGCATAAGGCGGATCCGGTCTAAAATCCGCATGATAAAATAAGGTCCATCGAATTTCGACGTTTCACCAGTTTCGGAGTTTCCTACAGTAATTCCCGGGCGAATAATGGTAAACGGAACATCCTCAAGCTCCTGAACAATTATCTCTGCCTTGTATTTTGTTTCTTCATAATGATTTTTAAATTTCTGTCCCATTTGAAGTTCAGTTTCTCTAATCAACCCTGTACGGTCTCCCGATACATATGCCGTACTAAAATATACATATTTTTCCAAATGGTGTAATGATTGTACGAACTGATTGATATTTTTAGTCCCCTCGACATTTACTTTTTCAGCAATCGGTTGTGGTACTGCCAAATCATATATAGCAGCTAGATGAAAGACATGGGTTACTTTTTCACGAAGTAGAACTCTATCACCCTCTGAAAAACCAAGTGTTTCTTCGGTGATATCCCCTATTTTCACTTCTACATTATCTAAATCTTTGATTCTATCATTGGCATGTTCAAATTGGCTTGGATGAACTAGCAATACAAAATGAGCATTTTCGTATTTTTGCTTCAATGCATGTAGCAGTCTTGTCGCTAAAAAGCCCGGAAATCCTGTCATTAAAATATGCTTCATATTTTCACTCCTTTCGAAAAAAGCCTATAGCAGCACTAAAGTGAATTACTTATAATTGTTCTTTAAGATTATATTCGCGTAAAAGCCCTTCTAACTTAATAGCTTTGCCAAGATCTCCTTTTATTTTTAATTTCCCTGTCATGAATGCAGAAGTCCCATTTAGCTTTCCTACTAAAAATTTTCTAAAGTTTTCGAGCGACAAAATTAGGGTACAATTAGCACCTTCCACGCCTTCAGACACTTTTGCTTTACCATCTGCTAAATAAAGCTGGAATGTCCCTTCTTCATCCCCTGTAATCTTGAATTGATAAATTACATTCACACCTTCAATCGGGCTGGGGTTTTGGTTTATGACCCTTTCAATTTGTTGCATTAATTCTGGTAACTTATAATTGACTATTTCATTTACCACGCTAAAAACCTCCTCTAAAATACGATTTGGAAAACGAGTACGCATTCGTATCCTCTACTCAAAAAAGCTTATTCCTGCATTCCCAAATGGACGAATGCAGAAATAACAATGCGGTTAAGCAAACGAGAAATTTCTTCAAAATGAAGTTCCTCTTCTTTCGTTTCAAAAAAGAACTTCATAATAACTTCATTAATCGCCCCAACCATTGCCTGGGCAACAATTCTCATTTCTTTTTGTGAAACAGTTTCTGGGAGCTCTGTTTCTACAGTCTGTAGAATGATATTCGCAAATACTTGATGTGACCGTTGCCTGACTAGTTCAACATTTCGAGACACACCGACTGATTCAACGAGTAAAATTTGAGCAACATTTTTGTTTTCAAAGCAAATTTGGATATACCGATTAATCCCAGCAAATGCCTTGTATGTCATTCTTTCTTCCTGTAAAATTGCACGCTTTACTTCCTCGGTTATTTCATCGCCAAGTTGTTCAAACAACGCAACCATTAAATCTTCTTTACTTTTAAAATGCTGATAGAAGGTTGTCTTTGAAACTCTCGCCATTTCCACAATTTCAAGCACAGATGTTTTTTGGTATCCCACTTCGGTAAAAAGTATTAGTCCAGCAAATAAAAGTTTATCTCTTGCCTCAATGGGCATGTCTGTAACAAATAACAACATTTATCCATCCATTCTTGTACGTGTACGTATCAGTATTTCTCTTTTATTTTATTAGTTCGCATGAAAAATTTCAAGAAAATTAAAAAATATTCAGTCGACATTAAAACATCGACTGAATATCCTTAGTTCCCGGTTGGCACTTTTGCCGGAAACTCAAATTCTATTTTCTGAGTTTGGTCATTCCACTTCAAGTATGCATCAAAGGTTTTACTGTCTTTTTTAAAGCCTTTAATGAGATTTGTTTTGTTCCCTGAAAGAAGCTTCCCAGCATTTGTGTTCGAAATCGTTTTTCCTAAAATCTTCCCTGAAATGGTGAATTGGCAGCCATTTGTTTTATAGTTTGCACAGCCATAAAACTTGCCTTTATTAATCACATTACCGCCACATTTTTTACAGGTTCCTACCACTGTTCCGATTTCTTTTTTCTTATACTTGCTTGTTTGAGAACTCACATTTTCCACGTTCACATTTGAAAAATCCCATGCTCCACTTTGTTCTTTTGCATCGTCAATAATTTTTTGAGAAAGCTTTTTTGTCTGTAGCATAAAAGATGCTGGTGATGCTTGTCCTTGTCCAATTTCATATAGACGCTGTTCCCATTTCGCAGTCATTTCAGGAGAGGCAAGAATTTTATCTCCAATCACATCAATTAAAAGAATGCCTTTTTCCGTTGCAAATACTTGGTTCTTCTCAACCTTTATGTAGTTCCGGTCTTTAAGCATTGTGATAATGCCGGCACGTGTTGCTTCTGTCCCGAGCCCCTCCGTTTTGGCTAAAATCTTCTCTAATTCATCATTGTCAATATGCTTACCAGCCGTTTTCATTAATGTAATAAGCTGCCCTTCAGTATATCGCTTTGGAGGTTGAGTTTTTCCCTCTTTTGTGTAGCTTTTTTCAACCACCCCAGATTCACCTTTTTCAAGTGGAGGAAGAATGACATCTTTGTCCTTTCCATCTTCTTGAAAAAGGACTTTTCTCCACCCTTCCTGGACCATCACCTTACCCTTTGTGATGAATTCAGCACGCTTGTCCACCAACGTTTTAACAGTCGTGTAGTTAAAAATGGCTGGCTGATAATGAGCAGCAATTAATCGTTTTACAATGAGGTCATAAATTTTCTTCTCATCACCTGATAGTTTATTAGGATCTGGGACCTGCTCCGTTGGAATAATGGCATAGTGATCTGTTACCTTCTTCTCATTCACATAGCGAAAATTATTAAAAATAGATGTGATTGGAGTTGGAAAATAAGCTTGATAGTCTTCCAGTTTTTGAAGCTTTGAAAAGATATCAGGAATGGTTTGAGCCTCTCCTTTTGTAATATAGCTCGAATCGGAACGCGGATACGAAATCATTCCTTTTGTATAAAGGCTTTGTGCCACATCTAACGTTTTCTTCGGCGAAAATTTAAAAGCCTTGTTTGCCGTTGCTTGAAGACTCGACAAATTAAATAATAAAGGTGGTTGATATTCCTTCCTTTCGATTTCCACTTCCGCTATTTCAGCAGGCTTATTGCTACAAAATGCCGCGATTTTCTCTGCCATTTCCTTTGAAGAAACGCGTGACTCGTTATCCTTCATCCATTTTCCTTCATATTGTTTACCATCAATTTGAAAGTTCGCAAAAACCTCCCAAAAGGGTTCTGATTTAAAGTTTGCGATTTCTTTTTCCCGTTTTACAATTAATGCCAATGTCGGTGTTTGAACTCTTCCTGCAGAAAATACGTCAGAAATTCCTTTTTGCTTTAACAATAAAGTATAGACTCTTGAAGCATTCATGCCGACAATCCAATCAGCGCATGCACGGGTCTTTGCTTCATAATAGAGATTTCTTGTGTCTTGCTCTAACATGAGATTTTGAAACCCTTCCTTCACGGCCTTTTCCGTTAAGGAAGAAATCCATAAACGCTTCAATGGCTTTGTCACCTTAGCCATCTCAATAATATTTCGTATAATCAATTCCCCTTCTCGACCAGCATCACCCGCATGAATGATTTCTGTTACTTCTGGTTTGTGAAGAAGATTTTTGATTATCGTAAATTGCTTTGATTTTGATTTCATGACCCGATATACGAATTGGTCTGGAATGATAGGGAGAGTTTCAATGCGCCAGCTTTTCCATGCAGGATTATAATCTTCTGGGGGTAACAACTCACAAATATGGCCTACTGCCCATGTAAAATAAGCCCCATTTGGAAATAGTGGATTGGATGCAACCTCAATAAACCCTTGAGATTTCTTACTCCTAAAGGGAGCAGCAAGCTTCATCGCTTGATCTGGTTTTTCCGCGATTAACACTTTCATAATTATCCTCTTTTCAATCGTACTAATTATTTAATTGTATCAAAATTCAAATGTATAGTGGAATAAAGTTTTTGTGGGAGAATATGGAGCTAGCATGTAGAACGTAATGGGCTAAAAAACCATTCATGATGGTTTTTTAGCTTCTCTTCTCTGTAGATACACTTGTGTTTGTTCAACGAGATGATGGATGGATATAACCGTTAATTCCCCTTGCTGTACAGTTCCTACAGCCAAGCGGCCTTGATCATCCTCCACAATAAACGAGGTTCCTTGGTCAGCATCCAAGATTTTATCACGAATGGAAATGATTTTATTATACAAATCATCCTTATTAAGATTGATATTTTTTGTTTGTGAGACAAACCGGATAATGAGTTCTTTACCATTATAATTGTATCTGAACATATGAATAACCTCCATCTAATCTGCTAAAACGCGTTCAATTTGAATTGATTTTTGTACAGATAAATCGATTATTGTTTCGGATACCTCAACTAATGGATTTAATAAATCATATGGATTAATGTACTTTATTTTTCCTATTTGACCATCTGTTAGCAATACATGATGACCAATTAATGCATTCATAATTTGCTGCAAGAATGGGACTAAAATGGTCGGATCAAGCTTTCCAAACATATCGTCATTCATTTGCTTAATGACCTGATAGAATGGTGTTGCATCATGATAGACCCGATTTGATGACATAGCATGAAAGACATCTGCTACTGCCACAATTTTAGATAAATAACTGATTTTGGAACCCTTTAAGCCGAAAGGATATCCTTTCCCATCCTCCCTTTCATGGTGCTGGAGGGCAACTAGGCTTATTTCATGGCTAATTCCATCCGTGTTTTTTAAAATTTCATAGCCATACATCGTATGTTTCTTCACAATTTCATATTCAGCTTTCGTTAATTTACCAGGTTTATTTAAGATTTTAGCGGGGATTTTGGTTTTACCAATGTCATGCAAGGTTGCTGCGATGGTGAGTGCTGATAAATCCTTATCAGGCAATGAAAGCCATTTACCAATCAATGTCGCAATGACACCTACTCCGATATTATGTCGATATGTATAATCATCTGCAGATTGAAGCTGGTAAAACAAATAAAAAAATTGTGGAATTTCGGAAGCGGTTTGGATAATTGGGATAACCGTTTGTTTAATCTCGTCTAGCGGCAGCTTTGTATGCTTTTTAACAAAATAAAAAATATCTTCAACCTGGTCAATTGCTTTCTCTAGCTTTCCGGTAATGATCGATACGGGTTTATTTGGTAATCCACTATTGTAATCGCTGTCAATTAAATTGATAATACTATCAAATTCTGCAGGATGAATAACAGTGATTTTTGTTTGATCGTTCTTCATTTTGTACGACTCCCCAATAAAGACTGTTTCTATTATTATATCAAAAAGTGGAAATACCACAATAATTATTTGAAAATACAAAAATATTAAGTAATTTTCGTAAGCGGATACTTATTTAACACAAATTTTTTCCAATAATGCGTAAAAAACCCTCTATTCCCTTGACTTAACACGATTTTGGTTGTATATTATAAGCATCATTTAGCTAGAAGTTTAGTATTTTTAAGATACATAAATGGGCGGCTATCTGAAAAAAATTTTTACGTTGCACGGTTGTGCCGAAGGTTTAGGAGGAAAAGCATAATGCAAAACGGTAAAGTAAAATGGTTTAACAACGAAAAAGGATTTGGCTTCATCGAAGTTGAAGGTGGAGACGATGTTTTCGTACACTTCACAGCTATCCAAGGTGAAGGTTACAAATCTTTAGAAGAAGGTCAAGAAGTTTCATTTGAAGTAGTTGAAGGTAATCGTGGACCTCAAGCTGCTAACGTTGTAAAGCTATAATTCTATTCTTACATTTTATCTTAAGAATGTGAAACCAAGGCTGATATTTATCAGCCTTTTTTGGGGCTCTTTATGTGAAAGAGCCCTACTTAATTATGACAATTTTTCTCCATATTCCTTCAGTTTTTGACCCACTGTACAATTTTTAATACAAAAATTTTGCGCATACCGTTTTCCATATTCCTTCCGAAAATATTCTCTTACGAAACAATCTTGGCAATATGTGTCAAGCATTTCACCAACTTCCAGAATAAGTTCCTTCCGGTTCATTTACATTCAACTCCTACTTTAATCAGTTTCACGTATCTTCATAGGTATAGTCATCATTACCCATCAGTTTTTTACTTATTTTAAGAGTATGATGGGTAGGCTTAATTACTTACCCTTTTATTTCAAATTTACTAGAAACCACTGTCCCTTCTAATGCTTGGGTAGCTAGTCGATCTGCTTCTGTATTTTGCTTACGTCCAATTGGATGGTACTTAGCCTGAATCCCCATTTTTCGAATTTTCTCCTCGATTCGATCCAGCCATCTATTCAGGTTTTCTTCAAAGCATGGCCAATCACCGGAAAGCTGGTTTAACACTACTTGGGAATCCCCTTTAAACGTCACTGTGGTGTGGTGTACGCCTAATTCCTCCAAGGTATTAAGCATCAACCAAAATGCGGCATATTCTGCCTCATTATTTGATTCCATCTCTTCAAACATTTCATTGACTCTGACACGATAAGTTTTTTTATTTTGCGTATAATAAATTGCAACGCCTAAACCGGCCTTACCTGATTGTATATCATATCCCCCATCGAAATAAGCCACAATATCCTGAGGTTCAGTTTCAATTTCTTTTATCAGTTTAATGAGTTCTTTTTTTGTCCACTTTGTTTGTCGCTCATCATAAAAGACAAGATCCTTCGTACGTCCTGTTCGCTCAAAGTCTTCTGCTATTCGTAAAGCATCTTCAGCAGTAACCTCATCAGACATCAAGGTGATGACTTGATTCTTTGGCGTTTTATATGTCCATTCCAGCTTAAGTTTCATCACGCACATCCTCTCTAATGGAACGTATCTTCATTTTTCCTAATTTTTTACTCATTATACACTTTTTCCATTCACCAAGGTACTTCCACTATCATTCACATCGTACTATAATTAAACTTTGACAATTTAACGCTCCCTTTCGCGGTTCGTGAACTCCCGCGTTATCAAAACTATAGGAGGAATACTATGTATAATGAAGTACTTTGGTTTATTTTTGCGATTGTCAATTTTATTTTAGTCCTGGCGATTTACCGGCTTTTTGGAAAACCCGGGTTATTTGTCTGGATTGGTTTTTCAACGGTCGCAGCCAATCTGCAGGTTGTTAAAACGGTTGAATTATTTGGACTAACAGCCACTCTCGGTAATATTATGTATGGAACAAGCTTCTTGATTACCGATATTTTAAATGAAAAATACGGTAAAGAAGAAGCAAAAAAAGGTGTGTGGCTTGGATTTTTTACACTGATTGCAATGACAATCATCATGCAATTTGTGCTTGCTTTTGATCCGCATGAAGTGGATTTTGCACAAGGATCTTTGGAAACCATTTTTGGACTGCTTCCTCGGATTGCATTGGGAAGTCTACTTGCATTTCTTATTAGCCAATATTCTGATGTTATGATTTACTCAAAAATTAAAGCTCGGTTTCCAAAGGACAACCAACTTTGGATTCGAAATAATGGAAGTACGATGATTAGTCAGCTACTTGATACATTAATTTTCACAAGTATTGCGTTTATTGGTGTGTATCCATTCGATGTGTGGATCCAAATTTTTGTAACGACTTACTTTATTAAATGGTTAGTAGCCTTAATAGATACACCTTTTATCTATATCGCTCGTACATTCCATAAAAATAAAAACGCATAATTGATACAATAAGGATGTCTGAAGAGGCATCCTTTTTCAATTTCTTTTGAGTCTTTTTAGTGATAAAATTTACTTATTCATTTATACGGAGGCATTATATGATTGAAGTGTATATCGATGGTGCAAGTGCTGGAGACCCTGGTCCATCTGGCGCCGGCATTTTTATTAAAGGAAATGGTATTGTTGAAAAGCATTCGATTCCACTTGGTATTATGACAAACCACGAAGCTGAATATTACGCTCTACTTAAGGGGCTGGAAATTTGTATTCAAAATGACTACAGGGTTGTTTCTTTTCGTACAGATTCCCAACTTGTTGACCGTGCAATCGAAAAAGAATATGTGAAAAATAAAAAATTTCTACCCTTGCTCGAAAAAGCATTGCAATTATCAAAAGAATTAGATCTCTTTTTTCTAAAATGGATCCCTAGTGCACAAAATAAAGTGGCTGATGAGTTAGCGAGACAGGGTATTAGAAAAAACGAACATGAAAGAAACCCTTGGACATACTAGCTCCAAGGGTTTTATGACATAATATTGCGTTCTTTCACGAATTGATAGGCTTGTTTTCGATTTTGAATTTGATTTTCCTTTAACATTTCTAATAAAGAAATGAAAAAGCTTCCGTCAAATTCCTTCTGAGCTTTTAATGTAATTTCGATTGCCACATTCACAATTTCATCGGTTGCTGCCGTATAATGCTGTCCAAATGTAATAAAACCAACTGCGTCTTCGCCGAGTATAAAACCTTTTTGGGCTAAAAACTGCAGATATTCTTTTACACGATTTTCTAATTTAAACAATTGTCCCCATCCCCAACAAAAAATACAGAATCTACCCTAATAGTACCGCATTTTTTGTCGAAATTCTACGACTTTTTTGTTAAAAAATGGGCTATTGTTCCTGTAATCATTCCAAAAAGAGCACCACCAATTACTTCTTCTGGCTGATGACCAAGTCTTTCCTTTAACTTTTCTTCCTTTTGGTCATGGTAATGATGGTCCTTTTGGCCTGCTAGTCGTTCCAGTTCTTCATCTAGTTCGTTCACTTTTATGGTTAGTTCACCGGATTGACGACGAATTCCTTGGGCATCATACATCACGATTAACCCAAAGACCGTGGATAAAGCAAAATCAATGGTTGGAATTCCTCTTTTCAACGCAATAAAGGTAGCTAATGACGATACACCTGCAGAGTGAGAGCTTGGCATGCCACCTGTTTCAAAAAATGTACCCCAATCCCATTTATTCGTTTTCACTTTTTTAATTGGTATTTTTAGAAATTGAGCCAGTCCAATTGTAAGTAATGCGGTCAAGATTCCTTTATTCACGCTTCTCACCTCATAGTTAGTTTCCTAGTTCTCACCTCTTTCTATACAAGACATAATCCAAAATAGGATGGAAATAATACGAAATGGAGGTGACATGTCATGGCGAAAAAAGCAAACAACCGCGGGAAAGCTCCAAAAGGCGTGAATCCACAAGGTTATAATGAGGATACAGAATTCTCTATGGAACCGAAAAGCGAGCTAGAAAACAGAGCAAAGAAAAAGAATACAAAGATATAATGGTTGCTGGGGTGCCCTGTGGTGAATTGCGGGGCGTCCTTGTTTTGGAAAAATATTGCTAGTGACGGTATTTTGTAAAAGCATCTGAATTTCTTTTGATTCAAAAAAAGAGCACTCACACGAGTACCCTTAACTTATAAATTGATCCAAGCCCTTAAATTCAAGCTCGGTAAACTTTTCATAAACTTTTTCACGGTCAATTCGGATCAATGCATCTTCAAGTGAGCAGTTAATGGGAACTTCACAATGAATTCTCGCTAATTTTCGAGATAAGTGAAGCATGTCCAAATCTTCTTTAATCTTTGTCTTTTGACCTTTTGTTAAATTCTCCACATTTTCAAGAATACCTTCAATGGTTTCAAATTGCTGAAGGAGTTTCAATGCCGTTTTCTCACCGATTCCTCGAACACCCGGATAATTATCACTTGTATCGCCCATTAAAGCTTTAAGATCTACCATTTGCTGTGGGCGAATACCTTTTTCCTCTAAAAAGCTTTCACTTGTGTATTCCGCGTAATTTCCGATTCCCTTTTTCATAATAAGAACCATAATATTGTCATCCAGTAGTTGCAGAATATCTTGGTCACCTGTCAGAATGATCACTTCAGAATCCTGGCTATATTGTCTAGCAAGCGTTCCGATGCAATCGTCGGCCTCATAACCGGACAGCCCCACATTCGGGATGTCAAATGATTCAACAACATCTTTTACAAGATCAAATTGCGGGATCAACTCTTCAGGTGGTGCACCACGATTTCCTTTATAATCGTTATACATTTCTGTTCGGAATGTAGAGCTGCCCATATCCCAGCAACAAATCACATGCGAAGGCTTGTACGTATTGACTGCTGTCATCATATGCTTTACGAAGCCGTGAATGCCATTTGTTGGTATCCCTTTACTATTTACCATAAAATAACCACTCATTGCTGTAGCATAAAAAGAGCGAAACAATAATGCCATTCCATCTATTAACATAATCTGATTTTTCATCAGCATATCCTCCCTATTACAAATTCCTCATAAAAGAAATTATACCATATTTTCACCATGCTATTGTTTGTATCTTCCTTCCAAACAAAGAAAAAGCCCTCTATAAAAGAGGACTCATACTTATTTATCTGGTTAGTATTAAGATGCATGTATTATTTTCGGAACGCATATTCCTTCACCATATCGACTGTTACACGCTTACGTAATGGGACGATTCCTTTTTGAGCAAGCTTATTCATTTCAATCGTCACTTGATTGATCTTATCTACGGTAAATTCCTTGTTTTGCTTTGCTAAAGCAACCGCCTCGTCAATAAACAGTTCTCTTTTTTGTTCAAGAGTAACGAATGTTTTCACGATATTGTGCTGTGCATTTGAATGTTTTGTGATTGCTTCATGGACGTTTGTCATTTTTTCTCCTCCGATGTTTCCATTAGCTTTAAAATATGGGGCTTAGGTTCCCAGCAATTAAATTGATATTTTGGTTTAGTCTCATAGCCTAAGCGTACACATCTGTAAGTCATTATACCATTTTTTCGTTCAGCAGCGAAATTCATACAGGTTGCACATGCATGGTACTTTGATTTTGATTCAGTCAAAATCGATCACCCCATATGTTCTGTACAATAGATTTTTAATGTTTCATGGACTTGTTCTAAGCTGTCGATATCAATATCTTCTGATAAGATCTTTGTGACACCATCAAAATACTCGTTAATTTCCTTTAATGCATTATTTTGAAGAACTTGTAGCCCTTTATTAAACTCTCGGTTGTAAAAAGCAATCAGATTATCATTATTTACCTCAAGATAAGCACTTACAGGTGTATCCAACAATACTTCAAGTTCATCCTGCATTTGCTTTTTCTCATTTTTCTCAAAAAATGCTTTTGGATTTTTAAACAACCCAAGTGCCCTTTTATAACGGGAAAGTTCTTCATTTGCAAGACCATTTTCAAATTCAATCGTTTCAAAATCTAATTTAACGGACTCCGAAATACTCATGTTTGGATTGATTGATTTTATTTGTTCATTAAAACTACCAAGCTGCCCATGAAGACGCTTTGAAATAAAGGTTTCAATTCTCAATGAAGTTGCACGCATCTCCTGTGCCAAATCAAAGCCTACCGATTCCAAAAATTCCACTAAACAAGATTGTAGGGCATTTTTTAAATCACGTCCATCCTCTCTAAGCGATGACGGATTGAAGGCTTCCTTAAACATATCCGAAACACGAAGAAAAACTCTCTGCTTTATATAAAAGGTCAGTTCCTTAATCTCCTGCTCGACAACTCCAAATGCAGTGTTGTGATCTATACTTGTAACAACAGACTTCATTTTAGCATGCTGCTCTTTCGCTTTCTCTAACTTAGAGCGCTTAATATCCTTATCTTCCTTCGCAGACTGTATATACGAATTAATAATGGCTGTAGCACGCTGAATATCAACATATCCCTCATTCACAGCAACCTCTGTTAGTTCATCAATAACAAATGAATGAAAGTCCGTTTCAAATTGTTCAATGCCTGATGTTTGAAGAATACCGAGATCCTTATCACTGACTTCATTTCGTTTCTCAAGTAAAGCAGCTCGACTTGATACCGTATAAAGTCGCGGAAAACGAATGCCATAACTAATGAGCTGTGACCCCACATACTCTTTTACATCTTCTAATTCATCAACGGTATTTGCTAAATCCGCAGCATTTATGACAAAGAACATTTTATCCATGCTGAAGGTGTCTTTGACACGACCAAGCTGAATTAAAAATTCACGATCTGCTTTAGAGAAAGCATGATTATAATACGTCACAAATAGAATTGCATCCGCATTTTTGATATATTCAAATGCGACCCCAGTGTGACGAGCGTTAATCGAATCAGCCCCTGGTGTATCAACTAATGTAATGCCCTGCTGTGTTAATGGACAATCATAATAGAGCTCAATCCATTCCACGAAACAAGCCTTTTCTTCCTTTGCTACATATTCATTAAAACCATCCATGTCAGTTGTTAATGTTTGGTCTAAATGAGCAGAAATACTTTCAAACCCAGCAACTACCGCTTTTAAGAATGAAAAATGCGGTTTTTCCTTCGCACCAATTTTCTCGATGTTGCTAATTTTTGAGTTAATGATGTTTAGGCTTGCTTCAAGAGTACCCGCTTGTTCACCAAAAATGTGTAAAGAATGGTTGATATCATCTACTAATTGCTTTGTTGATTTAATCTTAACAAGTACAGTCCCGTGCTTATGTTCTTCGGTTGGGAATGAAATTTTATTAATGGTTGCTGTCGTTGGATTTGGCGAAACAGGAAGCGCGTGTTTTCCCATTAATGCATTAGCAAATGACGACTTCCCAGCACTAAACGCACCAAATAATGCAACGGTAAAATGTTTATGCTTTAAACGATATGCCTTTTCCTCAATATCCCTCGCAAGTACCGAGAGACCGGTGATCGGCTTGATTAGTTCATGTGCTTTTTCTAAATGAAGAATCGCCTGGTCTGACGAACCCTTCTTTTCTTTTTGCTTTTGGTCTGGTTTATTTTCAACTTGAGAAATATCTTCCTTCTGCTTCATTAGCTCATGAAGGATTTCTTCAGTAGAGGAAATCTCCACATGCTCAGTAAATTGTAAAAGTAAGTTTTCAATTGATTCGACACTATTGATTTTAGATTTCCCGTCCAAGATGTCGTCAAGCTTCATACGGACTTCTGCACGTTTCTCTTCAAATCTCTTTAATGTCGAGTACGCCTCTGAGTATACCTCATATTGTTGTAACTCAGTTTTTAAATTGGTTTCATCCTTAGCAGTACCAGCCTTCAGTTGTTCAAGAATATCTTGAAATAATGCCACCGCTTTTTGCTTATATTTTCTTTTAATATAATTTCCAACATCATCTGTATAGGTAAGGATATACTCCCCTGTTACACCAGCACCTGGTTTAATTAATTTTTTCAACTCATCTGGAATCAACTCCGTTGCAAGCTCGTTTCCGGTTGGTTGTTTCGCTAGACGTAAACCTTCCACAAATCTCCCAACAAAGTCCTTCAAATGCCATTCTAACTGAGTGGACATTTTCTCTTTCACATCAAGAAAGAAAGCTTGTAAACGCTCCTCACGTTCTTTTTCCGTTTTATTTTTGGAAAATAATAACCCCACTTTAAAGTCCGGTTGAACAGATTCAACAAAGCGCTTGGCAAGATCACGCGTTTGGAACGGCATAAGAATCGCATTGGATAAGATGGTTTCGATTTCTTCCATAAACTCTGTTTCAATTTTTTCGCGTTCTTTCGCAAACCTTTCTAAACGATTGTTCAATTCTTCCATTCGAACTGGAATTGTTTCCCTCTCGGCAGCTGATAATGAACGAAGCTTTTCTTTTGTAGCTTCAAGTTCCAATGCATTTTGATCATCTAAAAATGCAATATGCTCAAGAATAATTTGTCTTGCCGAATGAAAAATACCTTCTAATAGAAGCTGGTCTTTATTAGCGATTTTTTCATGAAGAAGCTGCTGAACTTGTTTGAACTGATTATGCTCATGATCTGGCTCCTTCAATGTAGTGTAAAAAATGTTTGAGTATGCCACATTCCAGTTTTGGAATGCCTCTTCTACGCCTTGTTTAAAGGACGCAAAAGGTAATTCAGATTCTTTATGTTTATCGACTTGGTTTACGATTAAGTAAACCGTCTTATTCCGATCCGTTAATTCCTTTGTAAATTGAAAATTCAGCTCGGAAAGGACATGATTATAGTCCATCACGTAAAAGAGGATATCTGCTAAATGTAAAGCTGATTCTGTTGATACGCGATGGGCATCATCGGTTGAATCAATCCCTGGCGTATCCATAATGATTACTTGCTCTGGCAATTTCATGTTGGCATGACTGATTTCAATCGATTCAATTGCTTCCCCGTCTTTCGCATATGACTTGATAACGTCATAATCGTAGGGTTGCGGGTATTCAATGATTTTACCATTACGATAATAGACGCGTGCATATTCACGTCCTTGTTTTACTTTTACAAGGTTTGCACTTGTTGGAATTGGGCTTGATGGTAACAAACTCTCCCCAATGAGTTCGTTAATCATGCTTGATTTACCTGCCGAGAAATGACCAGAAAAACCAATCATATATTCAGTGTTATATAGTTTTTTTAGTAAGTGGATGATTTTCGAACTACTTTCTTTGTCCTTATTTTTTTTGAAAATATCATATAGGGAAGAAAGTCTTTTTTCCAGTTCTTCCTTTGTCATTTGTTTAATTTGATGTGTTTGAATCATTTCTAGTCCCCTTATTGAGCGATGCATAATAGTGTATATATATGTATTTTACTCTACACCCTAGCTTTTGACAAAGCAGAATATTAAGAAACTATTTTTTTGCATAAAAATAACCAGGTATTCACCTGGTAGCATGAATGGAATGATGATTTTTTGGACGACTTTGTTTTGGGTTTGCCACATGATGTAAGACGTGATACATAATAAACCCATATATTCCAATTGTTAGAGATACAAATAATGTAAGCATCTTTTCACCAGCTTTCAACTGATAGTGATAATTATTTTCATCTACCAATTAGTTTATCACAGTTTTCTTTGTTTTCAATCTTTTTTTATCGGTTTCATTACAGTTAGAAGTAGTCGGCGACGCTCTTTTCTAAACTGTTGATATTCCTCATGGACACTTAATGCCCGTTCTTCAACCGGAATGCGAACAGACATCATCACAAAGTTAAGCAACGAAAAGATCAATGCGGTATAATACGCCTGAAATAACAAAGGGATTAAAATGAACTCAAGAGCGACAATGATATAATTCGGGTGTTTGACATATTTATACGGACCTTTAATCTGTACCTGACTTCCCCGCAAAATCATAATTTTCGTATTCCAAAACATCCCTAGGGAATGAAGAGCCCACACTCTTCCAAGTTGGGTTAACGCAAATAAGAAAAATAATATCGGATACAACACCGATATTTCTTTTTCTCCATAAACAACTTCAGTGATTAGTGATACAAAAAATAAAACATGGATAAGGACAATGTATTTATAATGCCTGTGTCCAACCTCATACCCACCTTGAGATAAAATCCATTTTTCATTACGTTTAGCAATTTGCAGTTCAATCAGTCTCTGAGCAATCACTAGCCCAATAAAAATCCAAAATATCATCCTATTTCCTCCATTGTAACAGGACTAATTCAGAGCTAAATCCCGGCCCTAAGGCAGTTACTAGCCCATAATCGCCTTCTTTTCCCAGTTGATTCTCTATAAACTCCTTTAAGACATAAAGCACTGTTACTGAGGACATATTCCCTTGCCTGCGCAACACTTCTCTTGCGATTCCTGTCATTGAACTTGGAAGATCAAGGGAAGCCTCGTATGCATCCAAAACCTTCTTCCCACCGGGATGGGCAATAAAATGCTTTATATCATTCATAGTAAGTTGATTGGCATGTAAAAATTCTTCCACATTTCCCTTCAACCATGACTTCACTATGCTCGGAATATCTTTTGAAAAAATGACGTGTAGTCCTGAATTTTTAATATCCCAGCCCATCACATCCTCTGAATCTGCCATTAAGGTCGATTGTGATGATACAAAGGTGGGACAAATAGGAGTTGCCGCATGATACTCTACTTCATCGCCACCAATGCAAACACATGCCGTACCATCAGCGAATAATGAAGTTCCAATTAAATTACTTTTCGTGAAATCATTTTTTTGAAAAGTTAAGCTACAAAGCTCGACTGCGAGGACAAGGACTTTTGCTTTCGGATATGCTTTACAATAATCAAATGCCCTCGCTAAGCCAGATGCTCCTCCAGCACACCCAAGCCCCCAAATCGGAATTCGCTTAATATGTGGCTGGAATTCCATCTTGTTCATGATTCTCGCTTCAATACTCGGGGTTGAGATTCCAGAACTCGAAATAAAAAAAATGGCATCAATCTCTTCAGGATTTATCTTTTCCGCAAGCATTTGTTGATTCCTTAAACAAGTATGAATAGCTTCTGTACCATATGTAATCGCCTTTTCAATATATGTATTATTTTTATCCTCAAAGCTATGTTCCTTTCCATACCATTCCAATGATTCACTGAAATATCTTTCTTCAATTTCACTATTAGCAAATACCTTTATGAGCCGATCAATATCTGGAAAATGTTCATAAAAGAGGTCTTTAATAAATGCTGTTGTTTTCATTTGATTGACTTTATTTGGTGGATTGCATATACCAATCGAAATCACTTTAGGCATGGGAAGCACCCTTTCTCTGAAGGTCTCTAAAGGTTACTTTTTCCATTTTTAGAATAAGTATGCAATACCAAAAAAACATAAAAAAAGCCTTCCCATTCCCGGGAAAGCTCACGTTTCAAAGGAGTTGTTTTGTTGTTGTGCATTAATAGTATAACTCAAATTTTTCAAACATTCACTAGTAAAATTTTGGTTTCCAAATACTCTTCAAGCTATAATAATGTCGTGATGAGTTCCTCACGTTTTTTATCAATTGCGTCAAAGTCCATTGCCGCTTTGTAGTATTCCTCAAGCTTATCGTGAAGTCGTTTTGCTTCACTTAAAAAGTTTGTGCCGATTGTCATCTTATTTTTATATTCAAGGTTTAACTCTTCAATTTCCTTTTTAAACGTGTTTTCAATTTTTGGATCCATGCATAATGCAAACATATCTACAACTTCATCTTGCTCCCGGAATGGGTCGACTACATGGGGAGCTGTACCATCAACAATTGACACACTTAGTTGTGGGATAATAATCATATCAATGCTTTTCGGATCAAAAGCACAATGGAAATATTCCACTGATAGACCATGTTGTTCGGCGTGCTTTCCCACCTTTTTCATCAATGTTGACTTGCCGCTTCCCGGTCTTCCTTTAATAATATAACGTTTTTCATATTCTTCGGTAATATTATCGATAAAATTCACCGCACCCTTTGGTGTTGCTGCACCAAAAAAGCGCCTCCGAATTGTAGGGTTATCTTCTGCTTCAAATGGCTTGCTAAAAATCGTATCCATTAAATTTTGGAGAACTGCATCCGCCTTCTTAAAGCTCATGGAAGAGACATAAATATCCTCACGCTTTAAATGAACTTTCTTTGCTTCTGCAAAAGTTTTATAAGCATTTTCAAAGTTCTTCGAGATATCATCTGTTAGTTCGATAATTTCATTCTTATATTGCATTAAGTATTCATCATTTCGATACATCCCAAGGTCTATTACCTTCTCAACAACTCCAGGGTATCTAGGCTCAATAACATGTGGTGCTGTCCCGTCCACAAATCCTAATTTTCGTTCTGGAATCACAATTCCGTCTATCGAGTGATTGTCTGAAGAACAGTGTAAGTATTCGAGATCATAGCCTTTATCCATGAATACAAGACCGATTTTACGCATGAAGGTAGACTTACCTGTACCTGGTCCCCCTTTTAAAATATAAAGAGTTTCCAACCCCTTTAATGCTTCATCATACAACGAGTAAAAACCTACACTTGAATTGGTACCTGCATAATAATTTTTTATTTTTGCCATATAAACTACTTACCTCCTTGTAGTCATTCGCCTATCTTTAGACTATGGCACAGGTGCAATCTATGTGATTACAAATCTAAAAATTTTTCACTATGTCACTAAAGAAGTTGGTTTAGCAATATAATACCGATTTGATTGTGACGTAAAAAAATCACTATTCAAAAATAGTGATTAAGAGGACTTCTGATCGTTTTTCTGTACATTAATATTGATTTGCGTAATTACACTATTTCCACATTTATAACATCTTTCTTTGTTATTTAGTAAAAGTGAATGGCATCTTGAACAATAGTATCTAATCATTTACACACATCCTTTTTCATATAGACTATGTTTACGTTTCCAAGACTGTTATTCGTTTTGTCACAAATTATTCAAATATTTTTCTAACCTAATGTGATAAAAATCACTGTTTTACTAGGTTTTCACTATTAATATAGTGATTAGATTAGGAATGAACAATTTGTGAAAAGCTCAAAATCGGCTAGATTTTAACAAATTGTTTTGTATGATGAAAATGTAAAAAGTTTCATAAACGCTTGAAGGGGGTCGTGATGAATGGCAAAGACACAGCTTACTAAGACAAACCAAAAAACAAAAATTGAAGATGAAAAAACTTCTTTAAAAGGAACATTAGCATCTGTTTTATTACTTGGACTTTTCTTAATTTTATCTTGGTTAGGTGTCTATTTCTTGTTCTTAGATCGGGTGTAGATATACTTCCCGCTAGGAAATCGAGGCAAGTCTTCATAAGAGTGGCTTGTACTATTTTATGAAAAAACATATAGAAAAAGAATGTGAAAATTTGAAAGGGGAAGAAGCCATGCATTTGCATAAATATGAAAAAATATGGCTCATTTTTGGTATTGGAATCCTTTTTGTATTCCTAGGAGTTGTTGGAGTTGGAGCGTTCGCAATGGGGCATCAGCCAGCAAGCAGCATTAAAACAATTGATCCTGAAAAGGTTGCTGAAACTGCACCGTTTGATAATCCAGGACTTGTTCATATTGAAGGAAATAAATATGAATTAAACCTTGTTGCTGAAGGATTTGCTTACACACCTAACACGATCCAAATTCCAAAAGATGCAGTAGTAACAATTAATGTAGCAACAAAAGATGTTGTTCACGGTTTTTCAATTGCGGGCACTAACGTCAATATGATGGTTGAGCCAGGATATGTGAGCAGCTATACACAAACATTTTCTAAAACAGGCGAATTTTTAGTGTTATGTAATGAATATTGTGGAGCTGGGCACCACTTAATGACTGCAAAAGTTGAGGTGACCGAATAATGTTAAATTCAAATGTCAAGGTAGACAAAAAAGATGCCAAGCTAGCAATGGCACACTTTTACGTAGCCTTTATTGCTTTATTTCTTGGTGGTACTGCTGGATTACTTCAGACACTTGTTCGTTCAGGTAAATTTACATTACCTGCAGGTATTGGCTATTATCAATTATTAACCGTTCACGGAGTTTTATTAGCACTCGTACTTACAACTTTTTTTGCGATCGGTTTCTTATTTGCAAGTTTGAGCAAAACAGCTGGTACACTTTCTCCAAAAGTCCGTCTTACAGCTTGGATTGGATTTTGGGTGATGACAATCGGTACTGCCTCAACAGCAACTACCATCCTTTTGGGTGAAGCTTCGGTTCTTTATACTTTCTATGCTCCATTACAAGCACACCCTGTCTTCTATATTGGACTAGCGCTAGTGGTTGTTGGTAGCTGGATTAGTGGGTTTGCCATGTTTGCTCACTTTGGTAAATGGAAAAAAGCAAATCCTGGTAAAGTCACCCCATTACTTAGCTATATGTCAGTAATGACAATGATTCTTTGGTTAGTTGCAACACTTGGAGTAGCAGCAACCGTTCTTATTCAATTTATTCCATGGTCATTTGGTTGGGTTGATACAATCGATGTTCTAATTAGTAGAACATTATTCTGGTATTTTGGTCACCCACTTGTATACTTCTGGTTATTACCAGCTTATATGGCGTGGTACGTTGTGATTCCAAAAGTAATTGGCGGAAAAATTTTCTCTGATGCACTTGCAAGATTATCATTTATTTTGTTCTTACTATTCTCTATACCAGTTGGATTCCACCATCAGTTGACAGAACCAGGTATTGATCCAAACTGGAAATACTTACAAGTTGTTTTAACATTCATGGTTGTTATTCCGTCATTAATGACTGCATTCTCTATGTTTGCTTCATTCGAAATGTATGGAAGATCAAAGGGTGCAACAGGTTTGTTCGGTTGGTTTAGAAAGCTTCCTTGGGGAGATGCTCGTTTCTTCGCCCCATTCATGGGTATGTTAATCTTTATCCCTGCCGGTGCTGGCGGTATTATCAATGCAAGTCACCAGTTGAACCAAGTCATTCATAATACTATCTGGGTAACAGGACACTTCCACTTGACCGTTGCAACAACCGTTCTGTTAACATTCTTTGGAATCGCCTACTGGCTCATTCCACACTTAACTGGACGTGTGATGACAAAGGCAATGAATAAACTCGCGATTATCCAAACAATTGTCTGGACAATTGGTATGGCATTTATGTCAACATCTATGCACTTTGCTGGATTACTAGGAGCTCCTAGACGTTCTGCTTTCTCAACTTATGGAGGCTCTGCACAAGCAGCAGAATGGATTCCTTATCAAATTGCACAAGCTATTGGTGGCTCTATTCTCTTTATTGGAATCATCCTAGTTCTTGTTATTTTTGTTAATTTAGCCTTCTTTGCACCAAAAGGTGAAACAGAATTCCCTGTAGGTGAAGTGGCCGAAGAAGCAGAAAAAACACCAATGATTCTAGAAAACTGGAAACTTTGGGTTGGTGTATTGGCCGTATTAATTTTAATCGCTTATACCATTCCATTTGTTGATATGATTCAAAATGCACCACCTGGAGCTAAGTCTTTCAAACATTTACTATAGGTACTAAAAAAGCTATGCAACTTAAGTTGCGTAGCTTCTTTATTCTATAATTTGTAGATTGTCCGATATTTTTCTTCTAAGTACAGAATTAGATAGTTTGCATTTAATCCTTCACCCGTCACGTCTTTGATGATTTCCAATGGCTTTTTACGCTTTCCATATTGATGAATATGTTTCGTTAACCATTCTTTAATTGGAGTTAAGTTCCCCTCTTCTAACAGGTCGTCAAAGTTTGGGATATCCTTTAACATAGCATGTTTAAATTGAGCAGCATACATGTATCCAAGTGCATAAGACGGGAAATAACCAAAGCTACCACCTGCCCAATGGACATCTTGTAACACACCTTCTGCATCATTTTTTGGACGAATGCCCAAATACTCTTCATATTTCGCATTCCAAATTTCTGGTAGGTCCTTAACTTCAATCTCATCATTAAAAAGGCTTTTTTCAATTTCATAACGCACCATGATATGTAATGGATAAGTTAATTCATCCGCCTCAATTCGAATAAATGATGGCTTTGATTCATTGATTGCACGGTAAAAATCTTCAACTGAAACTGAATCAAACTGACCACTTGCATATTCTTTTAATAACTCAAAGTTATTTTTCCAAAGTGGTAAACTTCGACCGACAATGTTTTCATAGAATAAGGACTGAGATTCATGGATTCCCATTGAAGTCCCTTCTGCTAGGTTTGTACCAACCAAATCTGGGGAAATATTTTGCTCATAAAGGGCATGCCCACCTTCATGAATGGTACCAAAAACAGCAGTTCTGAAGTCTTTTTCCACATAATTTGTTGTTACACGTACATCCCCTGGATTTAATCCAGTTGCGAATGGGTGAACTGTTTCATCCAGACGACCAGCGTCAAAGTCGTAACCCATTTTCTTAAGAATTTCAAGGCTAAAATCACGTTGCTTTTCCTTTGGAAATTCGTTAAATAAAAATGACGTTTCCGGCTTGTTTTGTGATTCAGTAACGGCTTTAACAAGTGGCACGATTTTTTCTCGTAATTGAGCAAATACTTGATCCACTACCTCCACTGTCATCCCTGGTTCGTACATATCAAGTAACGTGTTGTATTTGTTGCCCTCGTACCCCCAGTAGCCAATAAATTTTTTCGTAAAGTCGACAAGTTTTTCTAAATACGGACGGAACATTTCAAAATCAGATTTTTCTTTTGCATCTTCCCAAACGGATTCTGCTTTTGATTGCAAGATGACATACTCACGAAATTCTTCTGCTGGAATCTTTTGGTTTCGTTCAAAATCTTTTTTACATTCTTCTACGACTTTTTTCGTAATGTCATCAAGTTGTTTTTGTGCTTCAGGAGACGTTAATTCTTTTAAATAAGTCTCCATTTCGGTAGAAGTCGACATCGCAAAAACCTCTGATGAGAGCATACCGATTACTTCAGATCGTTGCTCCACTCCCTTTTTCGGAGCACCCGTACGTAAATCCCAGTACATGACCCCAATTGCCTCATTATAGCTTGTCATTTTCTTAACTAAATCAAGAAAAGCTTGCTCGGTTTGTTGTAGTTGCTCTGACATATTTCGTTCTCCCCCTCTATTTGATATCAGCCTTTGTCGGTAAAACATTTTTAATGTTGTCAATGACTAGGTTACTTGTAGTATCTTCTACAAAAATACTGACAGTTCCTGCATCTTCACTTGAACGAATCAAACGACCAATGCCTTGTCTTAGTCTTAAGAGCATATATGGAAGATCGACCTTCTCAAATGGCGATTCGACTCTTTTTCTTTTTGCTTGAAATACAGGATCATTTGGCGGGAATGGCAATGACCAAATGATGACATTCGATAAGGAAGGTCCAGGAATATCAAGCCCTTCCCATAATGAAGTGGAACAAAGTATGCTATGTTCATCATTTTGGAACCTGGACACAAGCCTACTTATTTCTTGATCGCCTTCAAAAAGAATAGGGTATTTTTCCGAAATGCAGTTCTCTTTAAACAATTGCAGCTCTTCCTTTGAATTAAATAAAAGAAGTGCCCGACCTTTTGATTTTTCAATTTCATCCCATGCAAATTGAAATTTTGATCGAAACAGTTCCTCATTGGCATGAAACACAGGCATCTGAATTTTCATCTGATTTTCATAATCAAATGGAGATTCAACCGAAAACGTTTGATAGCTACTAATTCCTAAACTCTTCGCAATATAATCAAAGGATTTATTTTCAGATAAAGTAGCCGAAGAAAATACAAATGGAATTCTTTTTGAAAACACGTTTTCCGCTAAAATGGTTTCCACAGCTTGTGGCATAATGACTAGTGTGAAGTTTTCACTATCTGCCTCCCCCCAGCAAATAGCATCATTTTCTTCACCGAAAAGCTTTAATGAATATTCCATTTGATCTAAATATTCATCGACAATATGTAATTCGTATTGATCAATTGTATACGTTTCTGCCTCGAACACGAGATTATTGCCAATCTCCACAATCATCTGATGAAGTTTATTTGCATCGGCAATTAAGTTCGCGGTTCGAACAATATCCATGCGTGCAGATCCCTCAACTGTTTGACTTTTTTCTCTAAGACGTTTATAAAAAAGCTCATTTTGCCAAATCGTATCTTCTATTAATTGCGCAAATTCTTCACGAACATCGTTT
This sequence comes from Bacillus timonensis, assembly GCF_004799755.1. Lineage (GTDB taxonomy): Bacteria > Bacillota > Bacilli > Bacillales > Bacillaceae_L > Ferdinandcohnia > Ferdinandcohnia timonensis_A. Next base: position 183,970 of record NZ_SLUB01000002.1, on the reverse strand, counting down.
CCTAATAGTCTTGTTAACAAGCTTTCTAAAGTCGTTTCCTGCACACGATAGGTTAACGCTTTTTGTGCTGAGAATTCAAGTAAATGTCCTTCATCAAAAACCACACAACTACTTTCAGGTAAAAAAGGAAGTTGTCCTTCTCTTTTTCTGGCTTCCATTGTCCACACATGCTCCATATAAAAATCATGAGAACAAATAATTAAATCAACTGCCTTACGATAATGATCTCTAGATAACGTGAGTCCACATCGATGGCGCAAGTCACATGAAAAACAATCCTGAAAGTTATCCCATGCAACAGATTTCCATTCCTCATCTGTAAGTTCAGAGTATGTTTTTCGATCCCCGTAATGATGGAATGTTTGCATAGTCGAATGACTGTGAACAAAATCTGGTAACTCTTTATAAATTTGTGTAATTTTCTCGTTTGTTGTTCGACGTGTGGCATGATCCAACTTTTGCAGACAAAGATATTGATCCTGTGCCTTAGCAAGACGAACGTCAATATTTAAGTTTAATGCGTCAGCGATTTTTGAAATGTCTCCTTCTGGCTTTACGAGCTGTTCAATTAACGACTCGTCTGCACATGAGATAATCGCCGGCTTTCTCATATATCTCGCATAGCAAATTGCATATAATAGATAAACAATTGTTTTACCAGTACCTACACCGGCTTCTGCGAACACAATTGATTTTTCCTTAAATGCTTTTTCCAGCTGAAATGCCATATAGATTTGCTCATCACGAAGTTCAAACCCTTTTTCAGGAAGGATGTCGTAAAAAACATCACCAATCCATTCATTTAATTTATCAAAAAAATTTTCATTTCTGGATATTTGAAAGGGTAACCCTTCTCCAATCATCTGTAAAACCCCCAAAACCAAGGTACGCGCCAATTTTTAATTATCTACTAGTGAAGGAACTAAGTCAATATGAAAAGAACAAAAGCGTAAGCGCCTTGAGTGTTGAACGTCTACTAAATACTGCCACGTCCTGTGGCAAACGTAGACGTCAGCACATCCTGTGCAAGTCCGACAAGCATAAGACGAGCGCTGACAGAAGGCGCCTCTTGCCTTCCGAAGCGATTGGCTATGACCTCGAGGGGCTAGGCGCTGGAGCTGAACGTGGATAATCTCAATAAAAGTTATCCACAATGATAAATTTTATAATTTCCTAAAACAACAAGAAAACCCGCCGTAGCGAGTTTCCTTGTAATATTCGTTCATTCACTTTTATATCGTAATAAATCAACATCAATCGAAGTTGAATGAGACATTGCTTGGAGTAGGTCATTTTTTGCTTGAAGAATGGATTTAAGTGGATCCAGCTCTTCCCCTACCTCATTTTGAAGAGTCCGATATGTATCATTCAACGCATCTTGAATTTTTTTAAAATCTAAGTAGTTCATTACTCATTCACTCCTGAATATTTATAGACACCAATAAAGTATATGTCCTTTGGAGTTGAACTATTCATGTAATCTACTTTTAACGCTCTCTAGGTGGTCTCTTACCCCAATACTGGTAATAGTCCGTTCGAATAAACCCGTTAAACAACTTACGCTTCTTCGTTGCAGGCTTGCCGTATAATTGTTCAAATTCAGGATGTGAGGTTAGCATATAGACGGACCAAGTATCAAATGGACGAAGGGCTTCCCCCATACTACGATACATTTCCTCAACAGCCTTTTTTTCACCAAGTCTTTCCCCATATGGAGGGTTCCCGACAATTACACCGTATTCCTTTGTTGTTGTAAAATCCCGAACCTGCATTTGTTTAAACTGGATCAAGTCTGAAAAACCAGCTTCCTCTGCATTATCCTTTGCGATTTGGATCATTCTGTGGTCAATATCAAAACCGCTGATATCAAGAGGCTGATCGTATTTAGCTAAATCTTCAACCTCTTGGCGTGCTTCATCCCATCGTTGTTTTCCAATCCAATGCCAATCCTCAGATACGAAATCACGGTTAAAACCAGGAGCGATGTTTTGCCCGATTAATGCAGCTTCTATTGGTATTGTTCCAGAGCCACAAAATGGATCAACAAACGGTCTCTCCGGTGTCCAGTTCGTTAACATGACTAGAGTTGCGGCTAATGTCTCTTTTAACGGTGCCTCCCCTTGGTCGACCCGGTATCCACGCTTGTGCAGCCCGACCCCACTACAGTCGATTGTGAGTGTTGCGACGTCTTTAAGTAAAGCTACTTCAATTCGGAATAATGGACCGGTTTCTTCTAACCAGCCTGATGTTTTGCGGTAATGCTTCTTAAGGCTTTCAACAACTGCTTTTTTTACAATGCTTTGACAATCTGAAACACTAAAAAGCTTTGATTTTACTGATTTCCCAATAACCGGAAACTCTGCGTTTTCTGGGAGTATATCGCCCCAATTAAGGGCCTTTGTTTTTTCGAATAATTCATCAAAGGTTGTGGCTTTAAATTCTCCAACTTTTAGCTTGATACGGTCTGCAGTTCTCAACCAAAGATTACTACGGCAGATAGCTTGTTCATCAGCAACAAATGTAACCTTCCCGTTTTCAACGGTACATTCATAGCCTAAATCCCGTACTTCTTTTGCTACGATTGATTCAATTCCCATCGCTGCTGTAGCAATAAGTGTTACTTTACCCATTCACGTTCACCCTAACTATGTACAATCATTTTATATAGTAAAAGAATAAAGAATCTCAACTTGTAAAGCAAGATTTGCGACAAAAAGATTATGTATGCAAACAAAAAGCTCTTCATCATGAAGAGCTTTGTTTCTTTATTCATCATGTAAGTATCGTTAATTAATAACGTTCTGTAAGCCATGTTTTGTTCCATCGTACTTCAGTCGGTAAAACGAATACCTCGTACTCCGGTGGTAATCATCTATCTACAAACGATAAATCGTCTGTCCTTCTCCTTGTTCATTTCCAAGAGAGAAAGTGCCCCTACCATAATTTGGGTTTCTCGCTCGTGGGGTTTACCTCGTTCCACTCTTGTAATTTCTTACAAGACTTCGTCACTGTGGCACTTTATAGGTAGTCAAACCATATCCAAATGGACTTAGGTTTTTTTCCTGCCGTTAGCAAAGATTACTCCTCACTACCCTAGCTTATCATTTCGCTAGGCACGAACACTACGGACATCTCAGCCCGTGCGAGCATGGACTTTCCTCTGCAGGTCACCCTGCAGCGATTACCCGAACGTTATTAATGTGTGCAAGAAATAGTATAGTAAAAAAACATTACAAATGCAAGTGATAACCACTGGTAATTCCTGCCAACATCTTAATCCTCAATCGTACAGTTTACTACCGAATACATGTTTTTCAAGGTTTGATAATCGTTTTAAAATATCAAAATTAGTTGTACCTGTTTGCGCCTGTGGTTGTTTCTTAAAGGAATCCTCTAGTTGACGCTTTAAACGAAGGTTCTCTTGTTGAAGCTCTTCAATTTCTTGATAAAACGTTTCATAATCCTTGATGATCACATCTAAAAATTTATCAACTTCTTCTTGTTTATAGCCTTTCATGGCCGACTTAAATTCTTTCTCAAGTATCTGCGTTGTTGTTAATTTTATTTTATCAGATAACATTAGTTTCACCTCGATACACTTTCCCCATTATTCCTATTTCTATTTTTTCAAAAATTTCACGTATTGTCAATTTATATTGCAAAAGCGGAATCTTTCAATAGTCGTTATTGGCGTATTGTTCTTCTTCAGCGATTACTTGGAGATCATACGCGTTAATCGTAATCAGCTGATAGCCTTCATTTTCATACTTCTTTTTCGCATCAGCATAAATATAACGTGGACTTCCATCCTTTTCCTCATCATATAGTATTATGAAAGCATCACTTTTGTCTAGAAAGAAAGCATTTTTCAGTCTGAATTGTGAGGGATTATCATATTTTCGGTTTGTGATACTGTTTACATAGTCTGCTTGCGACAGAATTAATTGGTAGTATTCTCTGTTTGTTTCGTTCCATTTTTCATCTTGCTCAAGGAATGGAGTAATCACAGCAAGCTTGAGGTCGGGATATTCTTCTTGAAGCTCAAAAGTGATTTCAGCTGCCCAAAGCTCGACACCAAGTTGCCCGCTAATGATCACCCATTCTAGTCCCTCCTCAATTAAGGGAAGAAGTGCTTTTTTAAGGGCTAGTTTTATATAGTGGATTCCAGGATGGTCTTGTCCAAAAATTCCAAGTTCAAACGGTTTATAGCCTGTAATTGCAACAACTTTTATCATGTCAAGACTCCTTTATCTATTGTTATCGTAGCAGATCTCCAATCATCATATGTAAAACAGGAACCATTACAGTTCCTGTTGTGTTTTTGTTCATTTTATTTGTTACGATTTAAATTAAGTTAATGGTTTACCGGCCAATAAACGGTCCTGGTGGTCTTGCTCCACAATTAAAGTGTTGATTTGTAACTTCAGTCGCAACAGATTCTGTATGCGGGTAATAATGCATATGTTGATACATATGATGATTTATATGTTGCGTATGTGAAGGATGAATATGTGGAACAATTGTTTTACAGCAGTGGTGTTGAACACAACATTGTGTTGGGTGTACAATAGGTTGCATTACATTTGTTGGACAATACATATTTTTTATCTCCTTTCCTTCATCTGTCTTACATTAATAGCCTATGAAGGAAGGCAGAGTCATGTACTAATCAAAACACCTATTTTTATTAGAAAATGGCATATGAGCCGTCTTTAATTCCGGTTAAGATAAGGACAATTAATACCAACACAAAAAAGTATAGAAATAAAATTTTCTTATACATTCTATTCTCGCTCCATCTAAAATAATATTTCCTTTACACAAAACACTATTTTACATGGTATTACAATGTTCTACAATGACAAAAGAAGGAAGTAGACAAATTTTCATAAAATCGACATGTAAAACGCGAAAAACCGCTAATTTTGCGCTTACCCGGGTAATATTTTTTAACTTTTCCGAAGTTTTCTACATATTCTTCCGATTCGCTTCTCAAAGTCGCTCTCTATTTTCGCATTTTTTGTCTTATTATCTGAAATCCTTGATTCTTTCCATCTCAAGTATCCACTATTTGCATAGTCCCATGCGGTTTCGAAATCTTTATCATGATGCTCATAATATTTCGCAAGCTCAATACTTGATACAATCGCATCCTGATCCTCCCCATTTTCATATACTTCCATGAATAGCCTCATTGCTTCTTCAAGCTTTTTCTCCTTTTTTGAAAGAAAAGCGAGGGCAAGCTTAGCCTTTGTTTCCTTTTCAGAATCTACATCAACTACTTGTTGATACAATTCCTGTGCTTTTCTGGTCTCCCCTAAAGCCTCAAGCCATCTTGCGACTTCGTATTTATCAGAGGTATACTTGTTTTTTTCATTCAAAATGACAGCACCTGATAAATGAATATATAAAGTCAATAAAGATAAAATATCGATTTCATTATGCCTCATGACGCCAAAGATTCCATCTGGGACCTGATTTTCCACAAAATCAAAATAAAGGATCGGTGCTAAATATCCCGGAACATCACCTTCACGTTTGATATCAAGAATTTCCTTTTCGACATTAGAAAGTCTTACAGAATCAAGTTTGTTTTTCCAAAGCCTTCTAGCTGCATGATACAAATCAAAATGTCCAAAATCGGGTAAGTTTGGCAGTGCATCCCGAATTAACGTATGCCTTGTTTTTACCTGTGGCCAGTCAAAAGATTTTCCATTATATGTCACTAGAGTTGTATAGTCAACACTTGAAAGGAAGCTTTGGTACAACGCAACCTCAGCTCCAGGATTGGGTAAAAAATGTTGAGTGAGAATAACTTTATCAGCCTGTACCCTTGCATGTCCTAATAAGAAGATTGTATTGCCTGTCCCCCCACCTAAACCTGTAGTTTCTGTGTCAAAGAAAAACAAATCAGATGGCTGATGCCCCTTTGCAGACAATGGATGCCTTATAGAAGATGAATTCCACATGTCGATCACATCGTTTAGTTTAGAGAATGAATATAAACCATGTTGATCATTCAATGGATATTCTACTTTACGAACCATGCAATATGTGTCATCAAAATAAAAAGGTTCGGCTCCGAATTCTTTCCATTTATCAAGAAAGGGAATTTCCCCCATCAAAACAGAAGATTCGACAATTTCCGATTTAGTTTTATCTTCTTTTACAATATGATTTTTTAGTCGGTTTAATTTCCCTTTAATCGACATAATGAAACCCCTCTACTATATTCCATACTTATTCTGTTTAAGTTTGGAAATTAAGGTTAGTGCGTCCATTTTGGCTCTTTCATGAATGACATCCGTCCCAATACAAGAGGGACAGCCAGTTTCACAGGCACATTTTCGGATTAATACTTCAGATTCAGTAAGCAGATTTTCCATTGCCTCATAGACTTTTTCACTTAAACCAATTCCACCTGGATAACGGTCGTATAAAAAGATTGTCGGCTGCTCATTGTGTACGGCTTTCACCTGTGGAACAACATGTAAATCAGACGGATCGCACATTGTCATAAGCGGAGCAACATGCCTTAACACATTCGCAACACCTATTAAGCCTTCTTCAATCCTCTCGTCACTATATCCTTCTAGCTCTGATTTTTTCAGGCTTATCCATGCTGAGGATGTATGAAGTTCCTCTTCTGGTAGATGAATCGGTCCTGATCCGATATTCTCATGTGTTTCAAATTTTATTTTTTTAAAAATTGTTGCCATCGCCTGGACGGATACATCTCCAAAACCAATTTCGATTGAGTCATTTGAACGTTCCTTATCAACCTCTAAAACCCGAAGATTAACTGCTAAGTTTGCATCTGTGAAATAGTCCACATCTACCTCTCTCACAAAAGCCTTCTTTTCTTCCCAATCTAGCATTTCAACTTGATATTGTACACCTTGGTGCAAGTATATAGCTTCCTCATGAAGTAAGGTCATTGCACTAAACCGATCCATTTCCCCGATCACTTTCACCGCCGCAACATCCGTCTGATCAATAATCACAACATTCTCTTGTGATGCTGAACGCAGGCTAATATTGTGGGCAGGAAAAGAATCATTCATCCAGTACCATTTATCCCCATTTTGATGCAGAACCCTCTCCTCAGTTAAAAACTCTAAAATATCTTCAAGATCAAGATCACCAAATGTATCTCCGGCCTTAAATGGCAATTCATAGGCTGCACACTTAATATGATCGATTAAAATCACAAGATTATTAGGGTTAATTCGAGCTGTTTCTGGATTTCTACTAAAAAAGTATTCTGGGTTTTGAATCATATATTGATCAAGTGGATTTGAGCTTGCGACCATAAAAATGACTGCTTCTCCTTGGCGTCGACCAGCACGACCTGCTTGCTGCCAAGCACTAGCAATCGTTCCAGGGTAGCCAGTCATAATACACACCTGAAGTTGTCCAATGTCAACACCTAGTTCAAGCGCATTTGTGCTAACTACCCCGTAAATATCACCATTCCGAAGACCCTGTTCGATTTCACGGCGTTGCTTTGGCAAATACCCCCCACGATAGCCACGGATTGCTTTCAGTCCGAGCTTATGTTTCACGAGTTCCTGCAAATACGTTAAGATTATTTCCACTCTCACCCGACTTCGCGCAAAGACTATCGTTTGGATTTTATTTTGTAAAAATTCACTAGCTAGTTTTCGTACTTCAAGTGTCGCACTTCTACGGATATTGAGGGGTTTATTGACGATTGGCGGATTGTAAAAAACAAAATGCTTTCTGCCCGTTGGTGCACCGTTATTTTGGATTAATTCCATCTTTGTACCGGTCAAATTTTCAGCGAGTTCCTGTGGATTTGCAATAGTCGCTGATGTACACATAAAAATTGGGCTGCTTCCATAAAATTCACATATTCGTTTCAAACGTCTAATAACATTGGCAACATGGCTACCGAAAACCCCGCGATATGTATGAAGCTCATCTATCACAACATATTTTAGATTTTCAAACAATGAGACCCATTTTGTATGATGAGGAAGAATAGCTGAATGCAACATGTCCGGGTTCGTAATGACAATATGTCCTGCTTTCCTTACCTTTTGACGTATATTTGCTGGTGTGTCCCCATCATATGTATAGCTGTTAATCGCTACTCCCATTTCCTCTATGATTTCATTCAGTTCACTTTTTTGATCCTGAGCTAAGGCTTTTGTCGGAAACAAATAGAGTGCACGTGCCTGATCATTTTCAACGATTGTTTGTAAAACAGGCAGATTGTAACAAAGGGTTTTACCGGACGCTGTCGGAGTCACAGCAACGAAATTCTTCCCACTTTGTGTTATTTCATAGGCGGAATGCTGATGGGTATATAACTGATGGATCCCCCTTTTATCTAACGCTTCTCGTAATCTATCATCAATAGATCCCGGTATGTCCTTCGTTTTGGCGGAGGTAGCCTCAATTGTATGCCAGTGAACAATATTTTTTGCGTATTGTGGGTTTTCTTTTATAAAATTCATTAATTCATGGATGTTTTTCCGAAACTTCATTAACCATCACCTCAAAATTTCTACCTTTATTGTACAGAATAAACGTTCGTTTTTGAAGTGATTTCACCTAAATATGCAGTTGGTATTTTTAGCATAAAAAAGCACACCATTAAAGGCATGCTAAAAGTTTTCATTACGTTCCACAAAAAGTTCGATATGGAGTATTTGATGGTTCTGGGATTTTTGCGTATTCCGCCTGCTCCTCAGAGTGCGCAAATGGGTCTTTTAATACTTCTAAAAGTTTTCCCATGACACTGTAATCACCTTCAAGAGCCCTCCCAAGTGCTTCTTCAACTCGATGATTTCTCGGTATGACTGCTGGATTCGAATTCATCATTAAAATTTTTATATCTTTTGCTGTTTCCTTCTGTCTTTTTTGTCTTTCCTTCCATTTTTGATGCCAATTATTAAATCTATCTGCGCTACAAATGGCAAGATCATCTATCTGATCGAAGGTTAAAGCGATAAACATATTTGTATAATCTGCTTGGCTCTGTTCCATCAACTCTAGGAATTCTTCAATTAGTTCATTATCCGCTTCCTCTTGATTGAATAAGCCAAGCTTTGCCCTCATTCCGTTGAGCCAATTTTCCCGATAAATTCCATTGTATTTCGTTATTTCTTTCTGTGCTAATTGAAGTGCCTCTTCCTCGTTTTCATGAAGTAAAGGTAATAAGCTTTCAGCAAAACGAGCAAGATTCCAACCACCGATATATGGTTGGTTTCCGTAGGCATAACGCCCTCCAGTGTCAATAGAGCTAAACACTGTTTTTGGATCATATGTATCGATAAATGCGCATGGTCCATAATCGATGGTTTCCCCGCTTATTGCCATATTATCTGTATTCATAACACCGTGTACAAACCCTACAAGCTGCCATTTCGCGATTAAGCCTGCTTGACGTTGAATCACCTCACGTAAAAGTGCAAGATAACGGTGTTCCTCATCCATAATATCAGGGTAATGACGTTCAATCGTATAATCCGCTAATTTCCGTAGTTCATCCATTTTTCCGAGTCCCGCAATAAATTGAAATGTGCCCACCCGAATATGGCTTGATGCAACACGAGTAAGGATTGCACCTGGTAAAACCGTTTCACGATAGATTGGCTCACCTGTTGTGACAACTGCCAAGCTTCTAGTGGTCGGAATTCTTAAACCATGCATAGCTTCACTTATGATATACTCACGCAACATTGGACCTATTGCAGCACGGCCGTCTCCACCACGTGAATATGGTGTACGACCTGCCCCTTTTAGCTGTATATCATAGCGTGCACCATCCGGTGTAATCTGTTCGCCGATCAACACAGCACGTCCGTCTCCTAGCATCGTAAAATGCCCAAATTGGTGACCAGCATAGGCCTGCGCAATAGGTGAAGAACCGTTAGGAGTTTGATTTCCCGCAAAGAATTCGACCCCTTCTTCCAACAAGCTCTGTACATCTAAACCTAGTGATTCAGCCAATTGTTTATTTAAGATAACGAGCTCCGGATCAGGCACCGGTGTTGGATTTGTCTTTGCAAATAATTCTGTTGGCAACTGTACGTAAGTGTTATCAAAGTTCCAACCTACTTCTCTGTTCGTAATCATAAACACCCCTTTTCACTTCATAGTATTACTGCATTCTTATAAAATACCAAAGAAAATTTGTAAATGTGTTAACTTGAGTTTCCAATTCTGTTTGTATAAACGATTGCTGAAACGGTTTTATTAAAGGCTGCAACACACTCTTGCGAATTCGGTCCCGCTGCAATTCTGACACAATCGTATCATAAAGATCTTGCTGGTCTGTTGTGAACGTGGCTTCCATCTCTAAATTCTTTGCTAAATCTAAAAGCTCTTCAAGTGAAAGCACTTTTCGATCAATTCTAGCTTGTAGAAAATGGAGGGAAGATGGATCAAGCAAGGAACTCCCCTTTTCTCTCATAATTGGAATAATTGCTTCTAAATACGTTAACACAACCTCGACTATGCGATGAATCGATTGTTCACTATTCGTTACTTTGATTGTAAATATGATATAATGCATCATTCCGTAAAAGAGAATAGAAAGTTCAAACCCATATTCCCTTACTTCTTCGCCATAGACTTCCACAAATCGTCCCGCTAACCATTCCAATTCATGAATGCGATGATGCATCACCATTTTTTTAAGTTCAACTTCATTTGAATTTAATATCGATTCAAATATAGTATTAAGATTACGTTCCTTATTTAATTCAGTCAGTATCGAAATTTGATCAATTAATACGGTTCGATCTGTCTCGTCTTTTCCAACCTGCATCTCCATTCGAATTTGGCTAGCATCGTAACGGAGCCCTTCTAATATTTCAGCAATACAATCATTTTTATTCGAGAAATAATTGTAAAAAGTACCTTTTGAGATATTTGCATGTTCAATAATATCCTGTATGGAAGTTTGTTGAAATCCTTTTTCAACAAATAACTTCAATGCAACATCCGCTACACGTCTCCTACGCTTATTCATACGCCCTCCACTAATTTCCTTCTTATTCCATGTAACAATTTATTTTTTTTACAAGAATATTATACCTTAAGTATAAATATATTGCACAAATTGAACTTGTGGTATAAAATCATTCAAGTAATAATTTAACGAATGAATTGAGGGGATACATTAATGGATTCAATAATACAAGAAAAAAAGCCTCCATATCTAATGTTAGCAATACTTTTTGTAGGGGCATTTGTTTCGTTTTTAAATAACTCATTATTAAATGTTGCGTTACCATCTATTATGATTGATTTGAATATCGAAAATTACTCAACTGTTCAATGGCTTGCAACGGGCTATATGCTTGTAAGTGGTGTGTTAATTCCTGCTTCGGCGTTTCTAATTACAAGGTTCTCAAACCGAAGCCTATTTATTACATCCATGCTAATTTTCACAATTGGTACTGCCATGGCTGCATTTGCTCCAAACTTTGGAGTATTAATTGCAGGACGGATGGTTCAAGCGGCAGGTTCTTCTGTGATGGGACCATTGTTGATGAACATTATGCTCGTGAGTTTCCCGCTAGAAAAACGTGGAACTGCAATGGGTGTTTTCGGATTGGTTATGATTACGGCACCAGCTATTGGTCCAAGTTTATCAGGCTATATTGTAGAGCATTATGACTGGCGCGTTTTATTTGAAATGATTTTACCTCTTGCAGTGATTAGTTTAGTTCTCGCAATTTGGAAATCAAGAAACGTGATGGAAATTAATAAAAATGCAACAATTGACTACCTTTCCGTAATCCTATCAACACTTGGATTTGGCGGTTTATTATACGGATTCAGTTCTGTAAGCAATGACGGATGGACGGATCCCCTTGTATTGACATCATTAATTATTGGTGGCATTACACTCATCTTATTTATTTTACGTCAATTAAAATTAGATAAACCTATACTCGATTTAAGAGCATATAAATACCCTATGTTTACACTAGCCTCTGTAATTGCCATTGTAAACGCAGTGGCGATGTTCTCTGGAATGATTCTAACTCCTGCTTATGTGCAAAGTGTTCGTGGAATATCGCCATTTGAATCTGGACTAATGATGCTTCCGGGTGCCATTGTTATGGGGATTATGTCACCGATAACTGGTAAATTATTCGATAAATTCGGTCCCCGTCTACTATCAATTTGTGGACTTATCATTACAGGAATCTCGACCTATTTATTAACACAATTACAGATCGATTCTTCATACACCTACATCATTACAGCATACACCCTTCGTATGTTTGGAATGTCAATGGTCATGATGCCGATTATGACAAACGGATTAAATCAACTTCCAGCACATCTATATCCACATGGGACAGCGATCAATAATACTGCTCAACAAGTTTCTGGTTCGATCGGAACCGCCGTTTTAGTAACAATCATGAATAGTGTCGCTAAAACTGAAGGAGAAAGTTTAGTCGCAAATATGGACCCAACTACAATAACTGAAACGACACAAGTTCTTATTGGCAAACAAGCTTTACTTGCGGGCATTAATTATTCCTTCCTTGTTGCTCTAGGTATCAATATTGTTGCCTTAATTTTATCTTTTTTTATTAAACGAGTAGATGTACGTGGAAAAGGAATGCCAATGCTTGAAAAATCAGCTCCAGTTAAGACTGCTACAAATTAATAGTACGCCCCCTGACATCTTGCTCAGGGGGTTTTTCATTTCCTTTTAACAATAAAAAAACAGATCCTATATTAGAATCTGTTTTGAACGGTTTATATTTGGTTCATTACATTTTTTGAACATTAGCCGCTTGTGGTCCTCTGCTACCTTCTTCGATATCAAAAGTAACTTCTTGACCTTCTTCTAACGTTTTGAACCCTTCGCCTTGGATTGCTGAAAAGTGTACGAACACATCGTCTCCACCTTCAACTTCGATAAATCCAAAACCTTTTTCACTGTTAAACCATTTTACTTTTCCTTGTGCCATTATGCTTCCTCCTATGTAATGCAACAAAAGTTTGTTGCAAGGTATTGCATGAATTATTATGTCCATAGAAAAAACTTTTTATAACCAAAAAGTTGATTCTATTTTTCAAAAAAAATTTTGTGGAGGAAAACAACGTGTTGTCTTATGCTAAAGAGCTTTTATTATGGTTATTCACAACCTGTAATAATCTTGTATTTGTCTCCATTTCTGATCCACACAATGGGCAGTTTGGTTCTGTAGTACTCTTAAAATTATCTCGTACCCATCCATTACATTCCTCAGATGTGCATTCCCACACCTTCGTTTCTTCAGTAACAATTTCTTCGACTGGTCTTCTTCCAAAAGCCATTCAAATCATCTCCTTTGTTTTGGTCGGCACGAAACGTTACAAAAACCATTACAGCTATAATAAAAAAACTTATTATAAAAAGTAGTTCTAAGAGCGCAAATAAAGCGCTAGGTTTCCCTGAGAAACTCCTTATAATAAGTATTATTATTAATTTATCTCTATTAATTAAATATTATACCACTTTCTGCCTATATTTGTAAAACTGCCGTATTATACATCATATAGATGGCACGCTGTGAAGTGAGACGGCTTTACTTCCTTCCACTTTGGAATTTCAATTGCACATCGTTCCATTGCATATTTACATCTTGTTCGAAACACACAACCTGATGGTGGAGATAACGGAGTAGGTACCTCCCCTTCAAGTACAATTCGCTCTCGTTTCACGGTTGGGTCTGGGATTGGAACCGCGGACAATAGAGCTTTTGTGTACGGGTGCAGTGGTTCATCATACAGAGACCCGCTATCTGAGAGTTCGACCATGTTACCTAAATACATCACAAGGATTCGATCTGATATATATTTAACCATTGATAAATCATGGGCAATAAATAAATAGGTTAAATCCATTTTTTCCTGTAAACTCTTTAACAGATTAACAATTTGAGCCTGAATCGACACATCTAAAGCTGAGATTGGTTCATCACAAACTATAAATTTTGGGTGAACCGCCAATGCTCTCGCAATCCCTATGCGTTGCCTTTGTCCCCCGCTAAATTCGTGCGGGAATCGATTGGCATGCTCTGGGCGAAGGCCAACTAATTCTAAAAGTTCATGGACCCGTTCTTTTCTTTTTTTACCTTTTGCGAGATGGTGAATATCAAGTGGCTCTCCAATAATATCTTCAATTTTCATCCTTGGATTTAATGAAGCATATGGATCTTGGAAAATAATTTGCATATCCTTGCGTAGTTCCTTCATTTGCCTTTGATTAAACTCATAAATATTTTCCCCTTCAAAAAGGACCTCACCGGCTGTAGGCTCAAGTAAGCGAATGATTGTTTTTCCTGCAGTTGATTTTCCACAGCCACTTTCACCTACCAATCCAACGGTTTCCCCTTTGTTAATAATTAAATTTAAATCATCAACCGCCTTTAGTGGCTTCTTTTGGATGGGAAAGTATTTCTTCACATTTTTCACTTCGATTAACTTTTGAGTTTTTACAGCCACTTTTTAACCTCCTCCTTAGACAAATTGCTTACGATTTTTAGCCATCGGATGCTTTAACCAACATGAGCTGTATTGGGTTGGGCTAACTGCCTCAAATTCCGGTTTATGTTCTGCACAAATTTTCATTGCCATTTCACATCTTGGATAAAATGAGCATCCCTTTGGCGGGTCAAGTAAATCTGGAGGGGTACCAGTAATGGTTGAGAGTTTTTCATGTTTATCCATATCTAGACGTGGGATAGATTTTAACAATCCCTTTGTATACGGATGAGTCGGTTTAGAGAAGATTTCTTCAACACTACCTGTTTCCACGATCTCACCTGCATACATCACAACAACCTTACTACACATTTCTGCTACAACACCTAGGTCATGGGTAATTAAAATGATGGAAGTATCTGTTTTTTGCTGAAGTTCCTTCATTAGTTGCAATATTTGAGCCTGAATGGTTACATCCAATGCAGTAGTTGGTTCATCTGCTATTAAAAGTCTCGGCCTGCAGGCGAGGGCAATTGCAATCATAACTCGCTGCCTCATTCCACCAGAAAATTCATGCGGATATTGATGGATGCGCTTTTCAGGCTGTGAAATCCCTACCAATTCAAGCATTTTAATAGCATGCTCAAGTGCTTCCTTTTTGGAAATCCTTCTATGCCGGATAATGCCTTCCGCAATTTGAATTCCAATTTTTGTAGTAGGGTTCAACGATGTCATCGGATCCTGAAAAATCATCCCTACCTCATTTCCTCTTATTTTTCCCATCGCTTTTTCTGATTTGAGAACAATATTTTCTCCATTTAACAGGATCGAGCCTTTTTCAATTTTTGCTTGTGGAGATGGAAGAAGTCGCATGATGGCTTTGGCTGTCACACTTTTCCCACAGCCTGATTCCCCAACAATGGCGATTGCTTCCCCCTTTTCCACTGAAAAGGAAACCCCTCTAACCGCTTTAACCTTCCCCGCACTTGTATCAAATGAAACATTCAAATCATTGATTTCTAATATATTTTCCATCTACTTTTCCCCCCTATCTATTTCCGCAATTTTGGATCGAGTGCATCTCTTAATCCATCGCCAAACACATTAAAAGCAAACATTGTCAGCGAGATGAGAAACGCTGGGAAAAATAATTGATAGAAATTCCCAATTAATATACTTCCTAATGCATCATTTGCCATTGTTCCCCAACTTGCTTGTGGAGCCGGAATCCCAAGACCTAAAAAGCTAAGTGTCGCTTCTGCAAAAATCGCAGTTGGAACGGTTAATGTCACGTTAACTAAAATCGGTCCCATCGTGTTTGGTATCATATGCCTACGTAATATCCACGAGGTTTTTGCACCCATTGCATTTGCAGCTTGAACATATTCATATTCCTTGAGCTGAAGTACCTGTCCGCGTACTAGTCTCGCCATCGGTATCCAACCGGTTATTGACATTGCTATAATTATCGCCCATATACCTCTTTCAAGTACGATCATCACTAAAATAACCATTAATAAGTATGGAATGGCATAGAGCACTTCCGCAATTCTCATCATGATATTATCGGTTCTGCCTCCACGTATACCGGAAATACCTCCGTAAATTATCCCTGCTACAAAATCAATGAGAGCTGCCATTAGCCCAATAAATAACGAAATCCTAGCACCATACCATGCACGTGTAAACAAATCTCTACCAGAAGCATCCGTTCCAAACCAATGCTCTGCATTCGGACGGAGATTCTTCTTTGTAAAATCCTGCTCATAATACGTGTATCCGTTTAAATGAGGTCCGATAATCGCCAAGATTCCAATAATGATAATGATGATGAGCCCAAGCATCGCTAATTTATTTTCCTTTAGACGATTCCATACATCCCTCCAATAGGAAATGCTAGGTCTAGCAATTTTTTCTGCATCCGCATGTTTCTGCTCAACTGGTGCAAACATGTCTTCTGTAAGATTTGGTTGATTTTTCATTTACTCTCCCCCGTTACTTTAATTCTTGGATCAATCCACGTATAGGCGATGTCAACAATGAGAATAAAAAGAATGAGGATAGCAGAATAAAAAATCGTCGAACCGAGAATGACTGGATAATCTCGATTAAAAATACTTGTCACAAACATTTCTCCCATACCTGGGATACCAAAGATTTTTTCAATTATAAAGCTTCCTGTTACAATATTGGCTATTAGGATTCCAACAATCGTTACAACAGGCAAGATTGCATTTCGAATCGCATGCTTCAAAATAATGGCACCTTTTTTTAGTCCCTTCGCTTTTGCAGTTAAAATATAGTCCTGGCCCATCACCTCTAGCATGCTTGACCTCATTAACCTCGCAATGAAGGCCATTGGCATCATCGCTAGTGACAGAGTCGGCAGTACAGTATGTGACCAAGATTTCCAGGTTGCAACTGGGAACCAACGTAATTCAACGGCTAAGTAATTAATGAGAAAGGTTGCCAGAATAAAATTTGGTACGGAAATCCCTATAATTGCTAGAATCATAGAGGAGTAATCAGGCCACCTATTACGATAGAGTGCCGCAATAATTCCAAAAAGCAATCCTAGTGGAATTGCAATCAATAAGGCTTGTGTTCCTAAATGCAAGGAAACAGGGAAGCCATGAACGATCAAGTCATTCACTGTTAGTGTTGAGGATTTGTATGAAGGCCCAAAATCAAACTGTAAAATAGAAAGTAAATAAAGACCATATTGTACAAGTAAAGGTTTGTCCAAATTATAATAGCTTTGAAGATTATTATAGACCGCCTCTGGCATTGTACCTTCTTGGGCAAATGGGTTTCCTGGAATACTATGCATTAAGATGAATGTTAGTGTGATAATCACCCAAAGGGTTACAACTGCAAGAACTATCCGTTTACCAATATATTTAAGCATGTTATCCCCCTTATTTAATGGATCGTCAACTACAAACAGCCATGTCCGATGGCAAAGGTAGTCGTCAGCACATCATATGCAAGTAAAAATCGGGTATGCTGGATTCCAGCATACCTCGATTTTCTTGATACCTAGTTTTTGATATCTGCATAAATGAACTGTGGATAACTATTGATTGGTGTGAAGATGCCTGTTACATGTGGTTTTACGGTAAATGGTTTTGTATAGAAATAAACTGGGACAACCGGCATTTCATCCATTAAGATTTTTTCTGCATCATGCATGGCTTTCATTCGTTCTTCTTGATTCATTGTTGTTTTCGCTAAGTTAACTAACTTATCGTATTCCGCGTTGCTCCAGTTTGCATCATTATAAGGTCCATCTGTCACCCATAGATCCATGAATGTCATAGGATCTACATAGTCACCAACCCAACCCGCTCTGGAAATTTCATAATCTCCTGCTTTTTCCCGATCGAGCTTAACTTGGAATTCAACGTTTTCTAATGTAATGTCAACACCAAGATTTTTACGCCACATTTCCTGAACAGCCTCAGCTATCATCTTATGTCCTTCTGACGTGTTGTAAGTCAGTGTTACAGCAGGAAACTTATCAAGACCTTCTTCGGCTAGTCCCTCTTCCATAAGCTTTTTCGCTTCTTCAATATTTGCTTCGAATAGTTTTCCTGTATTTTCTTGGTAATCACCTGAAACATCAGGGATTCCTGGCGGTACAATCGAATATGCCGCTTTTTGACCACCTTGAGCCACATGCTCCACAATCGTTTCACGGTCAATCGCCATTGATAATGCCTTTCGAATCTTTACATTAGTAAATGGCTTCTTCTCTGTGTTTAGATTATAGTAATACACGGCAAGATCCGTTCCAATTTCAAACTCAGGGTTGTTCTGATCCTTTAATTGACCAATGACATCCTGTGGTAATGGATATACTAAATCCAATTCATCCGATTGGTACATTTGCCATGCTGTATTCTCATCATCAATAATGACAAAATGAACTTCATCTAAATTGATTTTGTCTTTATCATAATAGTTTTCGTTCTTTGCGAGTTTCATGCTTTCTTTATGCTTCCACTCAGTCAATTTGAAAGCACCATTTGATACATACGTGTCTGCTTCCTGATACCATTCTGGATTTGCTTCCTGAACAGACTTATTAATTGGATAATACGTATAGAATGATGTTAAATCTAAGAAATAAGGAGTTGGTTGCGCTAGCTTCACTTCTAATGTTGTATCATCTACTGCTTTTACACCTACCGCTGCTTCAAGTGCAGCTAAATCCGCACCATCTTCTGCAGAGTTGTACGCTTCTCCACCCTCTAAATAATAGAGTTGATATGCATATGTAGATGCAGTTTCTGGGTTTAGTGCGTATTTCCAAGCATATTCGAAATCATGTGCTGTAACAGGGTCACCATTCGACCATTTTGCATCACTACGAAGCTTGAAAGTCCATGTGAGTCCATCTTCACTTGGCTCCCATGATTCTGCCATTCCAGCTACAATTTCTCCTTCAGGCGTCTTTTTTGTTAAACCTTCAAAAGCATGCTCAAGAATCCAAGAATCATGTGTTCCTTGTGCTGTGCCAGGATGTAAGGAACCAGGCTCTTCATTATTATTTAGGCGAAGAATCTTTGGTCCAGATGCTTCTTGATCATTTTCTTTTCCTTCCTCACTAGGAGTAGTAGGCTTTTCTGGTTCATCTGTTGTCGATTCACCACTAAAACAACCAGATAAAGCTAAAAAGATAGAAAGCAATAAGACCAATCCAACTGAAAGCTTCCTTTTCAAACAATTGACCCCCTATACTATTTTTTGAAACCATTTTGATTTCTACATTAAATCTATAAATAAAAACGAGAAAATATTACATATGAAGTAAATTTCTTTTGTATTTAAGTGATAAGTACTAGTTTTTCTTTCATACTTTAATACAACGACCTTTTAGCCTGGTAAATTCTCTCGTCTGAAATCTGGTAATACTTTACCTGTAATCTAGTAGTTTGGTACACTTAACGTAATAGTGAAAACATGGAGTGAATGCAAATGAATCGGATTGAAATAACGGAGGTTTTACGAACGGTACCACTTTTCAAAGAATTAACGAGCAATGAATTAAATGAGATGGTGAACATTGCTCAATATCGTCAATATAAAAAAGGTACACATGTTTTTATGCAGGATGATCCTTTAGAGAATGTTTATTTTATCTATAAAGGAAAAGTCAAAATATATAAAAATGATATAAATGGGAAGGAACAAATTGTAACAGTCCAAAAAGATGGAGATATGTTCCCCCATGTTGGTTTTTTCCGAAAAGGAAATTATCCAGCTTATGCTCTGGTAATGGAGGATACACAAGCAGTGGTTATTTCCATTTCTCATTTTGAGAATGTTCTTCTACAGCATCCACAGGTTAGTATCAAGCTTTTCCGGGTTATGGGTGAGAAAATTGTAGACCTCCAAAATCGTTTGGAGGCACAAATTTTAAATAATACATATGAACAAATTATTAAATTAATCATTCGCCTTTGTAATACAGATGGAAAAGGGCTCTCAGATGGCAGGATCATGATGACCACACAATTCACCAATAAAGATTTAGCAAATATGATTGGAACCACACGTGAAACCGTCAGCAGAACCTTAACAAAATTAAAGAAGAAAGAGATTGTCGAAATTGATGAAAAAGGGAATATCATTGTTGATCCAGAAACCTTAGAGAATGAATTATTCTCATAAGACAGAACTGAGCCCAATATAAGCTCAGTTCTTTTTTCATGCCTAAAACAAAAACATTTTCAATGGAATTGAATATAGTGTGAGTAGATTAAGCGTCTAGGGAGGAGAAAAGCGTGAAAGACGAAAAGTCAGATAAACCAATCCGAAAATATGATCATGAGTCATTCGGTCCACTGATGAAATCAATGAATGAATTCTTTAGCCAACAACCTATTAAACGTCTATTAGATACCATTGATGATTTCTTTGAAAGGCCGTTTCCCTTTGCATCCATACCCGTGGAAATGTACGAAACAGATACAGAACTTATTATTTCAGCAGAGATACCTGGGATTAAAAAAGAACAAATCGACATCGAATATTCAGAAAGATATGTGACAATCACTGTCAATCATGTTGAGGAATTGGAGGAAAGCAACGAAAAAAAACAATATTATGTTAAAAAGCATTCATATAATAAAGCAAGTCGCACTGTCGCATTACCATATCCGATTCATACAAATAATTTAAATGCTTCGTATGTAAATGGTGTCCTCAAAATTCGTATTCCAAAACAAAGAAGACGTAAAATTATGATTGATGAGAGCATGTAAAATAACATGCTCTTTTTTACATACTTTCGATAGAAGATTAGCATCATATGGCTAGGAGGTGTAAACATGGAGAAGAAGTTAGGCAATCAAAATCTACCTGATTTTAAAGAACTGAATGACCGGTTTATTGCAGAAGCTAGTGATGAGCCCATTCTTGTGATTAAAACGAATCTAGATCCCAAAAACTCAACCGAAGAAAACCCCTACTATAAAGAATCTGAATCTGATGATGAGGAATTTTCCTCATTTTTCGAAGAATCCTAACAACGAAACGGTGATTAACTATGGACAAAACACTAGGCTATTTAGTAGAAACTATTTCAAATTATGGCGATGAAAATAAAATAAGTCGTGCTATATTAACAAAGTTGGTAAAAAATCAATACCGCTCTGAGGAAGCTTTGGTTAGGGATTTGGATGAGGAAGAAATCGAATTTTTGAACAAAATCCTACCGGATGAAATCAATTATGCCATGGACGAAAAAGATTTTACACGTGTAAATCAATTAAACGAAGTATATGAATTGCTTTAGAAAAGGTGGAACAGATGGTAAAAGGATTTAGTACTAAGCAATATTCAAATACAGACGTCGAAGAAGTAAAACGTCTCAATGCTAATTCTGGATTATCGTATAATGAAGCATTACAGCTTTTAGTAAAACAATATAATGAACAGAAGAAGAAACCATAAACTATGTAAAAAAGAAAGCTGAAATCCTTATGACAGCTTTCTTTTTGTTTAACTTCTACACCTTAAACGCTTTCGTTAACCCTTTTACAATTGAATTAACTTGGTTTATCGTACCGACCATTTGACCCGCAGTGTCCATCATTTTATTGATGTCATAGGTACCATCATCTTTCTTAAATTGATTGAGGATGGCCCCTCCCCCTTTTTTCTGCACCTGCCCCATCCCAATTGGATAGGGTGTTGGAAATGGTGTTGGGGGTGTTTGATACCCAGATGATGAATATCCCGGGAAACTATTGATATTATATTGCATGTAAGAAGGAGGATAATAGGGATTCCATTGGTTCTGATTGTCTCCACCATAAAATTGTTGATAGGTCGCCTGGTCATAATTTGGCCACGAATAGCCATAAGGTCTTAAAGCTTTGTTCCTGCCAAAAGATTGATACATGTGGAACAAACCTCCTGTGATGTTCGTTTTCTATAGATTATGTAAGAACAGGCTTAGGTGTTCATCCCCATAAAAAAAGATACCATTTAGGTAAGGGTATCTTTTAACAAAAGGTATTTACTTAATTTGGAGTTGTCACCTTCACAAGAATATTATCAAGAACGTACTGGATGGATTCATACATATTTTTAAAGCGTTTGACTTTCGTATCCTGGTAAAAGCTTTGGATAGAGATATGTTGGATGTTTTCATGGGTTGCATCAATCTGATTGGGATGAAGGTTTTTAGGAAATTCTTTGTTAATCCAGAAAATTGCCAGCTCCCTCCACTTATCAGCGATTGCCATTGTATCATCAACAAAAGGCTTTACTTCTTTATAAAAATCTACCTCATTTAATTCACTCTCTTTAATATCTTCTAATCGTTTAAGCGATTGATCACAGAGATCCTTGAGCATCTTTGTATTTGCGAGTAATTCTGTATACATTCTCTCACCTCAACATCTATCATACCGCTTTAATAGCTTAATGTTAAGTGATAGGAATGCTCCTTATCGGTTTCTGATACTCGTCCACCCTTTTGATTTTGACACGCATTTCTTAATGAGTTTATTTCATTTTCAATTTGTTTCATATGATAAATATTCTGGCTTCTTTCTTCATGTAAATGCTTTCCTACCTCTGTCTGAATTTGCATATCAATTTTGTTTAACGTAGATAGCAATTGATCAATACTTTCAAGAACATGTCCTTTTTTCGTAAGTTCGTCCTTCAATATATCCACCCTCCTATACGATCTCTTTTTAAGTTATTTCGATGTGAATTATTTTCCTCCTGCACGCTTGACAAAACTAGTTTGTATTCGTCAAAGAAAGTGGAATTCTCCCATTGTTTATCCCTGTTTTCGACAAGGGTTTCATACATTTTTAGAATGGTTTCCACGAAAGATGCTCACACTACCTGTAGGAGGTGAAGATTCCATGGCAAAGCAAAATAAAAAGAAAAACAAACAAGAACGTAATGAAGAGAAAGCACCTGGTTATGGAGACAAAAAACTGGAAGGACCTGATCGGCCGTCCACATAATATACATACAAAGGCTGAAAAGTTCAGCCTTTGTTTTTTCGTAGTAATTCCTCTATTAATATCCCAAGTTGCATCTGCTTTTGCTTATTTAAGTACCAATTTGTAAGCTCAACTTGGTCATCTAACTTAACTTCGTAATACCATTTTTCCTTCCTTTTTCCTTTATACCAATCAATCATATTATCTTGTTTATGCCTGATGATCGGATACGTAGTGCGTAAAAATGGAGTATTTCGAAATCTTCTTTCCGAAACATATTGTTCATAGTCAAATCTTGAGCCTGTATGCTCTACCTTATTTGAAAATCTGAGGAATTGATCATAATATCTGTTGTGAAATAGCAAAGATGCCAACTTTTTACCAAGTTCAATTCGTGCATCTAGGTT
Source organism: Bacillus timonensis (assembly GCF_004799755.1). Classification (GTDB taxonomy): domain Bacteria; phylum Bacillota; class Bacilli; order Bacillales; family Bacillaceae_L; genus Ferdinandcohnia; species Ferdinandcohnia timonensis_A. Next base: position 160,620 of record NZ_SLUB01000002.1, on the reverse strand, counting down.
TGTGAATTGATAAACAGAGAAACCGTATAACCTTCCTTCAAATGTTGGAAAAATGACAGAACTAAAGTGAAAAAAATCTTGAAGATTATAAAAAAGGCGTTGAAAAACCCTTTTCCTGTAAAATGGATGCTCGATAACTGGTTTTTGGATGATGTTTTGTTCATTAATGATTTGGGCGGTTACTAAACGGTTTCCTTCCCGATACCTCCAGTAATACTCCCATTCAATTTCAATAAATCGAGATACAGAAAAAAATTTAAGCAAGTGAAAATAAGGTTTACCTAATTGATATGAATATTCGTAAACTAAGAGCTGTGGAAAAGCATCGGAAAAAATAAGCCAATTCGCGCGTTCATATGTATGGAACAGAAATTTTCGCTCTTTTTTACTTAATATTTTAGGAAGCCACTCTCCTTCAAGATCTGTCATGTTCCAACCAGCATTTCTAGATACCTGACTTGCTAAGAAGGACCATCTTATCTCATTATGTTTTCGATAGTAGCTTGCATAACTTTTGGTCCTCGAAATATTGTCAAGATTTCCTTTTGCGGTTTTCGAGTTTATTTTATATAAAAGTTCTTTCTCTTCTATTGTTAATTGAAAATCTTGCATTCTTCGTTCATTAACCATTTTTTCAATTTCTGCAATCTCATTCATACATGCACACCTCTCACAGTATAGTGTGCCCTATCCCCTGTATCTCCACGCCCCCAAAAGTATATTTTCAGGCGAATAGTATGGTATAGTGATTGTAATTCTATAAACCTTAACCCAACTGTTTAAATTTCGTTAAACTATTTACCAAATTTTTTTGGTATAATAGGTGTCTTAAGGGGGATGGGAGAATGGAATTTCGTTATCCAAATGGAAAAGTATATAAGCCCCAGCAGGTAAAAAATAAACCACAACTCAAGCAAAGAATCTATGGAAATCGTGGGATGACATTAGAAGAGGATCTAAATGAGACCAATCAATTTTATTTGGAACAGGAAATTGCCGTTGTCCATAAAAAACCAACACCTGTTCAAATTGTAAACGTAGATTACCCACAAAGAAGTGCTGCCGTCATTAAAGAGGCTTATTTTAAGCTGGCATCAACAACCGACTACAATGGCATTTATAAAGGTCGTTATATTGATTTTGAAGCGAAGGAGACGAAAAATAAAACCTCTTTCCCGCTCCAAAATTTTCACGAGCATCAAATTAAGCATATGTCCGATTGTTTAAAACAGGATGGAATATGTTTTGTGATCCTATGTTTTACAACGTTAGATGAAATCTATTACCTTGAAGCAAAACACCTTTTGACCTTTTGGAAAAGACAATTGGAGGGTGGCAGAAAATCGATTACGAAACAAGAAATCGAAACGTTTGGCCATCATATAGCTATTGGCTATCGACCAAGAATTGATTATGTTAAAGTTATTGACAAGCTTTATTTTAGCTAGATAATTTAGCAATTACGCCATGAATGAAACAAATCCTTCCTATCATACGTCATATTATAGGAAAGCATTTTGAAAGGCAGGAAACAAGTATGTCTGAAAAATACCAATCACGTGAAGAGCGTCGACATGCAAATCAAAAGAAAAAAAAGCGAAAAAAAGCGAAAGGCTCGATTTTTAAACGAATCTTATTAATTATCCTATTAATTGGAATTATCGGTATGGTAGCAGGCGCCACGACATTTTTCGTGATGGCAAGCGGTGCTCCAGAATTAGATGAATCCCTCCTAAAGGATCCACTTTCATCAAAGGTTTATGATATGAATGGCAATAAAATTTATGAATTCGGGGCAGAAAAACGAACGTACGTGCCTTTAGATCAAATACCTGATGATTTGAAAAATGCTGTATTAGCTGTTGAGGATGCCCGTTTCTATGAACACCACGGTTTAGATGTGATACGTCTTGGTGGAGCTGTTGTTGCTAATCTCACTGAAGGATTTGGTGCAGAAGGTGCTAGTACGATTTCACAACAGGTTATTAAGAATTCCTTTTTCGTTGAGGGAGAGAAAAAGCTCACAAGAAAAGCACAGGAACTTTGGCTTGCATTTCAATTAGAACGCAAATATTCAAAAGATGAAATTCTTGAAATGTATTTAAACAAAATTTACTATGGTGTTGGAAACACATATGGAGTTGCAAAAGCAGCAGAAATATATTTTGGGAAGCCACTGGATGAACTCGAACTTCACGAATCTGCATTTATTGCAGGGCTTGGGCAAAATCCAGGAATCTATAACCCATTTGTTCATCCTGAGAATGCAGAAAAGCGAAGAAATATCGTGTTAAATTTAATGGTAAGACATGAATTTATTACGAAAGAAAAAGCAGACGCTGCAAAAAAGATTCCAATTGAATCATCCATTGTAGAATCAAAAGAACAATCACATCCTATCGATTCTTTCATGGATCAAGTAAAAAATGAGCTTAAAGAATATGGCGATATCGATGTGTATAATTCAGGAGTGAAAATTTACACAACTTTTGATCCTGAAGCACAAGCACATGTTGATTCATTATTAGCAAATGAAAATCCAAATATTCAATTTCCAGATGAGCAATTTCAAGCTGGTATTGCAATTGTCGATACGAAAACAGGTGAAATTAGAGCATTAGGTGGCGGACGAAATCAAGCGCAAAATAGCCGTGTTAACTATGCACTTGATAACTCAAACCAACCTGGCTCAACAATCAAGCCTATTTTAGACTATGGTCCTGCAATTGAGTATTTAAAATGGTCAACCTACCATCAGATCAAGGATGAGCCATACACCTATTCAGGTCCAGAGAAAACACCTATAAACAACTTCGACAGGAAGTATATGGGGCAAATTACAGCAAGAGTTGCCTTAGCACATTCAAGGAACATTCCAGCTCTTAAGGCATTTCAAGAAGTTGGAGTTTCAAAAGCAACGGAATTTGCAAACAACCTAGGCATTACATTTGAAAAAACAATTAATGAAGCATATGCAATCGGCGGAATGTCAGGAGGTATCTCCCCTCTTGAAATGGCTGGTGCCTACGCAACTTTCGGTAACCAAGGAAACTTTATTAAACCACATGCCGTTACTAAGATTGTATTTCCAGATAATCGAGAAGTTGACCTTGCACCAGAACCTGAGACAGCAATGTCTGAAGCAACAGCTTTCATGATTACAGACATGCTAAAATCAGTTATGGACTTTGGTTCTGGACGAAGATATGATGTTTCCGGATTGCAAATTGCCGGCAAAACAGGTACAACAAACTACACCGCAAAAAATATTAAAGACTTTAATATTCCTGCTGGTGGTGTTCCAGATATTTGGTTTAGTGGTTACACACCAAGCTATACGGTTTCCATTTGGACAGGATATGGAAGTAACAAAAATGCAATCATGCCTGCTGATCAAGGCTTAGCACTAAAATTATTTAGAGACATCATCACCAACCTTTCTGAAGGGAAAGAAGCAGAGGATTTCGTAATGCCGAAAACGGTCGTTAAGGTCGGTGTGGAAAAAGGATCGAATCCTGCAAAACTTCCAAGTGAATTTACACCAAAAGATGAAATTGTCTATGAGTATTTCATTAAAGGTACAGAGCCGACTGAGGTGTCAGATAAATATGATAAGCTAAATCCACCATCAAACCTTGATGTGATGTATGACCAAGTTACAAATCAACTTAATTTAACATGGGCTTATGCAGAAGGTGAAATGGAAGGAAATAGCTTTGAGGTTAGTGTTTCAATTGACGAAGGGCCTGCAAAAGTTCTTACAACAACGAAAGAATTAACATTTGCAGTTCCTGATGCGATTCCAGGGGCAATATACAAATTTAGTGTAGCTGCCGTGAATGATGAAAATCCTGAAAAACGCAGCGATCCTACTTCGACAACAATAGAAGTTCCGGAACCACCCGAAGAAGAAGAAGAAATCGAAATCCCACTACCTCCTGGTAATCCGGGAAATGGTAATGGAAACGGCAATGGTGGCGAAAACGGTGGCGAAACTGGTGGTGAAGGTGAAGGAAGCGGAGAAGGTGACGGTGGAGGACCGATCTTCCCCCCACTCCCACCTACTAACGGGGACCGAGAATAGGAACAACAAAAATAACGCGCAGATCATAACTGTGCGTTATTTTTTATGCTTACGTATTTTCATTGTGGCATAAAGTTTTAATACTTCATGATAAAGTTCATTTAATTGAACAAATGAATGATATTGACTCGGCTTTTTTAAAATAAATGAAAGACGCTCATCAAGATTAATTGGTTTATAATCCAAATCTTCAAGGCCATTTTGAAGGACTTCTTGATCTGGTGGTCTCTTTCCATTTATTACGAATAAAAAGGTTAAAAAAGCATCAATCGCTTCATCCATTGGCTCCTTAACAGCTGATTTATCTCTGTTGCGAAAAAGATTCATTAAATGTTCTTTCCGGGCACTCCACTTTTCAGTTATATCAGAAATGACTTTTTCATTAACCAATCTTGTCCTTCCCCTTCATACGCTTTTTACCTTCTCGACAAACCTCAAGAAGCGGACAAATTTCACACTGGGGATTTTGAGCCTTACAATGGTATCTTCCGAAAAAGATCATTCGATGATGGGTAGCAGACCATTCTTCCTTGGGAACCTTTTTCATTAATGTCTTTTCGACCTCTAAAACAGAGTCCTTCCATTTACAGAACCCTAGTCTTTTGCTAACTCTTTCCACATGTGTATCAACCGCAATCGCCGGAATTCCGAAGGCAACGGAGACAACAACATTGGCCGTCTTTCTGCCAACTCCAGGAAACTTTGTTAATTCATCACGGTCTTGTGGAAGGATGCCGCCATAGTCTTCTAGCAACATTTGACATAATTTTCGTATATTTTTTGCTTTGTTTCGATAGAGCCCAATAGAGCGAATGTCATTTTGAAGTTCTTCTAGAGAAACCGCTAAATAGTCCTCAGGGGTTTTGTATTTTTCAAAAAGGGTTGCCGTTACTTTATTGACCAATACGTCTGTACATTGGGCAGATAATGAAACAGCAATCACCAATTCAAACGGATTCCTATGGTTTAACTCACAATGAGCATCTGGGAACATCTCCCCCATTGTATCTAGACAAAATCGAATTTGTTGTTTATTTAACATTTATATCACCTTATATACTTTAACTTATAAATTTCGTTAACTTTCTAACCAATTGTAAAACGGGATTGTGCGCTTATAGTTCCCCTGCTGCGTTTGATCCGTTTGTTTTTGCTTATGTTGATATTGACGGAACTTTTGTGAATGGTTTTGGGCTTGTGTAATTGTACGGATGCCATTCTTTTTCCATTCAAATAGGATTCGATCAATATAACGGAAATTAAGCTTGCCAGACATGACAGCTTCACGTAACGCTGCTTTTATGATGGAAGGATCGTGGTGGTCTTGGTCGAGCCACATCGCTAATGATTCACATTCAAAAGGAGAAAGTGGTCGTCCAAATTCTTGTTCAAAAATGCTATAAAGGTCCATTTCATGCTGTTTATCCAATTCTTTTTCTTCGTCCATGTTTTGCTGTACGAGATATTGAAGCATTTTCTCCCATAATGGTCGCATTGAGTATTTTTCGTAGATGACACGATTTTCGTCATTGCCTTCATTTATTTCTAAATATCCACGTTGAATAAGCTGACGTAGGATTTCCATGCATTTTTCTTCTGTGATTGTCATGCGGTTCGAGATTTCAATTGGTGTAGGAAAGAAATTTCCACTGTCCATAAAGGTTAGGATGTGAAATAAGACCATCATTTCCTCTTCGTTTAATTGTAGATGTCGATACGAGGACATTAACATTTTCGGAATTGAAATACTGCCTTGTTCGAATAAATCAACTAATTTATCCATTTTCATGTATAAACACCTCTTCATTACCTAGTATAACATGAGACCTTAGCGTAGGGTTAAGAAAGAAATATTTGGTTTGGATATTTGTCCAAAATAAAGAGGACCTTCTACTTTGAAGGTCCCTTAACGTTGTTTAATTATGGATATAGACGGTTTAGTAGACGTGGGAATGGGATTGTCTCACGCACATGTTCAACACCACTAATCCAAGCCACAGTTCTTTCTAGCCCTAATCCAAAGCCCGAATGTGGAACAGAACCGTATTTACGCAATTCTAAATACCACTCATAAGCACCACTTGTTAAACCATGGGCTTCAAGCTGTTGTTTTAAAAGTTCATAATCATGAATTCGTTCAGAACCACCAATGATTTCACCGTAGCCTTCAGGAGCAATTAAGTCTGCACATAATACTACATCGTCTCGGTCAGGTGCTGGCTGCATGTAGAATGGTTTAATTGCCTTCGGATAATTTGTAATAAACACTGGTTTATCATAGCTTTCTGCAATAGCTGTTTCATGTGGAGCCCCGAAATCATCGCCCCACTTAATATCATCGAAGCCTTTTTCATGTAAGAACTCAATTGCCTCATCATAAGAAATGCGAGGGAATGGTGCTTTTATCTGTTCTAGCTTAGATGTATCGCGACCTAAGGTTTTAAGTTCAAGTTGGCAATTTTTCAAGACAGATTGCACAATATGAGATACATATTCTTCTTGTACTTTTAGGCTTTCTTCATGCTCAGTAAAAGCCATTTCCGGCTCAATCATCCAAAACTCAATTAAATGGCGTCTTGTTTTTGATTTTTCAGCACGGAATGTTGGTCCGAAAGAGAACACTTTTCCTAAAGCCATAGCTGCCGCTTCCATATAAAGTTGTCCACTTTGAGAAAGATATGCATCTTCATCAAAGTATTTTGTAGCAAAAAGCTCAGTTGTTCCTTCAGGTGCACTCCCTGTTAAAATAGGCGGATCAACCTTTGCAAATCCACGATCATTGTAAAACTCGTAAGTTGCACGAATGATTTCATTACGAATTTTCATAACGGCATGTTGTCGTTTTGAGCGAAGCCATAAATGGCGGTGATCCATTAAGAATTCTGTCCCATGCTCTTTAGGTGTAATTGGATAATCAACAGCCTCATGAATAACTTCTACATTCGTGACTGTAAGTTCATAACCAAACGGAGATCTTTCATCTTCTCTTACAACACCAGTAACATATAGAGATGTTTCTTGAGTGATTGATTTTGCTTTCTGGAAAACATCTTCAACCACTTCTGCTTTTACAACGACTCCCTGGATAAAGCCTGTCCCATCTCGAAGCTGTAAAAAAGCAATCTTTCCGCTTGAGCGTTTATTTGCTAACCAAGCACCGATTGTAACCTCTTCACCCACATATTTATTAACCTCTGAAATAGTTATTTTCACAATTGTCCCTCCAAAACCGTAAACCTTATGTATAAATACCTAATTTACCTACTTCATTATACATTTGTTAAGTGGACGAATCAAGAAATACCATGGGGACGGCCCTTTGGTTGCGTAAGAACCAATCGATCGTCCCCAATTATCATGATTACTGCATTTTCTCTTCAACAAATGTATGAATACGTTTAATAGCTTCTTCTAAAAGGTCTAACGATGTTGCATACGATAAGCGCATATTATCTGGTGAACCAAATCCTGATCCTGGAACAACCGCAACGAGCGCTTCCTCTAGTAATGCCTTCGCAAAATCATCCACATTATGATAACCTGTCAATTCAGCACATTTTTTCGCATTCGGAAATAAATAAAATGCTCCCTGTGGCTTAATACATGAAATTCCAGGAATGCTAACTAATTTATCGTATATTACATCTAATCGTTTTTCAAATGCCTGTCTCATTGTTTCAACCGGTTCTTGATTACCTTCATAGGCGGCTAATGCTGCATATTGTGCAATGGATGTTGGATTTGAAATACTGTGACTTGAAAGATCTGTCATACTTTTGATAATTTCCTGTGGACCTGCCGCATATCCGATTCTCCAACCAGTCATTGAATGTGATTTCGAAAGTCCATTGATGATAATCGTCTTTGCCTTCACTTCATCACTAATTTGCGCAATTGATGTATGTGTAGCCCCGAAATATACGAGCTTTTCATAAATTTCATCTGAAACGATCCAAATATTATGCTTTACACATAATTCACCAATCGCTTGTAATTCTTCTTTCGAATAAAGCATACCAGTTGGATTACTTGGTGAATTCAAAATTAGGGCAACAGTTTTTTCTGTAATTGCCGCTTCAAGCTGGTCGACAGTTACTTTAAATTGATTTTCTTCTTTACCTTCTACATATACAGGTACACCTTCTGCAAGCTTAACTTGCTCAGGATAACTTACCCAGTATGGTGTTGGAATGATCACTTCATCATCTTTATCTAAAAGCACTTGGAATAGGGCATATAAAACAAACTTTGCACCAGAACCGACTATTACTTCAGTTGGCTTATATTCTAATTGTTGGTCATTTAAAAGTTTTTTACAAATCGCTTGTTTTAATCCAGGTAATCCAGCAGATGGTGTATATTTAGTATGCCCTTCTTTCATAGCCTTTACTGCTGCCTCGATTATATAATCTGGTGTATTAAAATCCGGCTCACCAGCACCAAGTCCAATTACATCATGACCCGCAGCTTTTAATTCTTTTGCTTTCGCAGTTATAGCTAGTGTTGAAGAAGGCGTTAGCGCAGCTACTCTGTTTGCTAATTTCACGGTATTCCCTCCATGTTTTATGGTTTGATTGAATTGCGATATTTACCATTTTCAAAATAAAGTTTATGGTAGGTCAAACGATTATCACTACCGATATAAATAATTTCCCATATCGGGTTATTATCTTCGATTCCCAGTTTAACGGAGCGAATTTCTTGTGGATCTCGTTCACTTTTTAAAATCGTAAGGGCTTCATTTTCTGAAATCCCTTCACGTTTATAGCGTGTTACAATTTCCCCTTTATCCAGCGGAATCCAAGCAATCATTGCTTCATCTTTAGCATTTTTCCCAATGACAACTTGATATGCTTTTGTTCCAAGATATGTATAGCTATCTTCTATTGTTTCCATTTGCGTTTTCTCAAGCGCGATTTTATTTCCTTTTGCTTCAGCATTGTTTAATGGCTCAAGAGCCTTTTGATAAATAGTAACTCCTTTCCAAATAATAAGGACAAGGAGAACAACGAGTATGCCAATAATCCATTTTTTCATTTTTTATTCACTACTTTACGTACGATAAATTGTAAAAACGCACTTTTTTTGATCATCTCGATCAAGTGCAAGACCAAACATGAGATCTTCATGCTTTAATGTTCGATTTAACAAATCAACAATTTTATATAAATCAGGAGTATTTTGAATTTTAACAGTTGATAGAACTTCTATCTTACTTTCCAAGCAAGAGCTCTCCCTTCATTCATCACAAATTTTACTACTCATACGTTAGACGCATCAGGCAACAATAGTAGTACTACAACATTACAGTTGAAGTTGTCTTACATTTTATTGCCTTACATCATTATAACAGGTGTATAACCATTCACAATACAGTTTTTCAATAAAATCAACTCCAATCCCATGCCTTTACCTGTCTTTTGACAGGTCTTTTTTCGTTAAAGCCATTCATCTATATGATCTAAAAGCTCAGGAAGTGGTTTGTGGAAAAATTTCATTTTTGGAATTGATGTTAGAAACTTTTGTCCATACTGAGTTGAGACAATTCTGCGGTCCAGAATAAAAATAACCCCTTTATCTTTTTCAGATCGGATTAGCCTACCTATGCCTTGTTTAAAACGTATAATAGCATCCGGTAACGAGAGGTCTCTAAAGGTGTCTCCTCCCTTTTCTTGAATCTCCTTGGCACGAGCAATGGACATCGGATCATTTGGTGGTGCAAACGGAAGTCTAACAATAACAAGTGCGCTTAAATCCTCTCCAGGAATATCCACACCTTCCCAAAAACTACTTGTTCCAAGAAGAATTGCCTTATCAAAGGCTTGAAAATTCTTCGTTAATTTTGCGCGACTCCCACCACTTATACTTTGGGCGATTAATACAAACTGTTCAAGCTGTTCCCTATCTTTTAAATTCAAGTAAGTTTTTTGTAGCATTTCATAGGAAGTAAATAATACAAGCATCCTACCATTTGTTTTCTTTGCAATTTTAGCAATCTGATCTGATATTGAATCAACAAACTCATCCTGAGAAACAGAATTGATTAGTGGTAGATCTGTTGGTACCATCAGTGCTGCCTGACGCTCAAAATCAAACGGTGAAGGTATCGATAATGTTAAAGGTTGAAAATCAACCAAGCCCAGTCTTTCAATCATATAGGTAAACGAATCATCTACCGTTAATGTTGCTGAAGTCATGACGACACTTTTCTTAAAAGTAAAAAAGTGATCAGCTAAAAAGTCTGAGATGTCTGTCGGCTCTACTAGAAGGGCTGCCGAGTTGACAGGACCTTTTGGATCAATTTCAATCCACGTAAGCTGATGCTGATTGACGTTCAGAATGTTTTCAATAAGGGAGCATTTCTCCATTAATAAATCGATAGTCAAGATATAATCATTAAATAACCCAAGCTGTAATGGCGTAAATAAGGACTTATTTTGGATGATTTGCTGTTTTTGATAATTGACTTTATTTATAAGTTCTTTTTTTAATATGTTTAACTTTGTTAATTGCTCAATTGCTTCCTGCCAATATCCACCAGATTCCTGTATCGGATAAAAAATATATTGAATCCGCTTCTTTTCATTTTCTTCTTGCTGTTTCATTAAAACATGACTGCGGATCATCCGAAAAAAATCATTAGCTGCTGCTTTAATATCCTTGATAAGTTGATTTACACGCAAAAAAGAATCTAAGTCAAATCCGTTTCTTTCCATCAGTTTCGAAGATTTTGCAAGCAAGTCATTCGTGTCGAGCAGTCCAATTCTCATGAGGACAGAATGGATTGATAAATAATGAATATGGAAGCCAAGTTGCCGTTTTGCTAAAGCTTCAAAATGATGGGCTTCATCCAGTATTAAATATTCATACGGTGGCAGAATTTCAAATTGATTATTTAAATCCTGTAAAAGTAAGGCGTGATTTGTAATCACGATATCTGCTTTTTCAGCCGCTTTCTTTGCCTTTTGATAAAAACACCTTGATTCCCAGATAGGATCTTCAAATCCGGGATGTTCAACTGTACATTTCACTCGTTCCCATAGTAACTTGCCACCTGACGGTAAATTAATTTCGTCAATATCCCCTGTTTCTGTTTCTGTTAACCATACTAAAATTTGCGCTTTTGTTAACACTTCATCATAATTATCTGTGTTCTCATAAAGAGTTTGTTCAAACTTTCTTAAAGAGAGGTAGTTCCCTCTTCCTTTTAAAAGCGCAGCATTAAAATCAAATGATAGAATGTCACGCAATTTGTGCATATCTTTTTCCAAAAGCTGATGCTGCAGCTGTAGAGTATTCGTACTGATCAGGCAGCGTCCCTTCATTTTGGAGATATAAATAGCAGGGAGCAAATATGCGATTGATTTACCTATCCCCGTACCAGCTTCAATCAAAGCATGCTGGTTTGTTTCCATTGCATGATGTATCGTTTGTACCATTTCTAGCTGACCTTGACGAAACGGAAAGTGGTGAATCACTGAGTGAAATATCTCAGTATATGTATAGCTTTTTTGTTTTCGTCTTTCTTTTTGTTTCGTAATTTTATGAAGTGCAAGGCCACGATAAATATCAAATTTTGTATCCTTTTCCACTTGGTTTGATTTTTCTTCTAGAATTCCACTTAAAATTTCACGAATATCGCTTTTGAAAAACCTTGATAGTGAATATAATTTTTGAACCGTAACAAGCGGTAATCGTTCGATTTTATGTAAAATTTTCAAAAGAATTTCAGCTGTAACTTCTGCATCACTATCGGCTTGATGAGGGTTTTCATGGGTTAATGATAGAGACTCAGCAAGTTGCCCCAACTTATAGCTATCTGCTAAAGGAAGCATGACTCTTGATAGTTCAACCGTATCGATGGTGAGACAATGAAAATTTTTGAACCCACACTGTGCTAATTCTTCCTGCAAGAACGAATAATCAAAAGGGACATTATGAGCTACAAAATAGGAATCCTCAAACAATGAAATTATTTCTGGCGCAACGATTGAAAAATCAGGTGCATTCGCTACCACTTCATTAGATATCCCAGTAAATTGCTCAATAAAAACCGGTATGTCCTGCTTCGGATTAACGAAGGTTGCAAATCTTTCAACAATTTCTCCATCTTCAATCACAACCGCTGCAAACTGTATGATTTTATCACCTTTTTTTGGTGAGTTCCCGGTTGTTTCTAGGTCTACAACGACAAAGCGTTTTTTCATTGGTGCCACCTCCTAACACAAACGCCCCCAAATTGGGGGCGTATATACCGTTTATAGTACAGTTGCAGCTGGTTCTTCAAAGATTAATTCTTTAATTTGATTATTTTCGTTCATAATCGCTACTCGCGGCATATGATTTTCTACTTTTTCCTCAGGTACAATTGCATATGAGATGACAATTATGACATCGCCCTCTTGTACTAGACGAGCGGCAGCACCGTTTAAACAAAATACACCGCTTCCTCTTTCACCAGGAATAATATACGTTTCAAGTCGAGCCCCATTATTATTATTTACAATTTGAACTTTTTCATTAGCAACCATCCCGACTGCATCTAATATATCCTTATCAATGGTAATGCTACCCACATAGTTTAAGTTAGCTTCTGTTACACGTGCTCTGTGTATTTTTGCGTTCATCATTGTACGGAACATGATGCTCCTCCTTGAATCTCTTTTAGATTTCCATCAAAGATCAAAAATATTTATACATCAAAAGTAATATTATCAATAAGTCTCGCTTTTGTAAACTTGACAGCTAGCGCAATAATGATTCTTCCCTTTAGTTCAGAAAGCTCATCCAGTTCAGGATAGCGGTACATTTCAACATAATCGATAACCCCTGATGTATGTCCTGTAATATGTTTTTTTATTAATTCCTCAATCACCTTCGGATTACGTTGTCCCTTTTCGATCTCTCGTTTTGCCATTTGAAGACTTTCATATAATTTTGTTGATTCCAACCTCTCTTGTGGAGTTAAATTAACATTACGAGAACTTTTCGCAAGTCCATCCTCTTCACGAACAATTGCCACTGGTACAAGAGTTATTGGAAAATTAAAATCTGTGATTAATCCATCCACAACAGCGACCTGCTGAGCGTCTTTCAAACCAAAATATGCCCGATCTGGCTGTACGATATTAAATAATTTAACAAGTACCGTCGCAACTCCGTCAAAATGACCATTACGCTGCCTACCGCATAATACATTGATTCTTGAATGGACGACTGCTGTAAGAGACATTTTTGTTGGATACATTTCTTCAGTACTTGGATGAAAAAGAACATCCACACCATTGTTCTCTGCTAATTTACGATCACTTTCAAAATCACGTGGATAGGAATCAAAATCCTCATTTGGACCAAATTGCAGTGGATTTACAAATATACTCACAGCTAGCACATCATTTTCACTTCTAGCCTTATTTATTAAGGTCAAATGTCCTTCATGAAGATAGCCCATTGTCGGTACGAATCCGATTGTTTTTCCCTCTAGCTTTAATGACTTCATATATTGCTGCATTTCTTGGATTGATGTGATGACTTTCATGTTTATTTTCCCCCGTAAAGATTAGCAAGCTCTTCTTCTTTCATTGTATACGTATGTTTTTCTTCTGGGAATGAGCGTGCTTTTACCTCATCCACATAATTTGAAAGTCCTTGTAAAATTGGTTCATTCACTGAAGCATATTGTTTTACAAACTTAGGAACACGATTAACCCCATATGAAATCACATCGTGAAATACAAGAACTTGACCGTCCGTTTGGTTTCCAGCACCAATACCAATTGTAGGAATTGAAACGCTGTTTGTTACTTCTTCACCTAATTGTTTCGGTACGCATTCTAATACTAAAGCAATTGCTCCTGCTTCCTCGACTTTTTTTGCATCCTCAATTAACTGTCTTGCACTTTCTGCATCTTTTCCTTGTACCTTATAGCCACCTAATACTCCTACTGCCTGTGGTGTTAAACCAAGGTGCGCAACGACAGGAATTCCTGCTTCTGTTAAAGCTGAAATCGTATAAATAACGTCCTTTGCCCCCTCAACTTTAACAGCGTGGGCTCCAGATTCTTGAATAATTCGTGCTGCATTTTTCAACGTTTCTGAACGTGAAACATGATAAGACATAAATGGCATATCCGTTACAATAAATGTATCCATTGCTCCACGTTTTACGGCCTTCGTATGATGAATCATATCATCTACTGTTACTGGAATAGTAGAATCATAGCCTAATACAACCATCCCTACTGAATCACCGACAAGGATCATATCCACTCCGGATTCTTCTGCAAGCTTAGCAGATGGGTAATCATAAGCCGTCAGCATAACAATTGGCTCTTTCCTTTGTTTCATTTTCAAGAATTCCGTTGTTTGTTTCATCATTTTTCCTCCTTTTGGCTTTTAGAAAGTCAACAAACCTTCTTTAAAGTCGCCTTGCTCAAGTGTCCCTTGAGTTTCCTAAAAAGAGGAGATGAAAAGACCGATTCGTGGTAGTTTTTTGCGAAAATAAAGTAAAAAATCCTACTTTCAAATAGAGAAAGAAGGATTAAACATGAATAAGTTCGGTAAATTTCATCCCTCTGTCCCAGTCCAATGGATCAAGGCAGAATACAATTGTGTATTGCATTGTTAAAAAGTAAAAGCTTGGTGCATGGTGTAGTTCCATAACGGATACCACCCATTACTTTGAATTATATAAAAGATTCTCATTCTTTTCTACACTTTATTTTTTAGGAAGTTCAATATCTGCTGAATAAATATGATGAACCGTCCCTGCTGCATCCTCAAGAAGTAATACACCTTCCTCATTGATGCCAATTGCTTTTCCTTCAATCGAGCCAGAAATGGTTCTAGCAATAATCTGCTTTCCAATACTTGTCGCATAGCTTTCCCATAAAAGTTTCACGACCTTAAAGCCATGTTGTAAATACTCCTTGTATAGCTTTTCAATTTTCAATAAAATCACCTGAATTAATTTGGCACGGTCAATTTTCTCGCCTTTTTCAATCGCTAGTGAACTAGCAATGGTATGCAGATTCTCAGGAAATTGACTCAATTCTTGATTTACATTTATGCCAATTCCAATAATGACTGAATTAATTCGGTCTGTTTCAGCTTGAAGCTCCGTTAAAATACCCACAATTTTTTTCTGATGGATTAAAATATCATTTGGCCATTTTATATCTGGCTCCAAACCTGTCACTTCTTGGATTGCTTGGACGACACCAACTGCAGCTAATAAAGTTAATTGCGGTGCTTGTGATGGTGGAATTTGTGGTCTTAAAATCATACTCATCCAGACTCCGGTATGTTTAGGAGAATACCATGTCCGATCCAATCTGCCTCGTCCAGTTGTCTGCTCTTCTGCCACAACAAGTGTACCTTCGACAGCACCTTCATACGCTAATTTATGGGCAATTTTCTGGGTAGAGGTTACCGATTCCTCAAAATGAATATTTCGCCCTAAACTTTTAGTTTCAAGGCCCAGCTGAATTTCATTGGCACTAATTTTATCAGGCTTCGTAATAATACGATAACCCAGTTTGCGAACGGCTTCTAATTCATATCCTTCATTTCGTAAATCTTCAATATGCTTCCATACGGCTGTACG
This sequence comes from Bacillus timonensis, assembly GCF_004799755.1. Taxonomy (GTDB): domain Bacteria; phylum Bacillota; class Bacilli; order Bacillales; family Bacillaceae_L; genus Ferdinandcohnia; species Ferdinandcohnia timonensis_A. The sequence continues at coordinate 144,931 of NZ_SLUB01000002.1, read as the reverse complement.
CGAGCACCCAAGTTGCTCGCTTAATTTTTGTCCAGATATAAACTCCCCGTTGGCACTAGAGAAGACTTCTAACAATTTCTTTCTTATTTCTGATTGCACGATAGAAGCCACTCCTTTATCTTTTCCTTGTTATTTTCAACTTTGTTTTCCAGAATTGCATTTTCAACTATTTCATAAAGATCCGCTACCCATTTCCCTGGTTTTTGCTTGTACCAGAGTAAAAAATCTTCACCAGTAATATCAAGTTCGGAACGTTGTGTAATAGGCAATTTTTTAAATTTCTGTAACGGTGACACTTCTTGATGAATCCTTAAAACTTCTAAAATGCGTTCTATCTGTTGGATACATTCTATCCCACAATCATATAGGAGACGTTTATTCCAACCTGTTTGTATGACTTTTTCAAGAAAAATTCTATTTTTTACAACTTGCTCAATTATTTTATTCGGCAATTTCCACTGTCTTAAAAATGCCTTACTATCGTTTTTGTTCAATAAATAACAAACAAGTGTCCAATATTCAGCTCTCTCTTGAAGTTGACTCCATTTATAGTAGGAAAACCGTACTAAACTTTGAATTTCATCTGTAAAGCCTGGTAAATATTGAAACAAATTGGTTTTTACTAAGATTGGAATGGATTCCTGGCAACTCGGACCACTCAGTAATTTTTCAAATTCTATTGTAATCCGCTCTACTGAAATCTTTTTTAATAATGCCGCATTTTCTTTAATGGCTGACTCCGTTTCCTTACATAATAAAAAGGACAATTGGCTTGAAAATCGAACAGCCCTCATCATCCTAAGTGCATCTTCAAAGAACCGTTCGTTAGGGTCACCGACAGTTTGAATTCGTTTCTCTTCAATTGCTTTCTTTCCTCCGAAAGGATCAATAATGGATCCATCGATCGTCATTGCAATTGCGTTCATCGTAAAATCTCTTCTTTTTAAGTCCTCATGAAGGGAAGTGACAAATTCAACATGAGAAGGTCTCCGATAGTCATCATACCCTTCCTCTGTTCGAAATGTAGTCACTTCATATTGTTCATCGTTATGTAAAACTATGACTGTTCCGTGAACAGCACCTACATCAATGGTTTTCGGAAATATAGCCATAATTTGCTCTGGGCGGGCAGAAGTTGCGATATCGATATCACCAATCGGTCGTTGTAAAAGATAATCACGGACTGAACCACCAACAAAATAAGCCTCATAGCCGTTGTTATGTAATGTTGTAAGAATTTTTTTTGCTTTTACAAAAGGTTCATCCATCATCGAGAGCCCCTCTCAACGTTTATCTTCAAGAATAGAATAATACAAATCCTCATAATCATTAACAATTCGCTCGGAATTAAACTTTTCTTGAACAGAGCGGATTGCCTGATTAGACATTTTTCTATGTAAATCGGAATCTTTTAATAATGCGATTGATTTGCTTGCGATGTCTTCAATATCCCCTAGTTCACAAATATAGCCATCTATACCTTCATCAATGACCTCTGGAATACCCCCCGTGTTTGTTCCAATCGTTGGAACCCCACAAGCCATTGCTTCAATTAAAACAAGTCCAAAACTTTCTTTTTCAGATAATAAAAGCTTTAAGTCACTAATTGAATATAGTTCTGGGAGGTTTTCTTGTTTTCCCAAAAGGAGAACTTTATCATTAAGTCCAAACTTATTAATTAATTTGCAAGCAGTGGTTAATTCAGGTCCATCTCCAACCAATAATAGCTTGGATTTCACTTCTTTTTGAATCAAGTTAAATGCTTGTACAACGTCAGGAACACGTTTTACCTTTCGGAAATTAGATACATGAATAATAACTTTTTCATCTTCTTGTATCCCATACTGTTCTCGTAAATCATCCACTTTTCGTTTGTAGTAAATTTTCTCGTCCACAAAATTATAAATCGTTTTAATCTCTTTTTTTGGCTCAATTAATTCATAGGTTTGTTCGACAAGTGATTTAGAAACAGCTGTCACAGCATCAGATTGTTCGATTCCAAACCGAATAAGTTCAGTTAAAGATGGATCATATCCGAGAACGGTAATATCAGTTCCATGAAGGGTAGTCACAATTTTAACATCCCCACCCACCATTTGCTTTGCTAAATACGCGCACGCTGCATGTGGGATGGCATAATGAACATGTAAAAGATCAAGCTTTTCCCTTTTTGTAACCTCTGCCATTTTACTTGCTAAAGCTAAATCATAAGGTGGGTATTTAAATACCGAATATTGATTGACTTCTACCTCATGAAAATAAATATTTGTGTATATTTTGTTTAAACGGAATGGAAGACTTGAAGAAATAAAGTGGATTTCATGTCCTTTTTCTGCAAGTAACTTCCCTAACTCTGTTGCAACGATACCTGATCCTCCAACTGAAGGATAACAGGTGATCCCGATTTTAAGTTTCATTGAAGAATCTCCCACTTCTACATTAATTACAAATACGGATACTGCTAAAGATTTGAAAGCTTATTGATTACCGCCTTCTTGTCTTTCACGTATGATTTCACGCCAAGAAAAAAATCCTTTTTCAAGTCCATGAATCAGTACCTCTGCCGTTCCCATATTCGTTGCTAATGGAACAGAATATACATCGCATAATCTAATCAATGCAGAAACATCTGGCTCATGTGGCTGTGCAGTTAGTGGGTCTCTAAAAAAGATTACCATGTCCATTTGATTATTTGCAATCATCGCCCCGATTTCTTGGTCACCGCCTAGTGGTCCTGATTGAAACCGGTGGATTTGCAGTCCAGTAGCTTCAGAAATGCGTAAGCCTGTTGTGCCTGTCGCGAACAATTCATGTTGTTCCAAAATAGATGTATAAGCTGTTGAAAACTGAACCAGGTCATTTTTCTTTTTATCGTGAGCAATTAGAGCAATTTTCATAGTTATGTATCCCCTTATTCGATGATATTTTCTAACCCATACACTAAAACATCAAGATTCATTACAGTGTCAACTGATAATTTGACACCTGACATGAAGGATGCGCGGTTGAATGAATCATGACGTATGGAAAGCATCTGTCCATTTCCGCCAAACATCACTTCTTGATGCGCAACAAGTCCCGGCAAGCGTACACTATGTATGCGTATTCCATCGTACTCAGCACCTCGAGCTCCTTGGATTGTTTCTTTTTCATTAGGATGTCCTTGTTGTTTTGTTTCTCTAACTGCCGTCAATAATTCGGCTGTTTTAACAGCTGTGCCAGAGGGTGCATCAAGTTTCTGGTCATGGTGAAGCTCGATAATTTCCACGTCTTGAAAATACTTGGCAGCCATTTGTGAAAACTTCATCATTAGTACAGCACCGACAGCGAAATTAGGTGCGATAATTGCACCTACCTTCCGTTCCTCTGCCATTTGAGACAGTCTATCTAATTCTTCTTTCGTAAAGCCTGTTGTGCCTACTACAGGGCGAACCCCATGTTCAATAGCAACCTCAGTATGATATTTACCTGTTTCAGGTGTAGTTAAATCAATCAAGACGTCTGGTTTTGTTTCTGAAAAGCACTCGACAATATCCGTAAAAATCGGTGCATTTACATTCGAAAACCCTTCTACATCACGTAAAGACTGACCATTGTTTTTTCGATCGATTACCCCTACTAGAGAAAAATGTTCTGTTTCTTGAACAAGGGCAACCGCTTCTTTTCCCATTCTGCCCCTCGGACCTGCAACTACGATTTTGATTGTATCCATGATGTATGTATTCCCCCTTATTTATTCGTGTCAATACGTGTCCATCTATCTTTGTCTCTTGTATTAAATTTGTTCATAACAGTATTATGTGCGTCTTCAAGGTCAATGTTCAAGGAATTTGCAAGACAAATCAGAACAAATAACAAGTCACCTGTTTCTTCAGCCACTGTTTTTTGCGTTTCTGTGCCTTTTTTAGGCTTTTCACCATAGTAGTGATTAACCTCTCTCGCAAGTTCCCCTAGTTCCTCAGTCAACCTAGCCAGTAATGCTAGCGGACTAAAATAACCTTCTTTGAATTGGCCTATGTATGCATCTACCTCTTCTTGCAGCTGTTTCATCGTTTTATCTGCCATTCCTATCACCTCTATCGTTTCTATTCCTATGTTAGCTTAAAATATAGCTTTTTGACAAATAATTCTTTTATACGACATGATTTGTTTGTTTTTCACCCATACTTTATAATGAAGTGGCAATTATTTCTATTCCGGGGGTATTTAACTTTGAAGTTTTCAATAAAAAATATTATATTCATTTTGCTGGGTTCCGCCATATTTTCGTTTGGGATTGTGCATTTTAATATGCAAAATAATCTTGCAGAGGGCGGTTTTACAGGAATCACACTTTTGCTGTATTTTTTATTTAAATTTGATCCGTCCTATTCGAACTTGATTTTAAATGTTCCATTGTTTTTTCTTGGGTGGAAGCTTCTTGGTCGTATTGCATTTTATTATACACTCATCGGTACAGTAAGTGTTTCAATATTTTTATGGTTCTTTCAACGTTATCAATTTGATATTCCACTTGATGGCGACCTGATGCTAGCAGCGTTATTTGCCGGTGTGTTTATTGGGGTTGGTCTAGGTATTATTTTTCGATATGGTGGTACAACTGGCGGTGTCGATATCATCGCAAGGCTTGTACGCAAATATGTTGGTTGGCCAATGGGGCGTACGATGTTCTTATTTGATGCGGTGGTTATTACGGTCTCCCTCATCTTCTACCTTTCTTATCGTGAGGCTATGTACACCCTGCTTGCTGTTTTCATTGGAGCACGAGTGATTGATTTCATGCAAGAAGGTGCCTATGCTGCTCGGGGCGCTATGATTATTTCAGAGAAGAATGATGAGATTGCTGAAAAGATATTACATGAGATGGATCGTGGAGTAACGATCTTAAAGGGAATGGGGTCGTATACGAAGCAGGAGAAGCATATCTTATATTGTGTTGTCGGAAGAAGTGAAGTCGGTCGTTTAAAGCAAGTGATTATCTCTGTCGATCCACATGCTTTTGTTTCAGTTAGTGATGTCCACGATGTGCTTGGAGAAGGGTTTACGTTGGATGAGAATAAAAAGCCGATCGAGCGGTGATCAAATTAAATTCAGCTCACTCACAAATTGGTCAAAAAAGTTATCCACAATGGTAAATTTTATAATTTCCTAGACCATGAGTAAAGCCGGTTATCCACTTTAGGAAACCGGCTTCCGTTTCTTTATTCTTCTCGAGTCATCCCTGTATATATTAGGATTAATCTCAATAGTTCAAGTACCGCTACCGCTGCTGCTGCAACGTAGGTGAGGGCTGCTGCGTTTAGTACTTTCTTTGTTTCGCGTTCTTCGTCGTTTCGTATGACGCCTGCAGAGACGATTTCATTCATAGCTCTTGATGAGGCATTGAATTCAACTGGTAGTGTAACAAGTTGGAATAACACGGCGGCTGCCATAAAGATAATTCCTACTAGAATTAAATTCGCCATTGTAAAAATAATACCAGCAATGATTAAAATCCACGAAAAGTTCGATCCAATGTTCGCTACCGGTACAAGTGCATGACGGAAACGAAGGAAAGCATAATCTTGTTGGTCTTGAATCGCATGACCAACTTCATGGGCTGCAACTGCTGCACCAGCGATAGAATTTCCATAATAGTTGTTTGTTGAAAGTCGAACGACTTTTGTTCTTGGGTCATAATGGTCTGAAAGTAAACCTGGTGTTTCTTCGATTCTTACATCATATAATCCATTTTGATCAAGTATTCTTCTTGCTACTTCTGCACCCGTCATACCTGATGAAGAAGGAATTTTTGAATACTTCTTATATGCACTTTTCACCTTAATTTGTGCATATATCGGAATGATAATGATCAAAGCAAAATAAACTAGAATCATTTTTTTTCCTCCAAATTATAGTATAATCTAATTTTAGATAGAGATTCGCTCAATGTCAATTGTCTTGCTTACAAAAATCTCTAAAGTAAACAGTGGGATATGTCCCACTGTTAGCGTTCTTCGTAATCTCTCTGTTTTTGGCGTTTTTGCTTGTCACCTTTATATTTTCTCCAGCCCACATAGATTAATGTAAGAATAATCGCCCCACCTGTTGAAATCATCACCCAAATCAGCGACGGATCGGCATCATCCTCCGTCATACGCTCAAACATATTTTTTAGATCTAATTCCATTTGTTCAAGCTGTTGTATTCTAGTAGCAGTCTTCAGGTCTTCGTTACGGTACGAATCTAAGAACGCAATATGAGAATCTATTTTTTGAACATCTTGAGGAGTGATGTCCACAGTAATACTCGGATGAATGATATTATATTTTGATAGAAAGATAGTCAGCAAGTGATTAAAAGTTTCCTGATCACCTTCTTCAATCGTTTCCTTCATTTGGTCAAACGTCGTCATTATAGAATCTTCCAATTCTGTCCACATTGGCTGATACTCAGACCTCATCGCATCTACCACTAAACGAAATTGGGTAACACGATTGACTCTTTCTTCAAGTCCGAGTGAATTAGATGTAACTGCTTCAAGGGCAGATTCATGAGTTAATGTAATGATTCGTAGTTCATCCATTGAAAAAGATCGGTCACGCTGATTCATTCGAAGGAATTCATTTGAAAAATGTGTTAACAATTGCTTAGCATCCTGGTATCTTTCCTGCTTCACCATTTGTAGGGCTTGGTCAGATATTTGATCAAGCTTATCCCAATTTTCTTCATTGGAGGTAGCGTTTATGGATATAGGATGAATCATAACTATAAAACAAATAATGCATATAATTCTAGAAATTTTCATACTTGTCCCTCCTCAAACATCTATTAAAATGTATGATAGATTGGACAAGAGTAGACCACTAATTTATTGAAGTTCTAGTTGATAGCGATCTTTTTTTATACAAAGTAAATAAGTAATGAGGATGGAAACCATACTTAACCAAAATGTAAAATAGCCGATCTGCGGTATATATTGATCGAGTACGCTATATCTTGGCATCATAAAGAAAACATAATCAATTACATCATTATGTAAGGTCCATACTGCTGCGATCATTAAATGGATTGGCTTTATGCGATAGTACGGAGCGTATAATAGTCCTTGAATTGCCATCCCGAGGTGAGAAAAAATCAACATATACCCATAAATATTGAAACCATCAACAAAATAAGTAAGAATATTCATGACCACTGCCCATATCCCATATTTAAAAAGGGTTACAATTGCCAACGCTTCAATAAGCGGCCAATTTCTTCTTAGCAAAAAGGCGATTAACACAAAACAAAAAAACAAGCTTGCCGTCGGGCTGTCTGGAACAAAGATTAAAAATTTTGGTGGAGTAATGTTTAGTTGACTTTCATACCAAACATATCCGTAGATAGTTCCTGGAATGTTAATAAGTAATAAAATCCAAAGTACCCATCGTTGCCCCATTAAATATGTAATCCATTTCATGCATGTACCAACTTTCCTATTTTCTTACATCAAGATTCTCTTAAATACAGTTACCTTGTCAAGAAAAATCAAAAAAAAAGCTGACCCTTAATAGTCAGCTTTTGTTTGTTTATTTAGAAGTTACACTTGAAATAAATTCAGCGAGCTTTTGTAATTCTTCGTCAGATCCTTCAAAGGCGTTAGCAGGCATATTACCTTGACCTTCTCTAGCGATCCTCGCAATATCCTCAGGAGATAATCCATTATCGACTAGCGCCTTTCCAGCTGGACCTCCTTCAAGGTCTTGACCGTGACATCCAATACAGCTTTGAGCTGAATAAATCGCATAGCCTTCTGAATCCTTATCAATTTCTGCCTCTGCTACTATTTTCGCAGATTCAGCTCTTGCTTCCCAGTCTACATGAGATGCAGATTCCCATGTTAAGTATGCAACTGAAGCAAATGCTAAAAGCATCATACCTGTAGCAATTGGACGCTTTGATGGTCTACGTTCAGGACCACGATCTAAGAATGGTGCAAGTAAAAGCGCTCCAAATGCAAGTCCAGGAATAACAAGTGTACCAATAACGTTAAAATCACCAGATGCATATGTGTATTTAATCAATTGGTACATGAATAAGAAATACCAGTCTGGTAGCGGTATATAACCTGCAGCTGTAGGGTCAGCGACTTTTTCAAGTGGTGACGGATGTGCTGCTGTTAAACATAAAAACGCGACTAAGAAAACAGAACCAACTAACCATTCTTTTAAGAGGAAGTTTGGCCAGAATGCTTCTGTTTTCCCTGGATACTCGGAGTAATCCTTAGGAATATGTTTTTTATTACTTACAGGAACACGTGAGTCCCCAACAAATTTCATTCCTTTTCCACGATGCATAATCGGTCCCCCTCCTTTTTAGAGAATTTTCATTCAAAAGAGATAGTATTATTCATTAAATTTTCGAGCATACCCTAATCCTTTTGTTCTTAGGTAATTCGTTAAAGGATGCTTATCCTTTACACTTCAAAATTAGAAGTCAATGGCTTGCATCCTACAGTGGACCAGAAATACCTTGACGACGAATCATGATAAAGTGAGCAGCTAGTAAACCGAATAATGCTGCTGGTAAGAAGAATACATGAATCGCAAAGAAACGAGTTAGTGTTTGAGCACCAATAATCTCAGGATGCCCTGCAATTAGAGTCTTTAAATAAGGCCCAATAAGTGGAACAGATTCAACAATTTGAATTGTAACCTTTGTTGCAAATAACGCTTTCATATCCCAAGGTAATAAGTAACCTGTTAAACCTAGAGCTAACATAACAAAGAAAATTAATACTCCAACAATCCAGTTAAGCTCACGTGGCTTTTTATAAGCACCTTGGAAAAATACACGTAGGGTATGTAAGAACATCATAACGATTACAAGACTCGCTCCCCAGTGATGCATTCCGCGAACAATTTGACCAAACGCTACTTCGTTTTGTAAATAGTAAACAGAATTCCATGCATTGATGATATCTGGAACATAGTACATTGTTAAGAACATACCAGATAATACTTGGATGACGACGATAAAGAAGGTAAGTCCTCCAAAGCAGTATACAAACGCACTAAAGTGGTGCGCTGGGTTTACATGCTCAGGAACCTCATGGTCTGCAATATCTGCCCAAAGAGGAGTAATATCAAGTCGTTCATCAACCCAATCAAAAATCTTATTTAACATTGATTACGCTCCTCCTACAGGGTTTGGTTTTGTTTTCCCTAAATATAAATAACCATCTTTCACTTGACTATCAAATACATCTAATGGGCCCATTGGTGGTGTGCCAGGTACATTCTTACCATCCTTTTCATATAATCCATAGTGACAAGGACAGAAGAAACGATTCGGGTTACCTGGATCCTCAGCCCAAGATACAGCACAGCCAAGGTGTTTACATACTGGTGATAATGCGATGATGTCGCCGTTATCATTTTTATAAACCCACGCTGAATTTGAAACTTCTGATTCATACCATCCATCAACTTGATTTATTTTGAAATCAAATTTTTGGGGTTCTTTCGTAATCTTATCAACACTCACTACTTGTACCATGTCGTGTTCAGCTTCTGGTTGAAGTAATGGGTCAATTGCAAAGCGGACCATAGGCATTAACATCCCAGCTGCCATGAAACCACCTACACCTGTTAGAGTATAGTTCAGAAATTGACGTCTTGAAACCCGTTGTTTATTCTCGCTCATTTTTTTCCCCCCTCTATGCTAAGCTAAGTCCACTCCGGACATAATTGTACACATTAAAAACTAGGACATTCTCATGATATATCAATATTTGGTACAGGTCAATAATAGGATTTGCCGAAACAGTGGCAACTATGTGACTTTCTTAGGAAAAGTCAGGAATTTTTTATTGTTATAGTCACATAATGTTAAAATCGAATACACCTTGGCGTATTTGCGCCCAGATTTTTTCCTCTGAAATTCTGTGGCATCCGCCGGAGGCTTTAACTTTAATCAGCAGAAAGGTTAATTTTTGCTGGTTAAAGTTAAAGCTTTTGCCAGATATTTGTGAATAGTGTAACAAGCTGTTTCATTTGATCCTGAAGCATGGTTTGCTTGTACTTTTCTTCGACGTATTCTAGTGGTAAAGTTGGCAGCCATATTAGTGAACCATTCAAATCTGATTCTACTTGCTTCCAGTTGCTATCTGATGTAATAAAGATGGTATGCTTCATACCACCACTAATCAAATCGCTTGTCCACTGATTTAATCGGTTACTTGCCATTTCTAACCCTTCACCATTTGAATATGTAAAGGCCGGAAACAGTATAATTCTTCCTTTAAATTGCCGCTCCACTTCATTTGAAAGAATGGTAATAAACTCACCCATAGAAACCGTATTCTTTAAATTCCCTTCAAGAGAAACTGGTATCAACGGAATCACTGCTGTATCCACGTATTCTTTTGCTTTCAAATAAACATCCATATCCTTCGTAATCCATTTCATTTTGTCTGCTCCCTTTCCCATTTGCTGTACGTAAATCAGATTCGTATCGTAATTTCGAGTTTTAAGCCAAACTCCCAAACTACCATACCATAATTAGGATAAATAAAAAAGACTGACTCGTTGTCAGCCCCTTCTAAGGTAAGCTTTTCTATCTTATAATTGTTTAAGCTTTTCAGTTAGCCTCTTAAACTCTGGTTCATCCTGTCTGTCAAGCGCCTCATCAATTCGCTTTAACAGATGCTCTTTTTGAAACATATGAATGGACTGATCAAGAAACTGTTTCGCAATCTCTTTATCCTGCTCATTCACCTGAAGATGCTTTGGCATATATGGATTCTCTTCAAGCACAGCCACATAATTAGGAGAATGGAAGGAGGATCTGAAATTAAGCTGAATATAAATCTCTTCTTCCCTGTTGAGGCGAATATCATGAAATGATTTTTCAGCATCCGTTGTCATGACATTTTCCTTATAAAAACGGAATGGTACATCATCAACACAATGCGTTGACATAATTATTCCTCGAGGGCAGTATTGGGCCTGCTCAACAAAGTGGACATTTTTCATGAGTTGGTCATGGCTCATTAAATAGTTTAAAATCCAAACACACTCTCTTCGTTTTAGCTGATAATTATTTAGAAACCAGCGTATGAAGTCTTTTTTCTCGTTGACAGATACAGGGGTAGTCATCGCACGCTTCCCTCCTCTGCTAGTATTGAGTAGTCATAATGATAATATACTGATATACTTCAACAATCACATTAAAAAATCCTTCTTAACATGAAAACTTTCGTTTACTCCAGTTCAGAAATGAATGCTTCAATTTCATACTTCATTGGGTCAAGCTTTAAGAGTTCCTTAAATATTTCGACAGCCTCTTGTCTTTTTCCGTCCTCCATTAAGAAATAACCAAACTCTTCTAAAAACTCTGGAGTTTCTTTAAAAGAAGTATATGCACGACGGTAATGGTTTAATGCATCCGAATATTGTTCTAATTTATTTTTTGCAAAACCGAGATCCCACTCGAATTGTTCATCATACTCTCCGTAGCTCATGACAGATTCAAGGCATTCCACGACATCCTCAAATCTTTCTTCCCGTAATAAAAACTTAGAAAGCTGCAAGGTTGCTTCCAGGTAACCAGGGTCAATTCCTACAGCTGCACGAAGGTATTTTTCTGTATTTTCCTTATCACCTAGCATCATAGATATTTTACCAGCGTAGAAAGTAAGCTCTTTATTTAATGATTCCACTTCAAGTCCTTCTAATAAGACATTAAAGCTTTCCCTCAAGCTAGCTTCTTCTTCATATGCCTTTGCAAGATATAGATAAAGAGAAGAATAGTCCGGGTCAAGTTCCTTTAGGCGCTCCAGAACTTCAATTGCTTTTTTATAATATTTCGCTTGATATGCGGTAACGCCAAAGCCAAACAATGTATTACTATCTTCCTGTTTTTTGATGGCTTCCTCATAATACGGTAGAGCTTCTTCAAACTTACCTGTTGTACTATAACTTTCCGCAATTCGGGCGTTAACATTTACACCTGCTATCTCGTCACCATTATGTAAAACTTTCTCATAATACGGAATACTTTTATTGTACTCTCCGTGACTTGAATACAATTCGGCTAAAGCAAAGTCAATGATCGTTTCATCATTAGATTTTTCCTTTGCTAACAGAAGCTTTTGCTCACTAACCTCAAATAAACCTTGCATTTGGAACAAATCAGCTTGTAAAACAAGGGATTCTAAGTAAACGGGGTCATCCTCTGCAATTTGTTCTAAAATATCAATTGCTTTCTCTTCCATATCAAGGTCAATCAGGACTTCAGCCAAAAAAACAAATAGTTCTCCTTCATCAGGGTAGCGTGATATTAATTCTTCTACGATTTCTTTTGCATCCTCGACAAAGCCCCATTTAAAATAATGCTCAGCAATTGTGTATTTCTCATCATCATTTGCATATTCTCTAAGTTGTTTTAAGGCTTTAAGTCCTTCTTCTGCGTTTCCATCTTCAACTAACTGAATGGCGTTTTCTATTTTATGCATAAATTATGAACTCCTCATATCTATCTCTCATTCACCAATATTTCGTTATCATAAGAAGATACAAAATAACCAGGTTTTTTCACTTTACATTCATTACCAAATCCGGAACGAAAGTATACCTTGGTGCCTACTTTTGTAAAATTCCCCTTGTGCATGGTGATAGTTGGTATAAGATTATGATAATCGAGAGTTGGCTTTTCATCAACTGAATAGCTTATAGAATCTTGTTCATATAAATTATAATCAAGCTCCCCACCAACGCGAATATCGCCTTTATCAGGATAAATCCCACTCTTTTTTAAAAAGTCTATGGACAATGGCACATCCTCGCTAGGGCAGAACGGAATTGTTGGGATTCGATTATCGTAGGTGATCTCTTTCCAAATCAGTTCTCTTCGATTATTAGCAAAAACGGTTTTCTCCTTCATCTTCCAATCTGGGATAATTGGAATTCGATAAGAATGATAGGATTCCCTAATCCATCCCCATGGTACATTATATAAATCATCGACTTTATTAATTGTCACGATAATTACCGGGATTTTTTTTCGCCGACATGCAACAAGGAAAGATGGTGTTAGGCTTTCGAGTGGAGTACGGACACCCAAATAATAGTCTATAGGACTATTTAATAGAAAATGTTTTGTGTTAGTAAGGGTTCGGGCTATTTCATGCTCATTCTTTACATCACTTATCACAAGTATGGTTGTACAACCTTTGCGCAAATAGTTTTCCGTCATTTCTTGCTTAAATGATTGAAACGAATATTCTTTCGTAAAGGAGTAGTTTATCATGACATGGCCAGGTGTTAACAGATATTGCGATAAGTTCGTTTTCATAAATGAAAGTCTTTTGAGGTTTTCCTTCATATAATCAACGCGGTGATTTTTTATAAGAATCGAACATGTGATAACTTTATTATTCTTAAGAACATTCGCTTTTTCTAATATATATGGCATCAAACCTCCCCTTTCGCATTAATTTATACACTTCTCTTTAAGACAAGCTATGCGATAAGCGGAGGATGTATGATATTAATTCCTTTAAATATGTAAAAACCCATGGAATTTTAAATTCCACGGGCCATTATGCATTAGTTTTCTACGATTAATCCATTTAGATGTTCAAAAAAACTTGGGTATGATACAGAGATGGATTCAGAATCTGATAGAGAAACTTCATCGTTTGCAATACATGCCGCAACAGCAAGCATCATTCCAATTCTGTGATCACCATGACTATGTACTTCGCCACCAGTCAATTGTTTTTTATCTCCATAAATAATCATTCCATCATCAGTTGGCTCAATCACTGCTCCTAGTTTAGAAAGCTCCCCAACAACAGTATCAATACGATTTGTTTCTTTCACTTTTAATTCCGCTGCATCTTTGATAACCGTTTTTCCTTTCGCTTGGCTCGCTAAAAGAGCGATAACTGGAATCTCGTCAATCAAACGAGGGATAATGTCGCCACCGATTTCAATCCCTGTTAACTCGGAAGTCTGAATGGTTAAGTCCGCAATAGGTTCATTATTCTTGATTCTTTCGTTTTTAATCTCAAGACGAGCTCCCATCTTAACTAAAACATCGATAATTCCTGTTCGCGTTGGGTTCATCCCTACATTTTTTAACGTAATTCGACTATTTGGCACAATCGCTCCCGCAACTAGGAAAAAAGCGGCAGAGGAAATATCACCAGGTACTTCAATATTTGTCCCCGTTAGCTTTTGACCACCTTTTAGTTTTACAGTAAGGCCATCTTCTTCAACCTCGCATCCGAAAGCACGTAACATGCGTTCAGTATGGTCTCTTGATTTATGAGGCTCCGTAACTGATGTTATCCCTGTAGCGTTCAAACCCGCTAAAAGAATCGAGGATTTCACTTGTGCACTTGCTACAGGAGAAATATAGTCAATTCCCTCCAAGGAGCCACCACGAATCGCTAAAGGTGTAAAATTGCCGTCTTCCCTACCATCAATTTTTGCTCCCATTTGACGGAGCGGCTCTGTTACACGTTTCATTGGTCTTTTGGCAATCGACTCATCACCTATCATGCAAGTATGAATAGGCACACCAGAAAGAAGTCCCACCATTAATCTAGTCGTCGTTCCTGAATTTCCAGTATCTAATACCTCAGCCGGCTCTCGTAGTCCACCGAAGCCCGCTCCCTCTATCTCTACATGATTATGATCCTGTGTAATTTTCACACCTAATTTTTCAAAACAACTAATCGTGCTTAAACAGTCATCCCCTAGTAAAAAGTTATCCACAATCGTTTTACCTTGCGCAATGGCCCCAAGCATAATTGAACGATGGGAAATTGACTTATCACCAGGAATATCAATTGAACCCTTTAAGCTAGCAATATTTGTACGTAGTTTTAGTAAATCCAAAATACCACCCCTAGAAAACATTTTCCATTATCCATTATATGTATCGTAACTCGTTTTACTTTCAATACAAACTTTCGCTTTTTGACGATCTTCGTCACTTTGGAAGCTAATCCTTAGCACTCCATAGATTTCCTCTCGTGTCTCAATAATTCTGATATTTGTAATGCTAATTCTTTCCTGAGCAAGAAGTCCAGTAATTTCAGAAACAATACCTGGATAGTCCGGAATATCAACATATAAATCATAAAACGAGGGAATCGCACCTTTTGTACGTGTAGGGAGTCCATCACGAAAATTTTTGGCATCCATAAAATAATCATAAATTTGATCACCCTTACCATTTGCCACAAAATTCTTGATTTGCTCCATTTCGTCAATCCATTTTTCAAAAAGGTCTAACAATACATTCCGATTTTGTATTAATATATCACGCCACATTGATGGATTGCTAGACGCGATTCTAGTAATATCTCGAAATCCCCCTGCTGCTAATGGCCGAACGAGTTCATTTACTTTATCATATTTTTGCGCTTGATGGACAAGACTTGCTGCAACAATATGCGGGAAGTGGCTAATTACACCAGCGACACGGTCATGCTCTTCAGGTGTCATAATTAAAAAATTAGCTTTTGTTCCGTTTAATAAGACTTTCAACTGTTTTACAGCCAAGTTGCTTGATGGTTTCTCATTATGAGGGGTAAATATATAGAAAGCATTTTCAAATAAATGTTCTTTTGCTGCAACAACCCCGCTTTTATGTGAGCCTGCCATCGGATGCCCGCCGACAAAGGTGACACCAAGATTTCCAAATATAGAATCCGCAATTTGAACGATTTGTTGTTTCGTACTTCCCACATCTGTCACAATGACATCCTTTTTAAGTGGATATGAGCTCAGTTCTTGAATAATGTCAATGGTTTGTTTGACAGGAACTGATATAAAAATAAAGTCACACTTATGTACAATATCCTCTAACTCAAATACGGCTTCATCAATCACCTTTAATGTTTTTGCTAGCAGTGATGATTCTTTATTCTTATCAAAACCATATATAGTAGTATCCGGATGTTCTTTCTTTATCGCAAGCGCAATTGAACCCCCTATTAATCCAAGTCCAATCACAAGCACATTTGAATTCATTTCATCACCACCGAGTATAGAAACAAATAAATGAGGGTTATGCTCTAACCCCCATAATTTTAGTTCTTTGGATTTTTCAGCATTTCTGTAAGTAAAGCTATGAGTTCACTATTTTGTTCCTCTGTGCCAACAGTTATTCGAACGCTAGTTGGAAAGCCTAATGCATTTCCTGAACGAACAATGAAGCCGCGTTCCAATAAATAGTGAAATACTTCATCACCTGGACGTTTAAAATGAATCAAAATGAAGTTTCCGAAAGAAGGATAATAAGTTAAATTATTTTCCTCACAGAATGTATAGAACTGTTGCAGACCTTTTTTATTTTTTTCAACATAAGCCGTAATGAAATCTTGATCATCCAATGCTGCTGCTGCAGCTAATTGACCAACACGATTGGAGTTGAAAGGCTGACGGACAGGTTCAATTTTGTTAATAAAATCACGATTTCCGATCGCATAACCAACACGGAGTCCACCAAGCCCATATGCTTTGGAAAAAGTTCTTAAAATAAGAAGATTTGGATAGTCATTTAATAAGGCAACAGTATTCGGATAATCCTGCTCATTTACTGCAAACTCATAATAAGCTTCATCCATAATAACGAGAACATGACTAGGAATTTGTTTTAAAAAGGCATGTAGTTTTTCTGAGTTAACATATACTCCTGTAGGATTATTTGGTGAACACACCCAAACAATTTCCGTATTTTCATCGATTTGCGCGAGCATTCCGTCAAGATCGTGATGGCCATCAATTAGCTCAACCTCACGAACCTCAGCTCCTTCAATAATTGCATTATGCTTATACTGAGAAAATGATGGATGTGCCATTACTGTATTTTTTCCAGGTGCAAGTAATGCAGCTGTAATAATATGAATGACATCATCTGATCCATTACCGAAGAGAAGCTGTGTGCCTTCTACACCTAAATGCTTTGCAAGCTTTTCTCTTAACTCGGTTGCATAACCATCCGGGTAAATCGCAAATGAATCTAAGCTATTTTTTACTGCCTCTGTTGCTTTGTCTGAGCATCCATATGGATTTTCATTTGAAGCTAGTTTCACAATCTTTTCTAAACCATATTCCCGCTTCACTTCCTCAATCGGTTTACCTGGTTGGTATGGTTTTAAATTCAATAATTGTTCTTTGATATTCATTTCAAGCTACACCTCTTAACTGTTGATAGGTTGCAAAACATCTCTAATAAAATTCTTGAAATGGTATAAGGCGGTAGCTCTTGTTTCCTCATTGACTAATTCAGGTAGATGCTCCTCAATTTTTTGGATAAGGGCACTTCCCATGATTACCCCATCGCAATGGTCCTTAAGTGCTTCTACTTGGGATGAACTCGAGATACCAAACCCAACTGCCACTGGTATATCGCTATATCGTTTAACCTCTTGTAAAAATGAGTATACCTCATTGTTCAAGGAATTTCGAACACCTGTAACACCTAAAGAAGATACGCAGTATAGGAACCCTTGTGCATGTGAGGCGATTTTTTCAATTCGACTGGAAGAAGTTGGAGCTACAAGAGAAATAAACTTCAATCCCTCGTCTTCACACTTTCTTCTGAGGTCTTCACTTTCTTCAAAAGGCAGGTCTGGTACTAGCAATCCGTCTATACCATTTTGTCGCGCTAAAGCGAAAAAGTTTTCTTCTCCTAATTGTAGCACAGGATTGTAATAGGTAAAGATAATTACAGGAATTTTTAATCCTTTTTTTCTCATTTCCGAAACAAGATTCATCGAATTTTCCAATGTAACTCCATTTTTCAAAGCACGAGCAGAGGCTCTTTGAATAACAGGTCCATCAGCTAATGGATCTGAATATGGAATTCCTAGTTCAAGGATGGAAGCACCAGCCTCTTGCAAGGTAAGTGCAATTTCAATCGTCACTTCTGGATGTGGATCACCTGCAACGATAAATGGAATAAATAATTTTTCAGCCTTGGGCAATCGGTTCGTAAAGGTTGTGTTCATTTGTAGCTCCTCCTTCTTCTAGGTATGCCATAAGGGAATGGACATCCTTGTCACCACGACCTGACAAACAAATGAGAATCGATTCTTCTGGTGACATTTCTTTCGCCATTTGAATAGCTTTTGCAATTGCGTGCGCAGATTCAATTGCCGGAATAATCCCTTCAACACGAGTTAGCATTTGCAGAGCATCGAGTGCTTCCTTATCTGTTACACTTTCATATTGAACTCTTCCACTACTGGCAAGATAGGCATGTTCAGGTCCCACTCCCGGATAATCAAGTCCAGCTGATATCGAATATGGTTCGGTAATTTGACCATGCTCATCTTGAAGAAGATAAGTGAGTGAGCCGTGAATAATACCTTTTGTACCTTTTGTAATTGTTGCTGCATGTAAGGAGGTATCGACACCTTTACCAGCAGCCTCAGCACCTACTAAGCGAACATCATCCTCTAAAAACGGATAGAACATCCCCATTGCATTACTGCCACCGCCAACGCAAGCAACTACTGTAGTCGGCAACTTATTTTCACGTTTTAGGAATTGTTCTCTTGCTTCATCACCAATGATTCGTTGAAAATCACGAACCATTTTTGGATATGGATGTGGGCCAACTACGGATCCAATCATATAATAGTGATCCTCACAATGCTGGACCCAATATCGAATTGCCTCATTTGTTGCATCCTTCAAGGTTTGGTTACCACTAGTAGCAGGGATCACTTCAGCACCTAAAAGTCTCATTCGGAATACATTAAGTTTTTGTCTTTCAATGTCCTCCACACCCATGAAGACCTTACATTCCAATCCAAACTTTGCGGCGACTGTCGCAGCAGCAACACCGTGCTGGCCAGCTCCCGTCTCAGCAATGATCTTTTTCTTTCCCATTCTTTTGGCAAGGAGTGCTTGACCAATTGCATTGTTTATTTTGTGTGCTCCGGTATGATTTAAGTCCTCACGCTTCAGATAAATCTTTGCCCCACCTAATTCTCTTGTTAAATTGTCAGCAAATGTAAGTGCTGTCGGACGACCTGAGTATTCTTTTAAAATACGAATATATTCATTATGAAATTCTTTATCTTTATAGGCTTCTTCCAATGCCTTTTCTATTTCTTCCAATGGCATCATTAATGTTTCAGGTACAAATTTTCCCCCAAAATCACCGTATCTCCCATTTTTATTAGGTACGTTCAACACATGTATCCACCCATTTCTCTATTGTTTGTATGATCGTGTCATCTTTTTTACCTTCACGTTCAATTCCACTGGAGATATCAAATCCATCAATCTCATAGCGAAGAAGTTCTTCGATATTAGTAGAATCAATTCCACCCGCTATGAGACAAGGAACTCCCTGTTCTCTTGCTTCCTGCTGATAGAATGGGATCGACTTCCAATCAAACGAAACACCAGATCCCCCCCACATATTCGCAACCTTTGTATCAACGACATATCCATCAGCAACACCAGCAAACTCCTTCATCGTCTGCAAACCTTGATCATCATGATGAATGACCTTCCATACGTGTAAACCCGTTTCGTTTTTTACTTGTTTAATAAATTCAACCGACTCAGTGCCATGGCATTGAATAACGGATAATGAGACTTTTGCCAATACATTCCTAATTTCATTTAGTTCCTCATTCACAAAGACCCCAACCGTCTTTTTATCCAGTAAATCGACTTTCTTTAACCATCCACTGACATCACCTGGATTTACTTTACGTTTACTATTTGCAAAAATAAAACCGATATAATGAGCATTGCTTTTCGCAACGACCTGTACATCCTCAAACGATTTATTCCCACAATATTTAATGAGAGGTTGTTGCATAGGGAACCTCACCAAACATTTGTTTAATCCCGAATCCAGGGGAGGATGCTCTCATAAATGCTTCTCCAATTAAAGCTGCCTTTGCACCGTATCGAATAACGTCTTTAATATCCTGTGGAGTATGAATTCCACTTTCACTAACGACTAGGCTGTCTGAAGGAGCATCCTTCACGATTTCTTTTGTATGGATAATCGAAGTTTCAAATACTTTTAAATTTCGATTATTAATGCCAAGAATTTTCGGGGTAAAAATGCTGCAAACCTGTTCCAGGGTTTCTCGTGAATGGACTTCGACTAAACACTCTAAGCCCCTTTCATAAGCTTCACAATAATATTCATGTAATTGATTAGGGGCAAGTGCTTCTCCAATCAACAAAATAACATCGGCTCCCATTTTTTCACTTTGTTTGATTTGCTTCGCATCAACAATAAAGTCTTTACGTAACACGGGGATGTTTACTTTTTTCTTAATGTCCATTAAATAGTTGATTGAGCCTTGAAAAAATCGCTCGTCTGTTAACACAGAGATTGCATCCGCTTTAGCTTCCTCGTATTCGGTGGCGATTGTGACAGGGTGAAAATCTTCCCGTATAATCCCCTTTGAAGGTGATGCCTTTTTCACCTCGGCAATAATGCCAAGTGAACGATTTGGGTTAGAAAGTGCGGAGTATAATGACTTTCTTTCAACCTTGCAATCTATTTCAGGGTAGTTGATGTTTTCCACTTCAACTTTCTTTTGTTCAAGTATTTTATTTAGCATAGTACTCCACCTCACGACTTCTTAGTTGTTCAAATTGATTCCTCGCAATTCCAGTGACAATTGCTTCTCTCGCTAACTCTACACCTTCACGAATACTGTTTACTCTTCCTGAAACATAAATGGCTGCTCCTGCATTGAGTAATACAATATTCGTTGCACTTTGATTAGCCTTACTATATAAGACATCACGTAATAGGTTCGCACTTTCAACAACAGAAGAGACTTGAATATCTTTCATGTTTCCACGTGGAAGGTCGACATCTTCAGGGGAAAGGACGAATCTTGTAATCTCTCCATCTTTTAATTCCACAACGTCTGTTTCAGTTGTAATACTGCATTCATCTAATCCATCACGACCTGAAACGAATAAAACGTGCTCGGAGCCGAGCTTCCCAAGGGCATATGCCATTTTTTCAGCATAATCTGTTGAATAAACTCCCAGTACCTGTTTTTTACATCTAGCTGGGTTTGCCATTGGCCCTAATAGATTAAATATGGTTCGAAAGCCGATTTCCTGTCTAGGCGTAACCGCATGCTTCATTGCGGCATGGTAAATAGGTGCAAACAAGAAGCTCATTTTTCGTTTACTTAATGCCTCTTTAGCTTCTTCCCCAGTTGATTGTATTTCAACACCTAAATACTCTAAAACATCGGCACTGCCACTTTTGGAGGAGACTGCTCGATTTCCATGCTTTGCAACCTTTATTCCTAAGGAAGAGACAACAATTGCTGATGCTGTTGAAATATTAAAAGTAGACGCACCGTCCCCGCCTGTTCCACACGTATCAATCACTTGATCACTTTCATAATCTAACTGCATCATATGCTCTCTCATTGCTCTAGCAAAGCCTGTAATTTCATCCACGGTTTCACCGCGAAAACGGAGAATAGAAAGCAAGCTCGCAATTTGACTTGCCGTAGCTTCTCCAGACATTATGACATCCATTACTTGATAGCTTTCCTCTTCTGTTAGAACCTCGCCGTTGATACATTTATTTAAAAGTTGTTTAAACATGAATATCCTCCTTTTCAAAAGCCTCTTCAGCCAGTTGAATTGTTTGAATCAAGGCACTTGCTTTATTAACCGTTTCCATCCATTCCTGTTCAGGTACCGAATCTGCGACAATTCCCGCTCCAGCCTGGACATAAGCTACACCATCTTTAATGATTGCTGTTCGAATCGTAATGCATGAATCAATATTTCCGTCGAATCCAATATAAGCAATGGCACCGGCATACAAGTTTCGTGCAGTTGGTTCAAGTTCTGAAAGAATTTGCATCGCTCTAATTTTCGGTGCTCCAGATACAGTTCCAGCTGGAAAGGCAGCAAGTAATGCATCCAGTGGGTCAATTTTCTCATCTAACTCACCTGTTACCTTCGAGATAATGTGCATAACATGTGAGAATCGACCAACCTCCATCAGTACAGGTGTTTTAACTGAACCAAATGTAGATACCCTACCGATATCATTTCTTGCTAAATCAACTAGCATATAATGCTCTGCCTTCTCTTTTTCATCCTGAAGTAATTCTGTTGCAAGTGCTTCATCCTCTTCCTTCGTCTTCCCTCTTCGCCTTGTCCCTGCAATCGGGTGAATTTCAAGATGCTTATTATGAATTTTAATTAAGCGTTCAGGAGAACTCCCGACAATCTCAATGTCATTAATTTTGATATAAAATAGATAAGGTGAAGGATTTACCATTCGTAAGACGCGATAGAGCTGGAATCCACTTACTGAAACCGGAATCTCAAAACGCTGTGATAAAACCGCCTGAAAAATATCTCCAGCGGTGATATAGTCTTTAATTTTATTAACCGCATCTAGAAAATCCTGTTTTTCAAAATTCGTCTTGATATCTGTCACATTCGGTATTTCGTGTAATTTTGGGAGCAGTAACATTTCACTTTGTTCTTTGTTTTGAATAATTCGCGATAAATACATATTAATTTTTGAATTGGCATGTTCAAAAACGGCTTTTAGAATCCGTCTATCTTCGCCCCCATTTAGTCGTACAAAATGAACGACAATCAATTCACGTGAATGATGATCTAACGCCAAAATCGTTTCACAAAAGAAAAATTGGTAACGTTCCATGTTAAAATCATTGTTTGAGTGTTCATCAACCTTTTCAAAAGTAGAGATTGCATCATAGCCAATATAACCAACTGCCCCTCCATAAAAGGGAATTTCGATATCCAGTGGTTTTAAAACAAGATAATCTTTGATCCAGTTAAAGGCATCCTTCATTGTTTGTTTTTTTATTAAGCTCTGTTGATTTTCGTTTTTTACATAATAATGACCGCTATTTTCATTCATGAACAGAAATGGCTTTAAGCCGATAAATGAATACCGCGACCAATCCGATTCATGGTCTTTACTTTCAAGTAGAAAGGATGCTTCATTTTTTAAGTTTTGAAAAATTTGAATGGGTGTCAACGTATCAACTAAGAAACGTTTGACAATTGGAATCGTCCGATATTGCTTGGCATCGGACTCGAACGAGGAAAAATTATACGTATTCAATAGGCTCACTCCTCCATGTAATATGGAGAATGAGGTTTAGGAGGTATATAAAGATTGGCATTGCTTTTAATAAAAAAGCAATAAAATTAAACAACCCAAAGACACGAATGTATCTTTGGGTAGAAGTAAACATAATAAACTTGTGCTAACCTCAGCTAAACTCGTCATTCTCATCTACCCTAAACTCGGCTCTTAAAACTCTACTACAAACTTACTAAACTCTCACTTAACTAAAAACTCATTAAACTCAAACTATACTAAATGTTTTAATTATCTTATCGTACGGTTTCCCTATTTGTCAATGCATTGTTTTTAATTATTTTCTTTGACTGTTGAAAGATCTGGTCGAAGAACTATAGCTCCACCTTGATAAATATGCTGGATTTCTTCTTGTTTGGCGGCTGTATTCACCGTCATCATTACACGAATGCACATTGGCAATGACCCTGGAACTGGAATCTCTCTCATGCTCATTACGGGAACAAATGACCACCCATCAATTTGTCTGGCAGCAGCTGCAGGAAAAGCTGCATCAATATCATCTGTTACTGAAAATACAATTTGTGCGACATCTTCTGCATCAATCTTGTTTTCAGAAATCATGACACGCAAAAGCTTTTCAGTTGCAGTTAATATTTCTTGTTTATCATTATTTTCAATTGTTGTAGCACCACGTATTCCTCTTATCAACTTTGCCCCTCCTATGCTTTCGGCAACCTTCTTAATGAAAATCCTTCAAGAGTTGAAGAAGTTGTTCATCTCCAATATCCTCAATGACAGTTTCACCAATATTTTTTAACAAGACCATTTTTACTTTTCCAGAGGTAGCTTTTTTGTCATGCTTCATACGTTCAAGTAGTTTTACTCGGTCTAGCTCTTCAGGAATCGCTGTAGGGAATTCAAATAAACGAAACCACTCCCTAATCTTTTCAGACTCTAGATTGATATGAAAGAGTTTTTCGCTCACCTTTAATGCAAAAATCATCCCAATTGCAACCCCGTCTCCATGGGTAATTTTGCCATAACCTGACTCCGCTTCAATCGCATGCCCTAGGGTATGACCAAAATTCAAAATGGCACGGAGTCCTTTTTCCTGCTCATCTTCAGAAACAACTTTAGCTTTTACAGCTATACCCTTTAAAACAGCATATTGAAGCTTTTCACCTCTTAGATCATCAAGAGATTGTATTTTTTCTGTAAGCCACCGATAAAATTCTGGGTCCCAGATGAGTCCATGTTTAATAACCTCTGCAAAGCCTGAGCGAAGTTCTATCTTAGGTAATGTCTTCATTAAATCGATATCATATAGAACCGCATTCGGTTGATGAAATGCTCCTATCATGTTCTTTCCTAGTTCATGATTAATCGCAACCTTACCTCCTACAGCACTATCATGGGCAAGTAATGTTGTTGGAATTTGGATAAATGGAATGCCGCGCATAAAAGTTGCTGCGACAAAGCCTGCCAAGTCCCCAACAACACCTCCACCTAATGCAAGGATCACAGAAGACCGATCCAATCCTTTTTCAAGCGCAAAGGTCTGGCATTGATAATACACTTCAAACGATTTTGCCTTCTCTCCAGCAGGAATAACAAATGATAATGGCTCTTCGGATTGTTGCTTAAGGATGTCGAGCACTTTATCTAAATAAAGTACAGCAACAGAATCATCACTTATGACGAGTACCTTTGAAACCTGGTTACATGTATCCTGTATCAACTGGGGAAGTTGACTTATTATTTCAGTCCCAATGTACATCGGATACGTTTTCGATTTTGTGACAATGGTCAATCTGTCCATTAAAATTCCCTCGAATACTCACGCATTTTCGTTACATTTTCTTGAATTAAATCGATTCTGTCTTGCCCAAATTGTTCAACAATCGCATTTGCAACCTCCCAAGCTACAACTGCTTCTGCAACGACGGAAGCTGCAGGAACTGCGCAGCTATCGGATCTTTCAATACTTGCTTCAAAAACTTCCTTCGTCTCAATATCTACACTTTTTAATGGCTTATATAAAGTTGGAATTGGTTTCATGACACCTCTAACAACGATCGGCATACCGTTTGTCATACCACCTTCGAAGCCACCTAAATTATTTGTTCTTCTCTGATAACCATTTTCTTTATCCCAAATAATTTCATCATGCACTTGACTTCCAGGGATTCTGGCTGCATCAAAACCAATACCGAATTCAACACCTTTAAAGGCATTAATACTTACCATCGCTGCAGCAATTTTTGAATCAAGCTTTCTATCGTAATGAACATAGCTTCCCACGCCTGCAGGTACGCCTTCAACGATAACTTCTACAATTCCACCAATCGAGTCACCATTTTTCTTTGCTTCATCAATCGCGTTCATCATTTGCGCGCCAGCTTCTTCATCAAGACATCTTACTGGTGATTCTTCTGATTTTGTTTTTAATTCTTCGATACTTGAATATGTTGTGTTCTTAGCTCGTACACCGCCAATTTCAAGTACATGTCCCGCTACATTGATTCCTAAAGAAGCTAAGAATTTTTTAGCTACGGCACCAGCAGCAACACGCACTGTTGTTTCACGTGCAGATGACCTTTCTAGAACGTTTCGCATATCACGATGCCCATATTTTAAAGCTCCATTAAGATCTGCATGCCCTGGACGTGGGCGTGTAATTTTCCGTTTGATTTCTTCGGATTCTTCATCGGTTATTGGTTCAATCCCCATAATTTTTGTCCAGTGCTTCCAGTCGTTGTTTTCAACGACTAATGCAATTGGGGAACCTAGTGTTTTACCATGTCTTACTCCACTTACGATTTGTGCTTGGTCTTTTTCAATTTGCATTCTTCTGCCCCGACCATGACCTTTTTGACGTCTAGCAAGTTCAATGTTAATATCCTCTGTTGTTAGTTCAAGACCTGCTGGTACACCTTCAATGATTGTTGTAAGCTGCGGTCCATGTGATTCTCCAGCCGTTAAATATCTCATATATGTTGCCCCCTTATATGTTAAAGTGAAAAATAATTTTACTTTCGTAATTTAAAGCGATTATGTATCAATATATCATAATTTTTGTAAAACAGGATAGATTTTTTCAAAAATTTCATGACTGGTCATATACAAAGATAAAGGAATCGAATTTACCAAATGGCAAATTCGATTCCTTTATCTTAACAAACAACATGAGATTTGTCATTTTTCTGACGTTTTAATTTTTTCGATAAAAGAACGTATCTTCTGTTTCTAGCCCATACGATGCTGGATTGAAAATTTGTTCAGTGCTTCCCACAAATAAGATTCCATCCCTTGCAAGAGCTCCACTAAATTTTTGATAAAGCATATCCTTTGCCTCTTCAGTAAAATATATTAAAACATTTCTACACACGATTAAATCGAAATTCGTTTCAAAGGAATCCGATAAAAGGTTATGCTTTTTGAAATTCACCGCCTTTTTTAAATCCGAATGGATTTTATAAAAAGTGCCATCTTGAGTGAAGTATCGTTTTTTCATTTCAATAGGTACTTCTTGAAGTGAGCGTTCAGGATATACCCCCATCCTTGCCCTTGCAAGAATGTTTTCGTCTATATCTGTAGCTAAAATGGATATTTGATGTAATGGTAAAAATTTTGAAAGGATCATTGCAAGCGTGTAGGGCTCCTCACCAGCCGAACAGGCTGCGCTCCACACTTTAAGCTTCCGATTTTGTTGAAGGAGTTTTGGAAGAATCTTGGATTCTAGTACTTCCCATCGTTTTGCATTTCGATAAAACTCTGAAACATTAATTGTCATTCGATCTAAAAACTCGAGTAATAGTTCATTGTCTTTATCAATTCCTTTAAAATATTCCTGGAAGCTTGAAAAACCTCTTTTTTCGTACAACGAGGTCAGTCTTCTAACCATTTGAGCCTCTTTATATAAACGTAAATCAATACCTGTTTTTCTTTTTACCTGCTCGGCAAATAATATATAATTCTTGTCCATAGTTTCTCCTCAAAAAAGATCATCTTAGGGGTGAGAGTTTCTTCAGAAAAACCAGCCCCGAATAGAGCTGGCTTGGTTAGATTAGTAAATCCAATTATTAATTAGCTTATCGTAGTCTACTAATTCTTCCTCTTTGAAGAATAAGGAAATTTCACGCTCTGCACTTGCTGTTGAATCAGAACCATGAATAACGTTCTTTCCAACTGTTAATCCAAAGTCGCCACGGATTGTTCCTGGAGCTGCATCCTTAGGATTTGTAGCACCCATCATATGACGAGCAGTTGCAATTACATTTTCACCTTGCCAAACCATCGCAAAAACCGGTCCAGATGTAATGAATTCAACTAGTTCTCCAAAGAACGGTCGCTCTTTGTGCTCAGCGTAATGTTCTCCTGCAAGGTCTTCTGAAACCGCCATCAATTTAGCTCCTACTAGTTGAAAGCCCTTTCTTTCAAAGCGTGATACAATTTCACCAATTAATTGACGCTGTACACCATCAGGCTTTACCATTAAAAATGTTTTTTCCATAACGATCTCCACCCCACCACAATTATGTATAATAGTCATTTAAACTGACCAATCAAAATAGTAACACTATTTTGATTGATTTGCAATGTTATTAATCAAATACGCTTTGGCGTATTTGCGCCCAGATTTATTAGGCCCACACGAGGTGGGTCACAAAGAAGTTGCCACAGGACGTGGCGTTCTTAGTCTTTGATCTTAAGCTCGAAAAATTACCTTTAAAAATCTGTGGCATCCGCCAGGGGCTTTAACTATATTCAGTGTGGGTCCCCCCACTGAATATAGTTAAAATTTTCTTTTCCCGATATATTTCGCAACATTATAGAGTGTATTTCTGGCACGACAAGCAGGCAATTCCCCTAGAATTTTATAAGCTTTCTCTAAATATCGATTACTTAAAGCCTCAGCTTGTTTTATTGCATCTGATTGTTTAATAGCAGTGATTAAAGGTTTAATCTCAGCTGCTGTTGTACGTTCGGATACCTGAACAATTTGCTGTTTAAGGCTTTCATTTTTCATTGCATATAGAACTGGCAACGTAATATTACCTTGCATTAAATCGCTCCCAGCAGGTTTACCTAATTGTTCATCAGTACCAGTGAAATCTAGAATATCGTCGGTAATTTGGAAGGCCATTCCGACATAATAACCATATAAAAATAGTTTTTTATGTACTTCGGTAGGGACATCTGCAGCAACTGCTCCTAATTGACAACTGCTTGCAATTAAAAGAGCCGTCTTTCGCTTTATTCTACGTAAATAGCAGCGCAAATTTTGATCAAAACGATATTTATCTTTGATTTGTTCGATTTCACCTAAACAAACTTCAACAATGGTGTGCGCAAGTAGTTTATGTAATAAGGGATTTGGAAGCTTCGTAATGATTTCTAATGAGCTACCTAAAATATAATCTCCCGCATACATCGCAATCTTATTATCCCATTTCGCCTTAATGGTAGGCTTGCCACGTCGAAGATCCGCGTCATCAATCACGTCATCATGCACAAGCGATGCCGTATGAATTAGTTCGAGTGTTACGGCAACATTTTTAATAACATTAATATCATAATCCCCAAATTTCCCTCCTAAAAGGACAAAAACAGGGCGTAGTCGTTTGCCGCCAGATTGTAATAGATGCAACCCGGCCTGTTGAAGAACTGGGTGATTCCCTTTAATGGATGCTTCCAGTTCTTTTTCTATAATTGCTAAATCTGTATTCAAATAAGAATACATCAAAGATAATTTCATCAGTTTCACCTTAGTCTAAAAAAATATGACGCGTTCAACCTTTTCGTTTATAACCTAAATGCATTGCAGCTACACCTAAAGTATATGGTTTCACTTCAATGTCGGTAAGGCCAGCTTCCCGAAACATGTTTGCGAGTTCCTTCATACCTGGAAAATCACGAGCAGATTCTTGAAGCCATGAATATTCCTTAAAGCTTTTTGCAAAAAGCTTTCCAAAAACCGGCATGATAAAGCGAAAATAGAAGAAGTATAACTGTCTAAAACCAAGCATCGTTGGTTGCGAAGTTTCTAAGCACACAACTTTACCACCGGGCTTAACTACTCTATGCATCTCTTTTAAAACAGTCATGTAATCAGGAACATTACGAAGACCAAATCCAATTGTTACATAGTCAAAGGTATTGTCCTCAAAGGGGAGTTCCATCGCATTACCATGTATTAATTCCACCTGATTTAATTTTAGCTTGTCTACTTTTTCTTGACCGATTTTCAGCATATTTTTACTAAAATCAAGACCGAACACTTTGCCTTGGGAACCAATTTTCTCAGCTAAGGCAATCGTCCAATCAGCAGTGCCACAGCAAAGGTCAAGTGCTGTTGCGCCCTCTTTGACATCCATTCGCTTCATTGTATCCTTACGCCAAGCTTTATGTTGTTGGAAGCTGATAACGGAATTCATTTGATCATAGTTTTTATATATTTTTTCGAATACATGATGTACCCGTTGTTCTTTAGATTGCTCCATAATTACCCTTCTTCCACAATCTTATTCAATGATAATGTTGTACTTTTAAGTAGTAATTCATTAATCCGGTTACGTAACATTTTGTTTAATTTAGGGTTGTCCTCTAAGGAATGTTCTAGCTTTTTGCTTACAAGAGAAAGATGCTTGTTATATTCATACATGACTTCCGTTTTCTGATCTAGTTTTTCCCTCGAGACTATTTTCTGAAGGGTCTTAAAAAGAATCGAATTTCCGCATTCTATATATTGCTCTCTCTCAAGTAACAGTCTTTTTAACAATAAAAAATTTTGAACGAGTTGTTCCCATTTATTTATTTGAAAAGTTTTCACTATTTTTCCAAAGACGGCCGTTTCAACCGCTGTCACACATGAAAAAAGCTTGTCTATTTGTTCATGATCCATTTGATAATAATAAATTTTTGCTTCATTTACCTCTTTAATACCTTCTGCGAGTATTCGAATGAAGGTTATATCGGTAGCTTGGGCAAGAAGATAATAATACAATCCGCTAAAATAATCTCCTGCCAGAACAGCCAATTGTTGACCGCGCATACGTTCATCTGAATAGTTTAGTCGATTGGGGACTGTTTCATGGGTATCTAACGCCTGCTGAACAAGCATAGTGGTTACTATATAGTTTATTAATTGCTCCTTTGGCAAAAGCAAATCCTCACATATGGAGTATAACAATAATAGCTTATCCTCATCTATTCTCGGTTTTTCCATATATCTTTGGAGGTATGAGTGTCTTGTTTTATCTTCAATACGCTCCTTAAGATCGGCAACTATTTCGTTGATGTCATGCAAATCAATCACCCTTGTTTCCCCAATTTAAATATCCTATATCTATGTTCTAGTTCATTATCATTAGTCTTTATAAAACAACGTTAATTATAACATACATCACTTAGATTTTCTCTTAGTTTTGTTTATTCCAAAAGAAAAAGCAGGATTTACCTGCTTATTTTTTCGAATCTGATTCAGTTTCGCCATGGCTAGTTTGAATAATTGCATGCCCTCGTACTTTGATTGCTGAGGTATGTTCAGTGAATTGTGCAATCATAACTTCACCTTTATCCAATTTCTCTGAATGATGAAAGCGTGTGTCGGATCCTCTCGTTAACCCGATAACATTCACTCCATCTTCTACAGCTTTGATTACAATAAATTCTGAATTTGTATTGTTACTCATCCTTCTTCACTCCTATGAATGCTATGTAAGGGGATGTTCAAAAATTCAACTAGTAAAACACATCGAATTTTAGAACACGTACAATAAAGGAAACATTTCATCTCATCGGAACACTTGCTTAAGATGAGTGAAATCCATATCTTTTTTTACTATCTCGTACTTTATTGCCGATGTCAATTCTTAATTAGAGATAATACCTCACTGCGAGCGGCTGAATCCTTTTGTAAAATCCCTCGAACGGCAGAAGTTACTGTTTTTGCACCAGGCTTTTTAACACCACGCATCGTCATACACATATGCTCCGCTTCTATGATAACCATTACTCCGTGAGGCTGAAGTGTTTCAACAATAGAATCAGCTATAGTTGAAGTGATTCTTTCTTGTAATTGAGGTCTTTTTGCTACAGCTTCCACAGCTCGTGCAAGTTTGCTTAATCCTGTAACTTTACCGCCTTTAGGTATATAGGCAACATGGGCATGACCATAAAATGGAACAAGATGGTGCTCGCACATAGAAAAAAATGGGATGTCTTTTACAAGTACCAATTCTTCGTGTTCTTCTCCAAAAACTGTTTGGAAGTATTCTTTTGGATCATCTTCTAAACCTGAGAAAACTTCAGCGTACATTTTAGCAACACGTTTTGGTGTATCAACTAGCCCTTCTCTCTCTGGGTCTTCCCCAATTGCTTCTAAAATCATCGTCACAGCTTGCTCTATCTTTTTATAATCTACAGAAGTCATTTGCCAACCACTCCTCATATCGCATACTATCGGTTCATTGATTCTAGCATATTTATCGATATAAAACAAAAAAAGAGTCGCAATACGACTCTTTTTGTTTCTTTCACATAATTTCTATGTAAAAATTATTTTACCGCATCTTTAAGCGCCTTTCCTGGTTTAAATGCAGGAACTTTGCTCGCAGCGATTTCGATTTCTTCACCAGTTTGAGGATTACGACCTTTACGAGCCGCACGCTCACGTACCTCAAAGTTACCAAATCCGATTAACTGAACTTTGTCTCCACCTTTAAGAGCTTCAAGGATAGAATCAAAAACTGCATCAACAGCTTTTGTAGCATCCTTTTTAGAAAGTTCAGCACTTTCAGCCACCGCGTTAACTAATTCTGTTTTGTTCATGACATTCACCTCCTCCCAAAAGAAACTTTCAAATCATATAAATGACCATTCATTGCTATTTAAGCCTTATGTCATCAAGTATCTTCTTACGTAAGCATTATGCTAACATGCCTTATAATAAACGATAATTAGACATAATTCAATATATTTCAACAGAAATTTTACCTAAATATGTATATTTCACCAAAAAACCTATATTTTTCTGTAAAAAGCGTATCATATTCGTATTTAGTAAGCAAATCACCTCAATGCTTTCAAGTTAAATACAAAAAAAAGACTCCCTAGTAAGGAGCCTATATCCTATAATATGATAGCAATCAATCCGCCGGAACCTTCGTTAATAATTCTTTCGAGCGTTTCTTTTAACTTGTAACGGGCATTTTCAGGCATTAACGATAATTTCGCCTGGATTCCCTCACGAACAATAGAGCTCAAAGATCTACCGAAGATATCTGAATTCCAGATAGAAAGTGGATCATCTTCAAAGTCTTGCATCAAGTAACGGACCAATTCTTCGCTTTGTTTTTCTGTACCAATAATCGGTGCAAATTCAGATTCAACATCTACCTTAATCATATGGATAGACGGTGCAACTGCTTTTAAGCGAACACCAAATCTTGAACCTTGTCGAATGATTTCAGGCTCATCTAAGCTCATATCAGACAGTGCAGGTGCAGCAATTCCGTATCCTGTTTGCTTCACCATCTTTAATGCATCTGCCACTTGATCATACTCGGCTTTTGCATGAGCAAAATCTTGCATGAGCTGTAATAGATGATCTTTTCCGCGAATCTCAACGCCCACTACTTCCTTTAGGATTTGATCATATAAATCATCTGGAGCATATAAATCAATTTCAGCTACGCCCTGCCCCATTTCGATACCAGCTAAACTTGCTTGGTCAATAAAGTCATACTCGCTAAATTGACCAACTACACGATCCACATCGCGTAAACGCTTGATATCTTGGACAGTGTCCTTTACAGCATCCTGATAGCTTTCTCTTAACCAATGATCTTCACGTAAGACCATTACCCAGCTTGGAAGATTAACATTTACCTCTAATACCGGGAACTCATAAAGTGCTTCACGTAGAACATTGAATACATCTGCTTCGCGCATGCTTTCAACGCTCATCGCTAAAACAGGAATATCATATTTTTCATTTAACTCCTGACGAAGAGCATCTGTTTCAGGGTGATGAGGATGGACGGTATTAATAACCATTATAAATGGTTTTCCTACCTCTTTTAATTCAGCAATTACGCGTTCTTCTGCTTCAATATAATCTCTTCTAGGAATTTCTCCAATCGAGCCATCTGTTGTTACAACAACACCAATTGTGGAATGCTCCTGAATAACTTTTCTTGTGCCAATCTCTGCTGCTTCATGGAATGGGATTGGCTCTTCATACCAAGGGGTATTAATCATACGAGGTCCATTTTCATCCTCATACCCTTTCGCCCCAGGAACTGTGTACCCCACACAATCCACAAGGCGAATGTTTACATCAAGCCCATCTTCAACATGAACAGAAACAGCTTGGTTTGGAACAAATTTTGGTTCAGTTGTCATGATGGTTCTTCCTGCAGCACTTTGTGGCAATTCATCCTGTGCGCGAGCCTTATCAGCTTCACTACCGATATTCGGTAAGACTACTAATTCCATGAACTTCTTTATAAAAGTAGATTTACCTGTTCTTACTGCACCAACGACTCCTAAATATATATCGCCACCGGTGCGCTCAGCGATATCTTTAAAAATATCTACCTTTTCCAAGTGTGATCCCTCCCGATTTTACAGTTCTTGGGATAATTTTATCCGTTTACTACATATTCTAGGACATTATATTTGTATGACGTTGTCCTAATTAAATATGACTATTTCTAGAAAAAAATTCCCCCCATAATATGTAGTAGCAATATTAAGTTCAAAAAGACAGTCATTTAAACACCCTAGCAAGCTATTTTTTCACTTTTTGAACAAAAGAAAACCCTTCTTTTAGAGTTTATGTCTAAAAGAAGGGTTCATGACTTAATTATCTAAAAAAATTGGTTCATTTTTGTCATTAATCGTATATGGCACAGAATTGGTCGGGACAAACATCGAGTTATCGACTAAAAGATCCCGTATCTCATCGCCTGTTTGATACGTATGCTCATACTTTGTTAAATACTCGTATAAATCCATACGATAATCTACAACAATCTCATTGGTGCTCGTTATCAATAGTGGCAAGTTTTTTCCTGTGAATGGACTCACAACATACGGCTCTTCTTTTAAGCCTAGCTTGCTATAATCTAGTGTAAATACATGTGGATGAAGCTGTTCCTTAAATGGCGCATACCCGTTTGATGAACGATACATTTGCACGCGCAAGTTCAGTTCACTAATTTCTTCCGAAATTCGAACATCAAGAAGTTTAACCGTTGGGTTTGTTTCTACATTCACTAAAACATATAAATAAACTCCGCCAGTTTCATATGCATTACCAGGAGGTTCTGCTATGTATTTTGGGGAAATCCGGGTAAAGTCGATTGGATACTTTTGATAAATAGGGGTCTCCATATCTCTATTTTTTATCGGCAAAAGCCCCCCTGTATCCTCTTTAAATTGGTCAACCGCCCGTTGGACAGATGCAATTTGGTCCTCATATGGAATTTGATTTTGAGCCAGCTTTTCTTTTGGATAAAGGCACCCAGTAAGTAATGATAATGAAAAAACAATAGCCAACAGTTGTAACGTAACTTTCATATTTATACCATCCTTATGTTTGTATCTCTATTCACTAACTGGTCCGCTAAACACAACAAAGAAAATAATAATTCCTGCTAGAATCATAAAAAGATATGCAATCGTGGCTACTATTCCTTTTAGAAAGCCCTTAAGTTTATATCGACTAAAATAAATGGATATGACCGCAAGCGCCATAAACGCCATTCCTGCAAATGATATCCACATTTTTAATAATCCTGGTGTCACCTTATTCACTCCCTTGTCCAACTCTAACATGTCGTCAAATATTATATCATAATACGAACCTTTAAACTAAGTCTATATTGTTAAATGTAAAAGCAAAAAAAACTGAAGTAAAGAGGGGCACCTTTACTTCAGCCAGCCTAAAACTAAATATTCCCTTTTACCCAGTCGCTCAGACCCACAGTATACTACGTTGCATTTTATGCGAAAACGGCAACAAATGTATCGTCTTATGCCTAATTTTCACAAGAAAAGTGCAAACTTTTACTTACTAGAATTGTTTTTGCTGCGCGAAATGTTTAGGAACTCCCGCTATTTATGTTTCTCCTTTCCATCATATGCACGAAAAGAGAGTTTGTGTAAGCATTTTATTCACATTGTTCCTTTGTCTAAATAGTTAAAGAGGTCGGCCATTTCGTTCGTTTTTCCTCTAGCCATAAGTTGATCAACCGCATCTTTTGGTGATTGATTATTGAATAGAACATCATATAGTGCAAATGTGATAGGCATGGACACATCCATCTTTTTAGCTAACTGGTACGCAGCTTTTGTCGTCCTGACACCCTCAACAACCATACCCATGTTTTCCAGGACTTCATCAAGGCTTTGTCCTTTACCAAGTAAATTTCCCGCACGCCAGTTACGTGAATGTACACTTGTGCACGTTACAATTAAATCTCCAATACCGGTTAAACCGGCAAACGTTAATGGGTTTGCACCCATTGTACTGCCTAGACGTGAAATCTCAGCCAAACCACGCGTAATGAGTGCTGCTTTTGCATTATCACCATAACCAAGACCATCTGTAATTCCAGCAGCCAGGGCTATAATATTTTTTAACGCCCCACCAATTTCAACACCTACAATATCAGGGTTTGTGTAAACACGGAAATGCTGATTAATGAATAAATCTTGAACATATTCAGCAGATTCCATATTTTTAGATGAAACCGTTACAGTTGTTGGGTGACGTAGCACCACTTCCTCAGCATGGCTTGGTCCAGAAAGAACAACAACATCTTTTAAAAGTGTTGAAGGCATTTCTTCCTCAATCATTTCAGAGATCCGCTTTAACGTGTCCGGTTCAATCCCCTTACTCACATGAATGATGGTTAATGGTGTCAAAGTAACCTGACTGATCTTTTGAAGTACTTCCCGAATTGCTTTAGTTGGAACTGCAAGAACAATCGTACCTACATCCTCCAACGCCTTACCTATATCTGAATAACCAATGATTGTCTCTGGTAATTCAATTGATGGGACATATTTAGAATTCGTATGCTTCGTATTAATTTCATCGACTTGTTCTTGTCGATGAGACCAGATACGCACCTCATGATCATTGTCAGCAAGAACGAGTGCAAGTGCCGTTCCCCAGCTACCTGCGCCAACAACCGTTACTTTTTCCATTACGTCCTCCCCTTCCTATTTTCTAGCTCTTGCAATGAGCTTTATAGGTGTACCTTCAAAACCAAAAGCATCCCTAATCCGATTCTCTAAGAAACGTTCATATGAAAAATGCATTAACTCAGGATCATTCACAAATACAACAAATGTTGGTGGCTTTACCGCAACCTGTGTAACATAATAAATTCTCAAACGATTTCCTTTATCTGAAGGTGCAGGATTCCTTGCTACAGCATCCATGATGACGTCATTTAAGACGTTCGTTTGAACACGCCTTGAATGATTTTCACTTGCCATATCAATCATTGGTATTAAGGTATGAATGCGTCGTTTTGTTTTAGCTGATAAGAAGACAATTGGAGCATAATCAAGGAATAAGAAATGATCTCGAATTTTCTCTTCGAATTCCTTCATTGTTTTCTCGTCTTTTTCAACTGCATCCCACTTATTTACAACCATCACAACCGCTCTACCTGCTTCATGAGCATATCCAGCAATTTTTTTATCCTGTTCAATAATTCCTTCTTCCCCGTTTATCACAACAAGGACAACGTCTGAGCGTTCAATTGCCTTTAAAGCCCTAAGAACACTGTACTTCTCGGTACTTTCATAGACTTTTCCTTTTTTTCTCATACCAGCTGTATCAATAATGACGTATTCTTTTCCATCGACTATGTATTTTGTATCAATTGCGTCCCTTGTTGTACCAGCAATATCACTTACAATTACTCTTTCCTCACCTAATAATGCATTAACAAGTGATGATTTCCCTACATTCGGACGACCAATTAAAGAAAATTTAATGATATCCTCATCATAGTCCTCGATACCACCTTTTGGAAAATGTTTGATGACCTCGTCCAATAAGTCCCCAAGTCCAATCCCGTGTGAGCCTGAAATAGGCATTGGTTCACCAAATCCTAGTGCATAGAAGTCGTAAATATCTGCACGCATCTCGGGGTTGTCTACCTTATTAACAGCTAAAACAACAGGTGTTTTGGAGCGATATAAAATTTTCGCGACTTCTTCGTCCGCACTTGTCACTCCCTCACGACCACTAGTCATAAAAATAATAACATCGGCTTCATCGATCGCAATTTCAGCTTGGTGTCTAATTTGAGCAAGAAACGGCTCGTCGCCAATATCAATTCCACCAGTATCAATAATATTGAATTCTTGATTGAGCCACTCACCTGAACTATAAATCCGATCCCTGGTGACTCCAGGAATATCTTCTACAATTGAAACTCTTTCTCCTACTATTCGATTAAAAATTGTTGATTTTCCAACGTTTGGTCGACCAACAATTGCCACAACTGGTTTTACCATATGCGTTCTTCCCTTCTAAACGATTATCCTTCTACATCTATCACATCAACAATGTCGAAATTCAACCATATTTATAAAACAAACCCTTCTACATCAGAAGGGTCACACTTTTTTATTCTATCAAAAATACATACTTCCAACAATAAAATGTTTAGTGTTTTACGATTATGTACAAATTCCCGCTGATTTCATGAGCAATTCCATCTAGGATTGCTTCTAAGCTTGCAGCAACTGAATCCATTTCTTCCTTTGAAGAACATGAAAAAACTGGTGTACCTCCTGATACCTTCACCTTTGATGGTTCCATTGTAATCGCTGCTAAAATAAACTTTTCAATATTCATTTAGTTGGCAGCCCCTTCTCTTTTTCCCTCTCCGTTGGCATTCGGATTGCATTTTCTAAAATTGGCACATTACTAATGACTTCGACAGCTCTATCTATGTTTTTATCTTGAGGCAATACAAAGATACCAACACGTCCGTCGTTTAAATCTCTTTTTGCTAACGGAGTAAGAGCAGGGGTTCCTGAATCTCTAAATATCCCCAAAGCAGTAGAAACATCATGTAATATAGCTTGCCTTTGACCTAAATTTGCAATTGTAGCTCTTGCATCAAAACTTTTAGGTTTTAAAATAAACCCCATCCCATAATTTAAAATCTCTTGTTGTCTTGCTGGAAGACCGATATTCATAATATAAATATTATCAACATACAAACCCGCGTCTTCGAAATGCGGCTCCACATATTCAATATCAACAATATCCTTTAATTTGCTCCCAGCCATTAGCTTTTTGCAGATCAGGAGGCAAATAATACCCACAACAATTCCCGCCCACCATTTAATAGCAAGATAAGCGAAAGTGGACAAAAAAGAAGTGAAAATAACTAAATAATTTCGACTTTCAAAAGCAACTGCTATTCCCTCAATATATGTCTTCCCTCTTGGAACAAGTTCATATGAATCTAATTCTGTAAGTGTATTGCGCTCCATGTTACGGACATCACGAAATTGTGAAGCGGCTATGGTTAAAAACGTAACTGCAGTAAATTCTTCCTCCATAATCGACGGAACAGCTACTGTTCCTAATCCTGCTGCAATAAAACCTAGCGCGATATGTATGATTTTCCCGTGTAAATAAGTTGGATATTGACGATAATCTGTCCGTAGCATATACAATCTAACAGCTACACCAAAGATGACACCGAACAATATCGGGTATGTATATTCATTCATGCTAGCCGTGTTTCTCCTTCGTGTTTTTTTGCACTATTACATCAACATGACGTAACAGTATTTCTATAGATGACCAAACAAAAATAAAACAAAAACAAATTGAAATGACATCTAAAAAGACAAATGAACCAATTTCATATGAAAAATTGACATTATTCACAATGATTCCATAAAGAATATCACCCTGTATAGAACCAATTAAAACCCCTGCCAATCGTAGACGAAAATCCTTCAATAGCATTAAGGTTACATAAATCAATGCTGCTCCAAGCATCAAATTACGATCAAAAAGTAGCCAGACTGGATCATACAATTCAAACATTAAAAAGCTACAATAGGCTAGAGAGATGGTCAGAATACAAATGAGCATATAAAGCACTTGTTTTTTTGGTCTTTTCGAGATTTCTTTCATACAAAAAAAGAATATAAGAAAAATACTGCAATTGATATTGATACCACCCATTCCAATGGAATAAGGTGATAAAATGATTGTTACTAAAAACAGAATAGATAAAAGTAGCCTCTCTCTGGTCTTTTTCATAAAAAAAGTACTGCAAACCCAGGCCATCCAACAAATCCAATAAAATAGTGCACCTTCCATTTCTCCACCTCCTACTATTCCCAGTATTGCTCGAAATTATGAAATTTAACCCATTTGCATACCAAAAATCCTTTTAAGACAAAATAAAGTGAAACTTCATTAGAATTCACA
The DNA here is from genome assembly GCF_004799755.1 of Bacillus timonensis. Lineage (GTDB taxonomy): Bacteria > Bacillota > Bacilli > Bacillales > Bacillaceae_L > Ferdinandcohnia > Ferdinandcohnia timonensis_A. The sequence goes on along the minus strand of NZ_SLUB01000002.1, from coordinate 105,348 downwards.
ATAAATGATGACACCTACATAAATTTCCCTATTCACGAAAACGTATGTAGGGATGAAAAAGGAGGAAATGAAAATGGGTAGAGATAGACAGGAAAGCAAGCTAAAAAAAGCACGTGTAGTCGAATCTGACAGAGACCAATCTCTTGACAACAAAGGCGCAACAAGATTAGATACACCCGAAGAAGCAAGAGAAATGAACCGTATGAATCCAAAATAAAAAGCTCTCACCCGGCGGGGTGAGAGCTTTTTATCTGCTTGTTTATTTTAATTTATTTAATTGGTCACCAATTACTTCACCAAGTTGAAAACCAGTAGTTTCCTCTTGTTGTTGGTATTTGCTGTAGTCTTCCTCAACGTTTTCTTCCAGTTCCTTCATGCTTAGAGAAATACGTTTTTCTGACTCATTTAATTCAAGAACCTTCACTTGTACTGCTTGGCCCTCTTTTAACACTTCATGAGGAGTGCCGATATGCTTTGAAGAAATTTGTGAAATATGTACAAGTCCTTCTACACCTGGCAATACCTCAACAAATGCGCCGAAAGAAACAAGTCTTTTCACTGTTCCTTCAACTACATCTCCAACAGATAACTTCTCAGAGATGTTTTCCCATGGTCCAGGTAAGGTTTCTTTAACAGATAATGAAATTCTTTCATTATCACGGTCAACAGAAAGAACCTTGACTTTAATCACTTGTCCTTCCGATACAATATCAGATGGTTTTGACACATGTTCGTGAGAAAGCTGCGAAATATGGACTAATCCATCAATACCACCGATATCAACAAAAGCTCCGAAATCCGTTAAACGTTGAACAGTACCTTCCAGTAAAGCTCCAACCTGTAATGAATCCAGAACCTGCTGTTTCTTGTTTTTTTGTTCTTCTTCTACAACAGCTCGGTGAGATAAGATGACTCTGTTTTTCTCGCGGTCAAGTTCAACAACCTTAACTGTTAACAATTTGTCTTTATAGTCGGAGAAATCTTCTACGTAGTAATTTTCAACTAAAGAAGCGGGAATAAATCCTCTTACACCAAGGTCAACAACCAGTCCACCTTTAACAACATCTTTAACAGTAGCTTCAAATACTTTACCAGAGTTAAATTTTTCCTCTAATTCATCCCAAGCTTTAGAAGCGAGAACAGCTTTTTTAGATAAAATTAAAGCTTCTTCTTCTACTTTGGTCACTGCAAGCTCTAGTTCTTCTCCTTCTGATACAACATCACTTGCTTTTTCAACATGCAGGCTGGACAGCTCACTAATTGGGATAATGCCATCTAGCTTACTGTTCTCAACTGAAACAAATACCTGTTTCTCCTCTACCTTCGTTACCTTGCCAGTGATTACATCACCAACCTGTAACTCTTTGTACTCTACTTGATTCATATCCTCTGCCATTCCAATTACCTCCTTAATGTCCAACAGAAAAACTCTTTATGTATAAGATAAAGTTAAAAATATTCTTTTAATTAACTTCTAATAAATAGAGTTATTTGTCAAGTATAAACTCTTAATCTATTTATATTTTTCCAGTATTTCTCTTATGGAATCCATGATTTTGTCGGTTACGATATCTGCAGAAGCCTTCTCTTCACGGAATGTGTCCATTTGAACAGGTTTACCGTACACTACCTTTAATTTACCAAACATTTTATAAGGTCCTATAATCGCACATGGAACAACAGTACATTCTGTTCGCAATGCAAAAAAGCCAACACCTGATAACCCTTTTCCTAGCTTTCCATCCTTACTTCTCGTACCCTCTGGAAATATCCCCAACACATTTCCATCCTTTAATACCTTTAATGCTGTCCGAAGTGCCTCACGATCATTCACACCGCGTTTAACTGGGAATGCATTTATTTTCGGTAAAATCGGACCTAAGATTGGAGCCTTAAACAATTCTGCTTTTGCCATAAAATAAATAGGTCTTGGAGAGGTAACTCCAACAACAGGCGGGTCTAGATTATCAATATGATTCGAACAAATTAAGACTCCGCCTTCTTTCGGAATGTTCTCCTTACCCAAAACCTCGATACGGTATAGTGGTTTGATAATAACTCCTACTAGACCTCGTGCAAAGGAATAAAGGTTCATGCCAGTCAAATCCTTTCCTTTACAACATCCATAATTTTTTCGACAACCTCTTCGATGCTTAATGATGTTGTGTCAATTTCAATTGCATCTTCCGCTTTTCGTAATGGGGCAACCTCACGTTCAGAATCTAACTTGTCACGTGCCGCAATTTCAGCTTTTAATTGCTCCAAGTCGGACTGATAACCTTTTGACAGGTTTTCTTCGTGACGACGTACAGCTCTTTCTTCTACGGAAGCAAGCAGAAATATTTTCACTTCTGCATTTGGTAGAACATGTGTGCCAATGTCCCTACCATCCATTACAACTCCCCCCTGCTCGGCAAATCCTTGCTGACGCTTGACCATATATTCTCGAACTTTACGATGTCTAGAAACAATCGATACCGAATTAGTCACATCGTGCTCACGTATTTTTTCAGTTACATCTTTGCCATCTATAAAAACAAGCTGGCCGTTTTCACCTGGTCTTAACTCTAAATTTGAAGTTTGTAATGCCTTAAGAAGCTGGTCTTCATTTTCTAAATCTAAATTTGATTGTAGCGCTTTGTATGTTAATGCACGATACATTGCACCTGTATCAACATAAATATAAGATAGATCCTTCGCGATAATTTTTGCAACTGTGCTCTTTCCTGCCGCCGCAGGTCCGTCAATTGCTATTGAAATCTTTTTGTCCATAAACTATGTATGCCTCCTGTATGTAACACTCGGTAGGAATGAAAACTAGTTGTTATAAACATGTGAGCTTGTTTATCTAAACTTTATTATATTGATTCATTTGATCAGTATTCCTACCTACGAAAAATTGCAGGGAAACCCTGCAATTCATTTTAATGGTTATTTAGTAATGTTTCAATGGTTTTGGTCGTGTCCGATTTGTCAACACCCTCATATTCAATCATTCTCGTGATATACGGGGTTAATGGGGTATATAATATAATAGCCTGTGCCAGAAGTAAAAATATAAATTGAATAATAGCTAGCTTTATTAATATCCGTTCAAAGTTTTTCATTTTGCATACCTATCCCTATCCTAAATAAAGTTTTAGTACTAGTATGCAAAATTTTAGAGAATTTTATTCTATTAGATTATTCTTTTTCATCATTTCACTTGATTGGATGCCTTTTTTCTTCATTAATAATTGTCTTTCAAAGCAAAACTTAATTAATAGCTGCCGATCAGATTCACTTATATCCACAAATTTAATAGAAGCCCTATTTCGTTCGCCATTTTTGCCGTTCACAATGCGGATTACATGACTTCTGAGAGTCACATAATGATAATCCTCAGAAAGGGATGGGAGAACAAAATGTGTAAGGAAATCTAGCCCGGGTAAAAGTGTTCTTGAAGACGGTAAAATGATAGCGGCACCACCTGCACTTATGTCACGGGTAATGGAGACAAAGGGCCGGAATTCCCCATTTATACTATGTACTGCAACATCTACTGGCGTTTCGACACGTACATATTCACGTCTCTGAATCTTATACATATTGTCTTCGCCTGGATAGGAAAGAACAATCATCGGGATATTTTGTTTTACCCTTCCTAACACGGTAGTGTCAAAAAAATAAGCCGAAGTACTGTCAGCGGTAACAAAAGCCTTTAACTGTGTCCCATTTAGTAAAAAAGCTGTTTTCCCTGTTCCGTTGTTAACAGGATAGTCAATGTAAAGCTTATTTTCTATTTTCTCAACTACCCTACACCGATATTTTTCACCATTTGGATTAATGGTTGGTTCAAGGTAAATCAAATCCCCAATTTTCAACACAATCGTTCACTCTTTCTCAAACATTCTGTAAATTCTTCTGTATTCTTATTAAACCATGAATAACAAGAAAAGCGCAAGATACCCTCTTATCTGCGACAATCATTTAAACAAGCTTCACGTTACAAAGAGGTAATAGAAAAAAGAAAGGAAAGCAAAATTAGCTTTCCTTTCTTTTAATTACGATTTATTCATACCTTTATATACTGGTTCAGCATTTTTCAGCTTTTCAACTTTTTCTTCAAAACCGTTCTCAGCATTGATAAAGATTCGATACGTATCATTATTGATGGTTCCTAAAAATTCATAACAAAGGACATCTTGATCAAGATCGTTTGTGATGATGGCGAGACGATCCTCCATCACTTGAAGGTTTGGATTAATTTTTTGTCTTGCTTCCTCTTTTGAAATTTTCGGTTTACCGGCTGTTTTAATTTTTCCGGCCATTAAATAATCTCTTGCCGTAAATCCAATGATGTTTCCATCATCGAGTGCTACTTTCATTTTGATGGAATCTGAATATATTCTAACTCCATCAACTGAAGAAACGAAATTAAATACTCCAACATTATCATATTGTGCACTTTCAAAAAGCTCAAGGTTTTCAAATTTATTAGCTTTTAGAAATTTTTGCGCCCGATTATAGGCATCATTAAGGCTGATTGTGCTTTTAGCAACTTCACGGTTGCGAATAACCCATATCGGAATACCGCCTTTTTTCGTAATATCCATGAATGTATTTACTTTTGATTTAGGGTCATTAATTTCTAGGCTATAAAAACCATTTGATGAACCTTCACCATTTTCGGTAACTTTCATGTCAATATTACCTTTTAACCCGAGGAACTTTTTGGCAATTTCTTTCGCTTGTTCCTCGTTAATTTGTGGTCCCTCTAAATTTGGAAATTCTCCACCATCTTTTTTGGTAGTTGTAAGAGTGACTCCAAAATCACTCTCAGAATAGGCGGCCACATTTTTTTCAACGGTTTGTAAGCCATCGATAATCGTGTTATCCGCCTGCTTTTCACCCGAAGCAAGTGCTAATTCAACATCCATCCACCGAAGATTGTTCTCCATAGCTAGATGTTGGACAGTTCGGAGTTCCTTTTGGATATCCTCTGCATTTTTATATAACTGTTCAAGAGTTTTATATTCATCATCTGACAATGGTTCTTTAGATAGATCGCGAACTGCTGTCCGATAACTAAAATCCCCGATATTACTTAGAAACTCTTCCGTTTTGTTAAATGGCATTAACGCCAGTGGCAATTGTCCTACATCTGAATGTGCCTCAGATGTGATTCTCCACACATCAGCAAGTGCAGGAGAAAGTGAATTTCTTGAATTCATGGCTAATGTTGTTCCAATTTTATCGTGTAAAAGGTCAATATGATACGTTAAATTGTGAAATGCCCGTTGATAGTTATTTTCCGCCTGTATTAGAATGGCATTTTTCTCTTGGTGCTCTTTATAGCCCCAATAGCCTGTTCCTATAATACCAATCGTAAGTACTGTAATTAATATTCCTCTTAACAATTTGCCTCACCTTCCATTCTATCTACAGAATATGTGCTTACCAATTCTCTTAATTTGTGGTCTGCCCCAAATCCATTTACTTGTTGCAGTTTCCGGATTAAAATAGTAAGTCGCTCCACCTGTTGGATCCCATCCATTTATTGCATCAATAACAGCTTTTTTCGCCTGCTCATTGGGTGTCAACCAAATTTGCCCGTCCGCAACCGCCGTAAATGCAAGTGGTTCAAAAATAATACCTGAGATCGTATCTGGAAATGTTGGGCTGTCAAGGCGATTTAAAATAACTGCAGCAATTGCTACTTGTCCAATATATGATTCACCACGTGCCTCTCCATATACAGCATTTGCAAGAAGCTGAATATCATTTTGCGAAAACCCCCCGGGCATATTGACAGCTGTTGGTCCTAGAGACTTTGCCTCTCCTTTTTGTTCAACCTTTGCCTTCGGTTGCTGTTTAGCCTGTGGCTTTGGTTGTGCTTGTGGCTTTTGCGGCTGCTTAGTTTGACCTTGCTTCCCTTGTGGGTTTTGTGGCTGAGCTTGCGGTTGCTTTTGCTGCGGTACAGGCGCCTTTGGTTTCTGTTGTTGCTGGGCACCTCCCTGTCCAGCCTGTGGCTGCTTTTGCTCTGTCGTAAATTGTTTTTCTATTTCTGCTCGTCTTGCCTCTGCAGTTGTTTTTGCTTTTTGAATATTTTTTTCGGAAGGAGCCGATTGAATACTCCAAGGAACTCCACCGTAATGGGTGAAACGATTCCCTTTACGTAAATTGTCATATACAAATTGCTTATTATACTTAGTAAAGCGGTTAATCATTGCTTTTGTTTTGTCACCAACTAATCCGTCTACCTCTTCTAGACCAAATGCCTTCTGGAAATTTCGGACTGCCCAATATGTACCCCATCCGTAAACCCCATCAATTGGACCATGGTAGTAGCCGTTATATTGTAGTCTTGATTGTAGCTCAATTACATCGTCACCTGTTGCACCACGTTGAATAATCTGCTCAGAAAATGCTTGAACATTATTAGTAGTTCCTCCAATGAACACACCCACAAACATGATAAGAACGATGGGGAACATCAAATATTTTTTACAGCTCATGATTAATTACCTCCCTAACCATTTTCTATATATACTTACAAGTATTTTCTGTAGAGATTGGTATTTTATTCAGAAGTATTTCAACTAAGATTTAATACTTTTCAAAATCAATCCAATAAAAATAACCTGCCAAAATGACAGGTTAAGGTTTTGCAATTTTTACTTTATGTAATCCAAACCACCATAAAAACAACATGAATGGAACCATAATATAGATCCATTTCTTCATTGAAAGGAGGATGTAATCATAAAAACCATGTAGTAAAAACGGGAATAAGAAGGAGATAAAAATCCATTTTTTCTTTTCATTAGGTGAAAACTTTGCTTTACCCAGATAAAATCCCATAATGACACCAAATAGCGCGTGACTTGATACCGGTAAAAGAGCTCTGCCAACCGCAAATTGGAGCCCATTTGCAAATAAATAGAGAATGTTTTCTAGCGTTGCAAAGCCAAGCGACAAAGATGCGCCATATACGATTCCATCATATTGTTCATCAAATTCGGTATGTTGGTAAACGGTATAAAAAAGGATAAACCATTTAAAAAATTCCTCTAATAAACCAACAGATAAAAAGGCTTGCAAAAGATGATGCGTAAATACCTTTTCAACCCCCAACACATATTGAATAAACATAATTGGAAACACCAAGAGAGCACCAAAAATGAATATTCGAAAAACCATTGCAACTGGTTCTCCATCATATTTATCTTTCAAATAGAAATAACTTAATAATGCAAGTCCAGGTGCTAGTCCTGCGGTTATAACCGCCACCATAATGAAACCTCTTCTCCCGAATGTAAATTAGTTTAAAGTTGAGTAACAAACACTTTTATCGTAACATGTAATGTGGTAAATGAAAATATGAACTATCCTTATATGGAACATTTTTCTATTTTGAAATGAGGCGAGTCTAATGAAAAAAATACTCATTATACATACAGGCGGAACGATCGCAATGATGGAGGACAAAGAAACAGGAGCTGTCCAACAAAATCAGCAAAATCCACTTTTACTTCACACTGATGCATTAAGCACAATTGCGGATGTTAAAGTTGAAGAATTATTTCAATTGCCATCACCACATATCACGGAAAAAGAAATGCTATTACTAAAGAAACAAATTGAAAAAAGTATTGTAGAAGATGAAATTGAAGGTGTGGTCATTACCCATGGAACGGACACACTTGAAGAAACGGCATATTTTTTAGACATTACCGTTCAATCCGATATTCCAATTGTTGTGACAGGAGCGATGAGGTCGAGCAATGAGCTTGGTGCAGACGGTCCATATAATTTAATTTCCGCTGTTCGTGTTGCAACGTCCGACAGTGCCGTTGGAATGGGAGTTTTAGTTGTTTTAAATGATGAAATTCATACAGCTAAAAACGTAACAAAAACCCACACTAGTAATATTGCGACCTTCCAGAGTCCGCAATATGGTCCATTAGGAATTGTAAGCAAACGAGAAATCACCTTCCACCATATGCCTACTATTAGGGAAACATATGACATAGAAGAAATAACAAAAAATGTTGTCCTCCTCAAGGCTTATGCAGGGATGGACGACCAGGTTCTTCGAGCAATTCGGACCATACAACCGAATGGATTAGTAATCGAAGCACTTGGCCAAGGCAATCTGCCACCAAAAATGGTACCCGAACTCAGGGAACTCATGGATAGTGGTATTCCTGTTGTATTAGTTTCCCGTTGTTTTAACGGATATGTGCAAGATGTATATAATTACGAAGGCGGTGGACGCCGACTAAAAGATCTTGGGGTTATTTTTTCTAATGGTCTTAATGGACAAAAAGCAAGACTTAAGCTATTGGTCACATTAGAAATCACAATTGATCATGATGAATTACAAGAGATGTTTTATAAATAAAAGATAGGGTTCTTCTTTAGGGTTAACGGGTGTCGTTTTGAGGTGCAAATAGACCAATCACCATATTAAAACTCGTAGGATTTCTAAGGTCTAATCACAGTAAAAATCAAAGTCAAACGCTTTAGAGAAATAAAGTCAGTAAATATTCTGACATAGAAAAGCCGAAACATCGCGGTTGTGTCTGAAGTCGAGTCATCTTCTGACAAAGGAAAACCAAAACATCTCGGTTGTGTCCGAAGTCGAGGCATCTTCTGACAAGGGAAAGCCAAATCATAGCGGTTGTGTCCGAAGTCGAGGCATCTTCTGACAAAGGAAAGCCAAAACATCTCGGTTGTGTCCGAAGTCGAGGCATCTTCTGACAAGGGAAAGCCAAAACTTCTCGGTTGTGTCCGAAGTCGAGTAACTCCTTAATATTAGAATTTAAATAACTCAGCAAACACACTGTTGCATCTTCAACTTTGGACCGAAAAGCATTTCACCGACAATATCGCACCCTTTTTCACAAGCACATTCTAACTGTACAATTAGTATTGTCACACTCCCAAATAACTGATGTGAGTTTTAATTATTTTTTTATAAAAACTGCATTAAACGTTACTATAACAAGAAAATTAAAGCGTGAATTCGTGTGTGAATTCACGCTAAAAACGTTATTGTGATTTTCTGTTATGCACCCTGAATCGGAACCATTTAGACTTAGGCTCGCCCTATTTTCCATCTATGATTGCTTTTGCAATTAAGTCCCCGTGAAAACGCCCGTTTTCAATAAAAATCTCATTTGCATTATTCCCTGCTGCAATGACGCCCGAGATAAAAATCCCCTCCACATTTGTTTCCATTGTGTCAGGATTAAACAAAGGTCTTCCTGTATCTTTCTCAATTTGAACATTCATTTTTTTTAAAAAGCTATGATCTGGATGATAGCCCGTCATGGCAAATACGTAATCATTTTTAATCTTCTTTTTTTCTTCCCCAACCTTATAGATCACTTCATCTTCTGTTATCTCAATCACATTGGCATTGAATTCCATTGTGATAATCCCATTACGAACCAAAGATTCAAACTCAGGTAAGATCCATGGCTTAATGCTTGAGGAGTACTCAGTTCCACGGTATAAAACAGTGACTCTTGCGTCAGCATTTACCAACTCTAAAGCAGCATCAATACTTGAGTTTTTCCCGCCAATTACAACAACGTCTTTATCGAAATATGGATGTGGTTCTTTAAAATAATGAAAAACTTTCGAAAGTTCTTCACCTGGTACATTCATATAGTTAGGATTGTCATAGTAGCCAGTCGCAACAATCACATACTTTGATTGATACTCACCTTTAGAGCTTGTAATTTTAAAATGATTTTTTTCAAGTTTTGTGACACCCGTTACTTTTTCAAATGCATGCACTCTAATTTTTTCACGTTTTGCTACTTCCCGATAATAAGCCAAAGCCTGGTTTCTTTTTGGCTTTCTCCCCTCTATAATAAATGGAACATTTCCGATCTCTAATTTTTCGCTTGTACTAAAAAATGTTTGGTGGGTTGGGTAATGGTAAATGGCATTTACAATATTTCCTTTTTCAATTACCAATGGTTTGATTCCGACATTTTGCAGTGCAATAGCTGCTGCTAAGCCGCAAGGTCCTCCCCCAATAATAACGACATCTTCCAATTGCATGTTTGTCACTCCTACTTTATTCAATACGCCTTCGTTATTAGATTAGACGTTTTTTGATTTATCTTTTCCTTATTTGATATAAGAGATATTGTTAAATAATTCAAGACTACGAGGTGTACCCCAATATAAAAAATCCCCTACCATAAAAATGATAGGAGATTTCCGTTATTCTTGCAAATGAAATGTTTCTTAAGAACTAAATCCAACCTCTAAAACGAGATGCTTCTGCCATTTTTCTTACACCAACCATGTATGCTGCTAGTCTCATGTCAACACGTCTATTTTGGGCTGTTGAATAAATATTTTCAAATGATTTGACCATCACTTTTTCAAGCTTTTCTTCTACTTCTTCTTCAGACCAATAATAGCCTTGGTTATTTTGAACCCATTCGAAATAGGACACAGTCACACCACCTGCACTTGCTAAAACGTCAGGTACAAGCAGAATTCCTCTTTCAGTTAAAATTTGCGTTGCTTCAAGTGTTGTAGGACCGTTTGCCGCTTCCACAACAATACTAGCACGAATATTATGGGCGTTTTCTTCGGTAATTTGGTTTTCAATAGCTGCAGGAACAAGAATATCACAATCAAGCTCCAGTAACTCCTTGTTTGTTATAGTATCGTTAAATAACTTTGTTACTGTTCCAAAGCTATCACGACGATCTAATAAGTAATCAATATCCAACCCATTTGGGTCATATAGGCCGCCGTATGCATCAGAGATACCGATTACTTTAGCACCTGCATCATGCATGAATTTCGATAAAAAGCTACCAGCATTACCAAAGCCTTGTACGACTACACGAGCACCTTCTAGATTAATACCACGTTTCTTCGCCGCTTCGCGAATACAAAGAGTTACGCCTTTCGCAGTTGCAGACTCACGGCCATGGGAACCTCCTAATACAAGTGGTTTTCCAGTGATAAATCCAGGCGAGTTAAATTCGTCAATTCGACTATACTCATCCATCATCCATGCCATAATTTGAGAATTTGTAAATACATCTGGTGCCGGGATATCTTTTGTAGGACCTACGATCTGACTAATTGCACGAACATAGCCACGACTAAGTCGCTCAAGTTCACGGAATGACATATCTCGAGGGTCACAAATGATTCCGCCTTTTCCTCCACCATATGGTAAATCGACGATACCGCATTTCAAACTCATCCAAATCGAAAGCGCTTTAACTTCCTTTTCAGTTACATTTGGGTGAAAGCGAATTCCACCTTTTGTTGGACCTACCGCATCGTTATGCTGTGCCCGATAGCCTGTAAAGATTTTTACAGAACCATCATCCATTCTTACCGGAATTTTTACGGTCATCATTCGGATTGGCTCTTTTAATAGCTCGTATACTTCCTCAGGGTACCCTAATTTTTCTAATGCTTTATGTATGACTGTTTGTGTAGATTTGAGGACATCCATTTTCTCTTCGTTATGTTGTTTTGAAATGTCCTTATTGTTTTCGGCTACCATTTGTAAACCTCCCAAGATTTTTCACAGTTCGATTCCTCTTCCTTAAAGGTGTAAACAAGAAGCTGGAAATGCCGAGTTTTTCGGTTTTTTCGTTTTTTCAGTTATTAAAATATGATTTCACATTTGCATAAAACAAAGACAGAAAAATAACATCTATTTTCCAGATAGGATTATTGTCCACCTATCCAGTCACTAGTATACACCTTCCATATGTTTATGCAAGATGAAAAATGAAGAATCTTCATTTAATTTATTAAAATAAAAATGCTGTTAAAATCATGATATACAAATCTATCAACGTAGAGAAAAACCCCTAATGATCATTAGAGGCTTTCCTATTTTTTTATAAAATAATTGTAAATATCTTTCATTGCATTTTCATTAAAAAGGATTTTGCCATACTCATGAACCCTATATTTTGTTAATGTCGCAGGATTTCCAAATTCGGCTAAAATGGCAATGATGTTTTCTGTTTGTAAAGAAACATGATCTTCAAGTAATAAATAAAAATAGTTTTCATATGAATATAATCTTCCACCATCTATTGATAAACTATTTAATCTGGTTGAAAGTTGAATGACATCTTCAAACGTATGAAACTCATAAAATATATCTTTACTTTCATCAAGAGTAACCTGCATTTCAATATAATCTTCATCCATAAATTCTTCATCTTCAAGGTCACCTACTGAATTCGTTACAATGATCACCATTCCTTGTGCTTGTAAAGAGTAAACTTCTACAGCGATGGGACCATCTGCTTCAAAGCCTAATTCGACACTTGCTTCTTCGATCATATCACGAAATAATTGGTGGACCTTAAGCGAATCCGACAAAAGATCGTCTTTAGTGAGGCCACGATCAACCAGATCATCGAATGTAAGAAAAATCTTGATTTTATTATAAGTTAAGCGTTCAAGACGCATTAAAAACCCTCCCTCACCATCACACCTACGTACAACCGTTACATTATTTTATGAAGGAATATGAATTATGTTCTTGGTTTTAGCGTTGTTGGGACATTTTTTGCAATGTATTAGCTATCCGATGATTGAAGAGTAATCAAATGTGTTTCAGGTGGTGCACCAAACCTTAACGGTATGCCAGATGTACCATATCCATTACTGATAAAAATGGTCATTCCGTTTTTATATTCGACACCGCCTTTAGGATAGAGCCCAAATTTCCAAAATCGAATTTGTCCACCATGTGTATGACCAGATAATAAGAGATTAATCTTGTTCTCTCGTTTGAGTTCATTTTTTATTTCTGGATTATGACTGACTAATATTTTAAAACTTGCCTCATTCCCCGCATCTAAAAGAGCAAGATCCAATCTACTTCTCCCTTGCTTGATATCATCAATTCCAAGAAGAGCAAGCTTCTCACCTTCCCCTGTTTCAAAAAACAGCGCGGTGTTATCTAAAATTTTAATACCCATACTTAATAGCAATGAATCAAGTTCATGATAATCCACTTCATAATCATTATTGCCCCATACAAAATAAGTTGGTCCCACTGTATGAATTAATTGAAGGTTTTTCTTGACACGTTCAAAGGGTACACCCTTTTCTGTTAGATCCCCTCCAATTATCACAATGTCCGCTTTTCCTTTTACTTCATCAATTATTTTCTCAGATACCTCTCTTCTATGAATATCTGAAATGAAGAAAATGGTCAATTTTTTAAAGCTTTTGGGAAAATCCGAAAATGTTAATGTTTTCGTTACAACACGATCAAGTCTTGCTTCCTGCCACATGTATAGAAGGAGCAATATTCCTACAATTATAATCCCCAAAAAATATAGCATGGTTCACGCCCTATCTATCTAGATCCTGCATCTTTTTCTTTGTAATATAAGGATATGATACCATAAATTATGGAAAAGGCTAACCTTAAACCATTCTGTCCATCCATTTAAAAAAAGAATATTTTCAGCCCTCAGAAAAATCGGGTTCCTAGTCATTTTTTCACTCTATAAACCATACAGTAGAATGACATCGTTTTATATTTTGACTTCAAGGAGGTTGCTTCATGTTTACAACAAGGAAGGCCTATTACCCCTATGTAAGCCCGTTTGACCCATGTAAACCGATTACACCTAAAACATACGTTACCCCACCTAATCTTTATATACCTTTTCAACCTGCAAATCTACCTCAATTCTCACCAAAAGAAGCATTATACACAGGGACACTTTGGAAACTCTTTTACGATCCGTATTATGGTCCATATGAACCAAAACGGGAGGTAGAGAGCCAATGAATCCGAAACAGATGCCCCCAGAATATTATGCGTTACTAGAGGATTTACAAGCTTTGGATTTTGTCCTTGTGGAACTCACTTTGTATCTTGATACCCACCCAGGTGATTATGAGGCGATCCAACAATTCAATACGGTTTCCCAGCAACGAAGAAAAATCGCGAAACAGTATGAAGAAAGATTTGGACCTTTAACTCAATATGGTCGGTATAGCTATTCCAGCTACCCTTGGAATTGGAATGACGAGCCTTGGCCGTGGCAGGTTTAATAAAAAAATGTGTGATCTTACAGGGGGAGGAATAAACATTAATGTGGATTTATGAAAAGAAGCTGCAATATCCAGTCAAAGTGAGTACGTGTAATCCCATGTTAGCGAAGTTTCTGATCGAACAATATGGTGGCGCTGATGGTGAATTAGCCGCTGCATTACGTTATTTAAATCAGCGTTACACCATACCTGGAAAAGTTATTGGATTGTTAAATGATATAGGCACAGAAGAATTTGCTCATTTAGAAATGATTGCGACAATGGTATATAAACTTACAAAAGACGCTACCCCTGATCAATTAAAAGCCGCTGGTTTAGCCCCTCACTATGTGAATCATGATTCTGCATTATTTTATGAAAATGCTGGTGGTGTTCCATTTACCGCTACGTATATCCAGGCAAAAGGTGACCCGATTGCTGATTTATATGAAGATATCGCAGCAGAAGAGAAAGCAAGAGCTACTTATCAATGGATCATTAATATGAGTGATGATCCAGATTTGAATGACAGCTTGCGATTCTTACGTGAGCGAGAAATTATTCACTCACAACGCTTCCAAGAAGCGGTAGAAATACTTAAAGAAGAACGTGATAAAAAGAAATTCTTTTAAATGAAGTAAATAGCTGAATACAAAATTCAGCTATTTACTTTCATGGTATAAAACTAATTTAGCTTAATTGGAATTCGTAAAACCTGTCCTTCAACGACGGTATCACCGTCTAGATTATTCCATCTTTTAATTAATTCTTCGCCAGAACGGCTATTGTAATAATGCATGGAAATACGATAAAGGGTTTCTTCCGCTTTAACTGTATGATACTTCACATCATATTGGTCCTTCGGTTTTTCCTGTTGTTGAACAGGTTGTAATACTTTTGTTTCTTCAACTGTTGGTGGAGAATTGTTTTCAACAACGTTTTGATTTGGCTCTTCATTAGTAGTTGGCTCCTCCACTTGTTTTTCAACTTCCGGCTGATGTGGTTCTTCTTTTTCTGCAGTAGCCTTTTGTTCAACCTTTTCAGCTTCTTCTTCTGACTCTTTTATTTCAGGATCTTGTTCTTTCTCATACCCATCTTCATCTTCATAACTGATGCTTTCGAAATTTATGCTCTTTTTTACAGGTGTTGATTCTAGTTGGTCTGGAATCGAATTAAATTTATAGCTAAGGATTGCAACAGGAAGTAACACAAACAAAAGAGCCAACAAACGAATAATTGGATATTTAATCTTCACTTTTGTTTTCTTTTTCTTCGTTTTATGAAATTCACTTCGAGGGGGTAATGTCGAAGTGCTTTTATTTAGATCAATTGATTTTTCTTCCCCTTCAGGCTGCTTCAAGACGATACCTCCTCATTTTAAAGACTACGTAAATAATCTTTTCTAATCTTTACAGCAAAAATAAAATCAATCCAAAAATGAGCATATACTGTAATCCAAAGATTATGATAGAGCTCATAAATATACCCTAATAAAAAACTTAACAGTACAACGGATGTCAACAAAACCCATTTATATAAATACCGAACATGTAATATTGCAAAAATAAAACTAGCAATGAGTAGGCCAAAATGAGTTTGGATGACACCCCTAAATAAAATTTCTTCGGAAAAAGCTATCAATAAACATAAAATAAAAATATGTGGGATACTTCTTTTTTGGAAAATACGTTCATTAATTCCACCATCATCATACATTGCTTCTGGAAGCCACTTCATTAGTAAAAAATCAACAACTACAACAACCATTGCAAAAGCAGAACCAATGAAAAGAATATTCCAGTCCTTCCAATTCCAAAGCTTAATAAAGGATATCCAATTATCAAACAAGAAAAAACCAAGAAATAAGGACACAACTAATAAAATTCCTTGCGTTAAATAAAGGTGAAAAACAATTTCTTTGTCTGGCAAATGTTTAATAATATCAGCTTGACGCCTACCCATATTTTTCACCCATTTCTATGGAAAATTCGTTGTAATTCTTGTCTCCAAGAAGCTGGTTTCCACTCATTTTCCTCATTAAATTTGCGCTTGTACATATCCCAATCTATTTCACATAAATCACAGCATGATGAAGGCTTTTTTTCTACTTCTTCATTGAAATAAGCCAAGATTGCTTCACGACGACATTTTTGTGTCTTTATCCAATTCTCCATCATTTTAAGTTTATTTAGCTTATATATATACCGTTTCCTTGCGGCTTCTTCGACGATATAAATAGCCGTTTTTACATTAACAGGTGTTTTTATAACCTCGTCTAGGGCAAGATATAATTGAATAAATCGCCATTGGACTTCTGATACACTAAAGACTGTCAGAAAGTACTCCTCAACTGTTTTTGTATAGATAAATGCACCCTTATCCTTTATTTCCTGATTCATATAATCGACCACCAATTGAGTTTGTTCTATTGTTGGAAGTTCATATTTTATCAAGACTTCCGGAATCTCATGGTCCATTTCATGATATAACAGGATGGCTGCACTTGGTTTTCCGTCCCTGCCCGCACGTCCTATTTCCTGTAAATACGCCTCCATCTGTGAAGGGTAGTGAAAATGTATGACAAAACGAATATCGGGCTTATCTATACCCATCCCAAATGCATTCGTACAGCAAATAATAGATAGTTGGTTATGGATAAATTGCTCCTGAATCAGCATTCTTTTTTCCTGCTCCATCCCACCGTGATAAAAAGCGACTCGTTCAAAACCATTATCCTTTAGATATTGGGCGATATTTTCAGCCATGATCCGACTTGAAAAATAGACGATTCCTGGACCTTGTAACTCTTTTGCATATTTTAAAAGCTCTTCCTTTTTATTTTCAAGAGAATCAACTTTTTTCACGGCGATTGCAATATTGGGTCGATCTATGGAGTGTATGTGCATGTTAGGTTTGGTTAATTGTAAAGTTCCTTTGATGTCCTCAAAAACCTCTTTTGTTGCCGTTGCTGTTAATGCAAGGCAAGGTGGAGAACCAATCATTTTGCGAATATCACCAAGCCTGGAATAGTCAGGCCGAAAATCATGTCCCCATTGCGAAATACAATGTGCCTCATCCACCACAAATAACGAAAAATGAATTCCTTTTAATCGATTCATCAAAAATTTCGATTGCAGTATTTCAGGTGATGCAAAGATATATTTATATTTGTGAAGTCCGGGGATAATCTTTCGTTTTTTTTCATACGAGAGGAAACTATTCAGAGCAATTACTCTTTTTTCGCCCATCTTCTTTAATTGAAGTACCTGATCCTCCATTAATGCAACAAGTGGTGAAATAATAAGAACACTCCCATCAAGGATTTGGGCAGGCAATTGATAGCAAAGGGATTTTCCTCCTCCAGTTGGTAAAAGAGCAATCACATCATGCCCACATAGGATATCCTCGATGATTTCCTCTTGCCCTTTTCGAAAGGAAGTATGATTAAATTTTTCTATTAAAATTTCTCTAAGATTCATGTTATATCACCGATTCTTGCAAGGATGAGTCTAATTTCAAAATAAGAAATGTCATTTGAAAGTTTTTCCTTAATAGGTTTTAATTGTTTGGTTTGCAACATTTGATATGCTGATAAGATCAATTGCTGATGTTCAGAAGATACGAATTGATCAATTGAAAAATCAGGTATTTGGTGTGTGATTTCTACAACATGGTCTTCAATGGTATTTCGTTTCAAATTTCGAAAGTGTGCAATTTCATCAATTGTTTTACCCTGCAATAGCATCTGATATGTTGTCTTAGTGGAAGCTGTAAATAACACATTGTTATCATGGTTAGTCTCAGTCATTGAAACGAGGATTGGAAATTTCTGTTCATTCATTTCAAGTTGTTTAACAATCGAATGAAGTGTATGTAGAAAAAGAATCTGACACCATGTCTCATCCTCATTTAATATGGAACTAATTTGCTCAATCGTATAGCCAATTCTGGTCGAACTTGTAAGCCTCATGACGAAAATGGTCGCCTCAATCTCAGAAACCCTTTCAAGGGAGTGCAAAACCTCTTTATATAGGCATTCAGACAATTCATACCGATTATGTCCATTCTTCATTAGGAATTTTTTTACCCATTCAAAAACCGTATCTTCCTGTTGGATGGGTGTGTACCGTTTTTTCCCATTAATTAAATTCGACAAAACCTGTGTAAGAAGAGAGAGTCTTCGCCAAAGAATTAGAGAATGATCATTGTATTTCCAACCATTTAAATGGTCAGGAATCGGTTTCTTTTTATATTCACTATTTAAGATGGAAGATCCACTTTCAGTCAAAACGAATTTATTACTTGTAGGTGTTATTTCTTTTATCATGGAAAGCTGGTGAAGCCATTTTATTTCTTTATCGAATAGTTCTCTATCCAACGGTTTAAGAGTTCCAAATAAGGATGTGAGACTAAATAGATTCGCATCACCAATCGTTTGAGAGGATTTTTTACCATTCAATAAATGATAAATACCATAAACGGTTCGTTCTCCGTTGAATTTATCTATACATGTTAAAATCAAGATTGAACGATAGGATAGGTACACGGTATTCCCCCCATAATCGAAATACATGGAAAATTGTCGAATGAATGTTACCTTTATTTTATCAAATAATAACGAAAAGTGGGATGTTTTCGTGTGGAAATATGGACATGCTTGTCAATAAGGAAAAACCCTGCTCCTTTAAGCAATCTCACATTATATTTTTATTGAAAAGTTTGGTGAACAGCTTTACAATGAGATATGAGGAAGCTGTTTCACATCTTTTTGAGGATGGAAGATGGGAAACTAATATATAAATATATGTTTATACATGTAAAGATTTCGGGAGGTTAAGTACACATGGCAAAGTATACCATTGTTGACAAAGAAACTTGTATCGCTTGTGGTGCATGTGGTGCAGCTGCACCGGACATCTACGATTACGATGATGACGGTATTGCATTCGTAACACTTGATGATAACCAAGGAATTGTTGAAATTCCAGAAATATTAGAAGAAGATATGATTGATGCATTTGAGGGGTGTCCAACTGATTCCATTAAAGTTGCAGACGAGCCTTTTGATGGTGATCCGTTGAAATTTGAATAGCACATTCAATTTACAAAGAACCCTTTTCTAAAAAAGGGTTCTTTTATTAAATAAAACAGGCTTAGAAAGCCTGTTTTATTTGATTTATCCTAGTGGAACTTCTTTACGATCCCCTTTTTCAAATGTCATCAATGTTTTATAACCAACACGTTTTGCTAAATCAATCGCCTGGTCAAAATCAGCTCCTACATCTTGTGGTCTATGTGCGTCTGATGACAAAACAATTGGGATATTTTTGTCAAAACACATTTGGAGAAGTCTTGGATCTGGATAAAGCTTGCCAATCGGCTTTCGTAATCCTGCTGTACTAATTTCAACACATGTTTTGGAATTCGCTAAAGCCGTTGTAGCACGATCAAATTGATGCAAAAGGAATTCTTCGTCCTCCGGGATATACTTAAAAATTTTAACAAGATCAATATGACCGATAATATCAAATAAGTTTGATTGTGCTAAAGTAATCACCTGATCATAATACTTCGTATATGTATCATGTAAATCTCGTTTATCCCATTCATCACGGAACTCCGCAAGGTCAATTCCAAAATCTCCAACCCAGTGAATCGATCCAATTACATAATCAAAGTCATAGGATGAAATGAATTTTTCCATCTCGGCGTGTTTTCCAGGTGTATAATCCATTTCAATCGACATTTTTACATCAATATCATTTTTCCAGGCAAGCTTAAATAAATCAACATAATCCTTCATATCGTAATATCTCCTTGCATCTACCCAAGGATTACTAAGGATATCTTTTGTCTGATAAAAATGGTAAGCATGCTCGGAAATCCCAAAATAATCAATCTTCTTAAGCTTCGCTTCATCCATAAACTTCATTAAATAGTCTAATTCAAGTGTACCCAACTCTAAATGATTGTGATAATCAGTGCGCATAAAAATCCCCCATCGAAGTTTTTATCATTATACATGAACTAACTTCTGATGGGAATGGAAAACCTTTAAAATTTTCTAGGTTTTTTCAACAATTAAGACCTGGTTTGGGAAAATTAAATCACCAGTCAACTGATTTAAAGCTTTAATTTCTTCGACAGATAATCCTACTTTATTTGCAATGACAGAAAGAGATTCACCCTCTTTGACTGTGTAGGTTTCAAGCTCTTTTGAAACCTCAATTCCCTCTTTTTGCAAAATGGTAGGAACCAAAATCTGCTCGTCAGTCAGTACGTAAAGTGGGTCAATGGCATTGTTTCTAGAAGGATTCCATTCCCCGTTGTGTACTTCGAAATGTAAGTGTGGTCCTGTTGAATTCCCTGTACTCCCTATATACCCAATTATTTGACCCTTTGCTACTCGCTCACCTTCTTTTACACTCCGTTTACTAAGATGTGCATAGACCGTTTCATACCCATTCGGATGTTGTATAAATATAACATGTCCATATGAACCCTTGTAACTTGAAATGGAAACAATTCCTTCTTCAACCGCATATATGTGATCTCCAACTGGAGCAGCGATATCCAAGCCTTTATGATTTCCTTGCCTAGTTCCAAATGTATCAGTGATTCTCCCTGTGACTGGCCATGCCCACTCCTCTGTTGTTTCTGCTGGTAATTCATGTGCATTGGCATATTGGACATTAGCAAAGACTAAATCCACCCAAATTACCATTACGGCAAAAATAGCAATCCGTCTAACAAAAAAAACCATGATGATCCTCCTCAAAAAATGAACAATTCGTGCTATGAAGAATAACACCCTTTCATTATTTGAAAAATTTTCTTAAATTATGTAAATAAATGCATGTATATTTTTTGGGGAAACAAAAAACAAACAACAAAAAAAGAGACAACTATGTGCCTCTTTATTGGATTGGTAATGGATTGGGTGCTAATGGGACCGGTGTCGGTTCACCAAAGCGTACACTTCCAATTTGATCAATATTTCCGTAAAATGTAACTTCAGCAAAGTTAAATTCCTTAGCAGTTAGCATGATTGCATCTAACATTAAAATATAATCATCTGTATTCTCTAATACTGCGTCTTCACTGAAATGAACCTCTAAATTAGAACCATCTTCGTTAATATCCTTTATTTCAGTTATAATTGTTGAAAAAAGTTTATAATCGCCTTGAGTTTTATCATTTTTCATAGCTTCAAGCGCCTGCTCTACAGTCTTGAATTCTTCATAAGTTAAGGCTAAAAGCTTTTGACCGGATTCCTCATTCATAAAGTATAAATAGGCTTTTTTCGTATCTTTTTCGAGATCGATATTATTTTCTGTAATTCCGGTCTCCCCGACCATAATACCCTGTTGATCATTTTGAAAAAGTTCAGCATGCTGATAATCTTTCAACAGATAACGGAAGGAATTAATTGCCTGTGTAAACTCCGCAATTTGACCAGATGCAAAGGACTCTGTATGAACTGTGTTATTTACATCTACTCTTACCGCTTTTGCAGAATCCTTCGTTTCCACTTCTGAAAAATCCGCAAAATAGGACTCTGGTAACTCATCAATACCCCATCCCTCATTTTGACGAATAAATTCATTTAGACGTGGAATGTTTTTTTGCCATTGTTCTACAACATCCTGACCATCTGATTCAACAACGATTGATACGATGGTAGGAAACATGACACCACCTAAATATACCCCATATGTTAATAATACTTGATTTTCACCCACATTATGAACTGCATACCTTTGAACAGGTTGTTCCTCTGAAGAAAAAATCCCCACCTCTTCATCGGATTTTGGTTCTTCAGCTTTTTGTATTGTGCTAGCTGAATTATCGTTTGATGCTGTTTCTTTATTATTATCCATAGCGATACTCTTTTCTTCTCTAGGCATTTCTGCTGAGTCAGAGCTCGAACTACCCATATTATTTATGAAAGAAGGAGCTAAGATGAATAACAGAAGCGCTGCTGCCACAGATGCAAAAGTAGGAACCATCCAAACCCTTTTCTTTTGATTATTCATTTTAAGGGTTATATTTTGATAAATTTCTTGTGGTTTACGATTGTCTTTCATTTTTGGCATTTGCGATAGCATCTGCTCTAGTTGTTCATCGTTCCACTCTGATTTTTTCATCATCTGCACCCTCCTTTATACCAGATTCTTCCATGTATGTCTTTAAGACCTTAAGTGCTCTATGTTGAGTTGTTTTTACTTTACTTTCTGTCCAACCTAAAGCTTCAGCGGTCTCAGCAATCGAAAGAGATTGAATATAACGCAAAATTAAGACCAATCGTTGATCAGTCGTACAGCGTTCTAGGCAGCGATACATCATCTGGACTTGCTCATTTTGTAAGGCTATTTCTTCTGGAAGTGGAGCAAAGTCTTTTACCTCTTGACGGCTCCAATCAAAGGAATCCAAAATTCTTTGTTTCCAACCTTTTTGTTTTCGAAATGAATCAATTGCAACATGTCTTGCAATTGAAAATAACCATGTTTTTTCACTACTCTTCCCTTCGAATCTATCATATGATTTTAAAACTCTTATATAAACTTCCTGAACGAGATCTTCAGCCAGTTCACGATTTTTCACCATATAAAATAAGAAGGAATAGACATCGTGATGATACTTTTCATATAGTTCCTCAAATAAGGAATCCATTTTGCAAATCCTCCCGTTCATTTCATTAGTCGAATGTTTCGTAAAAAAAGTTACACTCCCAATATAGTATGTTTTCATAAAAAAAGGAAGAATATTTTGGTAATATTCTTCCTTACTTTACGATTGTTACATTTTTTAAGAATAATAGTCTTAAAACGGGATATAAAATGAGAAAAAACACTCCATTTCCAATTGCATGGCTCATGTCAAATGGAAGACCCGCTAAGTAATAAGCAAAAAACTTACCTGAGAATAAGTAAAGTGGTATTGAGATTATTAGTCCATATAGAAAACCACAAATCACAGCATAAATGGCTAACATCATGACTGGAATTCGGTCACGATATTTACGTAGAGATCCACTCATTAGCCCGATGGTTCCCCATGCAATGATTTGCCCAACGGTCCATAATCCCATTCCCATTACAAGGTTGGATAATACCGAACTTAATACGGCTACAACTACACCATAGATTGGCCCTAGAAACAGGCTAGCTATGATGATAATGGCAGTCGTTGGCTGAACATTTGGAAGAAATGTAAACATAATGCGCCCAACAACCGATAATGCGATTAACATTGATAAAAACGTTAGGTTTTTAACAGATAAATTCATTATTCCCACTTATGGAGATCAAACTCAATTTTATCTTCAGGCTCTACTTTATATTCGTTCGCCCCTACCATTGCTTCTTCACCATTCACAGAATAAAACCAAGATGTTTTGTCTTCGTCACTACCGGCAATTCCGTTAATGCTTGCAACAAAGGCACCATCAAATTGCGTTTCGATCTCAAAGTTTTCTTGCATGATATCCATAACCGTAACTTCTTTATCTGTTGCGATTTCGATTTCTTTTTCTTCGATCATTTCTTCTCCGTTGTTTTTCGAAATCACGACAGTTACAATTTCTGCTTTTTCTTTTTTGTTAACTGTTTCAGATGAATTGTTGTTGGATGATTTGTTCGTGGATTGTTCATTACTACATCCAAATAATAATCCTAAAGCAAGTAAAGCAACTATAAATTTTTTCATGATTCTAGCTCCCCTTTGTGTTAGATAGTTATTTATGTGCTAAGCACGAAATACCAAAATAAAAAGCTCACCACATCGGGTGAGCCTTGTTAATAATATGGAAAAACAACAAAAAAGCAGGAAGCTTTATTGTTAATTCCCACACCCCGAAGAATTAAATGCGATCGAATTAGGCAGGTCTACTGACTTTAGCTTCATTCTACTTTGAGTCCTTCCCATATGATGAACAGCATTTGCCATCCATTCATACAGTGGTTTTTCTCATTTCGTCCACTTTTACAGTTGCGGGGGCAGTCCTGGATTCACACCAGATTCCCTATTAAGTCTTTGAGAATATATATCCTCAGACACCTATAATTCTGATTTTTTATTCATTTTTTTAACCTTCTTTATATTACAAGAAGGATGATTCTTTTACAAGGAAAATGTTTCTTATGAAACAAGAATCTTCGTCACCAATTTTCAAATTACTCACTTTTTCGAGGAATAACGAATGTAAATGTCGTTCCTTCGCCCAGCTTACTGTGAACTGAGATATTTCCATTGTGAGCACCAATAATGTTTTTTACAATAGCAAGTCCTAATCCAGTACCCGACTTACCTCTCGTTCTCGCTTTGTCCGCCTTATAAAACCGTTCAAATACAAACGGTAAATCCTCTTCTGGAATTCCAGACCCTGTATCCCTGATGTCCACTTTAATAGATGTATCTTGTCCCGTTACATGTACCTCGACCCTACCATTTTCATCGGTATGTCTAATGGCATTATCAATTAAATTTGTAAATACTTGCTCAATACGATCAGGATCGATGGAAATTTCACCGATATCTTCTTCTTTCGTTGCAGTTAAAGTAATTAAATTCTCCTTAGCTAAACCTTGAAATTTCCGAATCACTCGGTTAATAAACGAATCGAAGTCAATATTTTCTTTATTCAAGGTAATATGACCCGATTGCATCCTCGCTATGTCCAATAATTCGTTAACAAGTCGACCCATGCGTAATGACTCTTCGTAGATAACCTTTGTGATTTCTTTCCTCTCTTCTTCAGAGCTTGCAATATCATCCATAATCGCTTCACTATAACCCTGTAGCATAGCTATTGGTGTCCTTAACTCATGTGAAACATTTGCGATAAAGTCCTCACGAAGCTTATCCAATCGTCTTTCTTCTGTCATATCACGAAGTACAGCAACAGCACCCCTAATATAGGTTTGATTATAGAGGGGACTCATCAAAATAACCCAAGTTCTACCTTGAAGACTTATTTCAATAAATTGCTCTTTTTCAAAGGAAACAGCACGTTGAAAGAGATCTTTAACTTCTGGAGGAAGCTCCTCGCCAACATCCTGATACATACCCTGTTGATAGTACCAAGCCTGAAGGAAGCGTTCAGCAGGTGGATTTGTAACCAAAATCGTTCCATCACGATTTAATGTGATGACGCCATCTGCCATACTATTTAATATACTTGCAAGCTGCTCTTTTTCTTGATTAAGAGCATTCATATTGTATTTTAATTGCCTTCCCATTTGGTTAAGTGCCAAACCAAGTGCGCCAATTTCGTCATGAGTTAGAATAGGTACCTTCGTATCAAATTTTCCTTTTGCAACTTCAGTAGCTGCTTCCCTCATTTTACGTAAAGGAGCCGTAATTCGAGTCAATAAGAAAAACGCAAAAACAGTCGTAAGTACAATTCCTATGCCTGCAGCTAAAATAATAAATTGGGTTGTCCGTTGGGTTGTCTGCTGCACAACATCTAATGATTGATAAAGAAATACCGCACCCTTTTGATCATTTTCAATATGAAGGGGTGCCCCAACAACAAATAACTCTCGATTTTGGTTATTTACATTATCTGTTTCCGGGAGGATGAGCTTTTTACTTTTATTTTGATCCTTTGTGATAACAAGTTTAAGATCTGGATCATCTGTTAATAGCCCAACAGGGATATTGGCAAGTGATTTACGATCGGGTGATACCCAATATGTGTTTTCATCAGCTACAATTATGACTTTTGTTTCGTCATTCACAAGCTCCCATGCAAGGTTCCGGGCAATATCTTTATCCTCTTGCTGCTCCATTATGACCGCAATATTTGCCGCTAGCTGGGTTAAATTTCGTTCAGCTTCCTGGATATGATAATTTTCAAAATACTCCATGAATAATACGGTTAAAACAAATAGTACAAAGGAAAACAGTAATAGAATGGTTGCCCATAGTTTTCCTACAACACTTCGCCAAAATTTCATTCCTGGCCGACCTCAAATTTATAACCAACGCCCCATACAGTAACAATCATTTTTGCAGCATCCTGAGATACTTTATTTAATTTTTCGCGTAAGCGTTTAACATGAGTATCAACCGTACGTAAGTCACCAAAGAATTCGTAGTGCCACACTTCTTTTAACAACTGCTCACGGTCAAATACCTTGTCAGGTGATTTTGCTAGGAAACATAGTAATTCATATTCCTTAGGTGTTAAGCCTACTTCTTTTCCGTCTGCAGTGACACGATGCGCATCATTATCAATTGTTAGATGCGGGAATACGATTACATCCTTTGCAGTTGTTTCGGTTTGTAGGTAGGTTGTAAGGGAAGACCTTCTTAATAATGCTTTCACACGCAAAACAACTTCTCTTGGACTAAAGGGTTTGACTATATAGTCATCGGTTCCAACTTCAAATCCTTGAACGCGATTCACTTCTTCCCCTTTGGCAGTTAGCATAATGATTGGAGTTGATTTCTTTTCTCGTAACTCCCGACATACTTCAATTCCGTCTTTTCCTGGCATCATGAGATCTAATAAAATAAGATCATATTCGTTTTTTAATGCCTTTTCTAAGGCAGCATCGCCATTGTCTGCTTCTTCTATCACATAATTTTCTCTTTCTAAATACATTTTAAGTAAACGACGAATTCTCTCTTCATCATCGACTACTAAAATTTTTGCTTCATTTTCCATTATGTTATTCCTCCAATTTCTTTCCGAAAGAATATTTCTATACAACTCTATCGTACATAAAATTTTGGTAATTTGCTATAACATATATCACACTCGTTTTCAAAAGCTGTCGAAAAGTCAAAAATCCGACACAAACAAGGCAATTTTATATGTAAAAAGCCTTCATCAGATGATGAAGACTTTTATTCATTACGCGTATGAGTGTAAACCTGCAATAACTAGGTTTACGAAAATCGTATTAAACATAATAATGAAGAATCCAACGACTGCAAGCCACGCGGATTTTTCACCATGCCAGCCTTTTGATAGTCTTAAGTGTAAGAAGGCTGCATAAAAGAGCCATGTGATAAGGGCCCATACTTCTTTTGGATCCCAGCCCCAGAAACGCGTCCATGCAATTTGCGCCCAAATCATTGCAAAAATTAACGCTCCTAGTGTAAAGACTGGAAATCCGATTGCGACTGAACGATACCCGATTTCATCAACTAAATCTAAATTCAATTTTCTAGTTAATGGCTGTAATGCTGCCCCAATACGTTTACGTAGAATTAAACGAATTAATCCGTATAGAATTGAACCTGAAATAATTGACCAAAGAAGGGTGTTTACTTTTCTGGCACTTAATAATGCAGGTAATTCAATACCACTTGAGAATTTTCCATCCGTTAATAACTCACCTTCATTAGGTACTACCAACGCAGGTAATTTATACACCATTTCAGCATTTGCGCCCTCTTTATCAATCCATGAAAAAACAGATTCATATTTCATCGTTCCAAAAGCAGTTGTGATTGCTACAAAGCCCACCACTACAACAAGTACATACATAACAAATTCCAGCCAAAATGTTTTCTTACTTTTTACAGTTTGGTCAACAACCTTTAAAAGATAAAGAATTCCTGCTATAAAGCTAATGGAAAGAATGGCCTGACCTAATGCAGCAGTCGTAACATGTATTTGTAGCCAGTGACTTTGTAACGCCGGGATTAGGGGAGAAATTTCCCTTGTAAACATACTACCGTATGCGATTACTAATAGCGCAATAGGTAAGGTAAAAAGACCTAATATACTTGTTTTATATATAAAATAAATGATGATGAATGCAAGGACTAACATCATTCCAAAAAACGTGATAAATTCAAACAAATTACTTACAGGCGCATGCCCTGCTGCAATCCACCGAGTAAAAAAATAGCCTAGTTGTGCAGCAAATCCAATAATGGTGACAATTATCCCGAACTGAGACCAGCGGTTATATCCATTTATACTTTTTTTATCTCTTATTGCACCGCCAAAGACAAACGTTGCCACAAGATAGAGAATAAAAGCAGCAAATAGAAGATTTGAACTTAATTCAGCCATTTTTACCCCTCCTTATTTTCCTTATTTTTTGCATCAACTTGATCTATAGGTTCCGAGATTCCAGTGTCTGCTAGAACATATCGTATTTCATTTTTTAAGCCAAACCAGTTTTTATTGGTATGTCCCGCAACAATAACCTCGTTATTTTTCCGTTGAATCCAGATACGACGATGATGCCAGTACGAACCTTGAATAACCCCAATCATAAAGATTGCTCCTCCAACAGCTAAAATCCATAATGTAAAATCCCTTCTAACTGTTAATCCAGAGACGTTTTTCATTTCGATTCCGGCAAAAGCCATCTTGTATTTATTATCACCCATAGGTTCTATATTTTGCTGAATCGCAACAAAGCTAATTTCTCCGTCAGGTTTATCTGGAGCAAACATTTTAAATACAAATGCTGGGTTATTTGGAATCTTTGTTTTAGTAGCAGGTTCGCCTTCGTCATTAAAAAAGAAATCAGGAAAGTAGCTTGCTAGCTCAATTGAGTAACCATTACCTAAATCATACTTTTCCTGTGGATCCCTTAAATTAATCGTGATTGTTCCAAAATCTTCATTCGTTTCTTTGTCAATCATGTTAAACGACATTGTACTAAATTCGTTGAGTTTATAATCAACTTGATAGAAAGCATAATGATCATGTTTTAATGGCTCATTCACTCGAATTTCATGAGATTTAACCTTTTTTAATTCTGGTTCAACCCCCGGGATGATCTCATCTGTACGTTCATATAACGTAACATCTGTTTGATAATTTTTTACTACCATTCCATTCCCAGCAAGCTCGAGCGCATCTTCAAAAACTTCTTTTTCTTTACCCTTCTCGTAAACTTCTACAAGAAATCGTTCGCTCTCTAAATAATATTTTCCATGTGTTCCTGGAACACTTGCCGTTTCTCCTTCGCGTATCCAAAGTACCTCATCTACATACATTCCAGGTACAAATCGAAGCATTGCACCGATTAGAAATATAATAAGTCCACAATGGTTCACATATGGACCCCATCTTGAGAAGCGGCCTTTTTCAGCTAAGATGTTTCCGTTTTCTTCTCGGACAGAATAATGTTTCTTTTTTAATTTTTGCTTAACTGTTTCAAAGTCATTATCGATATTTTCAACCGTGTTTTTACCATATACACGCTGTCTTTTTAAGAAACTTTCGTGACGTGTAACACCTTGCTTTTTTAACGCTTTATATAGAGGTACAACACGGTCTATACTACAAATAATTAAGGAAATACCAAGCATTGCGATAAGGATCATATACCACCAAGAGCCATACAGGTTATGGAAACCTAGTTGATAATATAATCTTCCAGTTATTCCATATTCTTGTTCATAGAAATCAGCCGGACTCATGGTCGGCGGTATGTATAGTTCCTGGGGATAAACAGTCCCAAGTGCTGAAGCAATTAAAAGCACAACGATGATCCAAACCCCTACTTTTACAGAAGAAAAGAAATTCCAAATTTTATCAACAATCGTTTTATTATAGGTTTGAGAGCGTCTAGCACTTCCCTCATACCTCATATCAAGCAATTTCTTTTTCTCATTATCATCCTGATTTATTTCTTCACCTTGGACAGGTTTTCCACAAGCCTCACAAAAAATTGTCCCATGCGGGTTCACATGTCCACATTCACATTTTACATTTTCCATAAAAAATAACTCCCTATGGCTTTATTTGCTCCATATAATCTCGGACCATTTTGCTAGTCATCTCACCAGTAATTATCTCAACAACTTCTCCATTCTTATCAATCAACAAAGTAGTTGGCAATGGGTCAATTCCATAGGCATTTAGCAACTGGTTTCCCTTATCGATTGCAACAGGAAATGATAAATCGTATTTTTTAATAAAGTTATTAACACTGAATTTAGGTTCACCTACGTTAATGGCGATTACTTCAACTCCTTGATCCTTATATTCCTGATAATATGTATCGATATATGGAAACTCTCTTTGGCAGGGCTCACACCATGTTCCCCAGAAGTTTAAAAACACACCCTTTTCGCCTCTATACTCTGACAAATGGTGTTCATTCCCATTCAAGTCTGTAACGACAAAATCTGGTGCCATATCCCCAACTGCTACCTTTTCCTTACTTGTAAAGAAATTGATATACAATGTATAAACGAGCGCAGCGGCGAGAAGTAACAATATGATCGTTCGAATAACTAATCGTCGCTTTTTCTTGTCCATTTAAAATCTCCCTTTATTTATAGATTAAATGTGTACTTTCTTTGCCATTATAGCACTTTCTAATATTATGACATTGCAAACATTTTGAAGGTTATGTGACAATTGAGAATCATTATTAGCAAACTTATTTCAACTACATTTCATGTAACACATGAAAAGCTTACTTTCTATAAAAAGCAGCATGAAATTTAGGACCTTTTAGAGCGTTCCTAAAAGGCGGGTGAAACTAGTTTCACTCGAATAAGCTTAAATTTCTATAGCCGATTATCTTTCGTACTCGCTAAGGCCCTTAACTGTTTAACCTCATGTGGAAGCAATTCTCTGAACTCACCAGTATGTAAACCCTGAAGAGTTAAGAAGCCAAATCTTTCTCTTTTCAACTTCATTACTTGATGTCCAATCGCTTCGAACATTCTTTTCACTTGTCGGTTTCTTCCCTCATGAATGCTAATCTCGATAATAGACGTTTGTTTACGCTTGTCCATGGAAATAAGCTTAACTCTAGCAGGGGCAGTCATTCCATCCTCTAGCTTAATGCCTCTTTCTAATTGGCGAAGTTTTTCCTTAGGTGGAATACCTTTGATTTTTGCAACATATACCTTCTCAATCTCATACTTTGGATGCATAAGAAGATTTGCAAACTCACCATCATTCGTTAACAACAACAATCCAGATGTATCGTAATCTAGTCTTCCAACTGGATAAATCCGTTCTCTAATTTCTGGAAAAAAGTCCGTTACTACCTTTCTCCCTTTATCATCGCTCACACTCGAAATCACTGAACGTGGCTTATAAAATAAAAAGTAAACTGGCTCTTCCCTTTCTAACGGTATGCCACTTACTTCAATTTTATCATTTGAGCCAACCTTAATTCCTAGCTCCTTTACAACTTTTCCATTAACCTTAACTTGTCCTGCTACAATGAGCTCCTCGGCTTTTCTCCTTGAAGCTACACCTGCATGTGCAATTACTTTTTGTAGTCGTTCCATCTATGCTCACCCCTTAAACATCTTACTTGTTTCTTAGTATTTGTACAAGATAAAAACATTCTTTAGTATGTCCATCCGAGAAGTTTCCTAAAAAACTCAAAAAAGAAAAACACGCTAATTAGACGTGTTTTATGATCCAAATAAGATTGTAACTACTACGATACTAATAATGATACCTAGTAAATCAGCTAATAGACCGACTTTTAGGGCATCACCCATTTTTTTAATACCAACAGCGCCGAAATAGACTGTTAGTACATAAAGGGTAGTGTCGGTGCTCCCCTGCATGATTGACGCAAGTCTACCAATAAACGAATCAGGACCATACGTGGCAATTAAATCTGTTGTCATTCCTAAGGCAGCCGTACCAGAAAGCGTCCTTATTATAGCTAAAGGGGCTATTTCTGCTGGAAATCCCACGAATTCTAATGCTGGACGGATTAGATTAATGAAGAAATCCATTGCACCAGATGCCCTGAATATTGAAATCGAAACTAACATTCCTATTAAAAACGGCATAATGGAAAAGGCAATTTTTATTCCTTCCTTTCCACCTTCAACGAATGTTTCATAAGTTGGTATTCGTTTCGCAGTTCCATATAAGAGGATAAACCCAATAATTACTGGAATTAGCCAGAGTGAAATGGTGTTAATGATATTCATTTTCGGGCGCCACCCTTCTTCACTCTTCGATGATAAAAATACCGGTCAATTAATACCGCACCAATAGCTGAAAGTGAAGTTACGATTAAAGTTGGTCCTACAATATCAGTTGGATTTGTAGAATCATAGGTCATCCTGATTGCAATGACTGTAGTGGGAACAAGTGTCACACTTGCTGTATTAATTGCTAGAAAAGTAACCATCGAGCGGCTTGCAGATGTTTTCCCGCCGTTTAGCTCTCTTAGCTGTTCCATCGCTTTAATTCCCATTGGTGTAGCAGCATTGCCAAGGCCAAACATATTAGCAATCATGTTTGAAAGCATATATCCCATTGCTGGATGGTCAACTGGCACCTCTGGAAATAATCGACTAACAAGAGGTCGAAATAATTTGGACAGTTTTTCTAATAAGCCCGCCTCTTGTGCAATTCTCATCAGCCCTAACCAGAAAACAAGCACACTTATTAAACCTATACAAATCGTAACTGCTTCTGAAGCCCCCTTAAAGATTGCTTGATTTACTTCATTGATTGTCCCATTTATGCTCGCAAAGATAATTCCGATAATGGTCATTGCTACCCAAATAATATTTACCATCGTCATTTAACCCCTAAAATTACTAAAAAGATACTTTTCAATGTTTCCCAAAATGTTTCTTTGGGTCTGTCAACATTGCCATTATCAAAATAGATAGGCATTTCTTCGATTGTCTTGTCACCAAGATTCACAGTTAGTGTACCTACTATATCAGGGACATTTTCTTGTTTCCGCCACTCCCGTTTATCAGGTTCAAGTAACTCAACATTGAGCTTAATCTCCTTTTTCTCTTCTGAAGACAAGGGGTACATAAAATCATGATCGACAAACACTTTACCTTTGTAAAAACTGCTGTCAGTTCGTAAGTAGCCTTCTTCTACAACTTTGACTAAATCATACTTTTCAAAAGCACTGTTAAACATATTCATATGATCATTCCAGTCATCAGAGGCATTAATCGTGACAGCTATTAAATCAATTCCATCCTTTGATGCTGTTGAAACTAATGTGCGTTTTGCCCGCTTTGTATATCCTGTTTTTCCACCAGTGCTATACGGATATAACTTTGTTAATAGCTTATTTTTATTTCTCCAAACACGATCCCACTTTTCAGTCGGATTCGGTGCACGGTGTACTTTTGTACCTGTAATCTCCCGATATTTTTCATTCCTCATCGCATATCTTGTTAATATCGCCATGTCATACGCGGTTGAATAATGGTTTTCATGGTCATCCAACCCATGTGGATTTGCAAATTCTGTATTTTGCATACCAATTTCTGCAGCCTTTTGATTCATCATAAAAACAAAGCCTTCTAAACTGCCGCCTACATGTTCAGCTATAGCAACTGCAGAATCATTACCTGACCGTAACATTAATCCATAAACCAAATCCTCGAGCTTTATTTGCTCATTTGGCTTTAGGTATAAAGAAGACCCTTCTGCACGGACGGCTTTATTACTCACTTTTACCATTTCATCCAGCTTTCCTGATTCAATGGCGATAATAGCTGTCATGATTTTGGTTATACTGGCAATTCTCATTCGTTGATGGGCATTTTTTTCAAACAAAATTCTACCAGACTCTTGCTCTATTAAGATCGCACCTTTTGCACTAACAGTAAGTGCGCTCGCTTTTTGAGGAAGGAAGCCTATGAGAACCATAACAATGATGATAAGTGTAATTAATCTTTTGCGGAATAATGTCATTCGATCCCCGTCCCTTTTGCTGTTTTGTAAAAGTGTATGCAAAACATGTCCAACTATATGAATAAAATATGTACAAACATCGAAAAACGCTAAGTGCTGGAACTAATCACTAAACATGCACAAAAAAACTGACCAAGACCAGGTCAGCACAAAAAAAGGGATCAATATTGCTTCCATTGAAGTTTTGACGCTTCATTAAATCGGTGTTCAACTTCATCCCAATTTACGATATTCCACCAATTTTTCACATAGTCTGCACGAACATTTTTATACTGAAGATAATAAGCATGTTCCCAAACATCTAGAACAAGTAATGGAATCGTATCCCATTGGGTCATGAATTGATGTCGTTCCGCTTGTAAGATTTCTAAATGACCAGCTCTTGGTGACCATACTAAAATGGCCCAACCTACACCTTCCACCTTGTTTGCTGCTTCACTGAAATGTCTCTTAAAGACTTCAAAGCTTCCAAAATCCCTATTAATTTGGCGGAGTAACTCGCGCCCCGGCATTCCACCACCCTTTGGCTTCATTACATTCCAAAAAATCGTATGCAAATAATGTCCTGAACCATGAAATGCAGCTTCTCTTTCCCAATGCTTCAATAAATCATAGTCACCTGTGTCACGAGCCTTTTCCATCATTTTCTCAGCCTTGTTTAATCCTTCCACATAGCTCTTATGATGCTTATCATGATGGAGTATCATAATTTCTCTTGAGATATAAGGCTCTAATGCATCATAAGCATATGGGAGAGGTGGCAATCTATGCTGTCCAATCCCTACTCTTCTTGTGTCTTGAGATTCATCATTTTCACTCACTTGTTTTGCAAATCGTAAACTCATATGATAAAGGTTTTCTACCTCAGCCTGCAATTCTAGCACATTAGTTGGCGTTACCTTTGTACCTACTGATTCAAGGAAATTTGAAAACTTTATTAATTCCACTTGAAGGTCTCCATTCCGTTCATTTTCAATCTGATTTTTCAACTCCAAAAACCATTCCTTCACTTCTGCCACATATTTTTCAGGGGTCCCCATCATAATCCTCCCTCGTTTTTAATCGTCAATATCGTATGCGTTTTCCCAATTTTTCGTGACTTACATATAAAGAATAATAAAGGATGAATCACCTATCTTTCCCTTTCTACATACAGATATTGTAGAAAACTTGGCAAATGCCTATTTTTTATTTGAATTTAAAAGCATGAGTATATATTGGGAGGTATGAAGAAGTGAATCGTTCATTTCAGGAGGAAGCCTTATTCGAAACTCAGTTTTGGATGCAGGTTCTAGGTGACCATAGTCGATTTATACATGATTCTTTGGCACCGAGTGAAAAAGAAAGAATAACGAAATCAAAACAATTTATCACGGTGTTTGATCGTTTGTTAAACTCGACGAGAGAATCACTACAACCAAATCAAATGATTACTATTATCCAAGAAGGAAGAACTGCTGCAGAACAGCTTCGCCAATTAAAATTAGATATTATAAAAAATCAACTAGTCGGAAAAGTTAAAATTAGCCTTTCTCCTTCTTTTATTAATCATATGGTCAATGAATTAGAGGAATGGTTACGTGTATCCAGTTTCTTGGTCGAAGGTAAAGAAGTACCACCTACACATGCACTTCATCACCACCTTATTTGGCTTCTAGATGCCGCAGGTCATGCAGGTGGAATTGTATCGAACCTAGACAGAGTAGAAAAAGATTTAATTCAAAAGAGTGAGAAGTTCGTAAAGGATTGGGAAGATTTTTACCTAAAAGCCGTTGAAATGGTTGGTTTCCTACGTACAAGTCAATATGAATTTCCTGCTCTTTCCCGATTTAATCATGATGTAGAAATCGAAATGAAAATTTTTAAAGGCTTTCTGGAAGAATTAGAAGAAATGGAATTAAATAAGGAAATTTTAGGGGTCCTGACTCCCCTTATGGCCGACCATATGGCTAGGGAAGAATGCTATTATTTGATCAAATTAGCGAAAAGCACAAAAAACGTCAATCAGCCAAATTGTGACCCAACAAAGCGACGTGTTCAAGAATAAAAGAGAACCCCAATCGCGTAAACTCTGCAATTGGGGTTTGTTTATTAGGTTTGTTGGATAAATTCTATTGCTGATTTTAATTCATAGCCATCTTTGTGATGGAGATGTGTAAATATTTCTTTAAGTCTATCAAAATGAATCCCTTCAAAATGTTCTTCAAATTGATTTTGCTCATTTACATATACTCGTTTACGATGACGATACTCCGGATTCTTAAGCAAGCATACAAGAGCTACAAGATCCTTGAAATATATTTCATTTGTATCAATCTTATACACTGGATCCTCGGTAAAAGGAGTAAAAGATGTAAATTGCTCTTCAAAATAACGCAAATAAAGTATTTGTAAAGTCCTTTCCTCTCCATCTTCTACAAATGTTACTTCAGATTGGTTAAAAAAGTCCTCAAACGTATTTTTTAACGTTTTTTCAAGTTCAAATCCACTACATTGTTTAATTAACACATTTCCACCCCACTCGCCACGATTTTCCAAATAGATTATCTACATATTACCATAGATAGCAAAGTTGAGGTGAATTAATTTGAATCTTCTATCGTTTCTT
This sequence comes from Bacillus timonensis, assembly GCF_004799755.1. Taxonomy (GTDB): domain Bacteria; phylum Bacillota; class Bacilli; order Bacillales; family Bacillaceae_L; genus Ferdinandcohnia; species Ferdinandcohnia timonensis_A. Next base: position 69,052 of record NZ_SLUB01000002.1, on the reverse strand, counting down.
GAAATCTTTCAAAGAAGAGGTCAGCTTCCTCCTGAACATACTGTTCATCAACTTTTTCAGGAAGCGGAGGCAATTCTTCCAATTTCTTTAATCCAAAGTACTCTAAGAACTCCTTCGTTGTGCCATATAAAATAGCTCTTCCCGTACCTTCAACACGCCCTACCTCTTTAATCAATACTTTCGCCATTAAGGTATGAATCGGTCTTTCCGTCTTCACCCCACGAATTTCTTCGACTTCTGCTCGTGTAATCGGCTGACGATAAGCAATAATAGCAAGTGTCTCTAATGCAGCCTGTGATAGCGAAGTCGAAGTAGGTGATTCTACTAGTTTTTTCAAATAACCAGCATGTTCTTTTTTTGTCGTTAGTTGATACGTACCAGCAACCTCAACTAGATTTATGCCCCGACCTGTTTGACTATAATCATTCTTTAATTCTCCTAATATGTCCAAAACAGTGCTTTCGCTTATTTCTAAAACCATTGCCATTTGTTTTAATGTCAACCCTTCGTCTCCAGCTGCAAACAGCAGCCCTTCGACAATGGCTTTCCAATCAACTAATTTCATTACAAATAATCCCTTTCCATACTTGATATATAAATTTCTGAAAAATTATTCTGCTGTTCAATTAAAACAGCATTTTTCTTCATTAACTCAAGAAGCGCAAGGAATGTCACAACAATATGGTTTTTATCATGATATGGAAAAAGCTCTGTAAACTTCTTTTTTCCACGGTAGCCCTTTAATTCATTAACAATTTCTTCCATCCTTTTTTCGATGGGGATTTCTTGTCTAGTAATTCTTGTTGTTAAGGGCCTTTGCAACTTTTTTCGGCGCATTAGCTTTTGAAATGCTCCCAGCATGTCATAGATATTAACATCTAATGTATAATTGTTGGAGACATCCTTCGTAAATTCACTTAAATCACTTGGAGGTTTTGTAAACAATTGGGAACGCTCTTCTTCTAGATGCTTCAAATCATCTGCGGCATTCTTATATTTACGGTATTCAATTAGTCGATTCATCAGGTCTTCACGCGGATCCTCTTCATACTCAAACTCTGAGTCACCATCGACAAGCTCTTCTTCTTGTTTCGGAAGCAACATTTTGCTTTTAATTGCTAACAGCGTCGCAGCCATAACTAGGTACTCACTTGCAATATCTAATTGTAATACTTTCATTGCATGTATATATATTAAGTATTGTTCTGTAATTTCCGCAACCGGTATATCGTAAATATCAATTTCTAATCGATTGATTAAATGTAAAAGAAGGTCTAATGGACCTTCAAAAGAGTCAATTTTTACGCTGTAATGTAAATCCACGCTCATCTCACCAAAAATACCCTTCTTGACTTAGTCATATTCTTATATTTTAACACAATAATTAGTATAGAACATAATAACCATTCAAGCCATATCTGGATTTTGGATAATAGCCCTTAATTTTTTAGAAAAAATGATGGTGGATATGGACACCCGCCCACACAAGTAGTATTAAAAGTCATACTATAACTGTGTAACCAAGAAACTTAAGGAGGTATTTTAAATGAGTGGTGGATACTTTTTTGGAGGCGGTTTTGCCTTAATCGTAGTATTGTTTATTCTTTTAGTTATCGTTGGTGCAGCTTGGTTTTAATTAATCACTGAAAATGACGATAAAGTGTTCGGCAATATGCTGAACACTTTATTTTTTCCATGTTATGGGTTCAATTAATATGGTAAACTACAGGTACATAGTGTTAAAAGGATGTGTAATCACCCTTGTATCCAGAAGCATTTATTGAGTATTTAATTCATTTTCATTGTGAGCGGGATTATTTTGAATGCCATGAAGTTTTGGAAGAACATTGGAAAGAGGATCCTGTTCCTGAAAGAAAGAAATATTGGGTAGGTTTAATTCAAATTGCCGTATCATTTTATCACTACCGTCGTGGTAATAGACCAGGTGCACTCAAAATGATGAAAAGCGCGCTAAAGATTTGTCAAGAACAGAAATCCGAGTTTGTAATGTTAGGATTTCAAGCCGATGAACTAATTAAACTATTACAAAAAAAATACTATGATATTGAAAATGGCATCCCTTATGAAAGTATAAATTTACCGTTAACAGATAAACATCTACTTGCCATTTGTAGATCCCAGGCTACTAAATCAGAAAAATCATGGGGGAAAGCAAGCGATTTTTCAAATGAGGCAATCATTCATAAACATAAATTACGCGACAGAAGTGAGACAATTGCCGAACGACAAAAACAATTATTTTTAAAACAGAAAAGGCGAAACGAATAAGAAAAGCGCAAGGCGCCCGCCTATCGGCGACAAGCATAAGACGAGCGCTGACAGAAGGCGCTTCTTGCCTTCCGAAGCGATTGGCTTATGACCTCGAGCCGATGGCGCCTGGAGCTAGACATCGAAAACTAGGTAAAAATTTTATACTTTCTTATCTTAAAATAAAAGGGACAGTCTTATGACTATCCCTCTTCACATGTTTCATCCTCTGAAAAATCACATTTCTCAAAAAATGCTGCGGTATGTTCATTTGGTCGTAACTCACGATCTGGAAAATGTTCTTTTAGTGCCTTTACCATCTTTTTTCCAATGCCTTGATAGCGATGGGATGGATTCACGCAGATATGTTGAATTTCTACAAGATTTCCGTCATGGATTGTTGTTCCGATAATTCCTACAATATCTTCTTCTTTCCATAAGAATAGCTGCTGTGTATCATCTTCTTCATATTGCTTCATTGTTGCTTGCAGGTTCTTTAGGTCCTTTTCGGTCGGCATAAATGAAAGAAGCCCCATTGCGATTTTCTCATAATTCTTTTTATAACGAATTAACATATAAATCCCTCATTATCGAAAAACTTTCCAAACAGTATATCCATTACTACTTTTGGACTAACCTTAATCATTTATTAAGAGTACCATTAACTAGTTCATTTTTCCATAGTCTTTTTGGAATACCCTTAAATTTAAATTATATCCAATACTTTCCATATCTATACAAAGTGGCGCGATTTATTCAAATGAACGTGCAAGATTTGCCATTTCAATGGCAGATACAGCAGAATCCCATCCTTTATTTCCTGCTTTGGTTCCCGCTCTTTCGATTGCTTGTTCAATTGTGTCAGTTGTTAAAACACCAAACATGACTGGTTTTCCAGTCGCTAATGCAGTTGCAGCCAGTCCTTTCGCTACCTCATTACAAACAAAATCATAGTGGGAAGTAGAGCCTCTAATGACTGTCCCTAACGCAATTACTGCATCATATTTACTTGATTCAGCCATTTTTTTAGCTATTAACGGAATTTCAAAGGCACCCGGAACCCATGCTATTTCTACATCCTCATCCGCAACCCCATGTCTCTTGAGTGCATCAAGTGAGCCGCTTAGTAATTTTGCAGTGATAAATTCATTAAAACGTGCAACTACAATCCCCACTCTTAAACCTGTTCCAACTAAATGTCCTTCATAAATTTTATTCATCATTTGCCTCCTGTGTTATCAGTTATGGTTCATTTTTTTAAAAATGTAGTATATTGCCGATATTTTTATTATTTTCTTCCAATTCTAACGGAATCCGATCGGCTACTTCTAAATCATATCCTTCAAGACCAGTGATTTTTCTAGGGTTATTCGTTAAAAGCTTCATTTTTTTAATCCCTAGATCCTTGAGAATTTGAGCCCCAATACCATAATCCCTTAATTCTGGTAAAACTCCATGTTTTTCATTTGTTTCGACTGTTTCTTGCCCTTCTGCTTTATTCTTAAAGGCACGCATTTTGTTTATTAAACCAGCGCCTCTACTTACTTGACGCATATATACGAGTACACCTGACCCCGCTTGCTCTATTTGTCGCAATGCAGCATGAAGCTGTGGTCCACATTCGCATTGGTTTGATCCGAACACATCTCCAGTTAAGCATTCTGAATGCACCCTCACCAGCATTGGTTCTGTTTCTTTAATCTCACCTTTAACTAGTGCAACATGTTCTTTTCCATCTATAAGACTTGAGTATCCAATCGCTTTAAAATCTCCATATTCAGTTGGTAATGAAACTTCAACTTCTCTTTTTACAAGCTTTTCCTTTTGATTCCGATAACGAATCAATTCTCCAATCGTTATCATTTTCAGATTAAATTCATCTGAGATTTTTCGTAAATCATGAACCCTTGCCATGGTTCCGTCTTCTTTCACAATTTCACAAATCACCCCAGCAGGTTCTGACCCACAAAGGAGTGCTAAGTCAACGGCAGCTTCCGTATGACCAGCCCTGCGGAGAACCCCCCCTTCCTTTGCGATCAAAGGAAAGACGTGACCAGGTCTTTTGAAATCTGACGCTTTTGACTCTGGGTTGAGCAATTCCATTATTGTTTTTGAACGTTCGATAGCACTTATCCCAGTTGTTGTTGTTTTATGGTCAATACTCACTGTAAAAGCAGTGCCATGTGGGTCTGTATTATGCATAACCATTGGATCTAGATTTAATTTTTTCGCTAATGACTTTGAGATAGGCGTACATACGAGTCCACGGCCATGCGTGATCATAAAATTAATAACATCCGGGGTTGCTTTATCCGCAATTGCGATAAAATCTCCTTCATTTTCACGATCTTCATCGTCACATACTATGATTACTTTTCCTTGTCTTAGGTCGGCAAGAGCATCTTCAATTGGATCGAACATTGTCGTCACCCCTTTTTTTATTTAAATCCATGTTCTGCTAAAAAGCTTGAGGTAATCTTTGATTTTGTTTCTTTTTCAGTATTAAAAGATCGTTGCATGAACTGTCTCACATATTTTCCGAGCATGTCACACTCAATGTTTACAATGTCTCCTACACCTTTATTACGTAAAATCGTTTCTGATAATGTATGTGGAATCAAAGAAAGAGTAAAAGTAGTTTCTGTAAGACCAAAAATTGTTAAGCTAGTTCCGTCTACTGCAACCGATCCCTTATATATCATAAATTCAGCAATCTCTTTTGGTATTTCAATTTCATAGTACACGGCATTCCCTTTTGGTTCTTTTCGAATGATCTTTCCAATCCCATCTACATGACCTGAAACGATATGCCCTCCAAAACGTCCACCTGCCGTCATTGCTCTTTCAAGATTGACAGCATGATTTCGCTCTAAATCACGTAAAGAAGTTGATTTCACCGTTTCTGGCATCACATCAACAGTGAAGCCATCTTTGGTAAAGTCTGTTACAGTTAAACAAACTCCATTGACCGAAATGCTATCTCCTAAGTTTACATCCTCGAGAATTTTTTTAGCTTGAATCACCATTTCAACCGAATCCTGTGAACCACTAATTGCTTTTACTTTCCCGATTTCTTCTACAATCCCTGTAAACATTTTTTCACCTCTATCTCGGCTCTGCTACAATTTTAATATCTTCTCCGAGCTGTTCTACAGATTTAATGGTTAATTGTAATGCATCATCAATGGATTCAATTCCAGCACCACCAATGGACGTCGGGGCTAATTTTCCACCTACTAATTTAGGTGCAAGATAGACAATGACTTGGTTGATTGCCTTTTCTTTTAAAAAGCTGCCATTCACTTCTGCTCCACCTTCAACAAAAATGGAGGATATCCCTTCTTCACCTAGACGAGCAAGCACAGTGTTAACTATAATGTTAGACTCCTCCAATTGAATAATTCGAACACCCTTTTTATCGGAGAATTTATTCATTTGCTCTTCAGTTACTTGGTCAGAAACAATAATCCAAGTCTCAGACTTGCCGTCATTGACAACTTGCGATTCTAGCGGTGTTCTTAGAGTTGAATCCAAGATGATTCGAATCGGATTTTTACCTGTCCCATTCGGAAGCCTCGTTGTTAAACTTGGATTATCCACAAGCACTGTATTAACGCCGACAAGAATTGCATCATGAATACTTCTATATAGATGTACATCATTTCTTGCATCCTCACCAGTTATCCATTTACTTTCGCCAGTAACCGTTGCTATTTTCCCATCTAAAGTGATGGCAGATTTCAAGGTTACATATGGACGTTTTTTATCTAAAAAATGATAAAAAACGGCGTTTAAGGCATCTGCTTGTTCCTTACATACTCCAACTTCCACTTCAATTCCCGCTGTTTTTAATTTGGCGATGCCTTTTCCAGCAACGAGTGGATTTGGATCAGTCGTTGCAATGACTACCCTCTTCACATTGCTGTTTACTAAAAGATCAGCACATGGCGGAGTCTTACCATGATGACTACACGGCTCCAATGTTACATAAACCGTTGCATTTTCGGCTTTTTCACCAGCCATCTGGATCGCATGGACCTCTGCATGGGGTTCTCCTGCTTTTAAGTGTGCACCAATACCCACCACTCGACCTTCGTTCACAACAACGGCTCCTACAACAGGATTTGGTGTAGTTTGACCGACACCTGCTTTTGCAACATTTATCGCTAAATTCATATAATCTTGATCTCGCACGTTATCTACACTCCTTTCTATTTATCATGTACAAATTACGGGAGTTCTTACTTAGTTCCTAAACAAAAAAGACCTCGGAAAACAATCCGGGGTCCTGGTCGATGTTATTCAAGCAACAGAATATGTATTTTGCCCATACTAAATAAAGGTATCGTGGACAAATATTTTTCACATACCGTACTAACATCCTTCTCCCATCCAGACTTTAACTGTCGGCCTTGGATTCTCACCAAAGTCCACCATTTTAAATGAATTCTCATGGCAAATAGCCTATCAATATTAGAATTGATAATAAAATGGGTCACGGGCTTAGAACAATTGTTCATCACCGTCGGTAAGGAATTTCACCTAACCCCGAAGGAAACTATTTTATTCTTTTAGCGATGTAAATCAGTATAACATAAAGTACTCTTATTTTGTCGAATTTAATGCTTAACAATACAAATTATGTATTTTAGAGTTCTATGAATGATCCTACACGATAAACAACCAATAAATGACTCCCCATGCAATTGCAATGAATAGCAAAACAAAAAATACGGTCCATCTTCCTTTACCCATCTGGTTTCACCTCAAGTATCATTATAGGACAAACAAAAAGACACAACAAGAATGACCTGTTGTGCCCGATTTCTTACTCTTCCCAAACTTTAACTTCTTTCATTACATCGCCTTGTTTAATACGGTATACAGATTCCAAACCTTCAATTACTTGACCGAAAACAGTGTGCACACCATCTAAATGAGGTTGTGACTCATGGACGATGAAAAATTGACTTCCACCAGTATCTTTTCCAGCATGTGCCATTGACAATGCACCTGGTACATGTTTATGTGGATTTCCTTCTGTTTCACATTTAATTGTATACCCAGGACCACCTGTTCCATTTCCACGAGGGCAGCCGCCTTGCGCGACAAAGCCAGGAATGACACGATGGAATGTTAAGCCGTTATAAAATCCTTCATTTGCAAGCTTTTCAAAATTTGCAACAGTTCCAGGTGCCTCATTTGGATATAACTCAATGACGATTTTTTCTCCATTTTCGAATTCAATGCTAGCTTTTTTCATTTGAAACCTCCACTTAATTTCTTTCGTCCATATGTATTGAACGAGTTCATTTTACTATAAAAGGTTGGAATAATCCAATCTCAAGAGGAGGCGTTTTTCATTAATCACCGTCAGAAAGATATTTTAGGTGAAGAATAATGTATAATATGGACGATGGATCACCTTGTTTTTAAAAATTAAGGAGGTAACTAGTTTGAGATATAAACGTATACTCACTTTTTTACTGATGTTTTCACTCATTTTCCCATCACTTAGCTTCGCGGACGCTACACCTGGAGATGTGATTATTACACTTGGTCAGGACCTAACCGAAACACAAAAAGAAGCAATTTTAAAAGAAATGAATGCACCAGAGAACCCACAGACCGTCGTTGTTACAAACGCGGAAGAACATCAGTACCTTGGAAACTATATACCAAAGGCTAGAATTGGAAACAAAGCATTATCTTCAGCATCAATCACAATTGGGGAAAAAGGTTCTGGACTAGATGTAACCATTTCTAATCATATTACACTCATTACAGAAGAAATGTATGCAAATGCATTAATTACAGCTGGTGTGAAAGATGCAACGATCTATGTAACTGGACCTTTTGATGTTTCTGGAACCGCCGCATTAACTGGGATTATTAAAGCTTATGAGATATCTTCAGATCAAGTTATTCCTGAAGATGTTAAGCAGATTGCCAACGAAGAAATGGTTGAAACTACAAAATTAAGTGAAAAAATTGGTGCCGATGATGCTGCGGCGTTAATGGCAAAAATTAAGGATGAAATTGCGAAAAACGCACCGAAAAACGATGAAGAACTCCGGACTATTATTGTAAATGCTGCAAATGACTTAGGAATTACGTTAACAGATGCCGACATCGATCGACTAATGGACCTTTTTAAAAAACTAATGGATCTTAATATTGACTGGAATCAGGTTGGTGAACAACTAAATTTAGCAAAGGAGAAATTAACAAACTTTCTGGAATCGGAAGAAGGACAAAGCTTTTTAAATAAGCTTAAAGAATTTTTTGTAAACTTAATTGATGCCATTAAAAATCTTTTTAAATAAAGTCTAAAAAGAAAAACCCACGAGTTTTCGTGGGTTTTTAAGTTCATGTTCTATTTAATCAACTATCTTAGATTTTAATGGGATATCTAGTCTCACTAAATCTTCGTAACTTTCACGTTGAACCACAAGCTGCGCCTCACCATTCTCTACAAATACAACTGCAGGTCTTGGGATACGGTTATAATTATTAGCCATAGCATATCCATATGCACCTGTACAGAAAACAGCTAACATATCGTCTGAATTTGCTTTTGGTAATGGTAAATCCCAGATTAACATATCGCCAGATTCACAGCATTTACCAGCAATTGAAACGGTTTCTTCCACAGGATCCTCTACACGATTCGCTAACACCGCTTCATATTTTGCTTGGTATAAGGCCGGTCTAATATTATCTGTCATGCCCCCATCAATTGCAATATATTGACGGATATTAGGTACTTCTTTTCGCGAACCAACAGAATAAATCGTCGTTCCAGCGTCACCTACAATTGAACGACCTGGCTCAATCCATATTTCAGGAATATCAATTGAAAGATCATCCGCATGCTTTTTTACTTCACCGATAATGGCTTCTACATACTTTGATGCTGGAAGTGGCTTATCTTCTTCTGTATAGCGAATTCCAAAACCACCACCAAGATTTAATACTTTAGGTGCAAATCCAAAGCGATCCTTCCAGTCTTTAAGTTTTCCAAACATTTTTCCAGCAGCCACTAAAAATCCAGTTGTTTCAAAAATTTGAGAACCAATATGAGAATGAATTCCTAATAACTCTAAGTATTCTGAATGAAGTGCCTGCTCTACAGCTTGGTCTGCCTGTCCATTTTCGAGTCCAAAGCCAAACTTAGAGTCATCTTGCCCAGTCGTAATATAATCATGGGTGTGTGCTTCAACTCCTGGTGTTACCCGCAATAAAATCTTCATCGTTGTTTTATTTTCAATACAAACCTGCTCTAACAAAGATAGTTCATAAAAATTATCGACAACAATACAGCCAATATTATTTTTAACCGCCATATCCAGTTCTTCATAGCTTTTATTATTTCCGTGGAAGTGAATACGTTCTACTGGGAAACCAGCTTGTATGGCTGTAAATAGTTCCCCGCCTGAAACGACATCTAGAGATAAACCTTCCTCATGAGCTAACTGTACCATCGCGATTGTAGAGAAGGCTTTACTCGCGTATGCAACCTGTGCAGCAATATTTAAACGCTTAAATGTTTCACGAAAGCTTCTAGCACGTTCTCTGATAAGTGCAACATCATACACATATAAAGGTGTGCCATATTGTTTTGCTAATTCTACAGTATCTACCCCACCAATTTCTAAGTGGTTTTTTTCATTTACTTTACTTGTTCCATGCAAAAACATCGATTCCCCTCATTCCTTCATAAGGTACTCATCAGAGCCTTTATGATAAAATAGTTTTACGTGCACTCCAGCTTTTCCAAAAAAATGACAGCTAATCACTTATAGTCATCAGCTGTCATACTATCTTTAACGCTGTGCTATGGAAAATAGATTAACACAACGTTTTATATGGTGCAACTATTGTTTGAAAGGTTTTTGAGGGTGTACGATACTTGGTCTTAACTTTGCTCCAGGTACAGAAGTTCGAATCACAATTTGTAATAATGCTTTTGCGTTGAAAGGTAAAAACGGCCATAAATATGGAGTATTTAGGGACCGGATATTCGCCAAGAACAAGAAATAGATGGTACAACCTATAATAAATCCTGGTACCTTAAAAATTGCCACTAAGACTAACAGAAATAATCTCGCTATTTTATTTGCAGCACTCAATTCATAGCTTGGCGTTGCAAATATACCTACCGCTGCAATTGCTACATAAAGAATCACCTCTGGTCCAAACAACCCAACATCGATTGCAATTTGACCAATTAATGCTGCCGCAATCAAACCCATCGCAGTTGATAATGGTGTCGGCGTATGAATGGCCGCCATCCTTAAAAATTCAATTCCCATATCGGCAAGGAAAATTTGGATCACAATTGGGATATTTGACTTTTCATTTGGTCCAATATAATCAATTGCTTTTGGGATCATATCCGGTTCTAAAACTAATAAAAACCAAAGGGGTAACAGAAAAATAGAAGCAATTATCCCAACAAACCTTGTCCACCGTAGCAATGTACCAACAGCGGGAGCTTGGCGATATTCTTCAGCATGCTGCACGTGATGGAACATTGTTGTAGGAGTGATAATGACACTCGGTGAAGTATCCACCATGATCACCACATGTCCCTCAAGTAAATGAGTTGCTGCAACATCAGGACGCTCCGTATATCTAACCAACGGATATGGATTAAACCCTTGATGAACAATAAATTCCTCAATTGTTTTATCCGCCATTGTTAGTCCATCCACATCAATCTTACTGAGTTCCTTCTTAATGATTTTCACTAAATTTGGGTCGGCCACATCTTGGATATAAGAGATACAAATATCCGTTTTTGATCTCTCACCGACCTGCATAATCTCGTTACGCAGCCTTTCATCACGTATTCTTCTTCTTGTTAAAGCACAATTCACGATAATATTTTCTACATATCCATCTCGAGCACCTCGGATTACTTTTTCGGTATCGGGCTCTTGAGGTGTCCTTCCTGGATAACTTCTTACATCAACTGCTAGCCCCGAATCCTCCCCTTCAACTAAAAAGAGGATAAGTCCCGAAAGGATCGTATCAACGGCTTCATCTAAATTCTTGATGGTACTTACTTGCTGATGAACCAGTCGGTTCTCAATGATGTTGAAAGCTCGATAAGAATTCTTTTCATTATCATTGATATTCACAATTTCCTCTAAAATTTGAACAATAAATGCAGTATCACACAGACCATTTAAAAAATAGAGATGTACTTCCTTATTTAGAATCTTAAACTTTCTAACACCAATATCAAAATTTGTCGTTCCTAAACCTATGCGCGATTCGAAAAATTTATCATTTTTAACTATATCAGGAGAAATTGGAGTCTTACTTGAATTCTTTTCCTTTCCGATCATAACCACTCCTTTCGAGTATTAGATCCACTGCTTTTCTTGTAATGGGGGCACCAATTTTAAGATCATCTTTACGTGCCATTTTTCCGATATCTCCCATTCCTACGATTATTGGAACATCTAGTGAATCTAAACAATACACTGTATCTCCGTTTATTCGACCAATGTCATATTCAGGAATCCCACTTTTATCGACTCCGTATTCTGTCAGATTACCGTCTCTGTCAATATTTATGTCTACTTTTGTCCATTCAGTTTGGTGGGTCTTCGAAGCAACAGCAATAACACCTAATACTTCAATTTTAGGATGAGTTGCGACATACTTTAATGCATGTTCGCCCATTCCTTCCCCCAACAATCCACTATCATCGAACATAACAAAAACAGGGTCGTAAGGGGTATCTAAAATGTACTCCACCATTTCTTTTCCTGATAAGGTTGTTGGGTTTCCATGTGATTTGGAAATACATCGTCCCCCTACTTCTTTTGCAATGTATTCTAATGTCTTTTTTGCATATTCATCGCCATCTGTTATTAGAATCACTTTTCTTCTAGCTTCGTCCATATATTTTATCCTTTCGCTCTGAAAATCAATGCAACTAAAAAGGAGAATAATATTGCAGAGGATATTCCCGCTGAAGTTAATTCAAATATCCCCATCGCAATTCCAATAAATCCATGTTCCTCCGCACTTTGCATCGCCCCATGTAAAAGGGAATGTCCAAAGCTTGTAATTGGAACTGTCGCTCCAGCACCTGCAAATCGGATTAAATTGTCGTAGAGATTAAAACCATCCAAAATACTACCTAATACGACAAAAACACTCATTACATGAGCGGGTGTTAACTTTGCAAAATCAAGTAAGAGCTGTCCAACCACACATATTGCTCCACCAACTAAAAATGCGTATAAGTATTCCATTACCTATTCACCACCTTGAACACGTTCCAACACAACACCATGTGCGATCGTAGGGATGGTTTCCTTTTGCTGTATCATTGTCGGGCTAAGAAGTGCACCTGTTGCAACAATAAACACCTTGTTTAAATTGCCACTGATAAGTTCTTTTACAATGTGCCCATACGTCACAATGGCTGAACAAGCACATCCACTCCCACCAGCAAAAACCTCTTGGTCTGAGTGATAAAGCATCAGTCCGCAATCGTTATGTTTATTGCCCAAATCATACCCTTCTTCTTTTACCATCTCTTTTAAGATTGGACTGCCAACACCTGAGAGATCACCAGTCGCTATCAGGTCATATTCATCCTGATTAATATTTAAATCCTGAAAATGTCTGGTGATGGTATCCGCCGCTGCTGGTGCCATTGCAGAACCAAGGTCAAATGGATTTGTTATTCCTAGGTCCACCACTTTTCCTATTGTCGCTGAAGTAATCCGTATCGGTCCCTTCTCTTTACTTACTAGAGCAGTACCACCACCTGTTGCTGTAAAGGTTGCTGTATCTGGCTTTTGTCCTCCATATTCGGTTGGATATCGGAATTGTCTTTCAGCCGTGGCGTTATGACTACTCGTCGATGCTAGAATTCTGTTTGCAAATCCTGCATCAACAAGAGCTGATCCTACAGCAAGAGTCTCCATAGATGTTGAACAAGCACCAAACATGCAGATTAACGGGATTTGATGATGTCTAGCAGCATAGTTTGTCGTCACATTTTGATTTAATAAGTCCCCTGCTAAAAAGAAATCTATATCATCATTTGACAAGTTCACTTTTTGCAGGCAAGAATCAATCGAATCCACCATAAGCCTTCTTTCGGCAGATTCCCAAGAATCTTCGCCACAGTGCAATTCATCATACTTTATATCAAAACTTGTACCTAAAGGACCTAAGCTTTCTTTTGGTCCAACCGCAGTTCCTGTTGAATTTAAAAAAATTTGATTCTCAAATACCCATGTTTGTTTTCCAACTAGCCTCATGTCATTCACTCCTTGCAATCAAGATATTGTGAGATTAAAGAAATAACGAATAATCCCAACAATATACGCAGAAACTGCTCCAAACACAATTACGCTGCCTGCGAGCTTAAACATATTCGTGGCAATTCCTAATACAACACCTTCGCTTTTATACTCCATTGCGGCACTTGTCATCGAATTTGCAAATCCTGTAACAGGTACCGCCGAGCCCGCACCTGCAAATTGTCCAATCTTGTCGTATAAGCCAAACCCAGTTAATAACGAGGAGATTAGAATAAGAGTTGCGACAGTTGGGTTTCCCACATCTTTTTCCGTAAAATCAAATACGGTCATATAGAAGTTCTGTATCCCTTGTCCAATAATGCAGATAAAACCTCCAACCAAAAATGCTTTAATGCAATTAAAAAAATACTTTGGTTTTGGCTGGTACTTTTTGATGCTATTTTTATAATCGTCTTTTATCTTTTTCTTAGTAGCCACTCTATGTTCACTCCCTGCGTTGTAAAATATATATCCGTTATAAGATCATTTCACATAGTACATCCATTGAAATAATGACCCGGCGATTTTCCCGAACACGATCGCCATCACTAAAATAATGATTTTATTTTCGATTCCTATGCGTTTAGCTAAGATTGGAAAAACATTTAGTACTTCTGTAAGTGCAGCTGCCAGCATCCCGACGAATATCCCACTTGCTAATCCAACGGGAAGTACTAAAATCTCCCAAAGATTAAAGATATAATCATTTAGAGTAAACCAGCCACCAAACACTGCTCCTAATACAACCCCCCATTCATAAAATCGAATGAATTTCATGGTTTTCGTTAGTTGTGTTAATCGTGGAATAATCCCTAAGACGGCTAAAAAAGCAACAAAACCGCCTCCAACAGCAAGTCCACTTCCTAGTCCAATAAACATAATTAAAAGGACTTTAATTGTCATCAATGTGTTTCATACTTTCTTTGTTTTCATTAAATATTAAATAATTATCTAAATCCTGTTGGTAATTAAACATTTCAACTTCTAGTGGACTTGGTTCTTCGTTGAGACGCTTACGGAAAAAATGATTAAAAAATAAAATCATCCCTAGTCCCAAACCTAATGAATATGGAATTTGAAATAACAAGGGTTTAGGAACTACGTCACCTGTTATCATGGTATAGATGCGCAAATGAACCTCTCTCATTGACACATCTTCATGGAAATTCATCATTGTAAGGGCTGCTCCTGTAAATAATAAAAACCAAACGGCTACAAACAGCGCAGAGGCAAATCGTTTTTTCTTAATAGCTACCTCAATGATGGTTTGTGCGGGACCAACTGTCTGAATATCAACATGAGGAAATCGCCTCCTAATTTGTTCAATCACTTTCATCACATCAATGACAATAATATTTTTGTCTTTTTTGCTTACTTGATGGATGACGATCTTTTTAATAGCCTGTACGATGCTATCCTCAGCACTTATTTGTATGATTTCACCAATAGTTATTGTTGTATTGGGTTGTACCAGTACGCGATGGCGCATTCGAACATAAATTGATTTTTCCATCACTTTCACACCCCACACATTGTTTTCCTTATATAAATAGTATGTTAAATCTAATTTATCTAATGCGACTGGTGTACAAACACCAATAATTACCACGATAAAACGGAAAAAACCGAATGGATCATACGTCCATTCGGTCTTTCATTTGTTGTAATATTTTTTTCTCTAGCCTCGACACTTGTACTTGCGATATTCCCAACCTTGTTGCGACTTCGGATTGGGTTTGGTCCTTATAATAGCGCAGGAAAACAATTAATCTCTCACGTTCATCTAGCTCGCGAATCGCTTCCTTTAATGCTATTTTATCAAACCACTTTGTTTCGTTATTATCCGCTATTTGATCAAGCAATGTAATCGGATCACCATCATTTTCATATACGGTTTCGTGAATGGATGAAGGTGCACGACTTGCCTCTTGAGCTAATACAACATCCTCAGGAGTGATTTCTAAGTATTCCGCAATCTCTGCGATTGTCGGAACTCTACCGAACTGCTTTGAAAGTTCATCCTTAGCTTTCCGGATTTTATTTCCGGTCTCCTTTAATGAACGACTCACCTTCACTGTTCCGTCGTCTCTAATGAAGCGCTGGATTTCACCGATTATCATTGGTACAGCGTAGGTTGAAAATTTAACATCATATGATAAATCAAATTTATCGACAGACTTCAATAATCCAATGCAGCCTATTTGAAACAAATCATCTGGTTCATAGCCTCGATTTAAAAATCGTTGTACAACAGACCAAACTAACCTCATGTTCTTCTGGACGATTAAATCACGTGCCTCCTGTCGTCCTTCTTGACTTAGTTTGATTAAATTCTTAACCTCGTTGTCCTTTAAATACGTTTCACTATTGTTGTTCTTGACCTCCACATCCATTGGCAAGTCTCCTTAATTGCATAACGCTTTACTCTTTGATAAATGCTTTGTTAGCCGTAAAGTTGTACCTACGCATGAACCTGTTTCTACTTCAAACTCATCCATGAAATTTTCCATAATTGTGAATCCCATACCTGATCGCTCAAGCTCTGGTTTTGTTGTAAACAATGGCTGCCTTGCTTCATCTAGATTGTTAATTCCAATTCCTTCGTCTCTAATGGTGATATAGACTGTACTGTCTTCAATTTTGCATGAAATGTAAACAATCCCACTCGGATCACTTTCATATCCATGAATAATTGAGTTTGTTACGGCTTCTGAAACAACTGTCTTAATTTCAGTTAATTCGTCCAGTGTTGGGTCGAGTTGTGTGATAAACGCAGCTACAGCAACACGAGCAAACGACTCATTTTGGCTTAGTGCTGAAAATTGAAGGTGCATTTCGTTTTTCATTACGCCACCCCCAATGACTGAAGCGCAAAAGACTCATCACGCTCTAACCGAATAATTTTGAAAAGGCCTGACATTTCAAATAAACGTTCGACCTGTGGGGAAATTGAACAAACAACCATTTCTCCACCTAGATTTTTGATTTGCTTGTATCTCCCTAAAATTACACCTAATCCCGAGCTATCCATAAATGTCAGCTTTTCAAGATTCAATAAGATGTGATTAATTTGATTGCTTTCAATCGTATCTGTTACCTTTAATCGCAATTCATCAGCTGTATGATGGTCTAACTCACCAGTAAGCCGAATACATAACACATTGTGTTTTACCTCAAGTTCAATTCCAAGACTCACTTTACAATGCCTCCTTTAAATCGTATAGTGAGTCTTTTCGCTATTGATACAAAAGAATCCTTCTTGATGACAAAACTAGTGTTCATTCGGCAAAAAAAACCGAAAAGCGCAAGTGCCTTGAAGTGGAACATCGACTAACTACTGCCACGTCCTGTGGCAAACGTCGATGTCAGCACTTCCTCGAAAATGCTA
The DNA here is from genome assembly GCF_004799755.1 of Bacillus timonensis. Classification (GTDB taxonomy): domain Bacteria; phylum Bacillota; class Bacilli; order Bacillales; family Bacillaceae_L; genus Ferdinandcohnia; species Ferdinandcohnia timonensis_A. The sequence goes on along the minus strand of NZ_SLUB01000002.1, from coordinate 52,060 downwards.
TGCATTTTCTTCGTGCGAGGATCATGCTGTCGAAGCTTTCCTTGTCCTGTGCAAGTCCGACAAGCACAAGACGAGCTGGCTAGAAGGTTGTTCTTTGACCTTCTTGACAGATTGGATTGTGACCTCGAGGGGCTAGGCGCTGGAGCTAGACATCGAGAACTAGGTCAAAAAAGTTAAGGGGTTTTATTAAACGTACCCATAGTACGTTTAAATAATTTCCACCAACTCGCAGAATCGATGTCTTTTGCTGCTACAAGCGGGCTTTCACTTAATACCTTTCCATCTTTTTTAATCACCAGTTTTCCGATTTTGTCACCTTTTTTTATCGGAGCTTTCAGCTTTTCATCAACAACCACTTCTTTTTGTACATCATCAATTTTTTCACCTTTTTTTGTTAACAGTGAAATTGGCTCGGATGTAACAAGCTTTATTCTCTTTTCACTCCCTTTACTTACCTTCGCTTCAGCAACTTCCTGATTACGCTCAAATAAAGGATGTGTCTTATACTGACTAAAACCAAAGTCTAGCATTTTTGTTACTTGCGCATTGCGTTCCTTCGGTGTTGGCGCACCAAAAATAACAGATATTAAACGCATATCCTCTTTTTCAGCAGTGGCTGTTAAACAATATTTTGCCTCTGTCGTAAAACCTGTTTTTAACCCATCTACACCAGGATAAAATCGAACAAGGCGATTTGTATTGACAAGCCAAAATTTGTCGTCGGAATTTTCACGTAAATAATCCTCATATTTACCTGTAAATTTAGTGATTTCTTCGTATTTCAGTAATTCCTTAGACATGATTGCCATATCATGGGCAGAACTGTAATGATTGTCTGCAGGAAGACCAGTTGGATTTTGAAATAAAGTATTTTTAAGACCTAATTCCTTCGCCTTATTATTCATCATTTCAACGAAAGCTTCTTCAGAACCAGCTATCTTTTCTGCCATGGCAACGGATGCATCATTACCTGAACCAATAGCAATCCCTTTTAACATTTCCTCAACTGTCATTTCTTCGCCAGGCTCAAGAAATATTTGTGATCCTCCCATTGATGCGGCATGCTCACTTGTTCTAACTTTTTCAGAATAGGTGATACTACCTTTATCAAGAGCTTCCATGATTAACAGCATTGTCATGATTTTCGTCATGCTTGCTGGGGGAAGCTTTTCATCACTATTTTTTTCGTAAAGAATCTTCCCCGTATCACGTTCAATTAAAATTGCAGATTTTGCATTATTCGCTAGATCAACAGATGATTCCTTTGCAGAAGCGAAAGGGCTACTAGTAAAAATCATGATTGTTGAAAGTAACAGACTAATAAATACGCGTTTCATCCCAAACCCTCCATTCTTTATACTTTCCCATTTTTTCCAAGAAATAAAAAAATATACATTTTAAAAAGGGGCTTTGAGGTAAAAATGCATAAAAAAAATCCGAGGATTATTTTATCCCCGGATTTTGAATTATGATATTTTATCAATGATTAATGTAGGTGGTTTTACTGGATTTGACGAAATCGAGATACTTTCAGATAACTTCTTTTTGATTTCCGCCACATCTTCAAAATTACTATGAATCGTAACAAGGCTATCTCCTTTTGAAACCTTGTCACCCATTTTTTTCCGAAGAACAAGCCCAACTGCTAAATCAATTGTGGACTCCTTTGTTGCTCTTCCTGCACCTAGAAGCATAGCCGCTGTACCGATGGAATCGGCAATGATCTCTGAGACATATCCATCAGATTCTGCTTCAAACTCAAATTGATATTTTGCTTTTGGAAGCTTTTCTGGTGAATCAACGACAGAAGCGTCACCCCCCTGTGATGATAAGAAGGTTTTAAAGGATTCTAACGCTTTTCCATTTTTAATCGATTCCTCAAGTAGACTTCTTGCTTCTTCGATCGAATTCGCTTTTTTCCCTAGTAAGACCATTTGGCTTCCTAAAACGAGACAAAGCTCTTGGAGGTCGGCAGGTCCTTCTCCTTTTAACGTGTCAATCGCTTCTTTTACCTCTAGTGCGTTACCAATCGCAAAACCAAGTGGCTGACTCATATCTGAAATAATCGCCATCGTATTTCTGCCTACATTATTCCCAATATCAACCATTGTTTTAGCCAATTCTTTTGCATCATTTAAATCCTTCATAAAAGCACCTGCGCCAGTTTTCACATCTAAGACAATCGCATCTGCTCCTGCCGCAATTTTCTTACTCATAATGGAACTAGCGATTAATGGGATGCTATTAACAGTTGCTGTTACGTCCCGCAATGCATAAAGCTTTTTATCTGCAGGTGTTAGGTTTCCACTTTGTCCTATAACCGCAACCTTATTTTGATTGACGAGACGAATAAAGTCGTCGTTCGTGATTTCAACATGGAAGCCCGATACAGATTCAAGTTTATCAATCGTTCCACCTGTGTGACCAAGTCCACGCCCTGACATCTTCGCAACCGGCACCCCAACAGATGCAACTAAAGGTGCAAGTACCAATGTGGTCGTATCACCAACACCACCTGTACTATGTTTGTCTACTTTGACTCCTTCAATCCCTGAGAGATCAATTGTATCACCCGATTGAACCATTGCCATTGTGAAATCTGCTTGTTCTTGTTTGGTCATTCCACTAAAAAAGACCGCCATTGTAAAAGCACTCATTTGATAGTCAGGAATTTCACCTTTTGTATATCCATCTACCACAAATGAAATTTCATTTGAAGATAATTCCATTCCATCTCGTTTTTTTTCAATTAAGTCAACCATTCTCATATTTTTCACCTTTTTCTTGTGACTTACATTTTCTTCACAATTTGTTTAACAAGTGATAAAAAGTCAGTTTTTACTTTTTCTGTCGTTTCAATTACTTCATCATGGGTCAAAGGCTGATCTAAAATACCTGCTGCCATATTTGAGATACAGGAAATGCCAAGTACCTTTAAATTTGCATGACGTGCAACAATCACCTCAGGAACCGTTGACATCCCAACTGCATCCCCGCCTAGTGTACGTAGCATTTTAATTTCCGCTGGTGTTTCGTAAGAAGGGCCTGTCATTCCAACATATACCCCTTCTTGAATTTTCATATTCAATTCATTCGCCACTTCTCTAGCAAGTGTACGAAGTTCTTTTGTATAGGCTTCTGACATATCTGGAAATCTTGCTCCGACCTTTGAATCATTTGGGCCAATTAATGGGTTTTGCCCGAAATTAAGATGATCGGTAATAATCATTAAATCACCTGGTTCGAATGTTTCATTCACTCCACCCGCTGCATTTGTCACAATTAAACTCGTTACACCAAGTTCTTTCATCACACGAACAGGGAATGTGACCTTATCGAGGGAATATCCCTCATAATAATGAAATCGTCCCTGCATCGCAACAACTGATTTTCCTTGCAATGTACCAAATACTAGTTGCCCAGCATGACCTTCGACAGTTGATACTGGAAACTCTGGGATTTGGTCATATGGGACTTTAATTGGATTTTCGATTTCATCTGCCAACACACCCAAACCAGAGCCCAAAATTAAACCAATTTCAGGAGCTTTTGGGCTTTTTTCCTTTAAAAATTGTGAAGCTCTTTCTATGATCGATTTATCCATTCCTATTTTCCCCCATTAATCTCGGAAAGAAAGCTCTTTCCATGTTTAGGTAATGTTACATTAAAATTATCAGCGACTGTTGCACCAATGTCAGCAAATGTTGTTCGTAATGGTAATTGCTTACCACTATTCATTTTTTTGTTATATACCAGTAATGGGACATACTCTCTTGTATGATCGGTTCCAGGAGCAACGGGGTCATTTCCGTGATCTGCTGTAATGATTAATAAATCATCTTCGGTTAGTTTTTCAAATACTTCAGGTAAACGTGCATCGTACTCCTCAAGAGCGTTTCCGTACCCTTTTGGATCGCGGCGATGTCCAAATAATGCATCAAAGTCAACGAGATTTAAAAAGCTTAAGCCTGTAAAATCCATATTTAGGGTCTCAACTAACTTATCCATACCATCCATATTTGATTTTGTACGCAAGGCCTGTGTGACGCCCTCACCATCATAAATATCTGAAATTTTTCCGATTGCGATCACATCAAAACCTTGATCACTTAATTCATTCATAACCGTACGTTCAAATGGTTTTAATGCATAATCATGTCTGTTTGATGTTCTTGTGAAATTGCCAGGTTCACCAACAAATGGACGAGCGATAACACGTCCAACCATATACTTTTCATCAAGTGTTAACTCACGTGCAATTTCACATATTTTATATTGCTCATCTAATGGCACAATTTCCTCATGTGCGGCGATTTGCAAAACAGAATCCGCAGAGGTGTAGATAATTAATTTTCCTGTTTTCATATGTTCTTCGCCAAGTTCATCAATAATGGCGGTTCCGGATGCTGGCTTATTCCCTAATACCCCTCGTCCAGTCCGTTTTTCAAGTTCATCTAGTAATTCCTTTGGAAAACCATTTGGAAAAACCTGAAAAGGTGTTTCAATATGTAAGCCCATGATTTCCCAATGTCCAGTCATCGTATCTTTTCCATTAGAGGCCTCTTGCATTTTTGTATAGTATGCTAGTGGTTGATCTTGAACGGGAATTCCTTTTATTTCTCGAATGTTACTCAAGCCGAGCTTCGCCATATTCGGCATATGTAGACCATTCATTTCTTCCGCGATATGTCCTAACGTATCTGAACCCTCATCACCAAACTTTTTTGCATCTGGTGCTTCTCCAATTCCAACAGAATCCATGACAATTAAGAAGATTCGTTTATATGTATAAGCTGACATGTAGTTCCCTCCCAATGTATTCTATGAAGTATTTTCCCCTTCTAGTTGCAACTTACTCAATATTTCACATATGTTTGAATGTCGGAAGTCTGACATCTTTGAGTATAAGGGTGAGTAATCGTCTTTTCAAGTGATTTTACACGTGTTTAGAAAAAATGCCAGACGTTTTTGTCTAGCAATCTATTAATACATATTAGGCACGGGGATGATAGTTTTTATATACATCCTTCAGACGTGTTTTTGTGACATGTGTATAGATTTGTGTCGTTGAAATGTCAGCGTGACCAAGCATTTCCTGCACCGCTCGAAGGTCGGCCCCATTTTCTAATAGGTGAGTCGCAAATGAATGACGAAGCGTATGTGGGGTTAATTCCTTTTCAATACGGGCATTATTCGCGATTTTCTTTAAATTTTTCCAGAATCCTTGTCTTGTCATGCGATTCCCATGATGATTCACAAAAAAAGCGTCCGTCTTCTTTTGCTTCACGAGTTGACCACGACCATGATCTAAATATGACTGCAATGCTTTCGTCGCAACACTACCTAGCGGAACAATACGCTCCTTATTTCCTTTCCCAACGCATCGAATAAATCCCATTGATAAGTGGATATCCGCTAAATTTAAGTTTATGAGTTCACTCACACGAAGCCCTGTTGCATATAAAAGCTCAAGCATTGCTTTATCGCGTATACCCAGCGGGTTGTCCACTTTTGGTGCATCCAACAATGCCTCTACTTCGGAAATATTTAATACTTTCGGAAGTGTTCGCTCTGCCTGCGGCGTCTCAATCTGTTCGGTAGGATCATGGTCGGTTACTTTTTCACGAAATAAAAACTTATGAAAAGAACGAATTGATGCTATATGTCTAGCCAAGGTTCGTGATGAATTTCCTTGTTCCTTTAAAGCTTTTAAAAAATGAATGACTTGTACTCGTTTTACATCATTAAAGGATGAAATATTTTCAACCTTGGTTACATATTGATAATATTTTTTAAGATCCCGTTCATAGGACTTTACTGTATTGGTAGCTAGTCTTCTTTCGACAACTAGGTAATGCAAATAATCCTTCACTTGATCTTCCACTAGACTCTACTCCCCATTTCGGTAAAAAAACAGTAATCGATCTAACAGGCCCGTCTCCTTTTCTTCAATCATCGAAGCAGCCTTTACTGAGGACCCTTCTGGTTCATCATATTTGTGGTAATTTTGATATTCCTCATTAACCCATATAATACCATAATAAAAAAGAAATGTGCATCCAGTAAACAAGACAAAAACCTTTAATGTATCATATACAACGCGAAACCATTGTCCCATCTAGTAATCCTCCAATTTCATTGTTATTAGAAGATATGCCAAATTTACATGGTTTTATACACGCTTATCCCAATATTTTAAATTTCTTATTTACTTCTATAAAATAAGTTAACGCCAATGAGCTTACTTTATCTACTAAATTATGAAAATCAAAAAACCCTTTTCTTGAAAAGAAAAGGGTCGTTTATTTAAGATGATCTGTTTCTTCTTTTGCTGCTTTATCATGGCAACGATGACAAATACCATGGAAAGTTAAACGATGGTCTTTAATAATAAAATTCCAATTCTTTTCAACGATTTCTTCAACATCCTCAAGTAAATCTTCTTGAATTTCATCGACTGCACCACATTCGATACATACAAGATGATGATGAAAATGTGCAGCGCCTTCTTGGCGAAGGTCATACCTGGATACACCATCACCGAAATTTATTTTATCAACAATTTTTAATTCAGTAAGTAATTCAAGAGTCCGATAAACAGTTGCTAAGCCGATTTCAGGCGACTTTTCTTTTACAAGGAGGTAGACATCTTCGGCACTTAAATGGTCCTCTTCATGTTCAAGCAGTACCCGAACGGTCGCCTCACGCTGTGGAGTAAGCTTATAACTTGATGAATGCAACTGTTTTTTTATACGATCGATCCGATTTTCCATGTAAAACTTTCCCTCCCTCGCCATTACCTCATTATTATATCAGAAGAAGGGGCACTGTCCAAATAAAATAATTATAAATAATAAGAAATAACCATTATTAATTAATAACTTTTCTTATTTGTTAACCACATCAATTATTTCTTTCATGAGAACTGGTGAAGCGAATGCCTCTATAGCTGATGCCATTAAAATGACAAAACTTACACCAATCATCAAAAGCGAATATCGGGTCAACAACTGTAATACGGGTTCATTCATTCGTTTCATAAATTGCTGTCTGATCATTTTTAATGAGAATGCGACAGCCACTGTACCGACGATAATAAAGGTTGGAATGATTAATAGATTTTGTGGAAGTACGGAAACAAATGATAAGACAAACCCGCTCCAGCCCATTTGATTAACGAGAAAACCAACCGTAAATCCAACTACTACCCCTTTTAGGAACAACAGAATTAAGATAATTGGCAGCCCGATAATGGAGATACCTAGAATCCACATGAGTCCGACATATTTAAGGTTATGAAGTATGCTCTGTTTGAACATATCGGTCGAATTGGCATAAGTTCCTTCAGATACCTCTCCAAAGAATCGACTTAAATAGAAAAAGAGGTCTTCTTTTTGACTGGGGTTTAAGCTATTTACGACAATAGCTCCAAAGATGACACCCATTAGAAATAATACGGAAATAAATAAATATATGGATGAATGTTCACGAAAATGGTTAACGACGATTGTTTTATATGGCTGTTGCTTTCTCATCTATCGTTCCTCCCTATCAATCTTCTAGTAGATTCTATGAGGGAAAATAGATTTCTATGACAACTTGCCAAAACTATTTCTAGTGATTCGCGCCTCCCATTAAAAAGAAAGAGACTCCTTTTATTCGGAGTCTACTTTTCCATATTTACCGCCACCCCCTGATTTCAGGCGCAGTTTTCCCTCACGTGCTTGTATGATAATATCGACAATTGAACCTTTCACCACATGTCTTAGTTCTTCTTCAGGTACTTCATGTAGAATAGCCATTTCTGTTTTGAAATGGTCCCTCAGTTTTTGTAAGGTTTTTGGCCCTAGCCCTGGAATAAATTCTAACGGAACTTGATGAACATATGGAGGTCGGAGTGCATATGGTTCATCTGTGTCTTTTAACTCCTCGAGCCGGTCAAAAACACCTTTTACAAATCCTTTATGCCCACAGCTTGGACAAGCCTCTGCCATGACATCATCTATGATTGTTAAACATTTATCACAGGTTGTTTTATGATATTTTCCTAACAGTGGATCTAGTCCATAATTTGCAACAACCTCCCTCCCATCTTTTTGATGGAGTGCAAGTCTGAGTTCTTCGAAAGTGGGCTCCTGCATTTTTATGATTTGATATTCCCTCGCAATCTTTGGAAGGGAATGTGCGTCTGAATTGGATACAAAAGTGAATGAATGCAATTCTTTAATTTGGTCAGCCATATTTGTATTTGAGCTCAAACCAAGTTCAATTGCATCAATTAAATCCCCATCAAACACTTCGGTTAACGATTGTTTTACACCTCTACCATACATACTTTTGTAAGGAGTAAAGACGTGGGCAGGAATAAAAATGCCTGATAACTCTTTCACCTTTCGTTGCAGCTCTCTTCCACCCACATAGATTCTTTGTGAACTCAATGTTATATTTTTCATTCGTTCGGATAGCCATGTGGAGAATAGCTTCATTTTTTCAATCGTCGGCATAAACGCAAGGACATGTATGGGTCCTTTACAATTTTCATCATAGATTTCAAGCTCACTCCCTAAAAGGAGTGTTACATTCTTAAAACGTAAACCACCTTCTTCATAAGGATACACTTCTCCCATTTCGATTAAGGCTTCAAGCTCCCCAATGACTTCCGGAACATGACAATCTATAACACCAATCATGTCCATCCCTTTAATTTCAGTGGATTCCTGCAGGATGTTTCCTATAGTAAGTGACTTGGCACCTGTAATTTTTACTGGCCTACCGGAATTCGTTCTTCCTATATGAATATGGAGGTCAACATAGTAATTGTTCATCTGGCCTATTCTCCTAATGCTTGTTGTAATTGTAAATACTGAACCGCGTAAGCCGTCTTCGCATCATATATTTTCTTTTCTTTTATAAATTCAACAGCTTCCACTAATGTAACCTCGAGCACATCGACAAATTCATCCTCGTCCAAACCTGCTGGGTTCTCGATCTTTTTTAAACCTTTTGCCATAAAAAGATGGACTAATTCATCTGCAAAGCCTGGAGAAGTATAAAATGAAATAAGCGGCATCAATGTTTCACAACCATAACCAGTTTCTTCCTCTAATTCTCGCTTTGCGGTTACTTCTGGGGCTTCTCCTTTTTCAAGCTTTCCAGCTGGAATCTCAACAATTACCTTCTCTAATGCTTTTCGATATTGTTGCACCATTACGAGTTTGCGATCGTCAGTTATAGCTAGTACAGCAACAGCTCCAGGATGTTTAATAAGTTCTCGTTTACTCGTATGTCCATTCGGTAACTCTACCTCTTCAATATGTAAATCTATAATCTTTCCTTCAAAAAGAACTTCCTTACTAATTGTCTTTTCTCGTAAATGATCCATTACAGCCAGCTCCTTGTTCTACTAAATGTTTATACTTCATACATTTTAGCATAGTTCTCTTCACTTTTTTTAACCCACAAGGAGGTTTGCAATGAAAATTGTGATTGGTGAAAATCGGGTTACGCTTGTTGGCAAGGCTTGGGAAATACGTGCCAAACTAAAGGAATATAGTCGTTCCTTTCAAACTGTCCAGGAGTGGATTAATCAGGGAAAAATGGAAAAGGAGAAAAAATGAACTCGATTGACTCCTCTTTCAAATCATTTGTGATTCAGACATCAAAAGGATAAAATATGTCTAGATGTAAGAAGAATGACAAATTTGGGAGGGGATCATAATGGACAAAAGAAGGATTGGGGCTTCGGACTTATATGTAAGTAAACTAGCACTTGGCTGTATGTCCATTGGTACGGAAGAAAAAAAAGCCCTACAGATCATTGATGCTGCTTTAGATTTGGGAATCAATTATTTAGATACGGCTGATTTATATGATCAAGGTCTAAATGAAGAATTCGTTGGTAAAGCTCTAAAATCAAAAAGACAAGATATTATTTTAGCGACTAAAGTTGGAAACCGCTTTGAAGTTGGAAAGGAAGGATGGTCCTGGGACCCGTCAAAAAAATACATAAAGTCCGCCGTTAAGGACAGTCTCAGACGTCTCCAAACCGATTATATTGATCTATACCAACTCCATGGTGGAACCATTGAAGATCATATCGATGAAACAATTGAAACGTTCGAGGAGTTAAAAGAAGAAGGTGTCATTCGCTATTATGGAATCTCTTCTATCCGCCCAAATGTGATCCGGGAATTTGTGAAGAAATCTTCCGTCGTTAGCGTGATGATGCAATACAGTATTCTTGACCGACGCCCCGAGGAGCAGATGTTTTCCTTTTTAAAAGAACATGAAGTCAGTGTCGTTGCACGCGGTCCCGTAGCTAAAGGCTTACTCACCAATCGACCTGTTGAGGATGCAAGTCAAAGTATAAAACATAATGGATACCTAGATTATTCTTTTGAAGAGCTTAAGTCTGTGATTTCTACCATACAATCAGATGTGGCAGGTAATAAACCATTAACTGAAATCGCACTCCAATACTGCTTATACGAGGATGTTGTTGCTTCAGTCGTAACCGGGGCAAGTTCACCCCGTCAAATTGAAAAAAATGTGGAAGCTGCTAATGCAATATCTTTAACAGCAGAAGAAATTCAGAAAATCAGAGAGCGATCAAAAGCTTCAATCTACACACAGCATCGATAATTCTAAAAGTGAACCCCACAGAATCTGTGGGGTTTTAACATTATTTGTAATCAGACCATTTAAGGTTACTCTCGTTGAATAGCTCCTCAAATGACTTATTTTTTTCTCGTTGTCTTCTTTCCTCTCTTTGTCTTTCAAGCTCTTCTTCTTGTTTCTTCTGAGCTTCTTCCTTCAACTGTTGTTGTGTATTTTTTAACTTCGAAACAATATCGTCATTCAGTAAGTCTCCAAGGCTTAATTTCTCATCCTTTTGCTTTTTAACAGATGGCTTTTGCTTCTTCTTAGCCATAGTATTCCCTCCATGCATCAACCGTTTGACTACTATTATAGCAAAAAAAGCGAATAACCGCATGGTAGGTTATTCGCCGAAGTTTCCTTTAGTAAGCATCGAGTACGACATCATTATCGATTAGTAGCTTTGGCTCAGTAGATGCTATTATGTCTTCTACCGTATACCCTTTTGCCACTTCTACTAATTTTAAACCGGTGTCGGTCACATCGATGACAGCACGATCAGTGATGATGCGATTTACGACACCTTTTCCGGTTAAAGGCAGGGTACATGTTGTTAAGATTTTCGCTTCTCCTTTTTTATTGACATGATCCATAATCACAATGATTTTCCTGGCTCCATGAACAAGGTCCATTGCCCCGCCCATTCCCTTTATCATTTTTCCTGGAATCATCCAATTTGCAAGGTCACCCTTCTCGGAAACTTCCATTCCACCAAGGATTGCAATATTGATATGTCCACCGCGGATCATTGCGAATGATTCCGCACTGTCAAAATAAGCTGCACCCGGAATCGCAGTAACCGTCTCTTTTCCGGCATTGATTAAATCTGGGTCAACATTTTCCTCATTTGGATATGGACCAATTCCAAGCAACCCATTCTCGGATTGGAGAACAACTTGTTTATTAGTAGATATATAATTTGCAACAAGGGTTGGCATTCCAATTCCAAGATTTACATAAAAGCCATTTTCAATTTCCTTCTCAGCCCTTTTTGCAATCTTTTCACGCGTGTTTGTCATCGCCTTCTCCTCCCCTCTTACTTAGATAATGTCAATCGTTCAATTCGCTTCTTTTGTTCACCTAAGACTAATCCTTGGACATAGATACTCGGTGTATGAATCATATTTGGGTCAAGTTCACCAATTTCGTAGAGTTGTTCAACCTCTGCAATCGTGACCTTTCCTGCAGCCGCAATCATCGGGTTAAAATTACGGGCCGTCTTGTTATAGATTAAATTCCCCATTTTATCAGCCTTTTCAGCGCGAACTAGACTAAAATCAGCCACGAATGCTTCTTCTAACACATATTCCTTTCCATTAAATACACGGGTTTCTTTTCCTTCAGCAATTGGGGTTCCGACTCCTGCAGGTGTATAAAACGCTGGAATCCCGGCTCCACCTGCTCTAATTTTTTCAGCCAATGACCCTTGAGGAACAAGTTCAACCTCAAGTTCACCTGACAAGGCTTGTCGTTCAAATTCCTTGTTTTCCCCAACATATGAACCGATCATTTTAGAAATTTGTTTGTTCTGTAAAAGTAAACCAAGTCCCCAATCATCAACACCACAGTTATTTGAAATAACGGTGAGATCCTTCACCCCAGATTCGGCCAATGCGATAATTAAATTTTCTGGGATTCCACATAAACCAAATCCACCCACCATAATCGTGGAGCCGTCTTTGATTTCCTTAACCGCTTCCATAAAAGAGGAATATACTGGTTTCATTTGCACACCCCATTATTCAATATTTTCAACAATTGTCGCTACACCTTGACCGCCGCCAATACATAATGTCGCTAATCCATAACGATCATTACGACGTTTCAGCTCATGAATAAGAGTAACTAGAATTCTTGCTCCACTTGCTCCGATTGGATGACCTAAGGCAATTGCACCACCATTCACATTTAAAATATCATGGTTAAAATGAAGCTCTCGGTCTACCGCAATAGACTGCGCTGCAAAGGCCTCATTTGCCTCAATTAAATTCATATCATTAATACTTAATCCGCATTTTTTCATTGCCTTTTGTACAGCTGCGACCGGACCAATCCCCATAATACTTGGGTCAACTCCAGCATTTCCATTCGCTTTTATGGTCACTAATCCCTTAATGCCAAGCTCATCAGCCTTCTTTTTGCTCATAATGACAAATGCTGCAGCTCCATCATTAATTCCAGAGGCATTACCCGCAGTTACAGATCCATCTTTCTTAAATGCTGGACGCAGGCTTCCAAGCTTCTCAACTGTTGTGCCTGCTTTTGGGTATTCATCTGTATCAAAGACAATGCTTTCTTTTTTACGTTGTGGAATCACAACTGGCACAATTTCTTCCTTGAATTTACCTGCTTCAATTGCCGCTGCTGCCCGCTCCTGGCTACGAGCTGAAAAACGATCCTGTTCCTCCCTCGTAATCTCATATTTATCGCATAAATTTTCAGCTGTAATCCCCATATGATAATCATTAAATGCACACCATAACCCATCGGAAATCATGCTATCAATCATCTTTTGGTCGCCCATTTTAAATCCATTTCGCGCTCCCTTTAACAGAAAAGGAGCCTGACTCATATTTTCCATTCCACCCGCCACAATTACGTCTGCATCACCAGCTATAATTGCCTGCGTGGCTAAGTGTACAGCTTTTAATCCTGATCCACACACCTTATTTATTGTCATCGCTGGAGTTTCCTGTAGCAAACCTGCTTTTATCGCTGCCTGTCTTGCAGGATTTTGTCCTAAACCCGCTTGTAAAACATTGCCCATAATTACTTCATCCACAAGCTCTAGGTCCACCCCTGCTTTTTCAATAGCCGCTTTAATAACGACAGCACCTAGTTCTGGTGCTGAAACAGACTGCAAACTCCCTCCAAAACTACCAATTGCCGTTCTGACAGCGCTTACAACCACTACTTCATTACTCATTTCAACATCTCCCTTACGTTCGAACTTTATGTACTCAATACCATATATATTTCGATGCATTTTTCGAAATACCTCTTATTTTGTCTAAATTTCTATTATTCTTGATTTTTAGAAATGAGCTCCACTAGAATAAGAATTAAGACTATGTTGCTGGAGGGTTGACCATGCAATTACCAAAGCATGTCACGATTATTGAAGTCGGGCCAAGGGATGGGCTACAAAATGAAAAGAGTATAATCCCAACAGATGCAAAGATTGATTTTATAAAAAAGTTAAAAATGGCGGGCCTTCAAGAAATGGAACTTACCTCATTTGTTTCACCAAAATGGGTTCCACAGATGAAGGATGCTAAAGAAATTATCTTGTCTTTTGAGGATGGTACTCGGAATCTTGTTTTGACTCCGAATCGTAAAGGAATTGAAAGACTGTATGAAACAAATTGTAAAGCGGTAGCAGTTTTTGTTGGGGTAAGTGATCGTTTTAATAAAAAAAATATCAATAAAACGACTAGTGAAAGTATGGAGGAACTTAAACCTCTTATTCAGGAACTAAAGGAAAAGGGATATTTTGTACGTGCATGTATTTCTACTTCTTTTTACTGTCCGTTCGAAGGAAAAGTAGATGAAGAAGCTGTATTAAAGCTATGCTCAACTTTTGTACAATATGGGGTAGATGAATTAAGTGTCGCCGATACAATTGGAAGAGCAAATCCAAAAGAGGTTTTCTCCCTTTTTTCAATATTAAAAAAAGAACTATCAACTACCATGTTAACTGCACATTTCCATGACACTCGCGGCATGGCGCTTGCAAATGTGTTAGCAGCTCTTCAAGCCGGAATAGACCGTTTTGACACCTCTGCTGGTGGCTTAGGTGGTTGCCCGTTTGCACCTGGTGCGACTGGTAATGTTGCTACTGAGGATGTAGTGTATATGCTTGAAGAAATGGGGATTTCCACAGGGATCAATCTTTCAAAGCTCGTGGAGGCTATTGATGTCATAAATCCTCACCTGACCAGACCGATCGAAAGTAAATTTTACCGGCTGGCAAAAGCCAAATAAGAATATTTCGCTTTAAAACTCCACATCCTAACTATGAAAAATAAAAATGTGGTTCAAAAAGTCGACAAATCAGAAGCAAAAAGGTCAAGGAACTCGCGTCTTGAGGACCGGAGCGTATGCCTTTAATACGTGAGGACCGGAGAGACCGAGTGACGCAGAGATTTGCAGCTTATCATTTGGTGACTTTTTGAACATCCTCTTGGAAATGGAGTTGTTACCATTGGCAAAACGTGACAAAGGTCGTGCTCAAAAAGGAAAACCGAATGCTGACACGACAAACAATACGATGGCTGCTGAAGAAATGGAAAAAGCCATTCACCCTACAAACCGTCAAAATTCACAGCAATGAAAACAATCCCCTGGTTAAGTCCATCGTGACCTATACCAGGGGATTTGTTTAGATTTTCGGTGCTGTTTCTACTTTTGCTGTTGACCTTGCTTTTAATTTATTTCTTGCTCTACGCGTTTCGGGTATCCTTGAGAATGAAAACAATCGGTAAACAGCAGGAATTAACAATAATGTAATGAGCGTTGCAAACGACAACCCTGAAATGATGACAGTTGCCATTGGCGCCTGATAATTCCCAGATGCTCCGGTTTCAAGGGCAAGCGGAAGCATACCGCCAACTGTTGTCAAAGTCGTCATAAATATCGGGCGAATCCGATCATTGCCTGCTCCGATAAGTGATTCCTCAATCGTAAATCCTTCCTTTCGAAGCTGGTTTGTTCTGTCTATAAGCAATATTGCATTGTTTAAAACAATGCCTACAAGCATGATAATCCCCATTCCCGACATGAGATTTAATTCCATCTGGGTAATAAACAATCCTAAAATAACTCCAATGATTGTAATCGGAATAACGGACATTACAAGCAATGGATGCCCAAAATGGTTAAATTGAACAGCCATAACCAAATAAACAAGGAAGATTGAAATCGCAAAAACAAATATCATATCCGCCATTAGCTCCTGTTGCTGCTCTAAATCCCCACCTGCTGATAGAGTATAGCCTGTTGGAATCTCAAATTCATCAATCACTTTCTGAATATCTCGATTTACTGCACCGAGATCACGATCCTTTATATCAGCGGAAATTGTCACAAGTCTTTCTCCATCAGAATGAATGATTTCATTTGGTGTTTGAATCGTTTCAAGTTCAATAAATGTAGAAAGTGGCATTTCAACACCATTAACGGGTATTTTCATATCAAGTAAATCCGTTTTTGTATCAGGTATTTTCGTCCAACTTAGGTGTAAAGGTATTGTTTCATTATCATTCTGCATCGACCCGATTGGCATTTGAATAAAGGAAGTTTCAATAAATTGTTTAACTTGTGAAGGCAATAAGCCCGCTTCTTCCATTTCTTTTTCTTTTAAAACAACGATTTGCTCTTCAGAAGTTCTTTCAACTGAATTTGTGATTGCTGAGACTCCGTCTACTTTTTGAAGCTCATCTGCAAATTTGTTTGAAATCGTTTGAAGTTCCTCAAAACTATCACCTTTAATATTTACTTTAACAGGAAACCCTCCCCCGCCAGCCATTGCACTTTGAACACTTAAAACGGGTTGATTTTCCTGCATAGTTCGTAAGGTATCTAGAATATTTTCATTTACCTCCTTTTGTTCTACTGTAATATGATCGCCCTTGGTCATATTAATAATGATGTAAAGCATGCTTCCATTATCCATTACATAATTTGTTTCAACATCTTTTACTTTTTGCAGTCTCTGGTTTATTTCATCCACTACACTCTGCTTCTCTTCAACAGATAAGCCCGGTTCTAAGTCTACGCCAAGTTCTGCATAGCGATTTAACATATCAGGCATGATGGTCATCGGTATTTTCGATACAAGAAATAGAGAACCAACTAGCATCAGAAGAAACAGTGTCACTACGGCAAAGCTATTTCTTTTCTTTTTAATCACCCAAGCAACCACATTGCGATAGCCTTTCATAAAAATCGAGTCTTTTTTCAATTTAGATGGTTTTCTCAGCTTTAAAAATACTTCTGACAAAGACGGAATTAATGTGAAAGATATGATAACAGAACTAATTAGGGTTATTGCCACAACAGCAGACAGCATTATGACAAATTCACCCATCTCACCACCTATTAAACCAATGGGGAGGAAAACAACGATGGTTGTCAGCATAGATGCAATGACTGCCGAAGCTACTTCCTTAGTCCCTTCGATTACAGATTCGAACCTGCCAAATCCAAGCTCCTTCTTTTTATATATAGCTTCTAGGATGACAATAGAGGAATCCACCATCATTCCTATTCCTAGGCCCAGTCCAAGTAGGGTTAGCATATTAAAGCTATAATCAAATAACCACATCGCTGTGAAGGTTAATAGAACGGAAGATGGAATCGATAAAGCAATAATAAAGGTTGCTCTAATATTACGTAAAAACAGTAATAATATAGCAATGGCAATGACTCCACCAATTAAAATATTGTCTTTAACCCCATCAATGGATTCACTGACATAATCTGCTTGGGCAACTACCTCGTTTAATGCTAAGTGGTTTAAAAGACCCTCACTTTGAATTTTTTTCACTTCCGCACGTATTGCTTTTGCCATTTCAATTTGCGTGACATTCGATACACGCCCAATTTGTACGAGAATAAAATCCTGCGAACCATTTTTCCATACATATGAATTATTATCTAAGGGCTGGATTGTGATAGTAGCAACATCCTTTAATAAAACTGGTCCATTTTCCGTTGGAAATGAAATATTTTCGATATCTTTAACACTTTCTATCCTGGAACTCCATCTCAAGGAAGGTGAACCCTTATCATTTTGTAATTCTCCTAACGTCGCTTCACCGTCAGATTGTTGAATTGCTGCGACCACTTGGGAAACCTCAAGATTGTGTTCTTGTAATTTTTCACGGTCTATTTTAATGGCAGCCTCTTGCTCCATAATCCCTGTAAGTAAGACATCTCTTACCTCAGGCAGAGCTTCTAATCTTGGCTCTAAAATGTCTTTTGCAAATGTAGACATATCCTCCATGTTGCCACCAGATACATCCATAAAAAATTCGTAGCTTTGGCTTCCACCATACTGACCTGATGCAATATCAGTGATATTCGGAAACTCTGATTTTGCAGACGCAATGACCGACTCTACTTCTTTGTAAATCTCTTCGCCTCGCCCCGTCTCAAATGTAAGATCCAACGTGGTCCTTCCGATATTTGTAGTAGACTGAACCCCCTCAATACCATCCATTGCTAAAATGCGTTGTTCAATGGGCGTGGTGATCGTTCTTTCTACTTCAATTGCTGCCATTTCTCCAGCATAAATCTCAACAAACGCTCCGTCTAGTTTTACAGGTGGCATGAGCTCTTTGTCTACTTTTAATAAAGAATAGCCTCCTAATACGGTTACTAGGAAAATCATTAAGGTAATTAAGATTTTCCGTTGTACAATAAATTTCAATAACTTCACAGTTCATCTCCTCTTTCTTCCTATAGGTAAAATTTAGTATTTTTGTATAAATTAATCATATTGGCTTATGAGAAGTGCCATAATGAGCCGGAGATATATCTTTACCTAAGACCTAAGGCGTAGGAAAATTATGGAGAATCGTTTAAAAAAAGTTATAATAAAGAAAGACTACATCTTCAATCGGATTTTTTAGAAGGAGCGTTTTTTCATGAAAAGAATGAAAAAGATATTGATATTGCTTGGAATTCTCATCGGCTACATAACCACAATTGGAATGATTTTTACTAACATTGTTATGTTTATGAAGAAAAAAACCGATGATGAAATTCTTGAACGTGAAACACGGGAGGGGCGTCTTACATTAGATGAGGTTGAGTCTCTAAAAAAGGAGGATGTATCCATTCAATCTAGATTTGGATACATGATTAAAGGCTGGTTTGTAAAAGGAACCGATAAGAAACGAGTTATTATCATCTCCCATGGTGTGACTCAAAACAAACTAAATTCCATTAAATACATGAAGCTTTTCTTAGAGCGTGACTGGAATGTCCTTTTATATGATCATCGTCGCCATGGAGAGACCGGTGGAAAGACAACTAGCTATGGACATTATGAAAAATTCGATCTTGAATCGGTTGTTTCCTGGGTAAAAGAAAAATTTGGGGATGACACTACGATTGGTATTCACGGGGAATCGATGGGGGCTGTGACGACTCTACTATACGCCGGAATGATTGAAGACGGAGCAAATTTTTATATTGTAGACTGCCCGTTTTCCGATTTTGAAGCACAACTGAAATATTTATTAAAAGTTGATTATAAAGTTCCCGCCCCACTTGTTCTTCCTTTTGCTAATGTCTTTTTAAAGCTTCGCGATGGATATAGCATCAGGGATGTCTCTCCTGTTTCCGTGATTCAAAATATCAAAAAGCCCGTTTTATTTATCCACAGTGCGAAGGATGATTATATTTTGCCTGAAATGACAATGGAGCTATATAAAATGAAGGAAGGACCCAAGCAGATGCTGATTGCTGAAAAAGGCAAACATGCTTATTCTTTTGCTGATAACCAGGAAGCCTATGAAAAAGTGATTGACGATTTTCTAGACAAATATGTAGGGACTGATTGATTTCAGTCCCTTACCCAAGTACATCTGTAATGTCTGCTAAGTTCTCATCTATCCAGGCTAATGCGAGTTCAATTGTTTCAAATTCCTGAACCTCAAAAGTCACCTCATCCTGAAGCAACCAAACATCCTTTTGATCATGGTTTGCCCCTGCAATTGACCAGTGTAAGAGGCTATATGGATGGTTGTCATGTAAAAAGGAAACCCATGTTTTATCTTCTGCAATATTTCGGATTGTGTTAAGCTTGGAACTCATGTACATCACTCACTTCTACTAGCCGTAAACGTGGATTTAAAATCTCATTTGGGCTCTTTAACATATAGCAATTAGCCTGTTCAAGAAAATCGACTGTCATCTTTTCATCTAAGAACACCATTTTCGATTTTTCTACTAACAATGGTTGATAATTTGTTTCAAGGGTTAGGTCGTCTTCGTCTCCAGAGTCTACCAGCCACAATGCCGTTACCCCACTCATCACACAGCCGCATCCCTCTGTTTCATATTTTAGTTTTAATTTTTTATCTTTATTTTTAATTTGTGTATTTAGTTTTTCAATAGCCCGTTCTGTAAATGTAACGTTCATTTTGGTTCTCCTTTTTCTTTTTAGATTACGTCTATTCTAACATATCTTGGCTTCTTCTACATATCATTACAGTGTCTCTATACTTTACCAAGCGATTTGAAATTTGGTAAATCCTGGTTTATTATCAATAGTAAGATGATTACTTTAAGGGGGGATTTCGGAGATGTCGAAGGTTACCATCAAAGTAAATGATAATGGTTCATTAAGGATTACAGGTGATGTTGATTTGATTGATGCGGAAGGGAATACGTTTCCAACAAAACAAACCTTCTCATTATGCAGATGTGGAAGATCTAACAATAAGCCATTTTGCGACGGTTCTCATAAAGGTCACTTTGAATCAGTCGTACGCGCTCCAAAAGAATAATCCTTATTACACCGAATGCACTCCGCATTCGGTTTTTTCGTTATCCGGATTGCCAATTAACTATGTTACAATACGGGTAAAAGCCTTTCATGGAGGACAAAACATGCCTGATTGGTCATATCACGGACTCTTTAAGCCTATTTTATCTCGTCTAACTCCCTACCAATCCCGGGAATTTATCCACCGGGGAATGAATCTGGTTGCCTCGATACCTGGAGGAAAGCATTTCATTCATTTTCTTGGTAGAGAGGAATCTTCTGAACTTGTAAAAAAGGAAATTCATGGCGTAACCTATCCAAATCCTATTGGACTTTCTGGAAAAATCGATCCGCTTTTAACTGGTTCACACGCTTTTTCAAATCTTGGGTTTGGTTTTATTGAAATTGGCCCGGTAACAAAAGTGCCGACAAAGAACCCTTCTCTTCCAATTGTAGATTGGCAAAAACAGCAAATCGACTTTTCTACAAACTATGAATCAATCGGAATTGAAAAAACGGTTCAAAAGCTTAAAAAGTGGAAGCCGAAACAGCCTGTCTGGGCAAGGGTGGCTGGAACAAGTAAAGAACAAAAGGATTTGATTACGAAATTAGATCCATATATTGCGGCGTTTGTAACTTCTACTCCAAATATTCGGTGGACTACAGACCGTCCCGTTTATCTTTCTGTTCCAATACATGAGGTCAAGAATCTTTCATTTGATGGGATTCAGTCTACTTGTTCTGGTATCGTCATTGATGAACCTTTGGATATGGCACAGGAGCATTATTTAAGGGAACTACTAGATTCTATTCATTATTTAAGAAAAAGTGGGTTTACGCTTCCTATCATCACAGTAGGTGGCGTCTTTGAACCAGCCAATGCTCTTGCACTTTTTGATGCAGGGGCTGACCTTGTGTTACTTTCAGAAGGTTATGTTTTTTCAGGACCTGGTCTTACAAAAAGAACTACTGAAGCCCTTTTGCACCAACTTCAACCACATCCTCCGTTACATTCAGCGTGGATCTGGTATTGGCTATTTGGTTTGTCCATCTTTATTGGTGGATTAATTGCTGTTCTTTTTAGTTTGACAACTATTATTCTTCCTTATGATGAACAATTTCTTGGAATGCAAAGAGAAGAAATCCTTCTGTTTAATGAACGGATTCTCTATTTTATGGCTCATGATCGGATGACACTCGCTGGGACAATGATTTCTGGTGGTATCGTCTATATGGCATTGGCTCGTTTCGGAGTTCGAAAGCAGATTCTCTGGACCAAGCAGACTATCGATCTGGCAGCTATCCTTGGTTTTTTAGGAATATTCTTATTCATTGGATACGGATATTTCGATTGGCTTCACCTTATTTTTTGGCTCATTTTACTCCCAATCTATTTAACTGGTTTTATTAAAACGAGACATTTGAGGGGGACGCCAACATCGCTTAACACTCGTAATCACCGAGTCTGGAAACATAGTTTACTTGGACAACTAGCCTTTATCATCCTTGGATTTTCATTTGTTTTAGGCGGTATTGTGATCTCATTTATTGGGATTTCGTATGTGTTTGTTCCTACTGATATTCTCTATATTTGTATGCCACCTGAAATGTTGGATTTGTTTAATGATAAATTGATTTCAGTCATTGCTCATGACCGTGCAGGCTTTGGAAGTGCCCTTCTAAGTGTTGGATTTTTAGTGTTAACTATTTCTCTCTGGGGATTTCAGCAGGGGAATAAATGGGTTTGGTGGACTTTGCTCATAGGTGGACTACCCGCTTTTTTGGCAGGAATTTGGATTCATTTTGCAATCGGATATACGACCTTTATTCACCTTCTTCCCGCTTATTTCGCCCTTTGCTTGTTTTTTATTGGACTTATTATGACGTACCGATTTTTTCATTTGGGGAAAGATAAGTAAAAGGAGCCTCATGGGCTCCTTTCTTAGTTTTCTGGATTCCAATCCTTTGCGAGCATGCCATATACAACATGGTCCACATAGTGATCGTAGAGCCATTCGGTTTGCCGAACCACACCTTCATTCACAAAGCCTAATCTTTCTGGAATCGATCTGCTCTTATGATTTTCGACCGCTGCCCTGATTTCCACTCGATTTAGTTTTAAATGGGTAAAAGCATAATCAGTTAATGCCTTCGCTACCCTTGTCATGACTCCGTTTCCTTGGTATTGCTGACCAAGCCAGTAGCCGATGTAGGCTATTTTATTGCTCCAATCGATTGAGTTGAAGCTTGCGACACCCACGATTTCATTTTTATAGACAATAACGGTATGCAATCCTTTATTGTCTGCATAGCTTTTCCTGCACGATTCAATATAGGCTTTTGTGTCCTCTACCTTTGTTGTCATATCAAGCCATGGTAGCCATTCTCGTAAATACGCTCTTGACTGATCTGTTAATTCAAAAATTCGCTCAGCATCGCTTACCTCTGTTAATTTCAAGGACAGTTCCTCATCAATTTGGTATACAAACATAATTTTTACTCCATTCTATTCTTTTACCATATTAACTTCTATCCTTTGTCTAAAAATCCTTCTAAAATTAGTCTGAAAAGCGTAGATCGACTAATGAATGTATAGGGATGTAATGCACTTCCCCGAATTTATCAATGATATGCAATCTATTTTGTAAGTTATCGTAATGATGAATAGTGCCCAGAAGGAGTTTGTGATGTTTGGCTTCATAATGCGTGATAACCAACTCTCTCCCCTCCTCCATCGCCTGACAAAGAACACTGTTCATCTCCTCGATTTGTTGCTCATCTAGTTCTGGCTTTTGCTCATACCTATCTTCTTCTGCCCAATCTCTAAGCAATTTCACATGTTCTGGCAGCATCATTGCTGTCCATTTAATTTTTCCGCGGTCCCGTATCATCCTTATTACCTTCTTTCTTACGTCTATCTCCAGCACCTAACCCTTGAGACGCTCTACTCTGCCTTATGTCCGCCAACGAGCTTACTACGATGTCTTGATGTTCCGGCATTTGTATAGGAAACTGCACGTAGGATTGCATCTGAACCGTATTTACCACGGATACCATCCATTACGTATCCAAGCTTATGCTGCTTGACTCGATTAAGATAAAACAAATCCAACTGCATTTGTCTGTCATCCTCAATGTTGGAAAGCGCAATTGAAATTTTGCGAACCGTTTTTTGGGCATAAAATTTTTCAAATAATTCGAGACAGACGCGATACATTTCCATCGTAATATTTGTCGGAGTTTCAATTGTTTTCGACCTATAAAATCCCCCGCCAAACTCATCTTGGCTATAATGAATCCCAAGACTAATTGTTCTTCCTGCCTTTTTATGTCGACGTGCTCGCCTTGCTACCTCTTCACACATTTCAAGAATGACGTGCTTCACTTCTTCTGGGTCTGGGTAATCACGCAAGAGGATTTGGCTTTTTCCAAAGCTTATCTGCCCCTGCATAATAGGTGCACCAATTTCTGATAGGTCGACACCCCAGGCATGATAATAAAGCTGATTTCCCATCACTCCAAATTTTTTCTCAAGTAATTCAAGCGGATAGTGGGCAAGCTGACCAACGGTTGTAATTCCCATCCCATTTAAGGTTCGCTCTACCCTTCTTCCAATTCCCCACATTTCTCGTAGCGGCGACACGGGCCATAGTTTTTCGGGAATATCATCATAGGTCCATTCTGCAATTCCTTTTTTCTTTGCATCTAAATCTAAGCATAGCTTTGCTACCAGCATATTAGGACCAATCCCAACGGCACAGGTTAGCCCATATTCAGTTTCAATCTCTTTCTTGATTTTACGGGCAATCGTTGTCGCATCGCCCCATAATTTTTCAGTTCCATCAATTTTTATAAAACTTTCATCGACGCTATATACATGGATCGCATCTTTTGGCACGTACCGGTTAAAAAGTCTGGTAATTTCCGTTGAAATTCGTAAATACGTTGCCATTTTGGGATTTACTATTTTAATTTGAGGGTCCTTAGGTATTTCAAAGAGTCTTGATCCCGTTTTTATCCCAAATTCCTGTTTTAGCTTTGGCGAAGCTGCGAGCACAACACTTCCGGGGCGCTCTGTATCTCCAACAACCGCCAAATAGCACTCGAGTGGATCAAGCCCTAATAACACTGCTGCACAGCTCGCATAAAAGCTTTTTATATCCACGCATAAAATCTTTTGAACGGGCAACTGACTGTAATCCACCATCTCATATCATCTCCAAAAAGAATGTACGTTCGTATTCTATTCCTAATAATAGGAGAATATACGTTCGATTTCAATGGAAATTTAAAGCAGAACCTACATAATAGCTTAAAAGACGTTCTGTACAAATGGTAACTACCTAACCAAATGCCTCGTAACAAAAGAAAAACCAAAACGCCTAGATTGCGAATTGGTTTTTTCAGGTTTATATAGATAAGCGAAAAGCTTTAACAATAATTCCATCATTGGCTGGCTCAAAATCGTAGTGTGGCAAGCGCTCAAAGCCGTGTTTTGTATAGAGCTTAATCGCCTGTTTCATGAATTCACCAGTATGTAATCCGATAAATTGATAATTTTTTGCTCGGGAGCGCTGTATGCATTCGGTAATTAGGGCTGAAGCGACGCCTTTTCCACGAGCCTCAGGACTCACTGCTAGCATCCGTATTTCAGGATATTCCAGTTCTTCTAATTGACCTTCATATGCATCTGTGTTAGCTGGAAATAAGACTACGCTTCCGACTATTTCCCCATCGAGTTCACATACAATAAGCTCAGAACCATGGAGGCGATCAGCCTCAGATGAAATTCCCTGCTTAAGAGCTTGCCAGTGAGCAGCTGGAATTACAGTTGAATGTTCAAGATAAGCTGCAACTCGTTGCTCTCGAATAAATTCCAATTCATCCTGTTTTGCATCACGAATTTTCATTACAGATTTCACCTACCCTTAGATCAAGAACTTTTCTTTTTTTCCACTTAACTGCTCACGGTTATGTTCGGTACGCCATACTGATTCATCTGGACCCTTAGGAAGAATATTCACTTCTCCTTTTGCAGGATCAATGGTGATGGATAGATGATAATGTCGCTTAATCGCATCAAAATCAGTCGTTTCACCAAAACCAGGAGTCTGGTATAAGTCACGGGCATACCCCCATAAATTTTTAAACTCACGGATTAAATTTCGGTTTGTGCGAAAAGCAGAATAATAAGCAGCGTCAAAGCGCACCAATGTTGTATAGAAGCGGACATCAGAATCCGTAATAAAATCCCCAAATAAGAAACGATGCTTGGACAAACGCTCCTCTAATTCATCCAATCTAGTAAACAATTGATCATAGGCTTGTTCATAGGCTTCCTGAGAACGAGCAAATCCACATTTATACACACCATTGTTGATATCATGAAAAATAACGTCATTTAATGCATCAATTTCTTCGCGCAAGCTACTCGGATATAAATCAGGAGCATTTTCCTTATGAAAAGGAGCCCAAACGGTTTCAAAATAGTTGGTAAGCTTAAAATAGTCATTGTTAATCGCTTTTTTGGTTTCAAGATCAACCATGACTGGTACAGTTGGTCTACCTGTATAATCAGGGTCCGCATTCTTATAAACCTCACTCACATACTGAACATTAAGAACAGGATCCGCTCCATTTTTATCTAAGGAAAATTCCCAATCTACACGTTCAATTCTTGGTCGAAGTGGACTTACTGTTCCTAAGCTAATTGAACTTTCTAATCCAAGCACTTTGCGAACGATTACAGAGCGGTGTGCCCATGGGCAAGCAGCAGACCATAGCAAACGGTAGCGTCCAGACTCAACGGGTAGCTCGTCTGGCTGGTTTCCAAAAGGAGTTGTAAAGCGATTTGTTTGACGATTAAACGAGCCATCCGCTTTTATTTCTGCAGGTTTATTGGTTGAAGTATTGTTTGCTTCTGTGGGAATCTTACAGCTAATTGTCTGATCATTTTGTGACATATCATTCTCTCCCTCATGTTCCTTCTTTTTAATGCATAGTAACTCAATGCGTTTAATGTAGTTTACTCATTATCTAAATCATTCGTCAAGAATTAATACTCAGAAAATGGAACTTCAATCGGTGGGAATTTACCACATGTTAATGCGGGGTAGGATTAAGTGAACTCTATGTATAAGAGGAGAACAAATCAGAAAGCTGTGAGATTCCCCAATCAATCCCTTTTAAACTAGACTCAATATATGAGAGTAAGTTTGGAAGAATATATTGTAAAAATACAGATTTTTTTGTAAAATTATGCTGAAAGGATGTGGTAGATTGATTTTTAAACCTCGTGGTGAAAATATTAAATTAGAATTTTTACAATCTTTACGAGTCCACAAGAAGTTAGAGGAAAAGGATGAAAACAATTACATATACCTCGAAAAAGGCTGGCTCGGTGAAAAACAGTTCGACCAATTGCTTTTAGGCCTCACAAATGAATGCCTCATTTTAAATAACCTTCTCCTTGAAGTGAATAACACCAAATTCCAAATAGACTCTCTACTAATCACACAAAAGAAAATCTATATCTTTGAAGTAAAAAACTACGAAGGCGATTATTACATCGAAGGTGACCGATTGCACATGATCTCTGGAAAAGAAATCAAAAACCCCTTAATCCAACTCACCCGTAGTGAATCATTGTTTCGGCAACTCCTGCAAAAGTTGAGGTTTAATTTTGCTGTTGAATCTCGAGTGGTATTTATCAACTCGGAGTTTTATCTGTATAACGCACCGATGAATGGACCGTTTGTTTTTCCCACACAACTTGGTCGATATTTGAAAAGTTTAAACACAGTTGCGGCTACCGGTGTATCATCAGGTCATGTAAAATTAGCGGAAAAATTGGTTTCATTGCATATTAAGGAAGATCCATATTCACAGATGCCCATCTACACATACGAAGAGTTAGAGAAGGGGATAGTATGTGAGCGTGGATGTTCGTTTATGGAAATCGCCAATCAAAATTATCTTGTGTGTCCAAATTGTGGCAAGCTGGAGCTTAAGGAATCAGCGGTTTTACGAAGTGTGAGAAAGCTTAGTTTACTTTTTCCGGATAAGAAGATTACAACGAATCTGGTTATGGAGTGGTGTGGCGTTATTAGTTCTAGATTAACACTGAGAAAATATCTGTTAAAAAAATATAAGCTTGTAACTATTGGAAAATCATCATACTTTGTAAAAAAGGATGATGATTGAACTTCGATTATTCACTTTATTAATTGCGATATACCATTTATCGTTTTACAGCTTCGTGGTATACCGATTAACTCAATTGCGGTATATCATTTATCGTTTTTCGGCTTGATGATATACCGATTAACTCGATTGCGGTATATCATTTATCGTTTTACAGCTTGGTGGTATACCGATTAACTCGATTGCGGTATACCATTTATCGTTTTACAGCTTGATGATATACCGATTAACTCGATTGCGGTATATCATTTATCGTTTTACGGCTTCGGGATATACCTTATATCAGTTTTGAGAATTTTTAATAACCAATTACTGCTGCATTATATTTTTAGAAAATTCCCAAACAAAAAAATACCCCTTATAAAAGGAGTATGGTTGAAACTTATTTCTTAAAAAACGCCTTCCCGCCCACTTTTTCAACAAGTCGAGGAAAAAGGGTATAAAAAACACTACCTGCATTCATCCAGCCTGGCAGGTTAACTTCGCGTTTTGGAGTTAACATGGCATTTACAATTTTAGATGCTACTACATCCGGATCCAGCATAAAACGATTTACATTCTTCGCATAGGTTCCAGACTCATCTGCAATATCGAAAAAACGTGTTCGAATGGGTCCTGGATTTACGGCTGTTACATGAATATTTGTACTCGATAGCTCCATCCGTAAACTATTTGTAAAACCGAGAACCGCATGTTTTGACGCAGAATATACACTTGATTTTGGTGTCGCAATTTTTCCAGCCTGTGAAGCAATATTAATAATATGACCTGAGTTTTGCTCAATCATAGTCGGCAATATCATTTTTGTACAGGAAATGAGCCCGAAAACATTCACTTCGAACATTTCCTTCATTTGCTCTATTTTTGCATCGACAACATTCGCGAACACGCCAAACCCTGCGTTATTCACGAGCACATCAACTGTTTTTACATTGCGAAGGATGTCATCGAATACTTCTTTTACATTTTCGGTATCCCCCACATCTAATTTATAAAACAAGCAATCGATATTGTATTTTTCTTGAATATTCTTTGCGATTTTGTCCAGCTGGTCATAACTTCGAGCCAATAGAATCGGAGTTGCCCCCTGCTCTGCCACAAGATATGCAATTTTTTCACCTATCCCGCTCGAAGCCCCAGTAATAACGATTGTCTTTCCTTTAAGTCTTGAATTCATAAGAATTTTTTTCACCTCGGGAACTTGTTAATTTGAGTGATATATATGTTGTCCGTTCACTACTTCTATCTTAATTTCCCCTAATTCCTCAAGGAAGTCAAGCTGTCCAACTGTTTCAGAAATTGTGAAAAGAGGCTGCCTTAAATAGACTTTCGGGAATAACCTGGAACATACTTCAAATGCTGTCATCGGCTTTTCCTCAATCATTTTCAGAACATGATAGGCTCGTTCTTTTTGTGAGATGAATCTTTCTTGAATTAAGTGATGAGCATTCGTAATATCGTCACCATGCCCTGTTACGACCTTTGACATGTCGAGCGTTAGTAGTTTTCTTAAAGAATTATTATATTGAATTAAGGGTCTTGGTCTAGAAGTTTCACCAAATTGCGGTGGTTCAAGCAATGGATTTGGTGAGATTTTTGCTAAAATTGTATCTCCTGCAATTAGCATTCCATCCTCTTCCCGATATAAAACAATATGACTTTGGGCATGCCCAGGTGTCTCTAATACCTTAAAACCAGGTAACCCTTCAAGAGTATCTCCTTCTCCAATTGTTGAACTTAACGATCTGCGGCAAGAATATTCAAATTCTTCATCCATATTGATTAAAGCTACAAATGCGGGATTAAGCCCCAATTGAGTAAAAAGTTCTTTATAAAACGGTTCATTCTGTGCGAAGAATTGCTGATCCTGACTAATCCATGGCTGATTTTTTGGATGACCAATGATCGGAATATCCTTACTAAAATAATCAAGAAGCCCGACATGGTCTGGGTGATGATGGGTAATTACAATTTGTTCAATATCAGAAGGTGTATAGCCTAACTGAGCAAGTTGCTCCTTAAAGGATTGCCATGCTTCCTCTGTTTTTGCACCCGCATCAATTAATGTTAGTGCGTCTCCTTTAACAACATATACATTCACATCCCCGACAGAAAAAGGTGTGGGTAAGGTAATTTTAAAAACATCCTTCGTGGTCGTAAGTTTGCTCATAGTAATCTCCTTTGTACTAAATCCAAATCATTTAGGTTACATTTATCCATTTATAAGTTTACCTTTTCATCCTCATTTTGTCATTATATTCGAATAATTTCTCTGTTATGTAAAAAAATTGGGCTTGTTTTTAAAAAAATGTGCCCTTGACATCCCGCTAAAATCAGTGCATAATGACCATTAATATAAAATCGTAAAGCAATGATTAGGACTAGTAAATCATGTAATGGTGAAAGAGAATGAGATCCATCGGCTGAAAGATCTCACCGCCCGCTTCTTGGTTGAACCTACCTATGAGCTGTTAGGAAAAACTAACCGTTCCCCACGATACGGGTTCAAGTGGAACATTGAAAAATCATTTTTTTGATGTTAAGTAAGGTGGTACCGCGGATAGCTGACCTATTCCGTCCTTTAACAAGGATGGAATAGGTCTTTTTATTTTATTAACGGAGGGATCGTTATGGAAATGAAACAAAATATGGTGTTTGTTGGAGCTGGCTCAATGGCCGAGGCAATGATTTCTGGGATGCTACAAAAGGAGCTATTCTTGCCGAGACAAATTTCTGTAATGAATCGCTCCAACCATGCACGATTAGAAGAGCTAAACAACACATATGGAGTAACGATTAGTCAGAACCAAAAAGAAACGATTGAAAATGCCGGAATCATCATTCTTGCGATAAAACCAAAGGATGTTGCGGAAGCTGTTTTAGCCATAAAAGAATATGTCAATGAAAGCCACCTGATCATCTCTGTACTAGCAGGAGTAGCAACAACAACCATTACTGATTTACTCAACAAAGAAGTAGCAGTAGTCCGTGCGATGCCAAACACATCAGCTACCATCGGAAAATCTGCAACTGCCCTAGCAGTAGGAATGCACGCAAACGAAAACCATCTTCTCATAGCACGCCAATTGTTTGAAACAATTGGAATTGTTACAACAGTCGCCGAAAAAGATCTTCATGCAGTCACAGGTCTATCGGGAAGTGGTCCTGCGTATGTATATTATTTAGTTGAAGCGATGGAAAAAGCAGCTGATGATATCGGGCTCGAAAAAGGAATTGCCAAAGAATTAATTCTTCAAACGATCATTGGGGCGGCCGAAATGCTAAAAAACTCAACAAAGCAGCCCGCTACCTTACGAAAAGAAGTAACAAGTCCAGGCGGTACGACAGAAGCAGGAATAAAAGTGTTGGAGCAATTTAACTACCAGCAGGCTATGGTAGCATGTATTAAACGTGCGACTACTCGCTCCGCTGAGCTCGGAGAAGCCATGCTTCAATCCGTTTCGAAAGAAAATTAAACGTCAAAATGAAAGCAAACATAGTCAGTGAAATTTTACCAAATCCAAAAAAAGTAGTGAAGGAGGGGTAGGATTTCACTGACATTTTTGGTAAAATTATTTAGGTAACCGAAATATCACATGATGGGGAGATTCTATGAGTGCACCGCTTATGAAAGAAACACCACCACAATTGCTTATGACCAAAGAAAAAATTTGGACCCGCGATTTTACCCTTATTTGCATTTCAAACTTTTTTATATTTCTTGGCTTTCAAATGACATTACCAACCATTCCACTCTTTGTCGAACAACTCGGAGGCAATGATCAGCTCATTGGATTAGTCGTAGGAATTTTTACCTTTTCAGCACTTTTAATCAGACCTTTCGCAGGCCATCAATTAGAGAAAAAAGGACGACGCTTCGTTTTTCTACTTGGCCTTTCCATTTTCGTATTATCTGTTGGTTCCTATGGAATCATCTCCAGTTTACTCTTTTTATTCATGTTCCGAATCATACAAGGAATTGGTTGGGGCTTTTCAACAACAGCCTCAGGAACAATCGCTACAGACTTAATCCCTGCCAAAAGACGAGGAGAAGGAATGGGCTATTTCGGTTTATTCGGCAATATTGCCCTTGCGTTTGGACCTTCTTTAGGTCTAACACTTGCGGGTACCATATCCTTTACAAAACTCTTTTCGATTTGTGCCATTCTTGGATTAGTGGCACTCATCCTTTCATCTAGAATCCGCTACAAAAAAATTGAGCCAATAAAAGAAAGCCCTAGAAAATGGGACTTTTATGAAAA
Source organism: Bacillus timonensis (assembly GCF_004799755.1). Lineage (GTDB taxonomy): Bacteria > Bacillota > Bacilli > Bacillales > Bacillaceae_L > Ferdinandcohnia > Ferdinandcohnia timonensis_A. The sequence continues at coordinate 20,443 of NZ_SLUB01000002.1, read as the reverse complement.
AACAGCCCTTCCACCATCGATTCTATTATTCTTTATAACTGTGACATTCGGAGGAATTGCAGCCTTTTTACCAATCTATACTTTACAAAAGGAAATACCCGGGATTGAATGGTACTTTCTTATTTTTGCAGTTGCTTTAATGATTTCTCGTACCTTTTCCGGTCGCCTCTATGATTCAAAAGGTCATCAAGCTATTTTTGCACCTGGAGCTGTTTTGATTGTTATAGCTATGTTTCTACTAGCATGGTTACCTAGTAGTCTTGTCCTTTATATTGCCGCCTTTCTTTATGGACTTGGTTTCGGCGCCTTACAACCAGCCTTACAAGCATGGGCTGTCCAAACAGCTCCGGCACATCGTAAAGGAATGGCAAATGCAACCTTTTTTTCATCGTTTGATTTAGGAGTTGGAATTGGTGCAATTACGTTCGGTCAACTTTCCCACCTCTTAGGTTACCATTCAATTTACATTGCCTCAGCATTCTCGGTTCTCATTTCTATTTTGCTATATTTCGTATGGATTGGTAAAACAACAACTTCAACTTCCATTTAAGGGGATCCTCTCCCCTTTTTCGTTTTTCGTCTGTAAAAATCCTTATCGTTTCGAAGAAATTTGGATAGAATGTATTTAGGATGGGAGGTTAGTTATGAGGAGAATCCTATTATTTTTATCCTTTTTATTTTTCTTATATGCCGCTTGGACGGTACTTGATAAACTCTCTGCAAAATCTGATAATCAATCAGTTTTCGATACTATTACGTCTGAGATTGACAAAGTTTCTGAATCTGAGGAAATCGCAACGATTAAAACCAAATTAAATGCTGGCATCGACTATATCGCTACCTTACTGCAAACATTGGAGGAAAAAGCACCCGAAAATTCAATTATTGGTGAGAATGAAATTGAAAAACCCGAGTTACATGTACCTAGTGAACAGGCTTTTTCGATACACAATATTGAGCTTGGAGAGAGTAAACAGAGTGTAGAAACGAAACTTGGTCCTGCGCAACGGACATCATTAAATGAATATGGAACGAACTGGTATACGTATCATGAAAACTACCATAATTTTATAATGGTCGCTTATGACTCTCGTAATAAGGTTGTCGGATTATACACAAATCAAGACCTTATTTCATCAACGAAAGGAATCAAACGTGGAACACCAAAACAAGACGTTCTCGATCTACTTGGTGAACCTATGACCCGAATCCAAAAAGGATTTGTCTATTATGAATTTCAGAAGGATCGCGACTATGACGTTTTCCAAATCGATAACACCTATGTCACCCTCTTTTATGATAAACATGAAAACAATACGGTGACTTCGATTCAGATTGTTTCAAAAGCACTCGAACAAAACAGAGCAGATTTTTATACAGATGCTAGTGATCAATTAAAAGAAGGCTTTGAATATCAATTATTTGATCTAACGAATGCATCCAGGGTTAATCACGGGTTAGGGGTACTTACTTGGGATGAACGAGTGAAAGAAACAGCACGAAAGCATAGTTCAGACATGGCAGAAAACAATTATTTTAATCATACAAATTTAAAAGGTCAATCCCCTTTTGACCGGATGCTTGAAGATGAAATATTATTTACGATTGCTGGAGAAAATCTTGCATACGGACAGTTCAGCAGTATTTTCGCCCATGAAGGTTTAATGAACTCCATGGGACATCGAGAAAATATTTTAAAAAAAGAATATACGTATTTAGGGGTGGGAGTTGCCTTTAATACAGAGTCTCATCCATATTACACGGAGAACTTTTATACAAAATAAGAAATCTCACCTATATCCCTCTCAATTTTTGGTTATCCTACCAAAGAGGTGATTTTGTGAAACTAGTACGATTTTTAGTATTACTAGGCCTTCTCATCGGCTTTCATAGTGTGACTCTTGCCCAGCAAACCGATGTTGAGTATGGTCCCTTTACAATTGTCCAAAAGGAATATATTGATTTAGACGGAGATGGTAATAAGGATATTATCGAGTTATATGCGAGAAAAAATCAATATAATCTCGCGAATGAGTGGTCTTTAAAAATCAATGGTGAACAATTAGGTACCTATCATAATAAACAGGATTTATACCAATTGGCAGACATGAAGTTTGCTGACGTCCTTCAAAATGGAAAACAAGATATCCTTCTCTATTTTCATTCTGTAGGGAGTGGAGGGATTACCGGGTTAACGGTCCTGAGCTATACAGGTGAAAAAGTTGAGGAAATTTTCAAAGACCCTAATACGTCAGGCTGGTTTGACGAAGCGAAAAAGCGTTTTTCGATGAAATACTTGGGTGATTATCAAGTTGAATTTATCGATAAACAGACTGACTTAGAGGCAATCATTCCGTTATCAGAGGATCGCTACAGAGATTTTCCTGACAAGGAAGAATTAAAAGAAAGACTTGAAGGAATCGAAACATGGGTTGACCCGGTTTCCAGCTATCGTTTTGATAAATTAACAAAAATGAAGCCTCAGGAAATCGTGGCAATTCGAGCTGTTTCAGGTATTGCCCATTATGATGTCATTGCGTATTTTGAAACAAGATATATTTTTGATAAACAAATTCAAAAATATGTGCCTACGAAAGTGGCACTCATTAGTACAGAAACGGGCAAGAAATTAGCTGAAATGCCATATAAATAAACAACAAGCATCGACAATGGTAAGGTCGATGCTTGTTTAAATTGTTATGCACAATCGATGAACTTTGGGTCATAACTTGATATACTATTTAGTGTAACGAAATACATAGGAGGCTGTAATTTTATGGAAACAGCATTGTTCTCACCTTACACAATCAAAAATGTAACCTTAAAAAATAGAATTGTAATGTCACCAATGTGTATGTATTCCAGTCATAATAAGGATGGAATGCTACAGGATTGGCATTATACCCATTATATAAGCCGAGCTGTTGGTCAAGTTGGTCTTATCATGGTGGAGGCAGCGGCTGTTACACCACAAGGAAGAATCTCTTCACAGGATTTAGGAATATGGAGTGATAAGCATATACCAGGCTTCAAAAAACTTGTTGAAATGATCAAAGTGCATGGTGCAAAGACAGCTATTCAAATTGCTCACGCGGGTCGAAAGGCAACTGTTGAAGGAGATATCGTGGCCCCTTCTGCTATTTCATTTAATGAAAGATATAAAACTCCAAAAGAATTAACAATTAATGAAATTAAAGAAATAGTTGAAGCATTCAAGGATGGAGCAAGACGCGCAAAAGAGGCTGGTTTTGATATCATTGAAATTCACGGAGCACATGGCTATTTAATTAATGAATTTTTGTCCCCTCTTTCCAATAAACGAGTGGATGAATATGGCGGAAGCAGCGAAAATCGCTACCGTTTCCTACAAGAGGTAATCGAGGCTGTTAAGGAAGTTTGGAATGGCCCCTTATTTGTTCGTATATCCGCAAATGATTATAAAGAAGATGGCTTAACTCCTGCTGATTATGTTGACTATACAAAACGTATGAAGGACCAAGGTGTTGACCTTATCGACGTTAGCTCAGGTGGCGTAGCACCAGCTAAAATTGATGTATACCCTGGATATCAGGTCGGTTTTGCAGATATGATTCGAAATGAAGCTGATATCCCTACCGGTGCAGTTGGTCTAATCACAAAAGCTGTTCACGCTGAAGAAATTCTAAAAAATAATCGAGCAGATTTAATATTTATCGCACGTGAGTTATTACGCGATCCATACTGGCCAAGAACTGCTGCAAAAGAATTAGGTATATCCATTGAAAGCCCGAAACAATATGATCGCGGTTGGCTCTAATTTTTCGCAAATCGTATAAAAGGCACTTTCCTACGTGGAAAGTGCCTTGTTTAAATCATTAGAAGCTCTTGAATATCCTCTTCCGTCAGCTTCGTATTTTCCTCAGAATCAATAAGGTCTGAAATAAGATCTCGCTTCTTTTCTTGTAACTCATTCATTTTCTCTTCAATGGTACCGCGGGCAAATAGCTTAATCACTTGGACAACCTTTTTTTGACCAAAGCGATGAGCACGGTCTGCAGCTTGTTCTTCTACCGCAGGATTCCACCAAAGGTCATATAAAATAACCGTATCAGCACCGGTCAGGTTCAGGCCTGTTCCGCCTGCTTTTAACGAAATTAAAAACAATTCCCGCTCTCCCGCATTATAACGTTGGCATAATTCCACACGTTCATCTGTAGGGGTTTGTCCGTCTAAATAAAAGAAGCTAAAGCCCCGTTTCGTAAGTTCCCTTCCAATCAACTCAAGCATTTTCGTAAACTGAGAGAAAATTAAAACTCTTCTTCCAGACAATTTAGATTCCTCAAGGATTTGAAGAAGTTGCTCAAATTTTGCCGAACTTCCCTTGTAGCCATCCACGAATAAAGCCGGGTGGCAGCAAATTTGCCTCAAGCGAGTTAACCCTGCAAGAATTCGAATTCGATTTTTTCGAATCGTATCCTTATCAAGACGCTTTAATGTATCGTGCCGGAGCTTCGCTAGATAGGCAGCATAAAGCTTTTTTTGTTCAGGTAATAACTCGGATGATTCCATGATTTCAATTTTTTCTGGTAGCTCTGAAAGTACATCTTCTTTTACACGACGCAACAAAAAGGGTCGAGCCCTTCTTGAAATGTCCTTTCTAGTTAAATGACTATACTCCTTTAAGCCTTTAAACAGTTGCGGAAAAACAACGTGATATATAGACCAGAGCTCCTCGATTGAATTTTCAATTGGGGTTCCGGTTAATCCAAAACGATGATCTGCTTTTATCCGTTTGACAGCCCTTGCTGTTTGGGTTACTGGATTTTTAAAAGCTTGAGCCTCGTCAAAGAATACGGTATGAAAGTGTTGAGATTCATACCATTTAATATCTCGTCGTATTAGTGGATAGGATGTGATAACAACATCCATGCTTGCACTCTCTTTTTGCAGCTCTATTCGTTCTGCCTTATTCCCATCAATCACAACCGCTTGAAGCTCAGGTGCAAATTTCAATAACTCATGGAGCCAATTATAGGTTAAAGAGGATGGGCAAACAATGAGTACAGGCTGCTTCTTTTCTCGGATAGTAGCAACTTCCGAAACCATAAAAGCAATGCTCTGCAAGGTTTTCCCTAGCCCCATATCATCGGCAAGGACGCCACCAAATCCATAGCTCGCTAACGTCTTCATCCATTTGTAGCCCACCTTCTGATAATCTCGTAAAATGGACTCTAAAGGCTTCGGAACATCAACAGCTAAATCACTCGGATGTTGGATAGAGTCAAGAAATTGACGGAATGATTTCTCTAACGTAAAAATATCACTGTCATCAATTGAGCCTAAAAGGGGTAAAGCCTCAATCATTGGTATATTTAAAGTTGATTCAAAATCATCATCCTGGACCGGAACAGCATGTAAAAAACGCTGTATCTCCTCCATTTCTCGCGTTTCAAGTGAGAGTAGTGACCCATTTTTCAAACGGTAATATTTTCGTTTTTCCTCAAGAGCGACTAGAATTTCTCGAATTTCTTGGTCAGCAATGCCCTTCATCTCAAATTTGAATTCGAGCCAATTGGTTCGTTCTTTTTTAATCTTCACCCTTATTTTCGGATGTTCATTTTTCGGAATGATGCGATTACGTATCGCTGTTGTGGCATAAATTTGGCAGAGTGGCTGAAGTCTTGGAATGACATGATATAAAAACTCATACTCAAGTTCCTCATTATGCATATGATATCCGCCTTCCGTTTTCGAAAGACCACTCTCATCCATGATTTGTAGGATTTCATCCTCTTTTTCCACATCTCTGAAGATCAAAGGACCAGTTGGCAGATCACGATTCTCTAATGGTTGGATGATGATATTTTCATAGTGAAATTCCAGACCTGCAAGCAACTTATGTCTCAGCCGGTCCAAATACAGCTTAGCAACAAGAGGTGTTTTCATCATCTCTTTGGATATAGCTTGAGACATATGAACAACACCTATTTTTTTCAGGCTTGGGACAATTTTCTTAAGAAAAAATTGCGCTTGCTCCTTTTGAATAGGAATATGGTTTGCTCCTGGGCTCGTAAGCATTTGTTTAAGCTCTAATAACCGGTCACAATCCTCTTCTTCGATTTGATAAAGAAGTCCATCACTCAGGACGGTGTGGTAGGATTTTAAAATACTCATACGATTGAAACCCTGGATCCTTAAGAGATAATCATTCTCTTCCCCTTCCTCAAATGAAAAATGAAGTGGAGGTGGCTCCTGAACAATCTGTAGCCCTTCATAAAATTGACCATTGTATTGTAGAAAAACGAATGGACATTTTGAAAATAAGGGAATGAGCCCTTTCCAGGATGATGGAGGAATTAACAACGTTTTAGGACTACCTTTATAATTTGAATGCCCAGTAATCATGTCTAGAAAAATTTTTTCATCCTCGGTTACTTTCACTAATTGGTGAAGAAGATTATCTGCTTCATCTAAGAAGCAATGAAGATTTGGGTCATATATAAAGTGGGAAGAAATTTCACTTTGCTCTCCCTGTTTTACCCCCTTTAAAAAGGTACGAATATCATGTATTTTGATCTGATCGATTTCAATCTCAACGTCAAATAAAATTTGGTCATCTGCAACTTTAACAGGTTGAAATATGAAGCGAGCATCCAGGACTTCTCTTTTTTCAAAATGAAGCTGGTGACCACTCGACCGCGTTGGGCGATTTAAAAAAAGGGTCATGAAATCGCTTGTGAGGTTTTCGTTTTTTGATCTTGTCGTCGTTGAGAATTCGATTGGTTCCTGACTTTGCTGTTCATGAATCGCGATTAAAACTGCTGCAATATGCTGGCAATCCTTATCGAAATTCGCAAGTGTTGGACATGTGCATGTAGCTTCCAGCTTTCCATTTATGTTTTTCTCAATGTTAACGTGAAAGTCCTCTGTCCCTTTTACAATGGCTTTGCATTGATCAGGTCCGGATTCCGTAAATGTCACTTTATTCGTTCGATAAAAAGCGTCCCCTCTTTTGAAGGAGACGGTACCACACTTTTCTTTGATCATTTTACGATTGATTTTGATATCCATGGTTCCGCTCCTTTCTCTTTGTTTTAGGGGTTACTGTTGATTAAATCCTTGTTTTTTTACAAAGTCCTTCATATACATTCGTTTCGGATTTTCAAGCATATTTGCCATCTGCCCTGTCCACGTATCTGTACGCTTCCCTTTTGTACGTTGTGTATAATAATCAGAAATTGTTTGATTGTAGGTTGCAAGTTCTTGTTTATATAGATCTTTGTCTTGTTGATATCCCTCTTCATGATAAACATGTTCGAATGGAAGTCGTGGCTTTTTATCAGGCATTTGTGCCGGATAGCCAACAGCAATTCCGAAAAGTGGAATCACAAATGTAGGGATATTTAAAATTTGACAAACCTCTTCTAGATTATTACGTAAGCCGCCAATATAGCAAGCACCTAATCCCATTGATTCTGCCGCAAGTACAGCATTTTGTGCAGCTAAAGCAGCATCAATTGTGGCAACCATGAACTTTTCTGTACTCTCCAAAGAGGTCGATAAGTCCTTCTCTTCTATTTCACTAATAACTTGGTGGCGATGAAGATCACCACAAAACACGAAGAAATGTCCATTTTCCGCAACATAGGCTTGATTACCAACTATCTCAGCAAGTCTCTGCTTTTTATTTGGATCCTTCACTCCGATAATGGAATAAGCCTGAATAAAGCTAGAAGTTGAGGCCGCTTGGGCACATTCAACAATAGTGCGGATTTGTTCGTCTGTTAATAATTTTTCTTCAAATTTACGAATCGAACGATGATTCATAATGGTTTCAATAACTGGATTCATGATTATGTATCCTCCTCATGGCGTCTTACTTGGTATGGCTTGACTTAATATCAAACTTAAAAAAATCCTTAGACATATATGTATGTTGAAACACCTGCTTCGCTTCTTCAAGGAGTTTCTGACAATCTTCTCCTTGGTATCTTGAACTAATATGAGTCAATATCAAGTTTTTAACTCCAGCCTGTCTAGCAACCTCTGCTGCCTGAGTAGTCGTCGAGTGAAAATAATCATGAGCTAAACCCGACTCATTCGAGCTAAAAGTCGCTTCATGAATAAGAAGATCCGCATTTTTTGCTAGTTCAATACTTTCTTGAACAAAACGAGTATCACCTAAAATGGTTACAATTCGTCCCTGTTTAGGCGAACCAATATATTCTTCTCCATTAATCATACGCCCATCCTCAAGAACGACCGTTTGACCTTCTTTAATTTTTTGATAGATGGGACCAGGTTTAATCCCTTCATTGGATAGCTTGTTAACTAGCAATGTTCCAGGCAGGTCTTTTTCAACAATGCGATACCCGTAGGATTGAATTCCATGGTCTAGCTCTTTTGCAGTCACACAAAATTGGTCATCTTCAAAAACCACTCCTTCTTCGATTTCAACCACATCTAGCGGATATCGAATATGAGTCGTACTTACGGTTAATGAAGTGTCAATAAATGCTTTTATTCCCTTTGGACCATAGACGGTTAATAAAGACTCTCCTCCTTGAAAGGAGCGACTTCCTAAAAATCCAGGCAATCCAAAGATATGGTCACCATGTAAATGAGTGATAAAAACCTTTTCTATTTTCCCTGGTTTTATGGATGTATATAAAATTTGATGCTGTGTTGCCTCCCCACAATCAAACAACCAGGTTGCTCTCCGCTCATCAAGCAGTTGTAAGGCAATTGAAGTGACATTCCGCTCTTTTGCAGGCACCCCTGCACCCGTTCCTAAAAATACGACTTCCACTTGAGAAATCCTCCAATTAATCGATAAGTTTATTACGTTTTCCTCTGTTTTCCTATTACCTACTATATCATATTCTGCCTTTTCTTCTCCATATATGCCCTTTTACGTCGTTCTACCGAATATCCATTCCCTGTTAAGGCATACTTTAGATGAATACAAAAAAATAATTTGAATTAGTTGATTTACTAAACAAAAAAGTATAAATTAAATAGATAACAAATTGCGTGGAATTGGGGGATTATTATGACAAATACAGCACCAAAATCAATCGTAATTATTTTTGGAGCAACGGGTGATTTGGCAAATCGAAAGCTCTATCCTTCTATATATAATCTTTATACAAAAGGAAAACTTTCTGAGGATTTTGCAGTAATCGGTGTAGCAAGACGTCCATTAAAAAATGAAGAATTTCAAGAAAACGTAAGAAATTCAGTTGCAGGACAATTTGAGGAGCAGCGAAATGATATTGAAAAATTCTCAAAACTTTTTTACTACCATCCATTTAATGTGAATGACACTGCTTCTTATCGAGAATTGAAAGTAATTGCTGAAAAATTAGATTCAACTTACAACACAGGTGGAAATAGAATCTTTTATTTGGCAATGGCTCCAGAGTTTTTTGGCACAATTGCGGTCAATTTAAAAACAGAAGGATTAACCTCAACAGAAGGTTATACAAGACTTGTCATTGAAAAACCATTTGGACATAATCTACCTTCTGCAAAACAACTAAATGAACAGCTTCGCCATGCCTTTTCAGAGGACGAAATTTACCGAATTGACCATTATTTAGGTAAGGAAATGGTACAAAACATTGAAGTCATTCGCTTTGCGAATGCCATTTTCGAACCACTTTGGAACAATCGTTACATATCTAATATCCAGGTCACTTCAAGTGAGGTGCTTGGTGTAGAAGATCGTGGTGGCTATTATGAAAAATCTGGGGCACTTCGTGATATGGTTCAAAACCATATGCTTCAAATGGTGGCACTTTTAGCTATGGAGCCACCGATTAAATTAAATACTGACGAAATTCGAAGTGAAAAAATAAAGGTATTACGCGCCCTTCGACCATTGGAAGAGGAAGATGTTAAAAAGTATTTTGTTAGAGGGCAATATGATGCTGGCACAATAAATGGAAAAAATGTACCTGGTTATCGCCAGGAAGAAAAAGTAGACCCGAATTCAAATACGGCTACATTTGTTGCCGGTAAGCTGATCATTGATAATTTCAGATGGGCAGGTGTCCCTTTCTATATCCGTACAGGAAAAAGAATGAAGGAAAAATCAACAAAAATTGTTGTTCAGTTTAAGGACATTCCTATGGATTTATATTATAGAGAAGAAAATGACCGTCAAAATCCTAACCTGCTAGTCATTAATATTCAACCCGACGAAGGCATCACGCTCTATTTAAATGCGAAAAGACCGGGACAAAATACAATGACATTACCTGTAAAGCTTGATTATTGCAATAACTGTATCGACGGCATTAATACACCTGAGGCTTACGAAAAGCTTATTTTTGACTGTATGATGGGTGATACGACAAACTTTGCTCACTGGGATGAAGTTGCCCTTTCTTGGCGTTACGTAGACTCCATTTCAAAAGTTTGGGAAAATCAAATTGCAACGGAATTCCCGAACTATCCTTCTGGATCTAACGGTCCAAAAGCAGCTGATGAATTATTGGCCGAGGACGGATTCCACTGGTGGTCAGTAGAGGATTAAAACAGCAAGAGACCCCTTCTCTAATGAGTTGAGGTCTCTTATCAAATACGCCAATGCGTATTTGCGCCCAGATTTTTAGACCCACAGGAAGTGGGTCATAAAGACGTTGCCACAGGACGTGGCGTATTTAGTCTTTGATCTTACTGCTCGAAAAACTTCCTCTAAAAAATCTGAGGCATCCGCCGGAAGCTTTAACTATATTCAGCAGAAGCCCTACTTCTGCTGAATATAGTTAATCACTTAAAAAATCCTTCTCGAAGCTCGTTCCATGTTCATTATTTCGAGGATTTTTATCTTTTGGAAGCTTGATTCCCTTTGTTAGAATCTCGTTCCCATACTTGCCTTTCAATTTGTCTATCGCCTTAAGTAATGGTTCTCTCTTTGCTTCTTTTTCATAAGAAAACAGATCGAGCTGTTTATATGCCTCATGTTTCTCAACTAGTTCCTGTGCTGTGACACCCAATAATCGGATGGGTTCACCATTCCAATGTTTTTTCCAGAGATGCTTAGCAGCAAGAAAAATTTCATTATCTTGATCAATCGGATTCTCAAGCTTTCTGCTTCTTGTTACCGTTTTTCGATCGCCATAGCGAATCATTAACTGGACATTATTTGATAGCATGTCCTTTCGTCTAATTCGACCCCCGACAGAGTTCGAAAGTCTTTTGATGACCCCAAGAAGCTCCTCTTCGTCTGTTGAGTCATATGGTAATGTTGTTGAATTCCCGATGCTTTTGAAATCTGAATAGGCATCTGGATCAACAGGGCGATTATCTATTCCATTTGCTCTTTGCTTTAGTCTTTCCCCATTAATACCTAACAATTGCTTTAATTGAATGTCATTTCCTTTTGCAAGATCACCGATTGTTTGAATTTTAATAGTCGAAAGCTTTTCAGCCGTCCGTGCTCCCACACCATGCATTTCACCAACTGGCATTGGCCAAAGGACAGTGGGTACATCTCGTTTTCGTAGAACAGTAATTCCTAACGGTTTTCTCATATCCGATGCCATTTTTGCTAGAAATTTATTAGGCGCAATCCCGATACTAGAAGGAAGCAGAAGGTTCTTTTGTAAAGTTTCTTGAATAGAGTTCGCAATTTCAATCGGAGTTCCTTTTTTATAACAGTCCGTAATATCAAGATAGCCCTCGTCGATGGAAACAGGTTCAACTATGTCCGTATATGAACGAAGAAGATCAAACATCGCTAATGATGCCCTACGGTAGCGTTCAAAATTTGGCTTCCGGACGATGAGGTTTGGACATTTTCGTTTCGCCTCCCACAATGGCATCGTCGTTTTTACCCCAAATGCACGTGCCTCATAGCTACAAGTGACGATAATCCCTTTACGCTCGTCAGGATTACCTGCAATCGCCAGTGGCTTTCCTTGTAAGCTAGGATCATAGGCAATTTCAACCGACGCAAAGAAACTATTCATATCCACATGTAAAATAACCCTTCCATTTTTTGGATACATCTCTTTCATGTTATGCACTTCCCTACTCATCCACTATCACTAGTTTATCATAGAAAAAAGCCACCTATTCTAATGGTGGCTGTGAATGTGTTCCTCAATTCGTTCGAATCCTTCTAGACCGTAAAAAAGTTTGTGAGGGTCTAGTAAAGTAATCAATCTCCCCTCAAGGGTCGCAACTCCTGTAATATAAGAGGAAAGCTGATAGGTTACATTCAATGGTTTTACTTGATTTTGAGGAATATCGATAATTTCTTTCGCATCATCAACGAGTAAGCCAACTGATAGTGTATCCGTTTTGACGACAATGATCTTCGTTTTATCCGTATGATTTACTGATTTATTAAATAAAATAATTCCCGTATCCACAATCGGAACAAGTTCTTCTCGAATGGTTAGGACCCCTAGCATGTAGTTCGGCATTTGTGGTATAGCATTAAGCCGCTGTGCCCTTTCGATGGATATCACGTTTAATACAGGGACACCAAATTCCTCGTTTCCTGCTGAAAAAACAACAACCTTTTGGTCTTCCTTCATAAGTTTCACCTCTACCGTAGTAACAACAATCTATATTCTCTTTTTATCATACTTTACCCATTTGGGAAAAGAAATAAAAAAAGAGAAACTCCCATACTAAAAGAGAATTTCACTTTTTGGAATGAACTTTATTTTGCAACCTCTTCAACAATCGCAACGATTAGTTCAGCCGTTTTAACGAGTTCTTCGATTGGCATTTTTTCATTTGTTGTGTGGATTTCTTCATAACCAACTGCTAGATTTACTGTTGGAATGCCATGTCCTGCGATGACGTTCGCATCACTGCCTCCACCACTTTGTTGTAGTTCACTTTGACGTCCGATTCTTGCAACTGCTCGTTTTGCAACCTCAACAACATGGTCACCATCTGCAAATTTAAAACCTGGATACATGACTGTCGTCTCAACCTCTGCTCTACCACCCATTTCAGCAGCTACAGATTCAAAAGCTTCTTTCATTTTTCGAACTTGGCTTTCCATTTTTTCTGTAAGTAATGAACGAGCTTCAGCCAAAATTTCAACATGGTCACAAACGATATTTGTTTGTGTTCCACCTTCAAAACGTCCAATATTTGCAGTTGTTTCTTCGTCAATTCGACCTAAAGGCATTCTTGAAATTGCTTTAGCAGCCATTGTAATCGCTGAGACACCTTTTTCAGGGGCAACACCGGCATGTGCTGTTTTGCCAATAATTGTTGCTTTCACCTTCGCTTGTGTTGGTGCAGCTACAATAATGTTACCAACCTTGCCATCACTATCAAGGGCATAGCCATATTTTGCAGTAATCATCGAGCGGTCCAATGCTTTAGCGCCCATAAGACCTGATTCTTCACCTGCTGTAATAATAAATTCGATTTTACCATGTGAAATTTGATTTTCCTTAAGCACTCGAATCGCTTCAAACATTGCAGCTAAGCCTGCTTTATCATCTGCACCTAAAATGGTTGTTCCATCTGAGACAATATATCCATCCTTGATAGAAGGCTTTATGCCCTTACCAGGGACAACTGTATCCATGTGAGATGTAAAATATATGGTATCCACATCATTTTTTGTTCCTTCAAGGGTACAAATTAAATTCCCTGCACCATGTCCGGTTTGACCAGTTGTGTCATCCTCAACAACATGTACACCCAATGCTGTAAATTTTTCTTTTAAAACCTTGGCAATTTCTGTTTCGAATTTTGTTTCTGAGTCTACTTGTACTAACTCTAAAAATTCATTGACAAGTCTATCCTGATTAATCATAATTATGTACCTCCAAGATGTATAGGCTAATGAAATTAGCCTACCACATTATCTTCAAAAATCAAATTCGTATGCCTACAAAGGAATATTTCCATGCTTTTTATTTGGGCGAGTTTCTTTTTTATTACGAAGCATTTCTAATGCCTGAACGATTTTAACTCGTGTTTCACGAGGATCAATGACGTCATCAACCATGCCCTGACTAGCTGCAACATATGGGTTGGCAAACTTTTCACGATATTCTTCAATTTTCATGGCACGGGTTTTTTCCGGATCATCACTTTCACTAATCTCACGAGCAAAAATAATATTGGCTGCACCTTGTGGACCCATTACAGCAATTTCGGCGTTTGGCCATGCAAAAACTAAATCAGCCCCAATTGATTTACTATTTAATGCCACATATGCTCCACCATAAGCTTTTCTCAGGATGACCGTTAGTTTTGGTACTGTTGCTTCAGAATATGCGTATAAAATTTTTGCACCATGACGGATAATACCTCCATGCTCCTGTTTTACCCCTGGGAAGAAGCCGGTCACATCCTCAAATGTAATAAGGGGGATATTGAAGGAGTCGCAAAAACGAATGAATCTTGAGGCTTTATCAGATGAATCGATATCAAGCCCACCAGCCATATATTTCGGCTGGTTACATACGAGACCTACAACTTCCCCTTTTATCCTCGCAAAACCTACAACAATATTTTTAGCAAAATCTTTATGAATTTCCATGAATGATTTTTCATCCACCACTTGTTCAATCACTTTGCGAACATCATATGGTCTGACTGCATCAAATGGAATAATATCTGTTAGATTAGGTCGATAATCATCATCTTCTTTTACAGGTAGAATGGGTGATTTTTCTTCATTATTTTGAGGTAGATAGGTTACTAAATCTCTTACCTGCTTTAGTACCTCCTCCTCTGTTTCTCCTGAAAAATGTGCGTTCCCACTGATTGAATTATGTACGCTTGCTCCACCTAAGTCCTCTGAACTAATTTTTTCACCTGTCACGGTTTCAATGACTTTCGGTCCTGTAATAAACATTTGAGATGTCTTTTCCACCATAAAGACAAAATCCGTAATCGCTGGAGAATAGACAGCCCCACCTGCACACGGTCCCATAATTACAGAAATTTGTGGAATGACCCCTGAATAGATTGCATTTCGGTAAAAAATATGACCGTAACCATCCAGAGAGACAACCCCCTCTTGGATTCTTGCACCTCCCGAATCATTTAAGCCAATAAATGGCGCACCATTTTTAGCTGCTAAGTCCATGACATTTGCGATTTTTTTCGCATGCATTTCACCGAGCGCTCCACCAAAAACAGTAAAATCTTGTGAAAATAAATAAACCGCTCTTCCGTTGATTTTTCCATAACCAGTAACGACACCATCGCCAGGTCCCTTTTTATCAGCTAAGCCAAAATCCGTACTACGATGTTCAATAAATGGATTTAGCTCTACAAAGGTTCCTTTATCAAGTAATAAGTCAATTCGCTCTCTAGCCGTTAATTTTCCTTTTTCATGCTGTTTATCAATCTTTTCATCACCACCGCCTAGCTCTACCTCACGACGACGATCATATAGTTCGTTTATTTTCTCATAGATATCAACCATTATTTATTTCCCCCTTACTTGGTTTCTCGCAAAGTTCATATAGAATACTCCCCGTAGATTTTGGATGCATGAAGGCAATCTTAGCACCGCCTGCGCCGAGCTTAGGCTTATCTGCAAGCATTCGAATGCCATGTTTTTTGATTTCTTGGATACGCTCTTCAATGGAGGATACACCTAAAGCGATATGGTGAATTCCTTCACCTCGTTTTTCAATAAATTTAGCAATTGGACTTTCTGGGGAAAGTGGCTCCAATAACTCGAGTTTTGACTCACCAATTTTGATGAAGGCCACTCTAACTTTCTCTGATTCTACTTTTTCAATTCCTTCTAACTTAAGATTGAGAACGTTTGTATAAAATGGAAGGGAATTTTCAATTGATGAGACAGCAATTCCAATATGGTCAATCTTTTCAATCATAGTTTCACTCCTCAAGCGAGCGCTCGCTCAATGTTGTAAGCGCTTCATAGATATATAAGTATATTTTATCACGAACTCATCAAAAATTGTGTATTTTCAGTTTAAATGAAGAGGACTTAATGGTTGTCCAACTGTCATTTTCGCGGTAAAATATGAGTAAACATGTAAGCAGAAGGGAGTATGTGACATGTCCCGTAAAACTCAAAAAATTGTGGTTTATTTAATGATTGCAGTAATGGTTATTACTACTCTTTTAGCAGGGGTAGGTATGTGGTTCTAATTCGAAGATGTAAAGTGTTACGAGGCTTGTAGACATCCTAAGGAGGTGACCTAAATGGTCACCTTTAGCTATATTATTTTACGTTGGCAACCCTTTGAATAATCTTTTTATAATTAAATATTCTTCCATTTCTTTAATAAATTGAAGAAGAGCAGCTCTTGTCTCAAACTCTTCCCGAGTTTTTGGCAATGGCATTTCCCTAAACACTTTCCTCATCTCTTCAAGTTTCTTCAAGAAAACACTTGCTGTGTTACCAGGATGAATGGATTGGCTCACTTCCAAGATAAAATCGGCAACCATGCTCCTTTGCTCAACCGACTGAGTAATCGAAGTAATCGTAGGTAACATCCTTTGCAGAATTTCAAATTGCTTTTCTCTCATTTCAAAATACGTATAATATAAATTTTCATCGCGCATGAGGTTATTTTCAACATCTCTAAATGCAATTCTTTTCGCCTTATTTAATAAATTTTCAACAGCTGTTATCTCTCGACCATCCCATATACTTTCACCAGTCCGAAGATAATGAACCATTTCATTTAAAATATTTCCAAACAGGGATTCAAGTTCTTGTTGGTAAGCCCGAAGTTGCTTGTCAACACTCGGCATATATAAGTTTATGAGTAGAGCCACACCAATCCCAATAATAATTAAACCTAGTTCATTAACAATCAAATCAAATGTTACCTTTCCGGCTGAAAATATATGCAAAATAATGACGGTACTTGTTACAATCCCATCTTTAGCTTTTACGGCTACAACAGTAGGGATAAAAAATAGCAATAACAAACCAATTGTTAATGGATGATAGCCTATTCCCTCGAAAAATACGGATGAAAATAGGATTCCAACCACACATGCAATAAATCGTTCCCACGAACTCTCCAGCGATTTTTTCCTTGTTACTTTTATACATAAAATCGTTAAAATTCCAGCAGAAGCAAAACTATCAAGTCCTATTAGTTTTGCGATTGATATAGAAATCGTTGTACCTATTGCTGTTTTTAAAGTGCGATAACCTATTTTAAACATAAATCGGCTCCTAAAAATCAATAATGGTTTTATTATATTGTTATCAATAGGAAAAATAAAACACCTATACAATTCCTAGTATGACTAAATTCACGAAAAAAGGAATGATCACATGGATCATTCCTGTTAACTTATAGAACTTTTTCTAAGAAATCTTGCGCACGTTGGCTTTTTGGATTTGTGAAAAATTCATCAGGTGTTGTTTGTTCAACGATTAACCCATCATCCATGAAAAGTACTTTGTCTGCCACTTCACGTGCAAAGCCCATTTCATGAGTTACAATGAGCATCGTCATTCCAGTATTAGCTAAGCCCTTCATAACATTAAGAACTTCTTTTACCATCTCAGGATCAAGTGCGGAAGTAGGCTCATCAAAAAGCATGATTTCTGGTTCCATTGCTAAAGCCCTTGCGATCGCAACCCTCTGCTTTTGTCCTCCAGAAAGACGATTTGGATATTCATTTTCTTTTTCTGATAAACCAACTTGCTTTAATAGCTCCCTCGCTTTGTTTTCCGCTTCACTTTTTGAAATCCCTTTTACCTTCATTGGAGCGTAAGTAAGATTTTGAAGAACCGTCTTATGCGGAAATAGATAAAAATGCTGAAACACCATTCCGATATGCTGACGAACCTTCGTAATATTCGTCTTTGCATTTGTGACTTCATCTTCCCCAACCCAAATCTGTCCTTGAGTTGGTCTTTCAAGTAAATTTAAACATCTTAGAAATGTTGATTTTCCAGAACCAGAAGGACCAATAATAGCAACAACCTCACCTTGTTTAAAGGTGGTCGTAATCCCTTTTAACACTTCAAGCTTTCCAAAAGATTTATGAAGACCTTCTACTTTAATATGATCATTACTCACTACGACGCAACCTCCTCTCAAGTCTTCCTCCTAGGAATGTGAGGATTGTAACAATAATCCAATAAACTAGACCAGCAATTAATAATGGCTCAAAATAGCGGAATGTATTGGATCCGACAACTTGAGCACGTCTCATAATATCTAATAACCCAATTGTACTTACAATTGCAGATTCCTTTGTTAAGGTTATAAATTCATTTAAAAGTGCAGGTAAGATATTTTTTACTGCCTGTGGAAGGATAATATCCAACATCATTGGGCGGTACGAAATCCCAAGTGCTTCCGCTGCTTCTTGTTGACCTTTATCTACAGCCTGAATACCCGCTCTAATGATTTCAGAAATATACGCACCTGAGTTTAATCCAAATGCTAACACCCCAGCTACAAATTTATCAATATCATAATGAAAAAGCTGTGGGACTGCAAAATAAATTAAAACCAATTGGAGGATAAGTGGTGTTCCTCTAAATATGGATGTATAAATATCCGCAAACCACTTTAAAAATGAAACCTTACTAATTTTAAAAACCGCTAAAATTGTCCCCAAAATTAAACCTAAAATTGCCGATACTAGTGCAAAGGATACCGTAAGGCCGATCCCTTCTAGTATAAACGGAATTGAAGGCACGATTCGGGAAAAATCAATATCCAAACCCATGCCTTACACCTCATTTCTACATTTATTCAAATACGTCTCGACGTATTTGCGCCTAGATTTTTTAGGCCCACACGAGGTGGGTCACAAAGACGTTGCCACAGGACGAGGCGTTCTTAGTCTTTGATCTTATGCTCGAAAACCTTCCTTTGAAAATCTGTGGCATCCGCCGGAGGCTAAACTTTATTCAGCCTATGGGTGCTCACAATCATAATATACATAATATAGATGATAATTTCATTCCCCACTTAAAGTGGAAGGACCTTTGCTGAATAAAGTTTTTTTATTTTTCGATCCATTCTTGTTCGATTGCTTTTAACTCGCCATTTTCCTTCATTTCATCTAAAACCTTATTAAATTCCTCAGTCAGTTCACTGCCTTTTGCAAATGCAATCGCCATACCTGGTGAAGCTTCTGTTGGGTCATCAAAACCTGCTAAATCAAGTTCTTCAATGAATCCTACTGCAACTGTCTTATCTAAATACACTGCATCGATTCTTCCTGCTTTTAGCTCTTGAATTAATTCTGGAGCCTTATTTAAAGCTGAGATTTCAAGATTTTTAAGTGTTTCTTCTTTAATCTTTTTAGCTCCTTCTTCTTGAATGGAACCTAATTGAACCCCAACCTTTTTACCGTCTAAATCCTCTAATGATTTAACATCAGAATCCTTTAATGTAACAAACATTTCCCCAGATTTATGATATTCTGTTGAAAAATCTACACTTTCTTTACGTTCGGCAGTTGCTGACATACCTGAAATGATAAAATCAATACGTTCTGCTTGTAATGCGCTTATAAGACCACCAAAGTCCATGTTTTCAATTTTCAGGTCATAACCAAGTTTTTCTGCAATTTTCTTCGCTAACTCAATATCAAATCCAATATATTCGCCTGTTGTCTCATCAATTGTTTCAAATGGTGGGAAATCAGCAGATGTTCCCATTGTTAAAACTTTCTTTGATTCCGTACCTTCTTCAGATCCTGTTGCATTGTCATCGCTTGTCCCACAAGCTGCTAAAAATGCAATTGATAAAATAGTAATCAATGATGCTAGTAAAAACTTTTTCATTATATTTTCCCCCTAAGACGTTATTTATAATTATTCGATAGAATGTATTTTAACACATCTGCATAAATATACAATATGTTTTTTAAAAATAATAATTGATTAATAATTCTATCATTTGCATAATGATTACAATTTATTCGGATTACAAGGGAGTTCAGAGGGAAAATTTAGTGTTTATTTTAGTGCAATCTTCATTTAATACTTTACTAATATAAACTATTAAAGTAAAAAAGTAATAAAAGATTCATCTCATTATGCATAATTTATGACAAAAAAAGAAGCCTAAAAGGCCTCTTAAACTTCTTCACAATATTCTTCAAAGGTTTCTTGTAATTTAGTGATGACATCCATTGGCTCATGCCCTTCGATTTCATGACGTTCAATCATTTTAACAATTTTTCCATCTTTTAATAATGCAAATGATGGAGATGACGGCGGATAACCTTCAAAATATGATCTGGCTTTTTCTGTTGCTGCTTTATCTTGCCCTGCAAATACTGTTACTAATTGATCTGGGCGCTTATCATAATGGATCGAATGTGCTGCTGCTGGTCTTGCAATTCCACCTGCACAACCACAAACAGAATTAACCATCACTAAAGTTGTACCCTTACGATTTAATACTTCATCCACCTCTTCAGGTGTTTTTAATTCTTGATATCCAGCATCAGTTATTTCTTTTCTGGCTGTTTGTACTATATCTGTCTCTTATACACATCT
>NZ_SLUB01000150.1 GCF_004799755.1 Bacillus timonensis | reverse complement strand
TTTATGGTTACTCGAATAATATTTCTATTGTTTGTCTATACTGCTAATTTACTGTTGACTCGTGGTAGGGTTCTTTGTTCTTTAGCATGTGATAGATGATTGTAAGCATTCGATGTCCAATGGCAACGAGTGCTTTTTTCTTCCCCCTCCTTGCAGCCAATGACCAATATTTAGCAGATAACCTTGTATTCCGACTCCTTGAAGCTGCCCAGGCTGCCTCGCATAACGCTGACTTAATATGAGGGTTTCCTTTCACCGCACGTGTACTTTTTCTTTTTCCAGCACTTTCGTGATTTCCTGGTGATAGTCCTGCCCATGAAGCTATATGTTTAGAAGTTGGAAATTGTTCCATGTTTACCCCTATTTCTGCAATAATAATTGCAGCTGAATCTTTTTTTATACCTGTCATTGTTACAAGGATTTCTACTTCTTCCTGATAATCTTTTAAGATCATGTCTATCCTTTTTTCAATATCAGATATTAATTCTTCGAGATAGACAATGTGCATCCAAGATTGTTTGATTAAAAATAGTTGATGAT
>NZ_SLUB01000149.1 GCF_004799755.1 Bacillus timonensis | reverse complement strand
ATGATGCCGATGATTCGTCACAATGAAGCTTTCAAAAAGCTACACGAGTATTACACAAACCGTCAGGTTAATCCTTTACGTAAGAAGCAATCTATCGTGGTTCTATGCGGAAAACTATTAAAAGTATTACACGGAATTTGCACGAAGCACAAAGCGTTTGACGCACAGCGAATGATGAGGGATATTCCTGGTCTCGAAGAGGCTGCATAAGCCCTACACCCCTTAATTAGACTTAGACATCAGGATGACACGGAGAAGCTGGCACTATTTTCACCATTCGACCTCGAGTCCCTAAAGGAGCTTCGCTAGCCTCTGCCTTATGACTAGACCGAACGAAGGAATGTAGGCACATTGATGCCCAGAGACATGGGAGGGTACGTCATCATAAGCTACGCAGAGATCCATTGTGCATCGTATAATTCCCTAGCACTACTTACCAGCATTATCCAGTAGTGACCGCGTAGCGTACCCATGTATTGGAATAGTTTCACATATTTTAAAAATACTGTTAGGAATTGTGTCGAAAAATATTTTTTTGACACCCCACTAACGGATCAAACCGTTGGTAAATCAACATTTATAGAGGGAGGT
>NZ_SLUB01000148.1 GCF_004799755.1 Bacillus timonensis | reverse complement strand
AGGGGCTGTCCAAAAAGTCATTGAAAAGTGACTTTTGAGGACAGCCCCTCATTTTTTATATTTATTGGGTCAACTAAAACTAGGTTGTTGATTTCCGCTGCAGGTACTCGCTTTCCGCGGGCGGTCCGGGAGCCTCCTCGTCGCAAGCTCCTGCGGGGTCTCCCCTGGCCACGCTTTTCCCGCAGGAGTCTCGTACCTTCCGCTACAATCAACAAGTTTACAAAATTCAGTCGTATTAACACCAATTTTTTTAAAAAGCTACACAAAAAAATCATCCTTTTTAGTAAAATGAAGTTACCACACTACATTACAGAAAGGATGATTTTTTATGAGCAATCAATTGATTACTAATGAAAATTATAACACGCAAACTTCCCTTTTTCCAGAGTTCGAAGAGGTGAAACTAGAAGTTCAAAATGAAGAAAACCAAGAAAGTGGAAAACAAAAAGTACCTAATCCAAGGAAATTAGCTCCTACTTTCAAACCCTACGATAATCGACAAGTTCAAATGATTTATGATATCGAATCCCTTATTCCACAACATCACGAGGCCCGTGTAGTAGACGAAATGGTTGAAGCTATTCCTGATGAGAA
>NZ_SLUB01000147.1 GCF_004799755.1 Bacillus timonensis | reverse complement strand
CATCTCAGCTCTCCGATTGCAGTAGTTGGGTGAGTTGTGCCTGAAGCTCTGCGACCTGCCGCTCCAGCGTGGCAACGCGTGCCGCCAGATCGCCCTGCTCTTCCGGCGCGTCAGCGGCCTGCGGCTGATCACTTTCATCGCCCAGCAGATGCATAAAGCGGTTTTCACGCTTGCCAGGCTCACGCGCCAGACGGATCACCTGAGCACTGTCGTCACGCTGCATCAGGCCTTCCAGCGTCTGCTCGACTTCGCTGACGTCACTGAACTCGTGCAGACGACCGCTGCGGGTGCGCAATTCGCCTGGCGTCTGTGGTCCGCGCAACAGCAGCAGGGTCAGCAGGGCGACTTCCGCGCTATTGAGCTTCAGCGTGCCAAACGCGGAGTTACAGAAACGCTGCTCATATTTCACCACCCGCTGTCCGGCGGCGCTGCTGGCGGTGATGAGGTGCCGTTTTTCCAGCAGGTCGAGCTGATTCTGCACCTCGCTTTCACTCAGTTCCATTACCGGCTCGCGATTCGATTTCTGGTTACAGGCCACCACGACACCGTTCAGTGACAGCGGATACTGTTCCGGCGTCGTCACCTGCTTCTCCAGCAG
>NZ_SLUB01000146.1 GCF_004799755.1 Bacillus timonensis | reverse complement strand
AAAAAATTTGTATAGTGATCTACAATTATTTCGAATTTACATTGAGGGGTGGGCATGATAGCCTGGAGGGCAAGCCAGGTGTTGTTAAACTCCTGGCTTCCTGGCTTTACATCATGCCCGCCGGAGGCTCAATGTCAATTCGAAATTAGGCGTTCCCACTTTATTGGGCAGGTGACGCTTTTGTAATCCCCTTATTGCTTCTAGTGATTTTTTTCATTTCAAGTTCCTCATTTATTTGCATAAGGACCGCTCCAATCATTCTAAATGCAGATTGAGTATTTGGAAATATCCGGATCACTTGTTCTCTTCTTCTAACCTCTGAATTTAAGCGTTCTAGTGAATTTGTACTGCGAATATATTGTTGAAATCTTACCGGTTCATTAAGGTATTGGATAGCATCTTCGAAGCCATCTTCTAAAGTTCGAATTGCTTTCTCCAGTTTTGGATTATCTCCAAAACGTTCAAGAAATTCATCTTTAAACTTTCGGGCATCCTCTACACTAACAGCTTCAAAAATTCTTTTTAAACCTAGTTTTTCTTCATCTATCCCTTTTTTGGGCATTACATTAAAGATATTTCGCTTGAGATGGACTGTACAACGTTGCCAAACAGTTCCGAC
>NZ_SLUB01000015.1 GCF_004799755.1 Bacillus timonensis | reverse complement strand
AGATGTGTATAAGAGACAGAAATCAAGGAGATTTTAGGTCAAAATGTTAAAGCCCTATATCAAAAATATAGTATACTACTACATATAAGTAAAATACTGGATTTTGATAGTTAGCCATAATTAAAATCAATATCTAATTAAGGGGAATGTTATGAGAAGTCAGGATTGGGAAATTTTAAAGCTTTTATTTGAAAACAAAAATATAACAAAAACTGCTCAAAGCATGTACCTTTCTCAGCCGGCACTTACAAATCGCATACAACAAATTGAAAAGGAATTTGGTACGAAAATTATTAACCGGGGACGAAGGGGTGTCCATTTTACCCCACAGGGGGAATATTTAGCAAAAAGTGCTGAAGAAATGGTTCGAAAGCTGCAGGAAATTAAAGAAAATTTATCAAATATGGACAATAACGTAGTAGGTACAATTAAGTTCGGCGTTTCAAGTTATTTTACAAAATATAAGCTTCCCAAGTTATTAAGACTTTTTAAAAATCAGTATCCTAATGTTGAGTTCCAGGTTTCAACTGGATGGAGTAGGGATATGTTTAATGCTTTATATAAAAAGGATGTCCACATTGCATTTGTACGCGGAGATTATCATTGGCAAGGACAAAAGCAGCTTTTATTTGAGGAACAACTTTGTATTGCCTCAAAAAGTGAAGTGAATGTGGAAGAGCTTCCCAATTTACCGAGAATCGATTACAAAACTGATAATCTACTAAAATCCCTCGTTGATAATTGGTGGTCAGAGAATTATTCAAAACCGCCTATGGTAACGATGGAGGTAGATCAAGTTGATACTTGTAAGGAAATGGTTGCGAATGGATTAGGTTATGCGATTATGCCAGGAATGATATTAAACGGGATGGAAGGAATTCAAAAAATTAATTTGACTGTTCAAGATGGATTGCCCCTTATTCGAAAGACATGGATGTTTTACCATGATGAGTCACTTGAATTAAAGGTTATACAAGCATTCGTTTCGTTTATTAAAAGCTTAAATATAGAAGATACCCTTTGAAAGCATGGTAGAGAATAATTCATTTTCACCTAGAGAAGGATAAAGCGGGTATTTTTTTATCATTAATGTTCTTGATTAATTCAGACAATTCAGCATAAAATGAGTATAAAGGCCCTATTTTCTAGAAGAAGGGAATGTGCTCAACTTGAGAGTCTCATTACAAACTAAACTTCTTGTATTGATAATATCATTGCTATTATTTGTCATTGTATTTTTAACAGTTATTTTTTCGTATTTTGAATCAAAACAGACTGAGCAAAATATGGGCCAACTTGCTTTACAGGTCGCCACAACGGTTTCATTTATGCCTGAAATTCAAGAAGCATTTGAATTGGAAGATCCAGCAGAGGTAATCCAACCTATTGTTGAACAAATACGTGAAGAAGTTGGAGCGGAATTTATTATTGTAGGAAATAAGAATAGCATTCGTTATTCACACCCGCAGGAATGGAAAATAGGGAAAAAGATGGTTGGTGGCGATAATGATCAAGCTTTAATTGATGGGGAGTACTATACATCAAAGGCTATCGGATCCTTAGGCCCGTCTTTACGTGGTAAAGCACCCATTTTTGATTCAGAAGGGAATATTATAGGAATTGTATCAGTAGGCTTCATGCAAGAAGATATACGTGCAGTAATCTCAAATCGGTTAATTAAATATAGCATCATTGCCTTTTTCGTCTTGATACTTGGAATTGGTGGAGGGATTCTCCTAGCGAAAAACATCCGCAGAGATATACTAGGGCTTGAACCACACCAAATTGCTTCCTTATATAGAGAGCGAAATGCTATTTTATATTCAATAAAAGAAGGGATAATTGCAGTAGATGAGCACGGCAAAATTACATTAATGAACAATACTGCAAAAAGTATATTAGGAATAAGAGATAACTCTATTAATCAACCGATTGAAGAAGTAATTCCAAATACTGAAATGTATCGGGTTTTACAGTCGGGTTTACTTGAAAGCGACCGAGAAATGATTTTAAAGGATCGGGTAGTCATTGTAAATAGGACACCGATTATTGAGAAAGATAGGATTGTAGGAGTAGTAGCAAGTTTTAGAGATAAAACAGACATTACTAAAATGGTTAATACCCTTTCGGAGGTTCGAAAGTATTCAGAGGATTTGCGAGCACAAACCCATGAATTTACAAATAAATTATATGCTTTATCTGGTTTACTACAGTTAGGAGAATACCAGGAGGCAATAGATTTCATTCAAATGGAATCTTCTAATCAGCAAGTTCAAAGTAGAATTTTATTCGAACAGATACATGATCATAAAGTTCAAGCTATTTTGCTAGGTAAAATCGGAAAAGCCTCCGAGCATAAAATAAGCTTTACAATCGATCCAAATAGTTTTTTAAAACCACTTCCAAAACATGTGGACTTATCTAAGTTAATCACAATTCTTGGAAATATTATTGATAACGCATTCGAAGAAGTAATCAAAAGCCATGGTAAAAAAGAAGTTACTTTTTTCACAACGGATATCGGTAATGATATTGTTTTTGAGGTGGCAGATTCTGGGGACGGTATCGATTTTGAAAGTCAGCTTGATATTTTTTTGGTAGGATTTTCAACCAAAAAGGGAAAAAATAGGGGATTTGGTTTAGCAAGTGTTAAACAGGCTGTAACTGAATTAAATGGAACTATTGAAATAAACAATGTCAATGGTGGAGAAGGAGCTGTTTTTTCAATCTTTATTCCTAAGGAAATGAAGAGTGTTAGCTAAGGGGGGGAATAATGTGATTCGAGTTGCGATTGCCGAAGATGATTTCAGAGTTGCATCAGTCCATGAAAGGTTTCTTATGAAAATTGAAGATGTACAAGTAGTGGGTAAAACATTGACTGGGGAAGAAACTCTTAAGCTATTAGAAAAAGAAGATGTTGATTTATTGCTCCTCGACATTTATATGCAAGATCAGCTTGGAACTGATTTGTTGCCTATAATAAGAAGGGATTTTCCACACATAGATGTCATTATGATTACGGCAGCTACTGAAAAAGAACTAGTTGAACGTTCATTAAGAAATGGCGTTATCGACTATATCATAAAACCAGTTACGCTTGATCGATTTATTTCAACACTAGAGAATTACAAAAAGCGCAGACAATTACTTGATACTGAATCCGAAATTAATCAACATGTAATTGACTCTATTTTCGGAAACTCACAACTAACTGTTAAACAAAATGAAGATATGCCAAAAGGGATTGATCCTTTAACCTTACAAAAGGTAATCGGTATTATGAAAACGGTTGTTGATGGAATTTCTGCAGAGGAAATGGGAGAAAGGATGGGAGCTTCTAGAACAACTGCTAGACGATATTTAGAATATATTATTTCAACTGGTGAGGCTACTGCGGAATTAGAATATGGGATCGTAGGCAGACCAGAGAGAAAGTATCGAATTATATCGTAAATTCTATGGAGAAAATCGACAAAAAAGTCTTGTGAAGAACTTAGGGAATACTCCTTAGGTTCTTTTACTATTTTAAGAGTAAAACACAATTGTGAAACATTTGTGAACAAAATGAACAAAATGTTCATAAAAGACATTAAATTCATTAAATTGAAAACGGTTACAACATAAAAGTTGTCAGATATTATTTCTTTATTAAAGGAAGTTAAGCCTTTAATAGTAAAAAAATACAAGGGGGATTTTTATGAAGAAAGTACTTTCCATTCTTTCAATCCTTTTGGTGTTATTCGTAGTAGCTTGTTCAAACAGCTCAACTTCAAATAACTCAGGGGAAAAAGAAAACGAATCAGAAAAATCTGGTGATAATGCAACAGCGGAAAGCTGGGCACCAGAAAAAGCCATTGAAATTGTCGCACCAGCCGGGGCAGGTGGCGGTTGGGATACAACTGCACGTATGGCTGCAAAAGTTTTTGAAGATGAAAAGATTATTGATCAAGGATTAGGGGTAGTGAATAAGCCTGGAGGTGGAGGCGCAGTTGCTTGGGCATACATCCATTCATTAAAGGAAAGCCCATATAATCTATTCGTAACTTCACCACCAATGCTATTGGTTCCACTAAATGGTCAATCTGAATTCGATTTTGAAGATTTTACGCCTCTTGCAAATGTCATTGCTGATTATGCTGCAATTGCAGTTCGAGCTGATGCAAAGTGGAATAATTTAAATGAATTATTTGAAGACATGAAGAAAGATCCAGCAAGTATTTCAGTAGTAGGAGCTTCTTCACCAGGAAGCATGGATCATATTCAATTTATTAAGGTAGCCAAGGCTGCTGGAGTAGATATTACAAAGATTAAATATGTATCTGACCAGGATGGCGGAGCGTTAACACAGCTTCTAAATGGAAGTGTACAAGTTTTCTCTACAGGGGTAGCTGAAACTGTTGAACAGGTTAAGGCAGGGAAAATTAAGGTGCTAGGTGTAACTTCTGAAGAACGATTAGAGGGTGATGTGTTAGAAGACTTCCCAACTGTACTTGAACAAGGAATCGACGCAACTTTTGTTAACTGGAGAGGTTTCTTTGGACCACCAGATATGGATCCAGCTGCAGTGAAATATTATGAAGAGAAATTTAAAGAATTAAGTGATTCACAAGCATGGGCAGACATCCGTAAGCAATATGGTTGGGCCCCAATGTACATGAATCATGAAGAATACAAAAAATTCCTAACTGAAGAAAGAGATTCAATGAAGGCGCTTCTTGATGAACTTGGATTAGGAAAATAAGTATTAACTAAGAAAGGAGCCGATGGATTCTAGTCATTGGCTCCTTTAAAAAAGGTGGTGCACTTATGTTAAATACTGTAAATAAGAAAATATCACTCATTCTGGCATTCGTATCAATAGGTTATTTAGTGTTAGCTTTCCGCTTACCGGCATATCCTTATGTTCCAGTTGATTCAGATGCAGTGCCAATTACATTAGGTTTTATATTACTATTGCTTTCAATTCTCCTTTTTTTTCAAAAAGACAATCATTCACAAGGTAAGACAAAAATTCCAACTGGTGAAAAGAAAGTAATCCTGACAGTTTTAGGTTTTGTACTCCTATTTATCATTCTTCTTGAATTTTTAGGGTTCATTATTACAACTGCAATCTTTATTTTTGGTAACACATGGTTTTTGGGATACAAAAAGTGGAAAAGTAATTTAATCGTTTCTCTAGCGATCCCTCTTGCAATCTACTTTTTATTTAGCAAATTCTTACAAATCTCATTACCACAAGGTATATTGCCTTTTTAGAAGGGGGGAAGCACAATGGACGTTTTTGATGGAATTATTACTGGTTTTAAAGTAGCGTTAAGTTTTCAAGGTTTGACATTTGTATTCTTAGGTGCGGTTATTGGGACATTAATTGGAATGATCCCAGGTTTAGGTCCGATTACAGCGATTGCTGTTATGATACCAATCACTTATGGTATGGATCCAGCTATGGCGTTATTATTAATGGCAGGGGTATATTACGGGGCAGCATATGGCGGTGCTGCATCATCAATTCTGCTAAATGCTCCTGGTGAATCAATGTCTGTACCCACAACCTTTGATGGCTATCCTCTAGCAAAACAAGGTAAGGCAGGTAAGGCACTGGCCATCGCAGCGATTGCCTCGTTTGTTGGAGGAACAATAAGTGTTGTTTTATTAACACTTTTTGCACCTGTACTTGCAAATGTAGCGATATCATTTGGACCTGCGGAATACTTTGCCTTAATGCTCATGGGTTTAATGACAGTATCTAGTTTCTCGGATGGTTCTACGATAAAAGCATTAATATCAGCAACTGTTGGATTTATTGTGGCAACAATTGGAATTGATGGTCAAACCGGTACAACAAGATTTACGTTTGGCAATGTAAATTTATTAGAAGGTATTGACTTTCTAGTAATTGCTTTGGGGTTATTTGCATTAGCTGAAGTTAGTTCACTTATTTTTGAACGTAGGGAAAGTGGAAATTATTCAAGTAAACTAGGAAGTCTCCGTCTGTCTAAAAAAGAATATAAAGAATTGGCTGCGCCAATGGGAAGACAGTCAGTAATGGGCTTTTTAATCGGAGTTCTGCCTGGTGCGGGAGGAACGATTGCTTCCTTCTTAGGATATATTTCTGAAAAGAAGCTCTCTAAAAAACCTCAAGAGTTTGGCAAGGGTTCAATTGTTGGATTAGCAGCACCCGAAGCAGCAAATAACGGTGCTTCAAGTGGTGCATTCGTGCCTTTACTTAGTTTAGGGATACCCGGATCAGGGACAACTGCAGTAATGTTAGGGGCATTAATTGTACTTGGCGTTCAACCAGGTCCGCTATTAATGAACGATCACCCGGATGTTTTTTGGGGTGTAATTGCAAGTATGTATATCGGGAATATAATTCTATTAATTTTAAATCTACCATTGATCCCATATATATCTAAAATATTGAAAATTCCACGTCCAATGCTTATTTCTTTGGTTGTGATCTTTTGTATAATCGGTGTTTATGGAATTAGCTTTAGAACGTTTGATTTATTTCTATTGGTCATATTTGGAATTCTAGGCTATTTTATGGCATATTTTAAGTTTCCTGCAGCACCAATGTTATTAGCATTTATTCTTGGCGGCATGATGGAGCAATCACTACGCCAAGCTCTAACTATTTCTAATGGAAGTTTACTCATTTTTATTGAAAAGCCAATTGCATGTGCATTACTAATTGTTGCTTTACTTTCATTTATTGTTCCAATTTTCCGTAGTAGAAAAAAGAAAAACAATCTAGATACATCAATTGATCAAAACGTCTAACTTTATTCAACAGAAGTAACTAAAAAATCTGGTGCAATTACACCAAGGCGTATTTGATAAAGAATGAAAGGTAGGAATCGTTCATGCAGGACATTAAAACAAATCCAAATCTAAAGACTGACGAAATTATTGAAAAAATTGCAGATTACGTTTTAAATCAGCCAATCGAAAGTGCACTTGCAATTGAAACTGCGAAATACGTTCTGATGGATACACTCGGATGTGGCTTCTTAGCTCTTCGATATCCAGAATGTACAAAACATCTCGGACCAATTGTCCCAGGAACTGTTGTTCCAAATGGTAGCAGGGTACCAGGCACTCAATTCGAATTAGACCCAGTCCATGCAGCTTTTAATATCGGCTGTGCCATTCGTTGGTTAGATTACAATGACACATGGTTAGCTGCAGAATGGGGTCATCCATCAGATAACTTAGGTGGAATTCTAGCCGTGGCAGATTATATAAGTCGAAAACAAATAGCTGAGGGGAAAGAGCCACTTAAGATGGAAACTGTTCTCAAAGCGATTGTAAAGGCCCATGAAATCCAAGGTGTTCTTGCCTTAACGAACAGTTTAAATCGTAAGGGATTAGACCATGTCCTATTTGTAAAAATTGCATCAACTGCTGTCGTTACAGCAATGCTTGGAGGAACTAAGGAAGAAGTAATGAATGCATTATCCAATGCATGGATTGATAATTCAAGCTTACGAACATATCGTCATTTCCCTAATACTGGTTCTCGTAAATCATGGGCTGCTGGTGATGCAACAAGCAGGGCTGTGCGCCTTGCTTTAATGGCTGTAAATGGAGAAATGGGATATAAAACAGCGCTTTCTGCACCAAACTGGGGATTCCAAGATGTTCTTTTTGGTGGAGAGGAAATTACATTAGAAAGACCATTACAATCTTACGTGATTGAAAATATTCTATTTAAAATCTCTTATCCAGCTGAATTTCATGGTCAAACTGCTGCAGAATGTGCGGTTGAATTACATCCGCAAATTATTAATCGACTAGAAGAAATTGATAAAATTGTCATTACATCACATGAATCAGCTATTCGTATTATTGATAAAAAGGGTCCGTTGCATAATCCAGCAGACCGTGATCATTGTATTCAATATATAACGGCGATTGGTTTATTATATGGAACGATTAACGCAGATCACTATGAAGAGGAAACTGCAAAAGATCCTAGAGTCGATTCTTTGCGCGATAGAATGGAAGTTGTTGAAAATAAACAATATAGTGAAGATTACTTAGATCCAAATAAGAGATCAATAGCGAATGCGGTTCAAATATTCTTTAAGGATGGAACAGAGACAGCAAATGTTGTAAGAGAATACCCACTTGGACATCGTTTCAGACGTGATGAAGGGATTCCATTATTAAAAAGAAAGTTCATAGATAATCTAGAAACACGTTTCCCACAAAAGAAAGTGAACGAAATCTATGAATTATGTTCAGATCTAGAAAAACTATCTAATACGAATGTGAATGATTTTATGTCAAAGTTAGTTATCTAACAGACTAATGTTCAATACGAGGTGAATGACATGGCGTGGATTGTTGATAAAGAACGAAGTCAAGAAGAACTAGCTTCGATTTTTCGTAAAAAAATGGAAGCACCTGCTATTATGCAAATTCCGGGTGCTCATGATGGAATAAGCGCTCTTCTTGCAAAAAAGACAGGATTTGAAGCTTTGTATCTATCTGGAGCAGCATATACTGCTAGTAGAGGGCTTCCTGACTTAGGCATAGTGACTTCTGAGGAGATTGCTTCCAGGGCAAAAGATTTAATTCGTGCATCAAACCTACCACTTTTAGTGGATATTGATACAGGATTTGGTGGGGTTCTTAATGCGGCTAGAACAGCCCGTGAAATGGTTGAAGCAAAAGTAGCTGCGGTACAAATTGAAGATCAGGACTTACCGAAAAAATGTGGTCACCTGAATGGGAAGAAACTTGTTAGTCCTGAAGAAATGGCCCAAAAAATAAAAGTCATTAAAGAAGTAGCTCCATCCTTAATCATAATCGCAAGAACAGATGCAGTTGCTGTGGAGGGAATTGATCGAGCGATTGAAAGAGCAAACCTTTATATTGAAGCGGGGGCTGATGCGATTTTCCCAGAAGCTTTAACTTCAGAAGAAGAGTTTCATAAAGTAAAAACTATGGTGAAAGCACCGTTACTTGCTAATATGACAGAGTTTGGGAAAACACCTTATTATAGTGCAAAAGAATTTGAATTGTTTGGTTATAGTATGGTGATTTATCCAGTTACCTCACTACGAGTAGCGGCAAAGGCTGTTGAGGATGTTTATACTGAAATTAAAACCACAGGCACACAAAAGGAATTCCTAGACAGCATGCAAACAAGAAAAGATTTATATGAAACAATAAGTTATTATGACTTCGAAAAACTAGATACAGAGATTGCAAGAACTGTATTAACCGAAAAGTAAAATAAATTTAAGATTAGTAAAAATTTATGAAAAAAGCCTCTCATTTCGAGAGGTTTTTTCATTTAATATCCTTATATCAAAAACATTGCCACTATCGTCGTCACAACTAAACCAATTGTGACTGGAAGCAAGTTTTTCCTCGCAAGCTCAAAAGGGTCAACCCCGCATATCGCAGCAGCAGGGATTAGTGCCCAAGGGACAAGAGTTCCTCCTCCGACCCAGATGCCAGCAATTTGCCCCAATGCTGTTAATGTTGCAGCACCTGCCCCAATCGCTGTTGAGAACAATGCAGCTAGGGATCCAGCTAACGAAATCCCAGAAAAACCTGATCCATCTAACCCGGTAATTGCACCTACAATGGTTAAGGTAATGGCTCCAGTTGGTGCATTTAATGGTACGACAGAAGCAAGACTAACTCCTAGGTCGTTCACTATTCCCTGTGAATGTTCAGGTAAGAAGTCGCCAATAATCTTCACAAAACCAGAGTCGCCAAGATAGAAGAAGGCTGCGATCGGAATCACCGGACCAAACACTTTAAAACCAAATTGAAAGCCTTCAATTAAATAAGTTGTCGTTTTTTCTAACCCCTCATTTTTATGGGCTACAAGTGAAATGAGAAGAAGAATAATAATGGATGTGCCTCCGACAAGAGCTGTTGCATCTCCACCAGAAAGATTCAATGCAGACATGGCTACTACATCTAAGGCAAACAGGATAGGGATTAAGATTGCGAAGAGACGTTTTGCAGATGGAGATAACAATGTTCTTAGTTGTTGTTCTTCTTGTTTTGTGAGGTCTTTTGTTAATGGATTTGAATAATTTGATTCTCCACTAACCGAAAGTGTGCCTTTTCGCATGTCGCGACGAAGGAGAATGTAGGCAGCGACTGTTGTCACAATCCCCATTACAAATACTAATGGAATACTTGCTTTTACAACCTCGAGTACTTCGAGACCTGCAGCATCTGCAGTAAGCTTAGGAGCTGCCTGAATGATAAAATCACTCGACAATGCAATTCCGTGACCAAATAAGTTCATTGCCATTGCCACCCCTAATGCCGGAAGACCAACTCGCATTGCTACTGGCAGAAGAACTGCACCAATTAAGGCAACAGCAGGGGATGGCCAGAAAAACCATGAAATGACCATCATTACAATGCCAATTGTCCAATAAGCAAGTGCCGGGGACCGAATCAGTTTTGCAAAAGGAGCGATCATGATATCATTGATACCCGTAATTGTTAATGCCTTACTCATTGAAACGATAATGGAGATGACGAGAATGGTCGAGAGTAATTCTGTTATTGCATAAATAAAGCTATTAAATACCCCGCTAATGGAAGCGCTTATGGATCCGGTTGCGGTAATTGCCAGTAAAAAGATGCCAATTATACAAATAAGTGAGGTGTCTCTCCTCATTACCATAAAGCCAATGATTAAGAGGATAAACGAAACATATATCCAATGCAGGGCGGTTAATTCGACTAACATTTCAAAACCCCCATTCAACTAATCCGAATTCAAGCAAAGGTAACTTACACATTTACCCATGTTTGTAATACAGAATATGTTGAAGGGGATGAGGTGTGAGAAGGGAGTAAAGTTTTTTAATTCTCTTTTAATGAATGAAACGTTTTTGTATAAACCGGACCTGAAAAAACAGTTTGGTTGATTCCTGCATTTGTTTTTTCAATCACTTGTTCCAGTTCTTCGAAGCTCGATGAGCGGGTCCAATCCAAATAATAAGACTCTTTCAACCAAAAGCTAGCAATCACAAAGGTATCACTTTTCAAAGGTCGAAGTACGCGAAAAGCGACCAATCCTCGTTTGTCTTTTAGTATTGAAATCTTTTGGGCAATGTTGTATTCGAATAGGGGCTTACCTTCATCGGTCACGGGTACATAGGTAAGTGCCGTGAAAAATGAGTCTTTAAAATTCCCGGAACCGCTTAGAACTTCATATTTTCGTGGTGCAGCAAAAACGGACTTCTTTGTTGTTTCATGTGCCAAGATGGCTGTTTCATTGTTATAAAACAAGGCCATGTTTTCATTTTTATGTTTTTGAACAAGCTTTTCTAAAAAGTCAACCGTTCCAAACGCAAAATAAAAATTCACGTAACCACTCCTTTATTTATACGTAATACATAGTAGGAATCTTTTACAGTTATACTAAAAGATAACATAACAGATTTTTGAAAACATCTACAATCATTCTATCTAACTTTAGCGCCTAGCCCCTCTCTGGTCTAGCCAATCCGTCAAGAAGGATAAACTGCATCCTTCTCGCCGGCTTTTCTTATGCTTGTCGGACTTGCATAGGACAAGGAAGGCTTCGACAGCATAAACATCGCACGAAGAAAATGCGCCGCATTTTCGAGGAAGTGCTGACATCGACGTTTGCCACAGGACGTGGCAGTAGTTAGTCGATGTTCATCTTTTCGAGGCGCTTTAACTTTAAATCTTCCAAGGAGGTCATTTTATGAAAAAGAAATTATTTCTCTCATTTTTTGTTATTGTCGGTTCATTTGTCCTTGGATTGTGTGGGTATTTGCTTATCATATATGCAGGTGACTATGTAATTGATGACAAAAAACTGGTCATGAATTCTGCAACCAAACTAGTCGACGAGGATGGCCACTTTATAACGAAACTATATTATGAGAATCGTGACATTGTACCAATAAAGGATATTCCGGAATATGTCCAACAGGCGTTTATCGCGGTTGAAGACACACGTTTCTACAAGCATCACGGTATCGACGTTCAGGCGATTGGAAGGGCCATTTATAAAGATATTGTAGCTGGTGGAAAGGTAGAAGGTGGCAGTACGATAACACAACAGCTTGCAAAAAATGTGTTTCTTACAAACGAAAAAACATTTCTTCGAAAAACGAAGGAATTAATCATCTCTATTAATTTAGAGGAGGAATATAGCAAGCAGGAACTTCTTGAAATGTATTTAAATCAAATTTACTTTGGACATGGTGCATATGGTATTCAATCTGCATCAAAGTTTTATTTTAATAAAAATGTAAGTGATTTAACTGTCGAAGAAGGGGCGCTGCTTGCAGCAATCCCAAAAGCACCATCTACTTATTCCCCCATTCTTAATCCTGAAAAAAGCAAACAGAGACGGGATTTGGTTATTAACTTAATGGAGAAAAAGGGCTTTTTGCAACCCGAGGAGGCTGTCAGGACCCTAGGAAAGACAGTTGCGTTGGATATTCATGAGGTTGAAAGAGATCCTTCATTATTAACCTATATCGACATGGTGTTTGAAGAGGCGAAGACACGCTTTAATCTGTCAAATGAAGAATTACTCAGAGGTGGCTATACCATCACAGTTCCGCTTCAATTAGAAATTCAAAAAACAGCATATGAACTTTTTAAAGATCAAAACAATTTTCCGGGAGTCGATGACCAAGTCGAAGGTGCTTTCGTGTTACTCGATAATGACACTGGTGGTGTCTTAGCGAGTATTGGGGGCAGGAACTATGTAAGTCGGGGCCTTAATCGAGTTTTGGTAAAGCGTCAGCCAGGCTCTACAATAAAGCCACTTGCAGTATATGGACCTGCTTTGGAAGAAGATGAGTTTGACCCTTATTCGATGCTTGTTGATAAAAAGCTATCCTATGGAGAATATGAACCAAGTAATATATCGGGCATTTATAAAGGGAAAATATCGATGTATGATGCTCTAATTGAATCAGCAAATGCACCTGCTGTATGGATGCTTGACAGACTCGGAATTGATACGGCTAAAAAATATTTAACGAAAGCAGGAATCACCATACCAGACCAGGGTCTGTCAATTGCGTTAGGTGGACTGAAAGAGGGTATTTCTCCACTAGCTATGGCAAAAGCATATCGTGCCTTTGCCCGAGAAGGAAAAGTTATTGAACCACATGTTATAAGTAAAATCGAGAATCGAGACGGTAAAGTAATTGGAGAGGCATCCACGCACGAGACCGAGGCGTTTTCAAAACAAACGGCATGGTATATGACAAGAATGCTTGAAGGGGTTGTTGATAACGGTACGGCACGAGCCGGAAGTTATTCCGGTGCACTTGCTGGTAAAACTGGGACAACCAATTTACCTGGTGTTGAAAATGGGATAAAGGATGCTTGGTTTGTCGGCTTTACTCCCTCTGTTGTGGGGACCATATGGATGGGCTATGACCGGACAGATACGACTCATTATTTAAAAGGGGGTAGTTCTTCTCCAACGAAATTATTCAAGAAAATTCTCGATCACTCAGAGTTGAAAAAAGCAACAGCTTTTTCTACCCCGAAGGATGTGGAAGAGCTTGAGCCACCAATAAGGCTTTCTGAAATTGATGATGTGAAGGCTAATTTAACGTTTAAGCCGCTAGGGTTATTTACGGTTTCATTAAATTGGACTCCTTCAGAGGATGAACGGATTGAATATCGAATCTATGAGGAGAATTCGAAAACTGTTAAATATGTGGGTTCTGTAAGGGGGACAGGGGGATATGAAATTGAAAATGTAAACATTTTTTCGATGCCATCCTACTTTGTTGTTCCATATAATTCACAAACAAAGGAAGAAGGTACACATTCTAAATCTGTTAAGCCTACCTTTTTTTCGAATAAATAGAACATTAAGGGTGGTGATTCCTTTAACCACCCTTAATGTTCGTCAAATTTTTGACATTTGACGTGGTTTTGTATACAAGGATAGTAGAAACAATTATAGTGATAGAGTGAGGATAAATGAAACAAATATTTAATAAATGAAACTTATTTGTGCTATTATGGTAACTATTGTGTAAAGATGTTGAAAGGTAGGTAAATACATATGCAAAAGGGTTTTAATGATACATTATTAAGGGCAGCTAGAGGTGAGAAAACTGAACATGTACCTGTTTGGTATATGCGCCAAGCAGGACGCTCCCAACCTGAATACCGAAAAATAAAAGAAAAATACGGACTATTTGAAATCACCCATCAACCAGAATTATGTGCATATGTCACTAGACTTCCAGTTGAACAATATGATGTAGATGCTGCAATTCTATATAAAGACATCATGTCTCCACTTCCAGCACTTGGAGTAGAAGTTGAGATCAAAGCTGGTGTCGGTCCGGTTATTAGTAACCCCATTCGTTCAATTAAAGACGTTGAAAAGCTTGGAGAAATTCATCCAGAAGAGGATGTTCCATATGTTCTAGATACAATTAAGCTTTTAACTACAGAACAGCTTTCAGTACCATTGATTGGATTTGCTGGGGCACCATTTACTCTAGCAAGCTATATGATTGAAGGCGGACCTTCAAAAAATTATAATAAAACGAAGGCTTTCATGTACGCAGAGCCAGATGCTTGGTTTGCTCTTATGAATAAATTAGCTGAAATGACGATTACATATGTGAAATCACAAATAACTGCAGGTGTAAAAGCTGTACAAATTTTTGACTCTTGGGTAGGGGCACTAAATGTTGAAGATTACCGTCACTTCATTAAACCAGTCATGCATCGTATATTCTCAGCACTACGTGAGGAAAACGTGCCATTGATTATGTTCGGAGTAGGTGCAAGCCATTTAGCATTAGAATGGAATGATCTGCCTTTAGATGTTGTAGGACTTGATTGGCGCCTCCCAATTATGAAAGCAAGGGAACTTGGCGTCACAAAACCGGTTCAAGGAAACCTTGATCCAGCTATTCTATTAGCTCCGTGGGAAGTCATTGAAGAAAAAGCAAAAGCAATTTTAGACCAAGGCATGCAGCAACCAGGCTATATCTTTAACCTTGGACATGGCGTATTCCCTGAGGTGAAACCTGAGACACTGAAGCGTCTAACTACATTCATCCACGAATATTCAAAACAAAATTAATCTAGTCTTTTGAGGTGTATTTAATGACAAAAAAGAAAATGGGTTTACTCGTAATGGCATACGGGACTCCATACAAAGAAGAGGATATTGAACGCTATTATACACATATTCGTCACGGTCGTAAGCCAACACCAGAGATGCTTGAAGACCTTCGTAGTCGGTACGAAGCAATTGGTGGAATTTCACCTCTTGCAAAAATCACTACTGAACAAGGTAAAAAACTAGAAGAACATTTAAATCAAATTCAAGATGATATTGAGTTTAAAATCTACCAAGGCTTGAAGCACATCGAACCATTCATAGAGGATGCAGTTGCACAAATGAATGAGGATGGCATTGAAGAAGCGGTGAGTCTTGTTCTTGCGCCTCATTTTTCAACCTTTAGTGTAAAATCCTATAATGGCCGTGCCAAAGAAGAAGCAGAAAAACTTGGGGGACCCACAATTACATCCGTAGAAAGCTGGTATAAAGAGCCTAAATTCATCGAGTATTGGGCAAATCAAGTGAAACAAACATTTGCTTCAATGACTGAAGAAGAACGTGAACAGGCAGTATTAATCGTTTCGGCTCATAGCCTTCCTGAAAAGATCATAGCAGCAGGCGACCCATATCCAAGCCAATTACAAGAAACGGCTGATTTAATTGCAGAAGCTGCTGGTGTGAGAAATGTTGAAATTGGCTGGCAAAGTGCCGGAAATACTCCTGAGCCATGGTTAGGTCCAGATGTTCAAGATTTAACGAGAGACCTGTATAATGAAAAAGGCTACAAGGCGTTTGTTTATATTCCAGTAGGTTTTGTTGCGGATCACTTAGAAGTTCTATATGACAATGATTATGAGTGTAAAGTTGTTACAAAGGAGCTAGGTGTAAGCTATTACCGTCCGGAAATGCCAAATGCGAAACCTGAATTTATCGATTGTTTGGCAACTGTTGTTTTAAAGGAAATACAAAAATAATCTATACATTTAAATAAAAGTTCAAAAGGGAAGGTGAAAATGGCCGTTCACCTCACTTTTTGAACATTCTATTGAAAGAAGGCGAAGTTAAGTGAGTAATCAAAATGTAGTCGTAATAGGTGGTGGGATTACTGGTTTAACAGTAGCTTATTATCTCCAGAAAGAGGCAAAGGAGAAGGGCTTAGATATTACATGTACGCTTTTAGAAGCGAGCCATCGATTAGGTGGGAAAGTACAGACAGTTGAACGAGACGGCTTTGTTATTGAAAGAGGTCCAGACTCCTTTTTAGCTAGGAAAACAAGTGCCTCGAGGCTGGTCAATGAGGTTGGACTAGGGGATAAATTGGTCAATAATACCGCTGGTAAATCCTATGTTCTTGCGGGTGGAAAGCTCCATCCAATGCCAGGTGGATCGATTATGGGAATTCCTACTCAAATCGGTCCGTTCATAACTACAGGTCTGTTTACCCCAATGGGCAAACTGAGGGCAGCAATGGATTTTGTGTTGCCACGAACACCTGGTGAGGGGGATCAATCACTTGGTCGATTTTTTAGAAGAAGACTTGGTGACGAGGTCGTAGAAAATCTTATTGAGCCATTGCTTTCGGGGATATATGCAGGGGATATTGATCAATTAAGCCTAATGTCAACTTTCCCACAATTTTACCAAGTTGAGCAAAAATATCGAAGTCTAATTGTTGGAATGAAACAAACTACACCACCAAAACCAAAGCCAAATGGGGAGACAAAAACTGCACCAAAAGGACAGTTCTTAACGGTGACTACAGGCCTACAGTCATTTATTGATGCTATTGAAGCGAAGTTAGAGCCAGGAACCGTGTTTAAAGGAATTAAAGTTGAGGGTATTGAAAAACTTAGCCATCAGTATACGATCAAGTTAAGTAATGGAGAAGAAATGACAGCTGATAGTGTAGTTGTGGCAACTCCACATCATGTAACGCAATCTATATTTAATCAATATTCCTTTTTCGATAGCTTTAAGGAAATGCCATCAACATCAGTTGCCACAGTGGCAATGGCATTCCCTGAAGAAGCGATTAAAAAGGATATTGATGGAACTGGTTTTGTTGTATCCCGAAATAATGATTATATTATTACGGCAGTTACCTGGACTCATAAAAAGTGGCCACATACAACACCTAAAGGGAAAGTGCTACTCCGTTGTTATGTTGGAAAAGCAGGAGACGAAGCCATTGTTGATCAATCAGACGAGGAAATTACGAAAGTGGTACTCGATGATCTGAACAAAACGATGAACATCACAGATCAACCTGAATTCTCAATTGTAACAAGATGGAAAGATGCGATGCCACAATATACCGTTGGTCATAAAGAACGGGTAGAGTATGTAAAGAAGAATGTTACTGAACATTTACCTGGCGTCTTTTTAGCGGGAAGCTCTTACGAAGGTCTAGGGTTACCTGATTGTATTGACCAAGGGGAAGCAGCGGTTAAAAAGGTGCTGGAATACTTGAAAATAAATACTCCAGTATTGGTGTAAATGAAAAAGGAAGGCCGTGGCCTTCCTTTTTCATTTTATTTCATTGCAGTGGTCACATTTGTTACCGTAGCACTCATGCTGCTCCTCGATATCATGGCCACACTCCACACATTTTTTAGGTGGTAGGTTTTTGAAAAATTCTGTACTTTTTACTAACATTTGAATCCCTCCGTTTCTTTTATTGTATATAGTGTACTATAACAGTTGAAAATATGTCAATAACTGTTTTGTAACAAAGGTTTAAAAAAGTGAAATTTTTTTTCGTATCGATTATAGTGGTAGTGGATAGGGTAAACCATTGAAGAAGTGTAATGGATAACGAAAAACATATGACGAGAAAGGTGATCCTATGAAAGTAACGGTCGTAGGTTTTTGGGGTGGCTTTCCAGCGACAAATGAAGCCACAACGGGGTATTTATTTGAACATGAAGGTTACCGACTTCTAGTTGATTGTGGTAGTGGTGTACTAGCACAGCTTCAAAACTATATAACAATTGATGAACTAGATGCGATTATTTTATCTCATTATCATCATGACCATGTAGCAGACATCGGTCCAATGCAATACGCAAGACTAGTAACAAGTGCAATTCAGAATCAACAAAAGGAACTGCCTATTTATGGGCATACGGCTGATCAAGAAGGTTTTTCAAAATTGGAGCATAAAGGACATACAAAGGCGATAGCTTATAATCCGGATGAAACAATCAAAATTGGTCCGTTTTCGATTACATTTATGAAAACAAAGCATCCGGTTGTATGTTATGCGATGAGAATGACAGCTGGTGGACAAACTGTTGTATTTTCAGCGGATTCTAGTTACATAGATGAGTTTATTCCGTTTACGAAGGATGCAGACCTGTTTATATGTGAATGTAACCTTTATGCGGATCAAGATGGCTCCAATAGGGGGCATATGAATAGCACAGAGGTTGGAAAAATTGCGGCTTCTTCAGGTGTGAAAGAACTGTGGATTACACATCTTCCTCATTATGGAAATCATGAAGACCTTGTTAAACAAGCTTCAGAACAATTTACTGGCAATATCAAATTAGCAAAATCAGGACTAACTTGGGAGTGAAATCACGATGTTATTTATCGATAATAAAGGAATTAATGATCCACAAATTAACTTAGCGATTGAAGAATACGCACTCAAAAATTTAGACATCAACGAAACATATTTATTGTTCTATATAAATGCGCCATCGATCATTATTGGGAAAAACCAAAACACGATTGAGGAAATCAATACTCAATATGTAGAAGAAAATGGAATTAAAGTTGTGCGTCGCTTATCAGGCGGTGGAGCTGTATATCATGATTTAGGAAACTTAAATTTTAGCTTTATTACAAAGGACGATGGGGAAAGCTTCCATAATTATAAGAAATTCACTGAGCCTGTTATTGAAGCTCTTCATAAGCTTGGGGTTAATGCACAATTAAGTGGTCGAAACGATATCGAAGTTGAAGGAAGAAAAATCTCCGGAAATGCACAATTTTCAACAAGAGGTAGAATGTTCAGCCACGGAACTCTTATGTTCGATTCAGAAATAGATCACGTCGTTTCCGCTTTAAAAGTGAAAAAAGACAAAATTGAATCAAAAGGAATTAAATCTGTAAGAAGCAGGGTTGCTAATATCAGTGAATTCCTAACGGAGAAAATTACCATTGAAGAATTTAGACAAATGCTACTTCGCTACATTTTTAATACAGAAGGGGATATTCCAGAATATAAATTAACGGAAAAAGATTGGGCAAAAATCTACGAAATTTCAAAGGAACGCTATCAAAATTGGGATTGGAACTACGGAAAATCACCAAAATTTAACTACCAACATACACATCGTTTCCCAGTTGGCTCGATAGATGTGCGCCTTGAAGTTCAAAAAGGCACGATTGAAAACTGTAAAATATATGGTGATTTCTTTGGTGTCGGCGATGTTGAGGAAATCGAAAAACGATTAATTGGAACAAAGTATGAAAAAGCAGAATTAGAGAAGGCATTAGAAGGTATCGACATTCAGCATTATTTCGGTAAAATTACCAAAGATGATTTTATTAATTTAATTTACTAAATTAGGCGACTGGCGGGTAGGATTTCTTACCCGTCATGATTTTAAAATACATTTATGTCTTGATAGAAAAACTTTCTTTCAATATAATATATTTAGAATATTATTTTTTGTCATATAATGAATGATTATTCATTCATTATATGGACCATGGGAGGGAGAAATTTGAATCTATCAAGTCGACTAGGGGAAACAGCTAAGAAATACTTCGACAAACCAGCGTATATTTTTCAAGGGAATATTAGTACATATGCAGAATTAGATGGTGCAGTTTCAAAGTTTGCAAGTGGTTTAGAACAGCTTGGAATAAAAAAGGGAGATCACATTGCTCTCGTATTGGGGAATACACCACATTTTGTGATTGGATTTTACGGTGCACTTCGTGTAGGGGCGACGGTAATTCCGATAAATCCAATCTATACACCAGATGAAATTGGTTATATTGTGAATAACGG
This sequence comes from Bacillus timonensis, assembly GCF_004799755.1. GTDB lineage: Bacteria > Bacillota > Bacilli > Bacillales > Bacillaceae_L > Ferdinandcohnia > Ferdinandcohnia timonensis_A. Next base: position 69,715 of record NZ_SLUB01000015.1, on the reverse strand, counting down.
AGATGTAAGGGCTGTCATAATGTTAGACTTACTTGTTCCGCTTTTTGAAAAGATGAATCAACACCTTCCGAAAGTAGAACATCTTATTGTGTGCGAAACTTCACCGGGGGCAAATAATGAACTAGATGTCTCAAAACTTTCAATCTACCCCAAATTGAAATCGTTTACAGAGGTGGTGGATACGGGTAATCTTCCTTTTCCTGGTCCAGTTCTTGAAGATGATGATGTTGCTGTCATTCTATATACATCAGGTACGACGGGTAAACCTAAAGGTGCAATGTTAACCCACCTGAATTTGTATAGTAATGCAAGGGACGTTGCGGATTACTTGAAAATTTCCAAGGAAGATCAAGTCATCACTACTTTGCCGATGTTCCATGTATTCTGCTTAACTGTGGCGTTAAATGCCCCTTTAATGAGTGGTGGTACCATGTTAATTGTTCCAAAGTTTAGTCCGAAAGAAATTTTTAAGCTTGCCAAAGAATATGAAGCTACGGTTTTTGCTGGTGTTCCAACAATGTATAATTTCCTTCTTCAGTATCCCGAAGGAAACCCAGACGATTTAAGCTCGTTGCGCTTATGTATTTCAGGAGGTGCAGCAATGCCAGTCGCCCTTTTAAAAGGCTTTGAACAGAAGTTTAATGTTCTTGTATCAGAGGGGTATGGTCTTTCCGAAGCATCACCTGTCACATGCTTTAATCCGCTAGATCGTCCTCGTAAGCCAGGTTCCATTGGGACAAATATTGTGAACGTCGAAAACAAGATTGTTGACGAAAATGGCGATGAAGTTCCAGAAGGTCAAGTTGGAGAGTTGATTGTTCGCGGACCAAATGTGATGAAGGGCTATTATAAAATGCCTGAAGAAAGTGATGCGGCATTGCGAAATGGGTGGCTCTATACAGGTGATTTAGCACGAATGGACGATGAAGGGTACTTTTATATCGTTGACCGTAAAAAGGACATGATTATTGTTGGCGGATATAATGTTTATCCAAGAGAGGTGGAAGAAGTTCTATACAATCATCCAGATATAGTTGAAGCAGCAGTTTTGGGTGTGCCAGATCCAGAACAGGGAGAGGCAGTCCACTGTTATGTGGTGAAAAAGAATCCTGATTTAACAGAAGATGATCTTCTTGTGTATTGTCGTGAGCATTTAGCTAAATATAAACTTCCGAGTAAGATAGAATTCATAGAAGAACTTCCTAAAAATACAACCGGAAAAATTCTTCGGCGTGCTTTAAAGGATTTAGTGACAAAATAAGGAGGAGAGCAGGTCGAATAGGCCTGTTCTTTTTTAGATTGTTTGTAAATAATTAAAAGGAATTTTTCAGTTTAAAGCGAAATAGGATGTAAGCGATATCAAAATTTATTAAAGAGGTGGAACCATGACCACAGTTTTATACCAAGTTGAAAACCATGTAGCAACTGTCACATTGAATCGCCCGGATGCTTTAAACTGTTTTAATTTTGAAATGCTTAAGACACTTGATGAAATCGTCGAGGATATCCGTACGAACGCTGATGTTCGTGTTGTCATTATAACTGGGGCAGGTGAAAAAGCATTTAGTGTGGGTGCTGATTTAAAGGAGCGAAGGACATTAAATGAAGCACAGGTCAGAAGAAATGTGTATAAAATTGGCCAGGTTTTTGCCAGTATTGGAGACTTGCCACAGCCGACAATTGCGGCGATCAATGGCTATGCCTTTGGTGGGGGAATGGAGCTTGCACTAGCCTGTGATTTCAGAATTTCGGTTGAGAATACTCAAATGGGACTAACGGAAACGAGTCTAGCCATTATTCCGGGAGCAGGGGGAACTCAACGTCTTCCGCGTCTCATTGGTGAAACAAAGGCAATGGAGCTTATTTTAACAGCAAAACGAATTAGTGCGACAGAAGCGAAGGAGTATGGCATTGTTTCAAGTGTAGTGCCTCGTGAAGAATTAATGGAAAGCTCCATGAAGCTTGCAAATGAGATGCTAAAAAACGGTCCACTTGCCTTACAGCAAGCCAAATTTGCGATTAAGCAGGGGCTGAATGCAGACTTACATACTGGATTAAAAATTGAACGAAAAGCATATGAAGTGATTATTCCGACTGAGGATCGAGTGGAAGCACTGGCTGCTTTTAATGAAAAACGGAAACCGAATTTCAAAGGGAAATGATTTTTTGAGGGCGTCAGTGGTGGCGCCTTTTTGTATATGCCGCGATAATCTTGCTAATGTCGATAGAAACGAAGAAAATCGATAGAACCAAAATAAAAATGATAACCGTAAATAAATTCAATAGACCACATTTCCTGAAATTTTTCAAACAAAAACATTGAAAAAATATTCCAAATTTAAGACAATTAGTAATAAAAAACGTTTAAAGGAGAATAGCGGGGGAATGACAACTACAGTTTTAACAAAAAAGCATTCAGAATTTCGGAGTGGCTTTCAAGCCGGCATCAGTATTGCGCTTGGCTATGCACCAGTTGCTTTAACATTTGGTTTATTGGCAAAATCGACAGGGCTTACGGTAGCTGAAACAGTCATGATGAGCATTATCGTATTTGCGGGAGCATCCCAATACATAGCCCTACAATTAATTGCCGTAGGAACTGGCGTTTTTGAAATTATACTTACGACTTTCATTTTAAATATTCGCCATTTTTTAATGTGTGCCTCTCTTAATGAAAAGGTAGAGGAAGACCATCCAATTAAAAAAGCATTTTATTCCTTTGGGATTACAGATGAAACATTTTCTGTTGCCGCTGTAAAGGAAGGTACAGTGACAACCGGCTATTTATTTGGTGTGATCTCCATCTCCTATGGAAGCTGGGTCATTTTTTCAGGGATTGGACATGTCATTGGGGCAAATCTTCCACATGTGTTGCAGCAAAGCATGTCAGTCGCCTTATACGCGATGTTTATCGGGTTGCTTGTGCCATCGTTAAAAAAACAGAGAAAAGTAATTGTATTAGCGGGTAGTGCAGCGGTTTTAAATGCCATTTTTTCATTTTTCATAGAGCCTGGTTGGTCAATTGTCGTAGCTTCTCTTGTGGCAGCAATAGGGGTTGAAGTGGTTATTAGTTTAGTTGGAAATAAGGGCAAGGAGGATGAGCAACATGGATAAGACAATACTTCTTATGATTATCGGAATGGGGCTTGTTACATATATACCAAGGATGTTGCCTCTCGTTGTATTTAACTCAGTTAAATTACCTCCATTCCTGCAAAATGTCTTGAAAAATGTACCTTTTGCCATTCTTGGCGCACTGATTATTCCAGGCGTTTTTACAATAAATGATGATATTTGGTTTGGAATCATTGGTGCAGCTGTCGCTTTTATTGTCGCTTATTTAGGGGCAAATGTCATTGTCGTCGTATTAAGCTCCATTCTTGCTCTAAGTATTTATTCATTTTTTATGTAAGGGATAAACAAGATGAAACCATTTACCGAAAATGTGATTAGGATTATTAAACAGATTCCCCCAGGAAAAGTCATGACGTATGGGCAGATAGCAAAATTTGCAGGAAGCCCCCGGGGCGCAAGACAGGTTGTGCGAGTTCTCCATTCCATGAGCAAAAAGTACAATCTTCCTTGGTTCAGGGTGATTAACTCAAAGGGTGAAATTGCAATCCGTGACGAAGAAACTCTCGCTGCCCAAATCATCTTTCTTGAGGAAGAAGGGATAGAGATTGAGAACAAGTCAATCGATTTAAAAAAATATCAATATCATCCAGAATAAAAGCCTAGGACCAAATCCTAGGCTTTTACATTTCCTCCGGCCACTACCCATTAAAAATCAACTCGTTTTTCAAGGCTTATCTTTGTCTAAAATGGATGGTAGTAAAAGTCAATGTTCTAACTGGAACTAAATTAAACTAAAATACAGTAAGAGGGTTGTACATAAAGGGGGACAGCTTAGTGAAAAAAGTAATCGGTTGGTCACTTGGAATTTATCTTGTTTTTGGCTTATTTATAGCATGGTATTTATTTTTGGGGGCGAATACGGACATACCCGCTCAGCTCAAAGGGAGTCCGGCAGATCCACAGACATTTATGAATGAGCGTGAACTGTTGTTAAGTGAAGAGTATTCAAAAATTAAAAATCTATTGTTTTTCCTGTCAGTACCTTTTGAATGGTTAATTTATACTCTTGTCCTTGTAATCGGCATATCGGCAAAATTCCGTGATTGGTCAAAAGTATCTGCAAAATTCTCGATTCTCCAAACTGCGATTTATCTGTTTTGGTTATCCTTGCTGGTTGAAGTATTATCATTTCCACTTTCTTGGATTAGCTACAATGTTTCAAAAACGTATAATATCACCGTTCAATCCACACAAAGCTGGATGAAGGATCTTCTGATTGATTTTTGGGTGAATTATGCATTGATGATCTTGATCGTTGGCGTCTTGTTTTGGTTGATTCGAAGAAATGAAAAAAGATGGTGGTTTCATGCATGGCTGCTGTCGATTCCATTTTCAATGTTTCTCATGTTCGTACAGCCAGTCATTATCGACCCATTGTATAACGACTTTTTCCCATTAACAAATAAAGAATTGGAAACGAAAATTCTTGAAATGGCTGATCGTGCAGACATCCCAGCAGATCATGTATTTGAAGTGAATATGTCCGAAAAGACAAATTCACTGAATGCTTATGTAACAGGAATCGGCTCCAATTCTAGGATTGTGCTTTGGGATACGACACTGCAGCGACTAAATGAAAATGAAATTTTATTCATTATGGCCCATGAAATGGGACATTACGTGATGAAGCATATTTATATAGGGATAGCTGGGTACTTGGTGTTAACCTTAGTGGGTCTATTTATTATCAGTAAATTCATGTCCTTTATGATTCGTAAATGGGGCCATATATTTAAAATTTCAAGTGTCAAAGATATTGCCGTTTTGCCCGTGTTTTTATTATTAATCTCGGTATTAAGCTTTGTATCCGATCCAGTTTCAAACGCAGTTTCAAGACACCAGGAAAAGTCGGCTGATTTATATGCACTTGAAATGACTGATGATAACAAGGCAGCAGTCTCGTCATTCCAGGAATTATCAAAAGCAGGGCTAAGTCAAGTGAATCCGCCATTCCTAGTGAAAATTTTCCGATATGGACACCCAACAATGCTTGAAAGAATTACGTATACGAATGAATTTGAAAAAAGTGAGGAATAAGCCTAACAGCCTTGTTTACGGAATCATTTCTGTAAACAAGGTTTTTTATTGCAGTGTTGTTATAGTACAGAATTACTATTTATAAAATTGTTATATAAAAATTCACAGAAAAATGTTCCATTTTCGGAAGATGTGTTATATAATACTTTTAGTATTAGAAAACTGTATTATAACAATACAAAGGAAGGTGTGTTTGGGACAAAATGACGATACAAACCTCAGGACTTCAGATCACAGGAAAAATGAATGAGCAGTATGAAGAAATTTTGACACCTCAGGCATTAAACTTCATTGAAAAACTAGAGCGGAACTTCGGTGAAAGAAGAAAACAATTATTAGAAAAGAGACAAGAAAGACAGCGGGAAATCGACAAAGGAATCATGCCCACTTTTTCATCTGAAACAGAACATATTCGGAATGGGGATTGGACAGTTGCCCAGGTTCCAAAAGACCTACAAGATCGTCGCGTTGAAATTACTGGACCTGTCGACCGAAAAATGATCATTAATGCATTGAACTCTGGAGCTAAAGTATTTATGGCAGACTTTGAGGACGCTAATTCACCAACTTGGAAAAACATCATCGAGGGGCAGATTCACTTACGGGATGCCGTAAGAAAGACGATTACTTTTGAAAATCCAAATGGAAAAAAATATCAATTAAAAGATGACATTGCAACACTAGTTGTTCGTCCACGTGGCTGGCATTTAGAAGAGAAGCATATTGAACTTGATGGGAAGAGAATCTCAGCGAGTTTACTAGATTTCGGACTTTATTTTTATCATAATGCAAATGTGCTAATCGAGAATGGAAGCGGGCCATATTTTTATCTGCCGAAGATGGAGAGTCATCTGGAAGCAAGACTGTGGAATGATGTGTTTATCTTTTCGCAAAAGGAACTAGGAATTGCTCAAGGAACGATTAAAGCTACTGTTCTAATTGAAACGATCCTTGCGACCTTTGAAGTGGATGAGATTTTATATGAACTAAAAGAACATTCTGCAGGTTTAAATTGTGGGAGATGGGATTATATATTTAGTTATTTAAAGAGATTTCGAAATGTTGAGAATGTGATTTTACCAGATCGATCTGAAGTCACGATGACAGTTCCATTTATGGATGCATATTCACAGCATGTCATTAAGACTTGTCATAAGCGAGGGTGTCATGCGATTGGTGGAATGGCTGCTCAGATTCCAGTAAAAAACAATCCACAAGCAAACGAGGAAGCCTTTAATAAAGTACGAGCAGATAAAGAACGTGAAGCAAATAATGGCCATGACGGTACATGGGTTGCTCATCCAGGGCTTGTACCTGTTGCTAGGAAGGTCTTTAATACGATCATGCTAGGACCTAACCAAATCGAAAAAAAACGTGAGGATGTTCAAGTTACTGCCGAGGAACTTATTGCAGTTCCTAAAGGCAGTATAACGGAGCAAGGTGTACGTACGAATATCAATGTTGGGATTCAATATATTGAATCGTGGCTTCGCGGATATGGTGCGGCACCGATTCATAACCTCATGGAGGATGCGGCTACAGCAGAAATTTCTAGAGCGCAAATATGGCAGTGGATCCGTCATCCAAAAGGGATCTTAGAGGATGGAAGAAAGGTCACATTTGAGCTTGTTCAACGACTGCAAGAAGAAGAACTTGAAAAAATTAAGCAAGAAATTGGTGGAGAAGCATTTGAAGCAGGCCGTTTCAATGAGGCGACAAATCTGTTTGAGAAATTAGTTACAAATAATGAGTATATAGAATTTTTGACTTTGCCAGGCTACGAAATTTTATAGATGAAGAGGAGGAATTTAAAATGACAAACGAAAGAGTTCAAAAATTGCAAGAAAGCTGGGAAATGGATTCAAGATGGATAGGAATAGAAAGACCCTATCATGCAGAGGATGTTATTCGCTTACGAGGTTCAATCGATATTGAGCATACGTTAGCGCGTAGAGGGTCTGAAAAACTGTGGAATCTTCTTCATACAGAAGATTATATTCATGCTCTGGGTGCATTAACCGGAAATCAAGCTGTCCAGCAAGTTAAAGCGGGTCTTAAGGCTATCTATTTAAGCGGCTGGCAGGTTGCAGCAGATGCGAATTTATCTGGACACATGTATCCGGACCAAAGCTTGTACCCAGCTAACAGTGTTCCAAGTGTTGTAAAACGGATTAACCAAGCTTTACAGCGTGCTGATCAAATTCAGTATTTAGAGGGGGAAGGGGATACGGATTGGTTTGCTCCAATTGTGGCTGATGCTGAGGCAGGATTTGGCGGTCAGTTGAATGTATTTGAACTAATGAAAGGCATGATAGAAGCTGGGGCTGCCGGCGTGCATTTTGAAGACCAGCTCTCATCAGAAAAGAAATGTGGTCATTTAGGTGGAAAGGTATTATTGCCAACGCAAACAGCCGTACGAAATTTAATTTCTGCACGACTTGCAGCGGACGTTATGGGGGTTCCAACAATTTTAGTCGCGAGAACAGATGCTGATGCAGCAGACCTTATTACAAGCGATGTTGACCCTGTTGATCAGGAATTTATTACAGGTGAACGAACACCAGAAGGCTTTTTTCGAACAAAAGCCGGTCTTGATCAAGCTATTGCACGCGGTTTAGCGTATGCACCATATGCTGATTTGATTTGGTGTGAAACATCTGAGCCAGACTTAGAACAGGCCAAGCGCTTTGCAGATGCAATACATGCGAAGTTCCCTGATAAGTTGCTAGCTTATAATTGTTCTCCATCATTTAACTGGAAGAAAAAGCTTGATGAAGAGACAATTGAGAATTTCCAAAAGGAAATCGGAAAGATGGGATACAAATTCCAATTTGTTACATTAGCCGGCTTCCATGCTTTAAACCATAGCATGTTTGAATTGGCAAGAGGTTATAAAGAAAGAGGAATGGGGGCATATTCAGAGCTTCAGCAAGCTGAATTTGCAAGTGAAAAGTATGGTTACACAGCAACAAGACATCAACGTGAAGTAGGTACAGGGTACTTTGATGAAGTTGCCCAGATTATTACAGGTGGAACATCTTCAACAACTGCTTTAAAGGGGTCTACAGAAGTAGCACAATTCACGAAGTAGCCGATGCATGAAAAAACTGGCTAACATGATTGTTAGTCAGTTTTTATGGATTCTAAGAAATTCCAATTTCTACAATGTTTTACTATATAGTTTTCGGTATTCTGTCGATGCTTCCATAAACAAACCTTCATTTTTGGTATCAATCGCTTCGTTAACCTTCGTTTCCAAAAGCTCTTTTTTTCGTTTAAATAGGCTCTCATCAATAATCATTTGAATATATATGTCTAATACCGATTGCCTAGGTGTTTTTAAATTTTTTGTATCTCGTGACCTCTTGAACTCAGAGTATGTTTTTCTATTCTTCACGAAATCTCACCCCAAACCCTTTTTAATAGTATATTTAGGTAGCGACGTAAAATCAACTGAATTTTTTGACTTTTTAAAAATATATTTGGAATACTCAACATCGGAGTATGATATTTTAAATTTTCATGCATCATAATAATGGAGGTGGAAAAAAATGAAAAATCCAAATGAGCATACAAATTACGATATCCCAATGAATACGCCATTAAATCCGGTCTTTGGTATGTCAAACTCACTTGATACAACTAATCCTTTTCTTTCGGAATCAGTCTATGCGGGTAATTCGGTTGACGAGCATACGACATTAGAACAAGCAAATGCATATCTTGCAGAAAAGGAACTTGGCCAAATAAATGAGAATTCATGAGAAAGGCGCTATGCGTGTCGGCACGTCGCTGACAAGCAAAAACGAGCGCTTAGGAGAAGGTGTATCATACTTCCAGAAGCGATTGGCTAGACCTGGGAGTCGATGACGTCCCGAGCTAGACAATAGAAAGGGTCAGTGGGTTTCTTTTAAAAATGGTCTTTCGTTATAAAAAGAGCATTTTAAAAAGAAGTCCACTTTTTTTGTAACGTGCTCCGTTATGAGGTGCAAAAAGACCAATTATTATCATATTAAAACGCATAGGATTTCTAAGGTCAGATCACAGTAAAAATCATAGTCAAACTTTTTAGAGAAATAAAGTCAGTGAATATTCAGACAAGGGAAAGCCAAACCATCGCGGATGTGTCCGAAGTCGATGCATCTTCAGACAAGGGAAAGCCAAAATATCGCGGATGTGTCCGAAGTCAAGGCATCTTCAGATAAAGGAAAGCCAAACCATCGCGGTTATGTCCGAAGACGATGCATCTTCAGACAAGGGAAAGCCAAACCATCGCGGTTATGTCCGAAGTCGAGGCATCTTCAGACAAAGGAAAGCCAAAATATTACGGTTATGTCCGAAGTCAAGGCATCTTCTGACAAAGGACAGCCAAAATATCGCGGTTGTGTCCGAAGTCGAGGCATCTTCAGACAAGGGAAAGCCAAACCATCGCGGTTATGTCCGAAGTCAAGGCATCTTCGGACAAGGGAAAGCCAAACCATCGCGGTTGTGTCCGAAGTCAAGGCATCTTCAGACAAAGGAAAGCCAAACCATCGCGGTTATGTCCGAAGTCGAGGCATCTTCGGACAAAGGACAGCCAAAATATCACGGTTGTGTCCGAAGTCGAGTAACTCCTTTAATATTAGAATTTACTTTATTCAGCAAACACGCTGTTGCATGTTCAACTTTGGACCGAAAAGCAATTCACCGACAATATCGCACCTATTTTCAGAAGCACATTCTCACTGTACAATAAGTTTTGTAACACTGCCAAAAAACTGATGTGAGTTTTAATAATATTTTTATAAAACTGCATTAAACGTTACTGTAACAAGAAAATGAAAGCGTGAATTCGTGTGTGAATTCACGCCAAAAACGTTATTGTGATTTACTGTTTTGCACCACCTGAGAATCAAGAACCCGTTATTTTTTTGTGAACGTTTTGTGAACGGTATAGTTATAAATACCTAGAAGTGATATTATGAAAATGCTTCCATTAGTTTAAAAATTAAAATAATTTAAAAAGGGGATGAATGAATGGAAGGTACAAATAGCACTTATTTAGTGGAATATGAGATTAACCCTGATACAATGGCGGTACTTCCAATTGAAATAGGAAATAATACCTGTTCAAGAGTACTTGAAGTTGAAGGTGAATATGTAGTTACCATGAAACCGACTGAGATTGTCGATCGAAGCTGCCGTTATTTTGGAAGTTCACTTAAAGGTCGGCAAGAAGGAACGCGTGAAATTATGGGGGTGACTCATAAGGCGCCGATCATTGTAGAAGCTTCTAATAAGATTTTTTTATTTCCAACCGCTTCTCCAACAAAACAGGAGTGTGCTTGGCTATCTCATAATTACGTCTCAGATTGTAAGTTTAGTCTACATGAGGAAACAACTGTTATATTTACAAATAAGCAAGCCATTCAACTGCAAATCTCGAAGGGCTCCTTCCAAAACCAGCTCCATAGAACTGCACAACTTCGGACTATTGTCACAAATCGAATGGACAAACCAAATAAACGCATTAATTTCGTCATAAATCCTCAAAGCAACGATAACTTACCCAATAAAACTGGTATCTAATCTAAACGTTCATTTCTGCCTGAATGGTGCTTTGCTACTCACTGGTACTATTTTCGACGAAATAAGATTCGAGCAGCTGTTGAACCTCATTTCGAATCCGTGGGTTAAAGTAGTTATGCTCCTCTTCATAGCCTCGATACATGAATGAAAATAGAGTAAATGCCTCATCTCTTTGTTTTTCCCATACCTTCATATTTTTCTTTTTCATTTGTAGTTTAATTGTGTAGAGGTCTTTTTGAACTTTCTTCATGGTATGTTCAAGTAAATGGAGATATGGCTTTTTTAATTTAAAGCCAGCCGTTTCTATTGCTGAAAGATCACGATTAAGGATGGTAAGAACCATTGGCAAAAAGATGGCTTTTTCAAAAATATCACGGTCATCCTCAGGAATTCTTGTCATGATTATCCCTCTTTCAAGAACGTATGTTTGTATTTATGATAGAACATTTTTTAAAAAGAATCAAGAAACATGAAGGAAAAATTATTTCTAGTGTCGAAATAATTTAATTTGTAGTGCATAATGGAAAAGAAGGTATTAAACTACTTTGACAATTCTGTGATAAAGGACGGGAGAAGGATGACAGAGAAAAAGCGCAGAGGAATCGTTGCAGAAGATTTATATGAATTAAAAACAGTGAATGATCCACAGTTTTCTCCAGATGGGAAACGCTATGCGTTTGTGGAAACAGAGATTAATAAGGAAAAGCATGAATATAACTCACATTTATATGTTGGAACTGTAGATGGGAATGTTACACAGTGGACGTTTGGGGATGTTCGAGATGGGTCGCCAAGGTGGTCTCCTGAGGGAGAAGCAGTCGCGTTTCTATCAAATCGTTCAGGCAAACAGCAAATTTTTGTTATGAATGTAAACGGTGGTGAGCCGAAACAGCTTACATATTGTGTGAATGGTGTCAGAAATCCAATCTGGTCACCAGATGGTTCAAAAATCTTATTTACAACTGCTTTGGCGCAGGATGAAAGCATCACAGATAAGGAAAAGAAAAACAAGAATGAAGATGAGAAGAAGCTTGAACCAATGGTTGTCGAGCGAATTCGTTACAAATCAGATGCGGCAGGCTTTTTAGATAATAAAAATCAACATCTTGCATTAGTTGATATCGCTACTGGTGAACTAGAGCAATTGACATCAGGGGAATATGATTATGCTGCAGGCGGTTGGTCTCCAGATGGAACGAAAATCACATTCGTTGGGGATATAAGTGAGGATTCAGATTATAATTTAACCTCTGATGTATATGTAATGTCGGTAGAAGATAAAAGCTACCAAAAAATTACGGGCAGCACAGGCAACTTTGGCTTACCGTCTTGGTCACCAGATGGCAAATATATTGCAATCATTGGACATGAACAGGAATTTGCAGGTGCAACATTGCCGAAGATCTGGCTTTACAGTGTAGATAGCTCTGAATTCACTTGTTTAACAAGTGAACTCGATGCATATGTTGGGGATTGTGTTGCAGCAGACTTCCAATTAGGCGGTTCAAATCCTGGTGTTATATGGAATGACGATAGTAGAAGTTTTTATTTTTTATTGACTAACCATGGCAATACGGGAGTCTATTACGGTTCCATTGAAGGAGAAATGTATCCGTCCTTATTTGAAAATCAACACGTGTTTGCCTTAGCGGTACATAATCATAAGGCTGTGGTAGGAATCAGTAAACCGACAGAGCCTGGCGATCTTTATTACTTGGATTTGAGTACGGGTGAATTGAATCGTCTTACACATGTGAATGAAGCATTTTTACAAGAGGTTGAATTGTCCGATGCCGAGCCCTTTACGTTCAATGCCCCAGACGGTTGGGAAATTAATGGATGGGTCATGAAGCCATTTGGTTATGAAGAGGGCAAAAAATATCCGACCATTGTCGAAGTGCATGGAGGTCCTCATGCGATGTATGCAAATACATATTTCCATGAGTTTCAGGTATTAACAGGTAAGGGTTTTGTCGTTGTCTTTACGAATCCGCGTGGCAGTCATGGATATGGTCAGCAATTTGTTGATGCTGTTCGAGGTGACTATGGAGGAAAAGACTACTTAGACGTCATGGCAGCAACTGATTATGCTGTCGAACATTTTGATTTTGTCGATGAAACAAAGCTTGGTGTAACAGGTGGAAGCTATGGTGGTTTCATGACAAATTGGATTGTTGGACATACAAATCGATTTAAAGCAGCGGTTACACAACGCTCCATCTCAAACTGGCTCAGCTTTTATGGAGTAAGTGATATTGGCTACTTCTTTACTGAATGGGAGCTAAAAGGCACTCTTATTGAAGATGCCGAAAAGTTATGGAATCATTCACCATTAAAATATGTGGGAAATGTGGAGACACCACTATTAATTATCCATGGTGAGCGTGATTTCCGTTGTCCAATCGAACAAGGAGAGCAGTTTTACGTGGCATTAAAGCATCAAAAGAAACCAACAAAATTTGTTCGTTTCCCAGGTAGCAACCATGAATTATCACGAAGCGGAAACCCAAAATTACGATTATCACGACTTAACCATATTAAAGACTGGTTTGTTGATTATTTAGGATAGATTGAAAGGCACTAGTGCTTGCTAGTGTCTTTTTTCTATCTAATTAAAGTGAATTTTTTTGGTAGGATTGCCCAAATGGGTGTACAATATGAAGTAAGATAATATTTTTGTATTCCCTAAGCTGGAATTGATTTTTGCAAGGAGAGACCTATGGATATTGAAACACTCAAAGAACTTATTACGTTGAAAAACATTGAAGACTTGTTAAGTGAATACCGGTCGTTTGGTCCATTGCCTGGAATTGTTCTTCCAATGTTGGAAGCGTTTCTTCCGTTTCTGCCGCTGGTCGCATTTGTTGTTGCCAACGCAAATGCATTTGGACTTTGGCTTGGATTTTTATATTCATGGATAGGAGCCATTGGTGGTTCTTTGCTTGTCTTTTTCCTAGTTCGTAAATATGGTCAAAAACGCTTCTTTTCATTTGTCAGTCGCCATAAAAAAATAAAGAGTCTTATCACTTGGGTAGAAAAGCACGGATTTGGACCTTTATTTCTCCTATTATGCTTTCCATTCACCCCGTCTGCAGCCATTAATTTAGTAGCCGGGTTATCTAGGGTAAGTACTCCCCAATTTGTTTTAGCCGTTTTATGTGGAAAATTAGTCATGATATTTACCATAAGCTTCATAGGCTATGATATACGAGCTCTTTTTCAACAACCCGTTCGCACGATTATTGTGGTCATCATCATATTTGTGCTTTGGATTGTGGGAAAAAGAGTGGAAGCATGGTTAAAGGTAAAGCCCAATTCAAATCTTCTTAAGGAGGATGAGGCTTGACACGATAAAACGAAGGGTGGAGTTGCAATGGAGGAAACCCCAGCGAAGAAGAAACATCATTTTTCTTTTATGAAATCTTTAGGAATTAGTCTGATCATTGTTGTATTTTTACGAGCCTTTTTTTTTACAAACTACATAGTAGACGGTGAATCAATGATGCCAACCCTTGAGGATGGTAACCTTTTAATGGTTAACAAGATCGGAATGAAAATAGGGGAGCTTGACCACTTTGATATCGTTGTATTTCATAAAAATAAAGAAGAGGATTTTGTAAAAAGGGTGATTGGTTTACCTGGCGACACACTTGAATACCGGGATGATGTACTTTATATAAATGGGAAAAGTGTTCCCGAACCATTCTTAGACAAATATAAACAAGAACTAATTGTAGGTCAACTAACAGGCGACTTCACGCTTGAGGAAGTGACAGGGGAATCAATCGTTCCCGAAAATCATATTTTCGTTATTGGAGATAATCGCTTAGACAGCTGGGATAGTCGCCATTTTGGATTTGTTAGAATGGAACAATTTGTTGGCAAGGTAAACATAAAATACTGGCCATTCGACAAAATGGAATTATTGAATTAAGGAAAAATGAATCAACATCATAAAACAATGTCAAAGAACTCAACTGAATTTCGAGTTCTTTTTTGGCTTGGATATGTTAAAATAGTACCAAAATTATGAATTGGTTTGGCATAAAAATGCATGGGTGCATTTGATACGAAGGGAGGTAATGCAATGGGGATTAAGATACAGGTTCTGCAAACAAAAATTACTCCCCCCAACTTAAAGGACATCATTTTACAAAGGCCGTCTTTAATGAAGAAAATGAAAACGATTCCAAGATATCCGCTAACCATTCTACACTCGGGAGCCGGTTACGGAAAAACAACTGCACTTGCATCCTTTATTCATGATCAAAAAAATATGCCATGCTGGTATAGTGTGGGGACGAATGATGACGATATTATTCCTTTTCTAACATATGTGGTCTATGCCATTCGAAAAAATCACCACGGATTTGGGACGGAACTACTTCTTTATGTTGAGAATATTGAAAGATATGTACGGGATGAAGAAATAAGAACACTATGCTCGCTGTTTATCAATGAGATAATTCTGCTAAATAAGAACGTTATGCTTATCATTGATGATTATCATTTAATACAACACTCTTCATCAATAGACCATTGGATGGCGTGGTTGATACAACATCTTCCAATGAATTTAAATCTTGTTATCTCAAGTCGGATAAAACCAAGCTGGGATTTCTTAACTTCGATGACGGTGAAGGGAGAACTCCTTGAACTTAAACAGCGCGACCTCGTATTTTCGTTTGATGAAGTTGAGGTACTATTAAGTGATTTATATGAGGGAGATATGACTGATCAAGATATAAAGAAAATTTTTTCATTAACAGAAGGATGGATCATTGCGATTGGAATGATTCGAGGGCAGCTTTCCTCTGATGGAGGATTGGAGGCAATTCTAAATAATAAATCGAAATCACTTGATGAATTGTTTCGCTTTCTTGCAATGGAAGTGTTCATGAAACAGCCACCGATGGTTCAACAGTTTCTTGAGAATACGTGTATTTTTGATGAATTGAACGGTAAAGTGTGTGATGAAGTTTTAGGTATCAGAAGCTCAGGCGAAATGTTAAAGGAACTTTCCGACCATAATCTTTTTTTACTTTCTATTGGAGAAGGACAATATCGCTATCATGCTTTGTTTAAGGAGTTTCTCGAACAGCGCCTGTATTCGACGAATGAACGGCATTTTTATAATTTACATATTCAAACCGCACGATATTTTCAAAGAACAGGAGATTTTAATCAGGCAATCTATCATCTTGAGAAGTCCTGTGATTTTGAAAGAATTGCGGAAATTCTCCACCATTATGGAGAAAAGATGATTCAAAATGGACAACTTGAAGGCCTCCTCGATCGGATTAAAAAGATCCCGGAATCGCTTATGAACCATTATTATCTATTATGGCTCTATAAGGGAGAAGCGTTAAGATATCGCTGTTCCTATAAGGAGGCTGAGGATTGTTACATAAAAGCCATTCACTTTGCTCATTCTGCTGGGGACCTAGAGGGGTTAAGCAAAGCCTATGAAGGACAAGCGAAAATTTATCTTGATACAATCCAACCCGGGAAAGCTGAGCGGTATTTATTACAGGCAATTGAAGCACTCGAAGAAAATGCTGCTTCATCAAGTGAAGATAAAAGTAGGGTATATCAATTAATGGCTGAAAATCTGGCCAATGCTGGTCATGCGAATAAAGCGAAAAAGTGGTATGAAAAAGGACGCGAACTCAATATTCCATTATTGGATGGAAACTTGGAATCAAGATTATTTTTGCGGACTGGAAAGCTAGTTGAAGCGAAAAAAATTCTGATTCAAAAGAAAGTAGTGGAACAGGATCAAAAAACAGTCCATTTACAGCAATCCCACCGTGAAACGGATTTGTTGTTATCGTTAATTGAGTCCTTTATGGGGAATGGGCAAGATGCCAAGGAACTGGCGGAATCAGGTATTAAACAAGGGGTTCAATTTCAAGCACCATTTGTTGAAGCATGTGGCTGGATGCGCATGGGACATGCGGTCCAATTGCTCGATAAATATGACGCTTCCCTTGCGATACAATGCTATGAAACGGCGCTTGAAATCATGGATGAATTAAATGTTGCAAGGGGTAAAGCAGAGCCATTAATGGGCTTATGTATATTATATGGAAATCGAGGCGTCTACGATCGTGCCATTGAATTTGGGAATAAGGCCTTGGAGGAGACAGAAAAGGTAAAAGATGCGTGGCTCTCCGCACTTATTTTACTTTGTATGGGTATTTCTTCTGTTCATAATGAAAAATGGGAGGAAGCGAACAAATACTTAACAAGATGTGAAGCGTTGTATGGAAATTGTGGTGACCAATATGGGATTGCCTTAACACAGCTTTGGTTTGCATTTCTCTATTATCACCAGAAAGATAAAGAGTCATTTAACGGAGTTATTACTAGTTTTCTTAATAAAGTGCAGGTTGGTGGCTACGATTTTATCTTGACGAAACGCACAACTTTCGGACCACTAGATTTATATAATGTCGTACCATTGTTACTCGATGCACAGAAGGAAGGCATTCATCTTCCATATGTAAATCAACTCTTGAATAATTTAGGCTATTCAAATATTACGTCACATCCTGGCTACACCCTACGCATACAAACTTTGGGTAGATTCCGAGTATGCCTTGGGAGCCAAGAAGTGGAGGAATCTGATTGGCAGCGTGGAAAAGCTAAAGAATTACTCGAGCTTTTTGTGACAATGCGACATACATTAATTGCCAGGGAAGAAATATTTGCCACCCTTTGGCCGGATCATGACGAGACGGCGGCAGCAAGGGATTTTAAGGTGGCTTTAAATGCATTGAATAATGCATTAGAACCAAATCGAGTGGCAAGATCAACACCATTTTTTATTCAACGTATTGGTTCGTCCTATGGACTTAATCAACAAGCAGGCTATCAACTCGATATTATTGAGTTTGAGGAATGGATACATGCGGGACTTCATGAAAAGGATACCGAACAAGTCATTAAATGCTTAAGACGGGCATTGGAGTTTTACGAGGGAGATTATTTACCGAATCGCAGATATGAAGATTGGTGCATAAGTGAAAGAGAACGGCTTCAAGTATTATTTTTACGTGGAGCTGAACGTATTGCACAAAGCTTTGTCCAAACGGAAGAGTTTGACGAAGCCATTTATTGGTGTGAACAAATTATAGCCAAGGACCGAACATGGGAGGAAGCATATCGCTTGCTGATGTTCTGCTACTATCATAAAAACAACCGGCCTCAAGCAATCAAATGGTATAAAAAATGTGTATCAGCATTGGAGGACGAACTAGGAGTCGGGCCAATGCAACCAACAAAACAAATGTACAATTTGATTCTCCAACATCAAAATTAGTTTAATAGACTTGGAAATAAACCATTCCCCGTCGGGGATGGTTTATTTTTTTTATTTTTAAAAACATATTGAAAAGTCTGTTATTATGTATATAATAAAAGTTGAGAGGTGATTCAGGTGTCAGGAATAACAAACGCAGATCAAAAAGTATTGAGCCCTAAAGGCTTAGAGACAAGAGAGAAACTATTACATGCAGCAGAGGAGGTATTTGGACAAAAAGGATACTATGAGACTTCAATTGTAAATATTTCACAAGAAGCAAATGTAGCACAGGGAACCTTCTATAATTATTTCCCATCGAAAAAAGATATTTTTGATGAACTCATTCGTCAATATAGCCGGGAGCTTCGTTTAGCCATTAAGGAAGAAATGGGTAAAGCTAAAACGTTCGAGGAAGCACAACGGAAAGGATTTAAAGCGTTCTTTACTTGGGTCAAAAATCGCAGAAATTTATATAGTATCGTTCAACAAGCCGTAGTTGTCGATAAGGATCTTTATCGCTGGTATTACGATAAACTTGCAAATGGATTCTTAAAAAGTTTATCTGCTGGAATTGGCGTAGGTGAATTTAAGGAGATTGATCAAGAAACGGTTGCCTATTGCTTAATGTCAATTGGTCAGTTTCTTGGAATGAGATGGGTGTATTGGGAACAGCAGGACGTTCCTGAAGAGGCTTTTGAAGCAGCAATGACACTTGTTTTTGAAGGGCTAAAAAAAGGATAGAAGGGAGAGTACATCATGCAAGGCATAGCTTATTGGATTGAAAAAAGAGCTGATTTACATCCGAAGCGTATTGCCATTATCACTGATAAGGAACAAATCACCTATAAAACGCTTAGTGAAGATGTAAACAATTTAGCTTCTTACTTAAAACTTAAGTTGGGAATAAAAAGAGGAGACCGTATCGCGATTTTGTCTCAAAATAGATATGAATACATGGTATTACTATTGGCAATCGCAAAGCTGGAATGTATTGCAGTTCCACTTAATATTCGTTTAACAGTAAATGAACTTGTTTATCAGCTAAATGATAGTGAGACAGAGGCGCTTTTTATAGAAGACATCTATCAACAAACATCCAATGCTTTGGAAGAGGAATCTTGTCTGAAAAAAATCATATCCATTGACACAATAAGATATCTGAAATGTGGTAATGAGAAGGTTTCAGTTGAAATAAATGAAAGCGCTCCCTATTTAATTTGTTATACTTCCGGAACAACTGGAAAACCGAAAGGCGCTGTTTTGACACAGAATAATATGTTTTGGAATGCGATTAATAATTCGCTCGCAATTGATATCACATCTAGTGACCGTTCCCTATTATTACTTCCGCTCTTCCATATAGGAGGTATAGGCTTATTTGCATTTCCAACTTTGTATGCTGGTGGGACCATCATTCTGCCTGAGGGGAAATTTGATTCTGAGAGAGCCTTAATGATGATTGAACAGCACCAAGCGACAATCGTAATGGGTGTTCCTACAATCCATCAGGCGATTTTACATAGTCCGTCATTTGAACAAACAAATTTGAAATCTGTTCGCTGGTTCTACAATGGCGGTGCTCCATGTCCACTTGAAATTATCCAGGCGTTTTTTGATAAGGGGTTCTTATTTGGTCAAGGCTTTGGGATGACCGAAACATCACCTACCTTGTTTATGCTTTTGAAAGAGGATGCCAAACGAAAAATGGGTTCGATTGGAAAGCCTGCTCTGTTTTGTGAGTATAAATTAATAGATTCGGAAGGGTCGTTGGTTAAAGACGGCGATGTTGGAGAGCTTCTCGTTCGTGGACCAAATGTGATGAAAGAATATTGGAATAGACCGGAAGCAACAGCTGAGGCTCTTAGAGATGGTTGGTTATATACCGGCGATCTAGCAAAGGTTGATGACGAGGGATTTTTGTATATTGTCGGAAGGAAAAAAGAAATGATTATTTCTGGTGGAGAAAATATATATCCTTTAGAGGTTGAACAAATCATAGGGAAGCTAGAAGATGTTGAAGAAGTGGCTGTTGTTGGAGTTGTCGACCAGAAATGGGGAGAAGTTCCGGTAGCTTTTGTTGTAAAAACGAAAGAGAGTTTGTTAACAGAAGAAGAAATAATCGAATATTGTAATCAGTTTTTAGCAAAATACAAGATTCCGAAAAAAATCGAATTTATTGATCAACTCCCTAGGAATGCGACGGGGAAAATCCAAAAGAACCGGCTTGTCAAAATATGAAAGGACGGTAAAACAGATGAGAACAGAAAAGATTGGAATTGAAGCAACAAGTGTTTTCTTTCCAGAAAGGATAGAAACAGCAAAGGATTTATCGAAAAAAACAGGAATCCCTGAACAAGTCATTATAGAAAAGTTCGGCTTGCATCAAAAGCATGTGTCGGATGATTCCATGCAGGCAACAGACCTAGGGATTGAAGCAGCCCGAAAAATCCTATCAAAGATAGATCCTCTATCGATTGATGTCGTGATCTATTTTGGAAGTCCTCATAAGGATTATTTAGTTTGGTCATGTGCACCTAAACTTCAATATGAGCTGGGGACAAAAAATGCCTATGCATTTGAATTAATGAATGTGAGCTCTTGCTTTCCAATTGCGTTAAAAGTAGCAAAGGATATGCTACGCTCGGATGAAAAAATTAAAAACATTTTACTTGTTGGAGGCTGTAAAGAATCTCAAATAATAGATTATGAGAATCCTCGCTCCAGGTTTATGTTTAATTTTGGAGATGGCGGGACGGCGGCATTACTAACAAAAAATTCTTCTAATAGTGAAATTCTAGAAAGTTCAATCATCACGGATGGTTCATTCTATGAAGATGTTCGTGTACCGGCCGGAGGTTCCAAATTGTTCCCAAGCCTGGAAACAGTAAAAAATCGACAACATTATATCGACGTTCTTGATCCATCTAGCATGAAAGAACGGCTTGATCCTGTATCGATTCCAAATTTCGAAAAAGTGATTCGACAAGCAGTCCAAAATAGCGGATATTCACTTCAAGACATAAAAGTTCTTCTTCCACTTCATACGAAACGCTCCATGTTTAGAGAACTACTTCACACATTACAAATTCCAGAAGAAAACACAATCTATTTAGATCATCATGGCCATATGTCGGCACTTGACCCTTGTGTTGGTCTTCATTTTGCACAGGAGCAAGGAAAATTAAGAGAGGGTGACATTGCTGTAGCTGTAAGTGCCGGAACAGGTTATACATGGGCAGCTACTACTATTCAATGGGGTTAACAGAAATTACACAAAAGATATTCTGTAACTAAAATGTAACTATCACCAAGTACGATTATCGCAGGAGGTTTTACAGTTTTTATGATGAAAAAGGGGGAAGGAAAATTGAAGAAATTCTCATTTCGTAAAATGCTTTTCTTAAGTCTGCTTGCCATGCTTATGGTAGTTGCAGCAGCTTGTAGTTCAGGATCTTCAACTACAGAAGAAGAGAAACCAAGCTCAGGTGATTCAGACAAACCCGCAGAAGAAACAAAAGCAAAGGATCCGATCAAAATCGGTGTGCTCGCTTCATTAAGTGGTGGACTTGAATCATACGGAAAACAAACAACACAAGGATTTGAACTTGGTCTTGAATACGCAACAGACGGAACAATGGAAGTCAATGGACAAGAAATTCAATTTATTGTAGAGGATACTGAAACAAAACCAGAGGTTGCAATTCAAAAAGCTACTAAATTAATTGAGGAAGACGGAGTCGATTTCCTAGTCGGTTCTTCAAGCTCAGCGGATACATTAGCCGTTCTTCCACTAGCAGAGGAATACGAAAAAATCATGATTGTTGAACCAGCTGCAGCAGATAGTATTACAGGTGCGGACTGGAACGAATACATTTTTAGAACAGCTCGTAACTCTTCACAGGATGCCGTTGCAGGTGCAGCAGCAATCGCTAAAGAAGGGGTGAAAATTGCAACACTTGCTCCGGATTATGCATTCGGTCGTGATGGAATAGCAGCCTTCAAGGAAGCAGCAGAAGAACTTGGTGCTGAGATTATTCATGAAGAATATGCAGACCCTGCAGCAACTGACTTTACATCTAATGTTCAAAAGATTATTGAAGCAAAGCCTGATTATTTATATGTTGTTTGGGCTGGTGCAAACACACCTTGGAACCAAATCGCAGATATGAAGGTCCAAGAAAATGGTATTAAAATCTCGACAGGTGCTCCAGATATTCCGGCACTTGCGACCATGGATGCTTTAATTGGTATGGAAGGATTCACAGTGTACTATCATCAACTTCCAAAAAATGATATTAACGATTGGTTAGTTGAAAAACATAAAGAAAAGTTCAATGGTGAGGTACCTGACCTATTTACTCCAGGTGGTATGACCGCGGCATTAGCAATTGTTGAAGCAATTAAAAAGACCGATGGTGATACAAATGCAGATAAGCTCATCGAAGCGATGGAAGGCATGAGTTTTGATACTCCAAAAGGAAAAATGACGTTCCGTGAAGAGGACCACCAAGCCCTTCAAACTTTATATGCGATTCGTCTAGAAAAGGTTGATGGTGTGGATTATCCAGTACCAGTCTTAATGAGAGAGTTAAGTCCTGAGGAAACAGCACCACCAGTTCGCAACTAAAGTCAATTAAGGAACTTCGGTAGTGTATGTTTCTACCGAAGTTTCCTTTTAGAAAAAAGAGGTGAGACTACGTGAAAAATATTATTGAAACGAAGGAACTGACAATTGCATTTGGAGGACATGTTGCTGTTGATAAGGTGAATTTTACAGTCCCTCCAAACCACTTCAAATCCATCATCGGACCAAATGGTGCAGGTAAAACAACTTTTTTCAATCTGCTAAGTGGTCAGCTTTCACCAACCAATGGCCAAGTTTTCTTAAAAGGTGAAGATATAACAAAACTTTCTCCCACTGCACGTACACGTAAGGGAATCGGCCGTTCTTTTCAAATTACAAATGTTTTTCCAAATCTAACAGTATTAGAAAATGTCCGTTTGGCCGTTCAATCCGTGGCAGGAGTTAGGTATCAAATGTTTAAGCACTTCCGTAAATATCGACAATTCGAAGAAAAAGCTTTACACATTCTATCGCTTGTTCTTCTTGATAATAAAGCAAATGCAATTGCAAAAAACTTGGCACATGGCGAAAAACGAAAGTTAGAAATTGCTATGCTATTGGCATTAGAGACGGAGGTTCTATTACTAGATGAACCAACTGCCGGAATGTCGCTGGAGGAAGTTCCTGCAATCCTTGAGGTCATAAAAAAGATAAAAGCGGAAGGGGATCGTACCATTATTTTAATTGAACACAAAATGGATATGATTCTCGATCTATCTGATAGTGTAATGGTTTTATTTAATGGGAGATTGCTTGCGGATGGGACACCTACAGAAATCATGGACAATGAAACAGTTCAATCCGCGTATTTAGGAGGTTTGTACGATGACACTGCATCTTAAGGTAGAGGGAATTCATACGTATATCGACCAATTTCATATTTTGCAGGGTGTTTCATTTGAAGCGAAAAAAGGAGAAGTAACTGTTCTTTTAGGAAGAAATGGTGCAGGTAAAACGACGACTCTGAGGTCCATTATGGGACTTAATCCACCGGCTAAAGGAGCAATTGAATATAATGGGGAAAACATTACCGGTCTTGCAACCTATCATATTGCGGCAAAAGGGATTGGCTACGTACCCGAGGATCAAGGCATATTTGGAGAGTTAACAGTAGAAGAAAATATGAAGGTCGCGATCAAAAAGGAAAACGAAGAAACAAAGGACCGTCTCGATTATATATTGAACTTATTCCCTGACCTGAAGAAGTTTTGGAAAAGAAAAGGGGGGAACCTAAGCGGGGGGCAAAAGCAAATGCTCTCGATTGCAAGGGCTTATGTCAATAATAATGATTTACTTCTAATAGATGAACCGAGTAAGGGTTTAGCCCCAATTGTAGTAGAAAAAGTGATGGAATCTATCCAAGAGATAAAGTCTAAAACATCGATTATACTTGTTGAACAAAATTTTATTATGGCAAGTACAATTGGAGACCGCTTTTACATCATTGACGATGGAAGAACCGTTCATCGTGGCGAAATGAAGGAGTTAAAGGAAAATGAACAACTCCGCAAACAATATTTAGGAATTGCCTAACAGGAAGTTCATCGTCATTCTGAACTTAGTTTCAGTGTCTAGCTCCAGGCGCCATCGGCTCTCTGGTCTAAGCCAATCGCTTCGGAAGGTAAAGTGCACCTTCTGTCAGCGCTCGTCTTATGCTTGTCACCGAAGGCAGCGCGCCTTGCGCTTTTCTTATGGGAGGAGGAGAATTTGTGGATGCAATCATTAATTTAACGATCAATGGACTTGCTACAGGTATGTTGATTTTCCTGCTTGCAGCAGGGTTAACCTTAATTTTTGGACTTATGGATGTCTTAAATTTTGCCCATGGTGGTCTATTTGCATGGGGAGCATATGCTGGTGTTTGGTCTTATGGGCAAACCGGCAGTTTCTTAGTTGGAATCATTACAGCTTTGATTACTGGATTAATTTTAGGGTTGTTGATTGAAAAGTATATTGTTACACCTGTTTACGGAAATCATGTCCAACAAATTTTGATAACACTTGGGGTCATGATTGTCCTTTCCGAAATGTTAAAGGTCGTTTGGGGACCAAATCAGTTAAGTGCGAAAACCCCTCCATATTTGAGTGGAAGCTGGGAGTTTGGCGGGGTTATCCTCATAAAATATCGTTTATTTATTATTTTAGTTGGGTTCTTGGTTTTCTTCCTTATTTACTACATTTTAAAAAATACAAAGATTGGCTTAATCGTTCGTGCAGGCGTTATCAACAAGGAAATGGTCCAATCGCTTGGAATTAATATTAAAAAGATTTTTATGCTCGTTTTTATGGTTGGTGCAGCAATGGCCGCACTTGGCGGTGTATTACTTGGGCCTTATTCCGGACAAATTTATGCGGAGATGGGTATGGAATTTGCGATTCTCGCATTTATCGTTGTTGTCATTGGTGGAATGGGAAGTATTACAGGATCTCTATTTGCAGCGATTTTAGTCGGGTTATCAGGTGCTTACATGGCATACTATGTCCCAGAATTATCATTAGCAGTCAATATGCTGCTGATGGCCATTGTATTAATTTTTAGACCACAAGGATTATTCGGGGCAAAGGGGTGAGGAAATGAGGCTTCTAACTAATTCTTCAAAAGCGAACATCATATACATTGCGGCGGCAGTATTTCTTCTATGTTATCCACTTATTAATGACACTAGGAGCATCTTGATTTTATTTACACAAATATTTATCTTTGCTGTTTTTGCTATGAGTTATGATATTTTACTAGGTTTTACAGGGATTGTTTCATTTGGGCATGCAATGTTTTTCGGAATTGGTGCATATGCGACAGGTGTTCTTTTACATCGATTTGAGCCAACAGTTCCTATTTTTCTGCTATCCATCCTAGTTGGAATGATTCTATCAGCCATCTTAAGTTATATTGTAGGTTTGATCTCGCTACGGTTAAAGAGTCACTTCTATGCCATGCTGACGTTGGCGTTTTCGGGCTTGTTTTTAGTAGCAGCTGAAAAATGGCGATCATTAACGCGAGGAAATGATGGATTTACGTTCCGCATTCCTGATGTATTAAAAGACCGGATGACTCTCTATTTTGTCACATTGATTTTAATGATTATCGTATTTTTAGTGTTAAAAAGATTCACAGAATCTCCTCTTGGCAGGGTTCTCCAAGCCATTCGCGAAAATGAGCCACGAACAGAGTCACTAGGCTATAATGTGATTCATTATAAAATTATTGCAAGTATAGTTGCAGGAGTAATCGCAAGTGTTTCCGGCTCCATGTATGTTGTCACATTACGGTTTGTCAATACATCGGTATTTGCTCTTGATGTAACCCTTGATGCTCTTCTTATGACAATTATCGGAGGAGTTGGAACATTAGTTGGGGCCATCATTGGAGCGGGGCTTATCGAATTTGCCCATCACTGGCTAACTGGGCTTGCAAAGGTGCATTGGATTTTTGAACGATGGATGATCTTCTTTGGCATTTTATATATATTAGCTGTCATGTTCTTCCCAATGGGAATCGTTGGAACAGTGAAGTCATGGTTTTATAAACGAAAAGGGACGAATAAAGCAAAAGACTATAAAAAAGAAAAAATAGCCGGCTAAGGAGAGAGGTCCATGAATGATAATCAACCCATTACTTCCTTCGTTGTCCGTTGTGCGCTAGTTGATGTCGATAAAAAGACAATGAAAAAGCACTGGCGTATAAAGGTTAGTCATGTTCAGGGGGAAGATGAGGCAGTTGTGACAGATTTAGATGATGCAGTAGAGTTTATGAAACGTGTAATAGAGGAGTGACCTACTTTGCAATCAGTTGGAATTTTAAGTACAGGGACATACATCCCGGAAGACTTTTTAACTTCAGAAGACATTTCAAAAAAAAGTGGGATACCCAAGGAAATCATTGAAACCAAGCTAGGTATTTTGAAGAAACCGATTCCTGGACCTGATGACCATACATGTGAAATGGGGATAAAAGCAGCAAGAGAAGCCATTAAAAAGGCAAACATCAATCCATTAGAAATTGATTTAATCATCTACATCGGGGAAGAGCATAAAGAATATCCTTTGTGGACAGCAGCCATTAAAATGCAACAGGAGCTCGGCGCTTCAAATGCGTGGGGCTTCGATGTGGCAATGAGATGTGGTACGACGATCATGGCTATAAAGGTTGCTAAGGATTTGATGAAATCAGATGACTCTATAAAAACGGTGTTACTCGCGGGTGGTTATCGAAATGTCGATTTTATTGATTACGAGAATCCTAGAACTCGCTTTATGTTTAATTTGGGAGCGGGTGGCGGTGCCATCCTGCTACAAAAAGGGATTACTAAAAATCACGTCCTAGAGAGTCATATTATCACAGATGGTGCATTTTCTGAGGATGTCGTTGTCGTTGCAGGTGGAACTAAGAACCCGATTACCAAAGAAGCCCTCGAGCAAAAATTAAATATGCTTGATGTTCTTGATCCAGAAGGGATGAAACAGCGACTTGAAGAAAAGTCGATGCAAAACTTTCTTCAGGTGATTCGAACATCCGTACAAAAAAGCCGGTATACCGAGTCGGACATTGACTACTTGGGCATTCTCCACATGAAAAAGTCAGCCCATGATTATGTGTTAAAAGAGTTAGGTCTTACCCAGGACCAATCCATATATTTAAATGAATTCGGACATATAGGTCAGATCGATCAAATACTTTCTATGGAATTGGCGGTAAAAAAAGGTAAAATAAAAGAAGGGGATCTTGTTGTTCTCGTAAGTGCCGGTATTGGATATGCATGGGGTGCCACGACAATTAAATGGGGGGATTGTGAATGTCAGTCATTGAGCTAAAAACGGTTAATCTCGCAAATGGAGAAACTTTGGGCTACAGGGAACGTGAAGGGGGAGAAAAAATAGTTCTACTCATTCATGGGAACATGTCATCATCGAAACATTGGGATGTTGTCATCGAAAACCTTGATAGCGATTACAAGGTATATGCGGTGGATATGAGAGGCTTTGGTATTTCAACTTATCATAAACCGGTACAATCGATTAAGGACTTCTCAGATGATATTAAATTATTTGTTGATGAAATAGGTTTATCAAATTTTATTATTGCTGGTTGGTCAACAGGTGGAGCTGTAGGAATGCAGTTTGTCGCTGACTATCCTGGACTTTGCTCAAAATTACTATTACTAGCATCAGCATCAACAAGAGGTTTTCCAATCTATGGTTTAGGTGCTGACGGACAACTGGATTTTTCAAATCGTTTGAAGACAATGGAAGACATTCATAGTGATCTAGCACGAACAATCCCAATTCAAACTGCCTACGACAATCGAGATAAAGAAGTCCTGAAAGCAATCTGGAATGCGGCTATATACACTAAAAATCAGCCTGAAGAGGCCCATTACGATGAGTATTTAGAGGATATGATGACTCAACGAAATCTTGCTGATGTCTATTATTCACTAAATACCTTTAATATCAGTCATCATCACAATGGGTTAACAGAAGGAACAGGCCAAGTTGAAGAAATCAAAATCCCAGTCTTAGTATTACGTGGGGATCGGGATTACGTAGTAGTAGAAAGTATGGCAAAGGAAATTATGGAAGATCTAGGAGAGAACGCTACATTTTTTGAACTTGAAGACTGTGGACATTCTCCATTAATTGACAACTTAGAGCTATTGTTAAAACATATGCATGAATTTATCGGAAAAAAGGAGCATACAAAATGAGATTAAAGGATAAAGTGGCAATCATTACTGGAGCAACAAATGGGCTTGGACTAGAAGCTGCTATTACATTTGTACGTGAAGGCGCTAAGGTTGCCTTAACAGACTATGATACAACAGGCGCTGATAGAGCTAATGAACTGAAAGAACAAGGTGCAGATGTTGAATTTTTCCAGGTCGATGTAGCAAACAGAGAGAGCGTTGATGAAATGGTTTCCGCTGTTATGGAGCGATTTGGAAAGATTGATATTTTAATAAATAATGCAGGGATAACTCGGGATGCAATGCTGACAAAGCTTTCTCAGGAGGATTTTCAAAAGGTTATCGACGTAAATTTAACAGGTGTTTTTAATTGCACTCAAGCTGTCGTTCCTCATATGATTGCTAACGTCAAAGGGAAAATTGTCAGTACCTCGTCTGTAACTGGGGTATACGGGAATGTTGGTCAAACCAATTATGCGGCATCAAAGGCAGCGGTAGTCGGAATGACAAAAACGTGGGCAAAAGAACTCGGTAGAAAAGGAATTAATGTAAATGCAGTTGTACCAGGATTTATCGAAACAGGGATGGTTTCATCCGTACCTGAAAAGGTCATCAATCAAATGAAAATGATGATTCCTCTGCAAAGGCTAGGAAAGCCTTCAGATATTGCGAATGCATATTTATTTTTATCTTCCGATGAATCGGATTACGTGAACGGAACAACCTTACATGTTGATGGTGGAATAATGATGTAATTTAAAGAGGAGCTGATATGATGGCTCCTATTTTTTTGGCTTTAAAACAAATCCTTCAGTGTAACTTCTATGTAACTACTATCTTCTATAGTAATAATAGAATTAAGTAGACGTAAGGAGAGATAGTTGTGAGGTGGGAACTGGATTGGATCGCAAATCGGGCTCGACTATCACCTGATTCGATTGCTGTTGTAGATGGTGAGAACGGAAGCCGTTTTACATTTCAAGAATTAAATAAACGTGCGGAAAATATCGCCTATTATTTCAAAACCATCGGAATCAATAAGGGAGATCGGATTGCACTACTGTCTCCGAATGATATTTGTTATTTCGATTTGTTATTTGCCTGTGGGAAAATTGGGGCCGTTTTTGTACCGCTAAATTGGCGTTTATCAAGTGAAGAAATAGACTATATCCTTACAAATTCATCACCAAGACTAATTGCATTATCCAGTAATTTGGAGGGCTTATTACGGGACAAATCATCTAAAGAAATTATAAACATTAATTCAGAGAAGTATCATCAAATTGCGAATGAAACAAGTATCTCCTATGTCCAGGAGGAACTGGTTCAAGAAGATGATGCCTTAGCGATTATTTATACTGGTGGAACAACAGGTAAACCAAAGGGAGTGGTTCTATCCCATCGATCAATTATGTGGAATGGGTTAAATACGATCGTAAGCTGGAATTTATCAGCAGAAGATGTGACATTAACGTATATGCCGATGTTCCATACGGGTGGGCTCAATGCCTTATCCATTCCGATTTTAATGATGGGTGGCAAGGTTGTACTGGCGAATAACTTTGAGCCGAATCGAGCAATCCAGATTATCAATCAAGAGGGCTGCACAGTCGTATTACTCGTTCCAACGATGTATCACATGATGGTAAACACTCCATCCTTCAAGGATGTGAAATTTCCAACTATGCATACATTCTTGTCAGGAGGAGCTCCGTGTCCACTAGAAATTTATCAGGCTTTTGAAGAAAAGGGACTATCCTTTAAAGAAGGATATGGATTAACAGAGGCTGGTCCAAATAATTTCTTCATCGACCCTAAGATTTCAAGATTTAGAAGGGGATCTGTTGGGAAAGCAATGTTTTTTAATGATGTGAAAATCATGACTTCCGCTGGGAGAGAAGCAAAGGCTGGAGAGGTAGGAGAGCTTTTAATTCGTGGAAAGCATGTATTCCATCATTACTGGAATAACCAAGACGCGACAAAGGATGCGTACCATGATGGATGGCTCCATACCGGTGATTTGGCAAGATGTGATGAGGAAGGTTACCACTATATTGTTGGTCGAAAGAAAGAAATGATCATTACTGGTGGGGAAAATGTCTATCCTTTAGAAGTAGAACAGTGCATTAGTAAGCATCCGGCAATCAACGAAGTTGCGGTGATTGGTGTCCCGCATCAAAAGTGGGGCGAAATGGTAATTGCTATTGTCTCGTTAATGCCAGATCAACAGGTTTCTATGTTGGAATTAAAAGAATTCTGTCAAGAAAAAATCGGTAAATACAAAGTTCCGAAAGAGTTTATCTTTGTAGAAGATATACCAAAAACACATGTTGGAAAGATAGATAAGAATCATTTGCAAAAAACATATGAAAATTTAGTTGGGTGAAAAAATGAATATGCAAAAACGACTACTAGTTTAATTGGTAGTCGTTTTTTAGTGTCAGAGGATTATTCAGAGACTGCTAAGAAATATATTATTCAATGTATTTGCGAATACCAAATAAATAGTAAAAAAATACTAACATTAAATCGTGACTTTTTTCCTATCGTTCGTGTTTTATAGGTAAAATAGGTTGAAGTTTTGTTTAATTTTCGTAAATTATATTGACCTATATTTACTTTGCCATTATCCTGTAGGCGAACCAATTTCTACTAATTTAAAAGTGAGGGGAGAAAGCTGTGAAAAAAGTCATAGTGAAAAAATTACTATCAATCTTATTTGTGCTTAGCTTAATAGTGCCTACTACTCTATTAAACTTTGCACCTGCTGTAAGTGCGGCAGAAGAAAATGCTAGTACGACTGAACAACAATCATCCTTTATAACAGTAGCAGAAGCGATTGCAAATAATACGGGGATAGCTACAGTGCAAGGATACATAGTGGGAACAGCTAAGAGTGGATCAAGTTATGATCAAGTTGTACCATTTGAAATTGCTACTAACCTTGGTTTAGCAGATGATCCAAACGAAACAAATCCAGTTAAGATCTTACCGGTCCAGTTACCAAAAGGAAATGTTCGTACAGATTTAAACTTAATGGACCATCCAGAAAACTTTCAAAGAAAAGTAGCTATAACAGGCAACCTTGAGCAATATTTTAGTGTGCCAGGATTAAAAAGTGCCTCATCTTATGAATTTCTTGATGGTGACTCCAATCCTGGTGAACCAGAACAACCAACTGTTATCAGCATTGCTGAAGCACGTGCTCAGGGTACGGGTTCAGCAACAGTTAAAGGAATTGTAACAGCAACATTAAAAAATACAATTCATATTCAAGATGAAACGGCTGCAATTGCTGTTCGTCCAACATCCTTAGATGTTCAACTTGGCGATGAAATCACTGTAAGTGGTTCATTACAAGAATATAGAGGGTTATTACAACTAGATTCTGCAACATTGACTCAAAAAACCGAAGATATAGGAGTACCTGCGCCAATTGAATTAGCAGGAGCAAATGTTAATGAAGAAAATGAATCTAAGTTAGCAATTGTTAAAAATGTTGAACTTGTAAAAGTTAACGAAGGCAGTGGCTGGGCAAATTACACGGCTAAAGCTGAGGATGGTACAGAGTTCTTAGTTCGTGATGAAAAAGGTGCATTGGAATTATCTGTAGGAACGACATATGATTCGATAACTGGTATCGTTCAACAATTCGACCAAGATTATCAAATCATTCCTCGTGGACAAGCAGATATCATTGAGGATGCAACAAAAGTTCAATCCGTTAATGCATCTCATCCTTCAGGTACCGTTCCTGCAGGAACTCAAGTAACATTATCTACTACAACTGAAGGTGCAGATATTTACTATACTATAGATGGAACTGAACCAACAGTTGAGAATGGTCGAAAGTACAGCGAACCAATTACTATTGACCAAGATACAACAATCAAAGCGATTGCTGTAAAAGAAGGCCTAACAGCTAGTGAAGTGAAAGAATTTACTTATAAAGTGTACGATGCTGATAATATCAATATCCATGATATTCAAGGAGAAGCCCAAGAATCTCCACTTAAAGGTGAACCTGTTGAAAATGTTGAAGGTATTGTTACGTATACCTACAAAATCGGAAGCGGCAACTACTTTCATATGCAAACGCCAGATGACCAAAAGGATAACAATCCAAAGACATCTGAAGGGATTGTCGTTTATACAGGGAACCAAGCGAATGTAAAAGTTGGTAATCTAGTAAGTATAACAGGTACAGTAGATGAGTATCATATCGATGGATATAGTAATACAAAAAGTGATACTGACCTGCCAGTTACTCAAATCAATGCAAGAGATGATCGTGGCGGTGTAGTAACACTACTTGAGGAAACGGTTGAATTACCTGAACCAATTAAAATAACAAGCGAGAACCTTCCAAACCAAGTAATCGATAATGATAGTTTTGCTGAGTTTGATCCAGAAGAAGATGCAATTGATTTCTGGGAAAGCATTGAAGGTATGCTGGTTGAAGTAGGAACCGTGAAGGCTGTTGCACCCCAAGAGCATGGAGATTTAATTACAGTTCTTGAAAATAGAGAAACAGATACAATCCATGGTGGCGTATTACTTACTGAAGACAATGCTAATGCGGATCGTATCCAATTCAAAATGTATGATAATTATGAAGCAAGAGACTTCGAAGTAGCAACAGGAGACATATTTACTGGCCCAATTACAGGTGTCGTAAACTATGGTTTCCAAAACTATAAGATCTATGTTGATTTAGCAGACATGCAATCAAAACATGTTGAAGGCAATACGAAACCTGAGACAACAACGATTATTAAAGAAGATGATAAGCTAACGATTGCTTCTTATAATCTAGAAAATTTCTCGAATAACACAAAAGAAACATCAAACGATAAAGCACAGAAACTAGCAAGAGCATTTGTTCAAGATATGGAAAGTCCTGATATTATCGGGGTAACTGAAGTTCAAGATAACAACGGTCAAGACGCAGGTGATTCAGCTGCAAATGAAAGCTATGAACGTCTAATTCAAGCCATTGTTGATGCAGGCGGTCCTAGATATGAATATTTAAACATTGACCCTATTTATAATGAAGATGGTGGAGCACCAAATGCCAATATCCGTGTTGGATTCTTATATAATCCAGAACGAGTTTCTTTACCTGAAGGAATTCCAGCCGGTGATGCTACAACTGCAGTGGGTTATGAAAGTGGGAAATTAACACATAACCCTGGACGAATTGATCCTACAAATCCTGCATTTGCTAACAGTCGTAAACCTTTAGCTGCTCAATTTACCTTCCAAGGTGAAGATGTAGTTGTGATTGCAAACCACTGGAATTCCAAATCCGGAGACACTCCTTTATTCGGTTCAACACAACCACCGGTATATGGTAGTGAGGTGCAACGTAAACAAATCGCCAATATCGTGTATGACTTTGTAGAAGAAATTAAAGCTGATAACCCGAATGCAAATATTGTATCTGTTGGCGACTATAATGACTTTCAATTCTCTGACTCTATGAAAATTTTTGAGGGCGAATTGATGACCAACATGATTAACCATGTTGAACAAAGTGATCGTTACACATACTTGTTCCAAGGTAATTCACAAGTTTTAGACCATATTGTGGTATCAAATAACCTAGTGCCAAAAACAAAGATTGATATTTTACACATCAATGCAGACTTTACAGATATGGCCGGACGTGCAAGTGATCATGACCCGGTAATGGTACAAGTAGATTTAAAAGACAAGATAGATAATTTCGACTTAACGGTTATGCATACAAATGATACACATGCAGCCCTAGATAATATGCCTAAAACAGTGACTGCAGTGAAAGAAGAAAGAGCCAAAGATCCAAATGCACTTCTTCTACATGCAGGGGACGCATTTACAGGAACCTTGTATTTCAATGAGTTCCAAGGTGCAGCAGACTTAGCGATGATGAACTTAATGGGCTTTGATGCAATGACCTTTGGTAACCATGAATTTGATTTAGGTTCATCAGGTGAAGGACATCAAAAATTAGCGGACTTTATCCGAGGTGCCACATTCCCATTTGTTAGTGCCAATGCTGACTTCTCAAAGGATGATACATTCGCTGGAATTTTCAATGATTCTATCGAAGCTGACTTTAGTAATGGTCAAATTTACAATGGGATTATTAAAGAGGTTAACGGTGAAAAAGTAGGAATCTTCGGTTTAACAACAGAAGAAACAGCCGATATCTCAAGCCCAGGTTCGATTGAATTTGAAAACTATCTAGAGAAAGCTGAAATGGCTGTAACGGCTCTGGAAGCACAAGGTGTTAACAAGATTATTGCATTAACCCACATTGGATATGACGATAATGCAGCTGTCGACAACGACTTAACTCTTGCTGAAGAAGTAGAGGGCATTGACATAATTGTTGGTGGACACAGCCATACAACATTATCTGAACCTGTAGTTGTTGCAAATGACGAAACACCAACAGTAATCGTTCAAACAGGAAATGCGAACAGCAATCTTGGGGTTTTAAATGTTGAATTTGATGAAAATGGTGTAGTAGTAGCCCATGATGGTGGTTTAGTACCAATCGGTAATCAAGTGGATGATCCTGAAGCAGCCGAAATATTAGCACCCTTCAAAACGCGTGTCGATGAGGTAGCTCAGGAAGAAATTGGTGTAGAAACCCCAATTGAATTAGAAAACCCTCGTACAAATGGTGATAATTCAAAACCAAGCGTACGTAAGAACGAAACGATTCTTGGTAACTTGATTACAGATGGTATGCTTACAAAAGCAAGAGAATTCACTGGTAAAAATGTCGTGATGGCATTACAAAACGGTGGTGGTATCCGTTCAGCTATAAATGCTGGCCCAATCACTGTTGGTGAAGTTATTACTGTTCTTCCTTTTGGAAATACGTTAGCGACAATGGAGATAACAGGTGCTGAGCTTAAAGAAGCGTTTGAAATTTCGTTAAGCAAGTATCCAGGAGAGAATGGCGGCTTCTTACATGTTGCAGGAGGTAAGGTCGAATTTGATTCGTCCAAACCAGCAGGGGAGCGTGTAGTCGAAGTTTACATTAACGATTCCAATAATAAACTGGTTGCAGTTAATGATGATACAACGTACACCATTGCTACAAATGCCTTTACTGCTAAAGGTGGCGATGGCTATGATGTATTTGCAAAAGCGTATGAGGAAGGTCGTGTAACAGATCTTGGACTTTCTGATTGGGAAAACTTCCGTGACCATTTAATAAGCCTTGGTAGTGAAGGAATTCCAACTGAAATTGAAGGCAGAATTGTTGATATTTTAACAACACCAGGTGAAGAACCTCAGATTGTTGTTGTAACTCCAGACGTTGAGCGAGGAAACAAGTATGTTGTTACCGCAAATGATTTAGGTGATTTAACAGATGGAGCTACTGTTAGAGTTGAAGTACCTGAAAAGAAAAATACAATTTTTGTATCATTGAGTTCTGAAGCTGTTACAAAGCTTAAAGAAGCAAATGCAACAATCGTAATTTCGAATAGCGTTGTTGATCTTCAAGTTCCTGCTGCTGAATTACCTGATGGTGAAATTGAAATTAAAGTGCAGAAGAACAATCGTAAGGGTGCTTTAGATGCTTATGATTTCTCAATGAAATCCAAAGGTAAAGGATTTCAAAAGTTCAATTAAAAAATAATAGGAAGGCCATAGAACAGGTTTCTATGGCTTTTTATAATGCGAACTACTCGGTAACATATGACAATTAAAGAATGATTGAAAAAGGAAATCAATGCGAAATGTTGAATTACTAAATTAGTCGATAATGAAGGGGTATATCATATGATTACATATAATCTACTAAAAGGAAAAAAGGTTGAACTTGTAAGATTTAAGGATGAGGATGTTCCAACAATTGTGAGTTGGTATGAAGATCAGGAGTTTCTTAGAAATTTAGATACGTTACCATCCTTCCCAAAACATCCTTCTGACTTCAAGGAATGGGTCGAGCAGAAAAATGAAAAAGCATTCGTGTTTGGAATTAAAGAGTTAGCTACTGAAAAATTAGTCGGCTTTGTTGACATTGATAGTATTATTTGGCCACATCGAAATGCATGGCTCGCCATTGCAATTGGCGGAGATGGTAACCGAAATCGAGGGCTTGGACATGAAGCGTTGCAGCTTGTGTTAGATTTTGCATTTCAGGAATTAAATCTGCATAGAGTCCAATTAACTGTATTTCAGTACAATGAAAGAGCCATCGCTTTATATGAAAAACTAGGCTTTGTCAGGGAAGGAACTTCTAGGGAATTCCTCGAGCGAGACGGCAAACGTTTTGATATGTATTTTTATGGTCTGCTAAAACACGAATGGAAAAAATAATCTAGATCCCCCCTGATGGTTGGGGGGATATTCACAATTACTGTTTTTCGAAGTTTAAATCCCAAATAATCCCGAATGGGTCTTTTACTTTTGCATATTTGGCACCCCAGAAAGTATCCTGTAATTCCATGATTACTGTTCCTTTTTCCTTTAAATCATTAAACGTTCTTGTAATCTCTTCTTCACTCTCGAATTCAATAACAAGCGAGATGTTGTTTCCGATCGTAACTGTTTGGTCTGGAGAATCATCGGATACCATTAATAAGAAGTCATTCTTTTTAAATTTACCATGGATGAGTCTATCGTTCGCCCAATCCTGGTTCTCATAACCCGCCTTAGCATATGTTTGCACATCCAAAATTTCCCCTTCAAAAATTTCCTTGTAATAGTCCAAAGCTTCCTTTGCATTTCCGTTAAACATTAAATACGGTGTTGCTTGTCCTTTCATTCACAAAACACTCCTTTTAAATTTCGTATCGTTACACTATGTTATCTATTTCCTAAAGAAGTCATACGTTTTTGTATATTTTTTCCTTAAGTACCATTATAATTAAGTAAAATAAAAAATACAAGAACAAATGTTCTTAAGGAGGGATACTATGAATATTAGAAAGCTTATACCAGAGGATGCTGAGGGCTATTGGAAGCTACGACTAAAAGCATTAACAACTGATCCAGATGCGTTTTTAGTCACCTATCATGAAGCAATTAGTAAGGAAAACCCGATCGAAGAATACAAGAAAAGCTTTCAATCTGAATATATATTGACATTTGGCGCATTTGAAAAAGCCCAATTAGTTGGTGTGGTAAC
Organism: Bacillus timonensis; assembly: GCF_004799755.1. Taxonomy (GTDB): domain Bacteria; phylum Bacillota; class Bacilli; order Bacillales; family Bacillaceae_L; genus Ferdinandcohnia; species Ferdinandcohnia timonensis_A. Next base: position 32,225 of record NZ_SLUB01000015.1, on the reverse strand, counting down.
CTTAGTAAGGGAAACACGTCAAAAAATAAGGCATCGGGCTAATGTTGTCGCAATGTATGTTGATGATGAAAAAAGAGGAAAGGGAATTGCAAAATCTTTGCTAACTGAAGCGATCAAAGTAGCTGAAAATATTTCTGAAATTGAGCAACTTTATTTAACGGTGGATGCTGAAAATACACCTGCAAAGCAATTATATGAAAAGGTAGGATTTCAAACATTTGCTGTTGATAAAAAAGCAATGAAATACAACGGACAATATCGTGGCGAAGAGCATATGGTATTATTTCTTGAGAAATAATTTTGTCAAAGTTTGTCTTGCTAAAAGTATTGGAGTCGTTTATTATTAATTTTAATAGCATATATTGATAGTATTTCGGTTTATATAACTACATATTGTGTTTTGCCTTAAGAAAGAGATGCCGTATAGGCTTAATAGGGAATCTGGTGAAAATCCAGAACTGCCCCCGCAACTGTAATTGCTGACGAAATGAACAGACCACTGTATAACTTATATGGGAAGGGTTCAAAGTAGAGTGACGCATGAGTCAGGAGACCTGTCTTTTCTTAAGATGTTTCACCTTCTTCGGGGATTGGGAAGATGAAACGGTGGCGACAGGTCGGCTCTATTTTTATGCTCTCTTGGTGTTATCGTTTCATCCGCTCAATTCGTTTGAGCGGATTTTTTCTGTTTTAACAAAAAAATAGATAAGGGAGAGAAATAAATTGAATATCACAACACAAGGAGAATTAGATTCAGTTCTACACTCGCTTGATTATGCTAAAAAGGTATATCAGCTTGATACAACCGAATTAAGAAATAGACTACAAGGGATGAATTTCTCTACTTTTGAGGCAAACCAACATGGACTTTTTTATTCCCTTAATCGCATTGCCATGGACCAGCCTAATTGGACATATTTAGCGGCCCATCTGTATTTAAATGAGCTCTATGAAAAAGCTGCCACGAGTCGGAATTACAAAAGTACCCTAAAATACGGGAACTTTCATGAGTTAATTGAAGAACTAACGAACAAAGGAATTTATTCCAATGATATAGTAAACTCCTATTCCAAAGATGAAATTTTTGAACTTGAAAAGGTAATTGATCCTACTAAAGATCATCTATTTACATACATCGGTCTGTTTTTATTAGCGGACCGATATCTTGCTAGAGATTACGAACGGAATATTTACGAACTTCCACAGGAGCGTTTCATGATCATTGCTATGACATTGATGCAGCATGAAAATAGGGATGTGCGGATTGAGTTCGTCAAGGAAGCTTACTGGGCATTAAGTAATTTGTATATGACCGTTGCTACTCCAACATTATCAAATGCGGGTAAAAGCTTTGGTCAGTTGTCCTCTTGTTTTATTGATACAGTTGAGGACTCACTTGATGGCATTTATTTAAATAACTGGGATATTTCTAGATTATCAAAAGATGGAGGGGGGATAGGTGTCTATTATGGAAAGGTTCGTGCACTCGGCTCCGATATTAAAAAGTTTAAAGGGAATTCCTCTGGGGTTGTACCATGGATTCGTCTAATTAATGATACAGCAGTAAGTGTTGACCAATTAGGACAACGCCAAGGAGCAATTGCTATCTATCTTGATTTATTCCATAAGGACATTATGAATGGTTTCCTAGATTTAAAAACGAATAATGGGGACGAGCGCCGTAAGGCTCATGATATTTTTACGGGAGTCTCCGTCCCAGATCTTTTTATGAAAAGGCTAGAAGAAGTTGATGAAAATGGAAGAAGCATCGGGGAGTGGCATACCTTTTGTCCACATGAAGTAAAGCAATTCATGGGCTGGAAGGATGAAAAAGGAAACCCATTAGGACTTGAAGATTTTTATGATGAAGAGGATGAAAAATATTTCACATTAAAATATTTGGAAGCTGTTAACCATCCACTTTTACCACGCAAATCCTACCGTGCGATGGATGTCATGGCACGAATCATGATTGCGCAGTTAGAAACAGGAACACCATATATGTTCTACCGTGATGCAGTCAACCGTCAAAATCCAAATAAACATCTGCTAGGAAAAGGCCGAACAGCGATTTTCTGCAGTAATTTATGTACGGAGATTGCACAAAATATGTCAGTAACCACGATTACAAAAGAGTATGTGGATGATGAAGGAAATATTGTGATCATTCGAAAACCAGGTGATTTTGTAGTTTGTAATTTATCATCTATTAATCTGCCAAGGGCTGTTCAGGAAAATGTACTAAAACGATTAATCCGCATTCAGGTAAGAATGCTCGATAATGTTATTGATTTAAATACCATCTCTGTTAAACAAGCAGATATCACTAATAAAAAGTTTCGTGCGGTTGGATTAGGGACATTTGGGTGGCATCATCTTTTAGCACTTAAGGGGATTTACTGGGAATCAGAAGAGGCTGTTCAACTCGCGGATGTATTATACGAGAACATTGCCTATTACGCAATACAATCCTCCATGGAGCTTGCCAAGGAAAAAGGAGCTTACCCGAAGTTTAAAGGATCCGATTGGGAAACAGGAGCCTATTTTACCCGCAGAAAGTACACATCTGAACGATGGAACAGACTTAAAGAACATGTTTCTCAGAATGGACTGAGGAATGGTTGGCTGATGGCGGTTGCTCCTAATTCATCGACAGCTAAAATTGGCGGCTCTACGGATGGGATTGATCCAATCTACGCAGTCGAGTATGCAGAGGAGAAAAAGAATTTTAAATTTAAAGTCACCGCACCAGATATTAACCATAGAACCTATGAATTTTACCGAAAAGCACGTCATGAAGTGGATCAAATTTGGAGTATAAGACAAAATGCAGCACGCCAGCGTCATATCGACCAAGGCATTAGCTTCAATCTATATGTCAGACATGATATTAAAGCAAAGGATCTCTTGCAACTCCATTTAGAGGCTTGGAGACAAGGGTTAAAAACGACATATTATGTAAGAAGTACCTCACAAGCAGAAATTGAAGAATGTGAACTATGCCATAGTTAAGGGGGAATAGAACGAATGACAAACAACCAGCCGTTAACAAAAATAAAATTATTTAATCCGGAGTTTCCGAATAAATCAACAGGAATAATAAATGGAGAAACCTCGGGTTTATTGAATTGGAATGATATTGCCTATCCCCAAATGTATACTTTATATCAAACCTTGCTTTCGAATTTTTGGAAAGCCCAAGAAATTAATATGCAGGATGATATCAAGCAATGGGACCAATTAAGCCTTTCTGAAAAGGATGTATTTTTACGAATAAACACTCAGCTCGCTTCACTAGATAGTTTGCAAACACCTACGATGAACCAGGTCATGGACTATGTAACAGATTCTAGTTTTAAAGCTATTTTCGCAGTGATCTCACAGCAGGAAGCCGTTCATAATGAATCTTATTCCTATATTCTCAGTTCATTGGTACCCTTACAAGAACAAAAGGATCGCTTTAATCAGGCGAAGGAAGATCCGATAGTTCGAAAAAGAAATCAGGTAATCCTAGAGGCTTACGAGGGATTCAGGCAGCATCCGACTCCAGTAAATTTGTTTAAGCTTGCAATCAATTCAATTAACCTAGAGGGAATTTATTTTTATGCTGGCTTTGCCTTTTTCTATAACCTTGCGAGACAACAAAAAATGCTTAAAACGAGCACAATGATTAGCTATATTCAGAGGGATGAAATGCAGCATGCGTATTTTATCGCTCAATTTGTACGAATTCTTTTATCAGAAAACCCAGAACTTAACACCGCAGAAAACAAGGATTATGTCTTTAAGGCAATCGGACAGGCAGTGGAGCTTGAAAAGGAATGGGCACGCTATATTTTGAAAGATATTGATGGAATTGATTTAAAAGAATTTGAAGAATATGTTGAATATCTTGCTAATAAAAGGCTTCGCCAGCTGGGGTTCCAAAACTTATATGAAGAGAGAGAAAACCCAATGCCCTGGATTCAAGTGTTTAGTGATGAAATGATGAATGATACCAAATCCGATTTCTTCGAACAAAAATCACGAACCTATACCAAGGTATCCCAATCCAATGGGTTTGATGAGCTATAAAAATGAAGATTGCCATTGTGTATACATCAGTTACTGGAAATACAGAGGAAGCGATGAATATCATCTACAAGTATATGAGTAGATACACTAGCAGGTGTAATGTCTATCAGCACGAACATTTTCCATTATATGAATTAGATTCATATGATGCGATTATTATAGGTACCTATACTTGGGGAAATGGGGATATTCCGAATGAAATGATTTCCCTTTATCGAGCATTTGAGAACACATCCAATAAGGATATCGTAACAGCTGTATTTGGGACTGGGGACCAATGCTATCCCCATTATTGTGGGGCAGTTGATGAATTTCGTGATATGCTTTTTGTGCATTCAAACTTAGCAGCAACCTTGAAAATTGAATTAATGCCTCAATTTTTAGATGAACATCGGTTTGAGCGCTTTGTAGAGGTTATCATGGAACGTGTAAAAAATGAAAAGGGTATCACTATCTAGTTTTACCCTTTTCATCCTTACATCGGTTTCTACATTTTTAATTTAAAACTTAGAATTATATTTAGGACAAATAACCCAATTAGACTTCTAAGTAATATCGGAAACTCTAATACAGATGATATCAGTGCTCCAAGGCTTCCTCCAGTCATTAAAGTAAATGAATATAATGAAATGGCGGAACCTCTTGCCTCTTCACCAAGTTTACCGATGATCGAAATAAGGGAAGGGTAGAGGAGAGAAATAGCCGCAATAAAAGGAATGGATAGGATCGCGATCATTGCAGGTGTATTTATAAAAAGGAGAAAACTTAAACTAATTGCTACAAGACATAGACCGATTAATAATGTTCGACGGTCACCCAAATACCGTACGAATCTCCCTGTTAACAATGAAAAAGATGCACCAATGAGACCAATTGCCCTTATTTTAAATAAAGTTTGTTGGTCAATTGAATATTTTTCATGTAAGTATTGGCCAATTCCGTCATAAAACGAAATAAATGTCAGTAAAATCGAAAAGGTAATCATATAGCAGGTGACTAATGAGGGACTCTTCATCATTTTACAAATGTCTTGAAAAAATGGTGCGTTAGCTGGTTTAGTGACCGGGACTGTTGAAAGGATAAACAAACCGCAAATAAACAGGACTAGATAAATAATGGCAAAGCAAAATAATACATACTCCCATCCATAGAAATAAGTAATGCTCGAACTAATAAGTTGACCGAGGATTCCCGCAATTAAGAAGCCGCAGTTAATAAGGGCTAGCACGAGCGCACGGTGTCGAACGGGAAATACATCAAAGATATATGCAAACGCAACCGGGGGAAAACTCCCTAAAGCAAAACCTTGAAGACTCCTGAAAAGATACAGTGATTGTTCATTAAATGAAAAACCCACTAAGCCAGTTGCAAAAAATGAAAGGATTAATCCAAGAAGAATGACTTTTTTTCTTCCAATTTTCTCAGAAATAGGTCCAAAGAATAACAACCCGCATGCATAAGTAAAGGAAAAAATGCTCCCACCAACCACCACTTGTTCAACAGAAATATGGATTGAATTCGATATACTTTGATAAATAGGAATAAACGTATAAATATTTGATGCAACAAAAATCCCTGTAACGATAAGAAATAACGCGACAAGATATAACCTCTTCAACCGGACCACCACCCTTTTGTAACATATGCTTACTGGCAAGGTCAGGTTAAAAATGGAGGTTGTCGAAATCGATTATAAGAAAGAACCTTAATAAACAAAAAAGCGAGAAAATACCTTGGTTATCTTCTCACTTTTTCTATATATAGATAGCGCCTTCATCTGTAAAAATAGTTTTAAGGAACGATGGTTACTGGGCAAGGAGGTTCGTGTAATACCTTATAGCTAACACTACCGAGAACTGTTCGTTTAATTGCACCTAAACCCCTATAGCCCATGATAATTTGAGACACCTGACTTTCGCTTGCTTCAGTACAAATTTCAATTCCAGGTTCTCCAATTCGTAATTTGGTTTTCACTGGAACAGAGAAGTTCTCCGTTTCAGCTAAAGCTTTATCAAACGCGATTTTACTTTCTTCATGTTGATACGCTTGAATTTGATCTTGCCGAACAAAGCGCTTTACATTTGGAGTGTTATAACTTGGTTGAACATTGAGGAGAATGATGTCAGAACCGGTTTCAACCGCTTGATTTAAGGCGAAATGTAAAGCTTTAATAGAATGCTCAGAACCGTCAACAGGCACTAGTAATCTAGGCATATGAATGACCCCCTTCAAATTGACGGGATTGATGACCAAACAGTGTACAAAATGTCATCAATCCCTACTTTCATTATAAGTCTATATTAAGAGTTTGGTATAAAGTTAACTAAAATGTCGAAATAATAAAAATGTCGAATTCTCAAAAGATCCGTTTCCATGCTTTAGCAAATTCATTTCCAATAATCGGTATAAGGGATAGCCCAAGAATGAAGAGCCAATCATTCACAGAAAGAAAATGAATTCCAAATACATTGTTGAAAAACGGAATGTAAACAAGTCCGACTTGAATGGCAATACCTAAACAAATCGCGCCGATTAAATATTTGTTTGTTAACAGTCCAATCTTAAAAATAGATTTCTTTGTACTTCTAAGGTTCAAGGAATGAAACAATTGTGAAACACTTAATGTGATAAAAGCCATTGTTTGAGCGTGAACTAATGCATCTGATGTAATGCTGCTATAATCGATTGAAAAGATGGAGCTTGCTCCAGAATAGAAACGCAAACCTTCTACAAATGCAAATAATGTGATAAACCCAATGAGCAACCCATTTAATACGGTGAAGCTTCCATTTCCCTTTGCAAAAATACTTTCCTTTGGATTACGTGGTTTTTCTTTCATTACGTCTGGATCATCAGGGTCCATCCCTAATGCAATCGCTGGAAGGGTATCTGTAATCAGATTCACCCAAAGAATTTGTACGGCTGTAAGTGGAGCAGGTAAGCCAAGTAATATACCAATGAATAAAGCTGTAATTTCTCCAAGGTTACAAGAGAGTAAGAATAAGATAGATTTTTTGATATTTTGATAGATATTTCTGCCATGCTCTACTGCCGATACAATCGTGGCGAAATTATCATCAGTAAGGATGATATCTGCAGCTCCTTTTGCGACGTCCGTGCCGGTAATCCCCATTGCAACTCCCACATCTGCCTGTTTTAATGACGGAGCATCATTTACACCATCACCAGTCATGGAGGCAATGTGACCATTTTCCTTGAATGCTTTTACAATTCGTACCTTATGTTCAGGAGAAACCCGCGCAAATACGCGAACATTTTTTACCTTCTCTTGAAGCTCTGTATCACTAAGCTCATGTAATTCCTGGCCCGTCATCGTCTGTGCTTCATCCTTAGCAATTCCTAGTTCAGAGGCGATTGCCAATGCTGTCTTTTGATGGTCACCGGTAATCATTACCGTTTGAATACCTGCATCCGTACAATAAGCAATTGATGCTTTGACTTCCTCACGTGGAGGATCGATCATACCGATTAGCCCTAGGAAAATAAACTCTGATTCTAAGCTGCTATCGAGATGGTCATTTTCTGATACATTTTTCATAGCAACAGCTAAAACACGTAAGGCCTTGTCAGACATTTTTTCTGATGCTTCCTGAATACCTTTCTTCACGTCATCTGTAAACGGTATAACATTCCCATTCCTATAAAAAGCTGTTAGCCTTGGCAATATGCTTTCCAAAGCTCCTTTAGTAAACGAAACTAAGCTTTCATTTTCCCTATGTACAGTCGTCATCATTTTTCGATCGGAATCAAAGGGAAGTTCGAAAATTCGTTCGAACGTCTTTTCAAGTTCCTCTTTTTGCAAACCACTATTCAATCCGGCCTGAACAAGGGCAATTTCCGTTGGATCTCCTGTACTTTGATCACCTGAAACTTGGGCATCATTACATAAAGTAATCCCATGAAAAAATGGGTGGCTCTGTGCAAATTCTGCTGGGATGTCATCAATCTCTTGAAGATGATCATCCATAAATACAGTAGTAGCAGTCATTTTGTTTTGCGTAAGCGTCCCTGTTTTGTCAGAGCAAATTACACTGACAGCACCAAGGGTTTCCACGGTAGGAAGCTTGCGAACGATCGCATGGTGCTTAATCATTCGTCCTACACCCATGGCAAGCACAATCGTTACAATAGCAAGGAGACCCTCTGGAATAGCAGCAACCGCCAAACTAACAGCAATAAGGAACATGTCCAACGGTTCTCTACCTTGAAAGAAACCGATTAAAAAGATAACGATTGAAACTAAGATTGCTCCTATCCCTAAAAATTTACCAAGTTCATCTAATTTCTTTTGGAGTGGTGTAGTTTCCTTTTGTTGCTGTCCAAGCATTCCAGCAATCTTTCCGATTTCTGTATCCATTCCAGTATGTACAACAACGCCTATTCCTCTTCCATAGGTTGCAAGTGTTGTCATAGAAGCCATATTTTTTTGGTCTCCAATTGAAGCTTCTTGATTGGTTATTAAGGATCCATCTTTTTCAACTGGAACAGATTCACCTGTTAATGCAGACTCTTCGATTTGTAAATTTGCTGTTTCCACAAGACGTAAATCAGCCGGAACATAGCGTCCAGCGTCTAAAATGATGATATCGCCCGGGACAATTTCCTCAGATGGAACTTCTCTTAGGTTTCCATTCCTTTTGACTACTGCCTTTGGGGTGGACATCTTCTTTAGTTCTTCTAAAGCTTTTTCAGCCTTTGACTCTTGAACAACTCCGATAACTGCATTGAGCAGGATGACAATGAAAATAATGGCAGCATCAGTGATTTCACCAACAAAAGCTGAAATGACGGCTGCAGCAATAAGGATGTAGATTAACATGCTATTAATTTGATCCCAGAACATTTTTAAAATCGAAACTTTTTTATGCTCGTCAAAGGAATTAGGACCAAACCTTTGAAGTCTTTCCACGGCTTCACTTTCATCTAGGCCTTTTTCAATATTGGTAGATAGTTCTGTTTCTACTTCGGTTATTGTTTTTTTATACCATTGTGACATTTACATCACTTCTTTCTAAAAAATGACTTCTTCTATTAAAAATATATGGGAGTGCTTACAAAAATTATATCATCCTAAAAATAAAAGTTTGTGAGTTTTCTTCGACATTTCTAAAATATGGATAGGACAGGAATTACATGTTCGACAAATTTTTTGATACAATTAGAGGATAAGAATGAACGAATTCACTCTCTTAGGAGGTTAAAATATGTCTCTACAATTTATACTGGGACGTGCTGGTACTGGGAAATCATATACTTGTCTTGAAGCTATTCGGTCAAAGCTTCTTGACGATCCAACAGGTTTTCCGATTGTGTATTTAGTTCCGGACCAAATGACGTTTCAATCTGAATATGATTTAATCAGTACCCCTGGAATTGGCGGAATGATGAGAGCCCAAGTATTCAGTTTTACGCGTTTGGCATGGCGTGTTCTGCAGGAAACAGGGGGAATGAGCCGTTATCATGTCAATAATGTTGGGGTGAATATGCTCCTTCGTAAAATTATTGATTCCAAAAAGCAGGATCTGAAGATATTCTCACGTGCTGCTGATAAAAATGGGTTCATTACCCAAATGGAAGAAATGGTCGCAGAGTTTAAACGATATTGCGTCACTCCCGAAATCCTAGAAGAACAAAAACAAACCATTGCACCTGAAAACAAAGCACTTTCCGATAAATTACATGACTTACAGCTTTTATATGATGAATTAGAAAAACATTTATTTGAGAAATACGTGGATTCCGAGGATTATTTACGACTTTTAGCAGAAAAGATTCCTCAATCTACCTATATAAAAGAGGCAGAAATTTTAATTGATGGGTTCCACAGCTTTACCCCACAGGAGCTTGAAGTATTAGGTCAACTCATGAAAGTCTCTAAAAAAGTAACGATCGCTTTAACGGTTGATAAAGCTTACGATGTTCCACCGCATGATTTAAGCCTATTCCGAATGACTGGAAAAACCTATCAATCTATTATCCAATATGCGAATGAAAATGGGATTAAGATCGAAGAGCCGATTTTGTTAACTGAGCAGCATCGGTATTCCTCAGAACCTTCGTTAGCCCATTTAGAACGTTATTTTGACGAAAGACCAACTGTTCCATATCATGGTCAGGCATCGATTACGTTAAGCCAAGCGGTGAATCGGCGTGCTGAAATTGAAGGAATTGCACGTGAGATTCAAACATTAGCAAGAGATAAAAACTATCGATATCGTGATATCGCAATTATGATACGTAATGCTGGTGATTATCATGAAATCATTGAAACCATTTTTCAGGATTATCACATTCCATTTTTCATTGACCAAAAGCGTTCGATGTTAAATCATCCGTTAATTGAACTGATTCGTTCAAGTCTTGAGGTTGTTAACAGCAATTGGCGATATGAATCTGTATTTCGTTGTGTCAAAACAGATCTTTTATATCCATTTGGTCAAGAAATTTCCACACTCCGAGAAGATATGGACAAGCTTGAAAACTATGTGCTTGAATACGGGATTCAGGGCTATAAATGGACTAATGGTGAACGCTGGAAGTATAAGCGCGTAAGGGGATTAGAGGATTCAGACCTGCCGCAAACAGATAAAGAACGTGAATACGAGCACAAGCTTAACGAGCTTCGTACGATGATTGTAGAACCATTAGTTGTTCTCGGGAAACGACTTCAAAAGGCGAAGGATGGTAGGACCATGTGTGAGGCGCTCTTCCTATATTTAGAGGAGCTTGAAATCCCAGCAAAAATGGAAGAGATGAAGCTGAATGCAGAGCTTGCCGGAAGGCTTTCAGAAGCTAGGGAAAACGACCAAGTATGGAATGCTGTTTTAGAACTGCTTGATCAATATGTTGAAATTATTGGTGACGAAAAAGTGTCGCTAACGATGTTCAGTAATATGATTGAAACAGGACTAGAGAGCATGAGATTTGCGCTTGTGCCACCGGCAATTGACCAGGTGCTTGTGGCAAGCTTGGAGCGTTCTCGGTTTTCAAACATCAAATGTACCTTTATTATTGGCGCGAATGATGGTGTCTTACCTGCCCGCCCGAATGAAGAAGGTGTATTTTCTGAATCAGACCGTGAAGCCCTTGGAGTTGCAGGACTACAATTAGCACCAGGAAGTAGGGAAACATTATTAGATGAAAATTTCCTGATTTATTGTGCACTAACAAGCTCCGAGGAGGCTTTATATATTAGCTATCCACTGGCAAATGAAGAAGGAAAATCACTTCTTCCATCACCCATTATTAAGCGCCTAAAGGATATTTTTCCAAGTGTACAAGAAAAATTTTACATGAATGAGCCATCAGAGCTCTCAGCAAACGAGCAGTTAGAATATATCGTTAATCCCGATGTCGCCTTATCTTCTTTGGCTACACAATTACAGTCATGGAAAAAGCAGTATCCAATTCAGGATTTATGGTGGGATGTTTATAACTATTTCGCCAATCACGATGTAATGAAATACAAGAGTCAGCTTGTATTAAGCAGTTTGTTTTATAAAAACAAACCGAAAAATCTATCAAAAGAAATAACAGAAGCCCTATACGGCGATCATATTCAAGGTAGTGTATCACGGATGGAAGTCTTCCAAGGCTGTCCTTTCTCTCACTTTGCTAGCTATGGGTTGCAGCTAAAAGAGCGCAAAGTATTTCGCTTGGAATCACCAGACATCGGTGATTTATTCCACGCCGCCCTTAAGAAAATTGCTGATTCTTTACGAATCAATGGGATTGACTGGCGTGATCTAACAAAAGAACAATGTGATAAGCTTGCTGCACAAGCGGTGGAAGAATTAGCACCAAGATTACAGAAGGAAATTTTATTGAGCTCAAATCGCTATCACTATATCATGCATAAGCTTCAAAAAATTATTAGCCGTGCATCGAAAATCTTAAGTGACCATGCGAAAGCAAGTGGCTTTGCTCCAGTAGGGATTGAGCTAGGCTTTGGTAAGAAGGGACCACTTCCACCGATTCGATTTAATTTAGATAATGGAAGCACAATGGAGCTCGTGGGTCGAATCGACAGGGTTGATAAAGCAGAAAGCTCAAAAGGTGTACTGTTACGAGTGATTGACTATAAATCAAGTGAAAAGGCACTCAATCTTTCAGAAGTATACTATGGGCTCGCCCTGCAAATGTTAACTTATTTGGATGTGATTATTACACATTCTAAGGATTGGATTGGAACGACTGCAAAACCAGCAGGTGTTCTTTATTTCCATATCCATGACCCATTGATTCATTCAAATAAAGTGCTTCCTGAGGATAAAATTGAAGAGGAAATTTTTAAGAAATTTAAAATGAAGGGACTCCTATTAGGAGACGAGGAATCGGTTCGTCTAATGGACCAATCGCTTGGAACAGGATACTCTCAAATTGTCTCGGCTGCGATCAAGAAAGACGGTAGCTTTTATTCTAATTCACAGGTGGCAAGCGAGGAAGAACTTGGTTACCTTCGCAATCATGTGCGTGGCGTCTTTAAAAACACCGGTAACCGGATTACAAATGGTGAAATTGATATTGCCCCATATAAACTTAAGGATAAAACACCATGTACGTTCTGTTCGTTCAAATCTGTTTGTCAGTTTGACCAAAGCTTAGAAGAAAATAACTATCGAGTTCTAGCAAATGAAAGCAAAGATGCCATCCTTGAAAAAATTCGGAATGGAGGTGTGAAAATTCATGACTAATCTCATACCAAAGCCAGAAGGAAGTCAGTGGACTGATGATCAGTGGAAAGCCATTGTCTCAAGTGGGCAAGATATTTTAGTTGCAGCAGCTGCAGGGTCGGGTAAAACAGCAGTACTTGTAGAACGGATTATCCGTAAAATTTTATCGGATCAACATCCTGTCGATGTTGACCGTTTGCTCGTTGTGACGTTTACTAATGCGTCTGCAGCAGAAATGCGCAATCGAATCGGAGAAGCATTGGAAAAAGCATTAAAAGAAGATCCAGCTTCTCTTCATATTAGACGTCAACTTAGCTTGCTTAATCGAGCTTCTATCTCTACTATTCACTCTTTCTGTTTAGAAGTCATTCGAAAATTTTATTATATAATTGATATTGACCCAGGCTTTCGAATTGCTGATTCTACAGAAGCTGAACTTTTACGTGATGAAGTAATGGAAGAGTTATTTGAAGAACATTACAGCAATCTTGAAAACACAACATTTTTTGATTTAGTTGACCGCTTTACAAATGATAGAACCGATGTTGAATTACAAAATATGATTCGGAAACTATATGAATTTTCACGAGCTCATCCAACACCTAATGAATGGCTGAAGCAAATTGTAGAGGATTACCGAGTGGATGATCAAACATTGGATCAAACACCCTATATTCCATATTTATTAGCCGATATTTCACTTCAGCTTGAAGGTGCAAAAGCCAATTTAGAACAGGCGATGGAATTCATTCGAATGCCTGGTGGACCAGCCCCTCGAGCAGAAAATATTGAAGCAGACCTGGAACAAATAAACCGACTTTTACATGCAAAGAATCACTCCTGGACGGCACTCTACCATGAAATGCAAACTCTTGTCTTTAGTAGAGCAAAGCCTGTTAAGGGTGACGAGTATGATGAATATCTAAAGGACCAGGTAACAAAATTAAGAGATGACGCGAAAAAGCTGGTTGAAAAAATAAAAGAAGATTTGTTCAGTCGAACTCCGGAAAGCTATATAGACAATATTAAAGAAATGCAGCCTTCGATTGAATTGCTGGTTCAGCTTGTGATTGAATTTGGCGAGAGATTTCAGAAGGTGAAAGAAGAAAAAGGACTTGTTGACTTTTCAGATTTAGAGCATTATTGTCTGGAAATTCTTCGTAAAGAAGACCCGTCTGACGAGCTTGTCCCATCCGAAGCAGCCCTTCAATATCGACTTCAGTTTGAAGAAGCATTTGTGGATGAATATCAGGATACGAATATGGTGCAGGAATCGATCTTAAAACTAGTAACAAAAGACGGGGAAGCAACTGGAAATATGTTCATGGTTGGAGATGTGAAGCAGTCGATTTATCGCTTCCGTCTGGCGGAACCGATGTTATTTTTAAGTAAATACAAACGGTTTACCCCCTCTGGGGAAAATACAGGATTAAGAATTGATTTATCGAAGAACTTCCGTAGTCGAGCTGAGGTCTTGGATGGAACGAATTATTTGTTTAAACAAATTATGGGAGAAGCTGTTGGTGAAATTGAATATGACGATGATGCGGAATTAAAGCTAGGAGCTGCTTATCCCGAAAGTAATCAAATGGCTGCAGAATTAGTGTTAATTGATAAAAATGGACAGGAAACCGAAAGCTATAAAGCAGATGAAGAATCAGAAGATGAGGAGAGCATCGTCCTATTTGATGAGGCGGAACTAGAAACAGCCCAGCTTGAAGCGCGAGCGATGGCAAAGCAAATCAAGGATATGATTTCTACCGGATTCCAAGTGTTTGACCGTAAAGAAAATCGAATGAAAAGCATTACGTATCGTGATATTGTCATTCTGATGCGCTCGATGCCATGGGCTCCGCAACTTATGGAGGAGTTTAAACAGCAAGGAATTCCGATTTATGCGGATCTTTCAACAGGCTATTTTGATGCAACTGAAGTCGCGATTATGATGTCCTTGTTGAAGGTGATTGATAATCCATTCCAGGATATTCCGCTTACATCTGTTTTACGTTCACCAATTGTTGGACTTGAAGCGGATGAGTTGGCTAAAATCCGAACCTATGAAAAAAATAGCCCTTACTACGAGGCGTTGAAGGTATTCTTGGAGGAAGCATCTTCAGATGATGCTACACATGATAAGGTAGCTGAATTTTATCATAAGTTAGAAAGCTGGCGTACTCGAGCGAGAACAGGTTCCTTATCAGAATTGATTTGGCAACTATACCGAGAGACTTATTTTTATGATTTTGTTGGGGGCATGCCAGGAGGGAAGCAACGACAGGCAAACCTTCGTGCACTCTATGACCGTGCCCGACAGTATGAAGCGACTTCCTTTAGAGGTTTATTCCGTTTCTTGCGTTTCATCGAAAGAATGCAAGATCGCGGTGATGATTTAGGTACGGCAAGGGCACTTGGGGAACAAGAGGATGTTGTTCGCCTCATGACCATTCATAAAAGTAAAGGACTTGAATTCCCAGTTGTGTTTGTTGCGGGACTTTCAAAGCAATTTAATATGATGGATTTAAATAAAAAGTATTTGTTAGACAAAGAGCTTGGATTTGGAACAAAATATGTAAATCCAAGACTTCGGGTAACGTATCCCACTCTTCCAATGCTTGCCATTAAGAAAAAAATGCACCTTGAACTGATTTCTGAAGAAATGCGTGTTTTATATGTTGCACTGACGAGAGCAAAGGAAAAGCTTTATCTAGTAGGTACTGTAAAGGATTTAGGTAAGCAACTTGGTAAATGGCAGGCCACACTTCAAAATAAAGAATGGTTGATTGCTGACCATACAAGAGCTGGAGCTAAATCATATTTGGATTGGATTGGCCCCGGCTTGATTAGACATAGGGATGCTGAATTACTTCGTGGAGATGAATCAGTCGACGGGCTTCCTGCCGATATTGTTAATCACCCAGCAAAATGGGAGATTCGGACAATCCCGGCTGTGGAATTACAAAAAATTGAGGTTGGAGAAGAAAGCAAGCATGAACAAATGGAGGCTGCACTAAAGGAAGGAAAACCAATTCCGGTTAGTAGTGATGCATCTGATCAAATTGAACATCAATTAACATGGCAATACCCATATAAATCTGCGGCAAATAAGCGTTCAAAACAGTCTGTCTCAGAGATAAAAAGACAACGAGAGAACAGGGATGAACATAGTGATGTGGCTTTTCTTCCTCGTTTCAGAGCTGCAAGTGCAGATCGTCCACGATTTATGCAGCAAAAATCATTAACACCTGCTGAACGTGGGACCGCAATGCATATGGTGATGCAACATGTTAATTTCAGTGAACCAATTAACGAAGATTCCCTTCGCGAACAAATTCAAAAAATGGTTCATCATGAATTGTTAACGCAAGAACAGGCAGATGTTATCGATGTAGCAAGTATTCTGGGATTTTTTGAATCCGGGATTGCGCAGCGCATGATAGAGGCTAAAAGTGTAAGACGAGAGGTTCCTTTTAGTGTTGCCATTCCTGCAGTTGAAGCCTATGCAGATTGGTCTGATGAACAACAGGAACATGTCCTCATTCAAGGGGTTATTGACTGTATTTTTGAGGATGAAAAAGGAATTGTTCTGATTGACTATAAAACGGACACCATTACAGGTAAGTTTAGAAGCTTTGAAGATGCAAAGCCTGAACTAGAAGACCGCTATCGCGTCCAGCTTGAATTATACAGTAAGGCAATCGAATATATATGGAGAAAACCACTAAATGAAAGATATTTATACTTTTTCGATGGTGGGCATTTGTTAGAGGTGTAAGTGGGAAGTACTGCTCATATTAAGGGCAGTACTTTTTTTCGCGTTCTAGGATATTATAAAATTTTTCGTTGTGGATTCTTCTTAATAAGTGTATCCAAGTCCAGCTCCAGCGCCTAGACCCTCGAGGTCATAAGCCAATCTGTCAAGAAGGATAAAAGGCATCCTTCTAGCTAGCTTTTCTTATGCTTGTCGGACTTGCACAGGAAGTGCTGACATCGACGTTTGCCACAGGACGTGGCAGTAGTTAGTCGATGTTCCACTTCCAAGGCGCTTGCGCTTTTGTTTTTTAATTTCCAGTTAACATTATCAATCTCAGACCACCTCCTATGTTAAAATAATAATACTAGATTTCGGTAAAGGAAGGGGAGTTTCAAATGAGAATTCTTCATACTGCGGATTGGCATTTAGGTCGATCCCTTGAGGGAAGAAGTAGATTAGAAGAACAAGCGCAATTTTTGGACGAGCTTGTAAAAATTGTCGAAGAAGAAAAAATCGATGTTGTTTTAATGGCAGGTGATGCATTTGATACAGTGAATCCACCGGCAGCAGCTGAAAGCTTATTTTACGAAAGTATCGCCCGTTTAGCTAATGGTGGCAAACGACCTGTATCGATTATCGCAGGAAACCATGATAACCCAGACCGCCTGTCTGCAGCCTCACCACTTGCTCAAAAACAAGGAATTCAACTACTTGGCTTGCCGACAATTGATGTCCAGACCATCTATGTTCCTACAACAAATGAAACTCTTAAACTAGCAGCTTTACCATATCCATCTGAGTCACGTTTAGCCGAAGTGTTATCAGATTCCCATGAAGAATTAATACTTCGCGATAAATATGACCAACGCATCCAAGGAATCTTTGAAGAAATGAGTAAAGCTTTTACACCGGAAACCATTAATATCGCAATGAGCCATATTTATGTAACAGGTGGAAGTAGCTCAGATTCTGAGCGACCAATTGAGGTTGGTGGGGCTTACACGGTAGCTGCTACTAGTCTCCCGGAAGCAGCACAATACGTAGCGTTAGGGCATCTACACCGTCCGCAAATGGTCTCCAGAGCGAAAACGATGGCGAGATATTCAGGTTCTCCATTAGCGTACAGTTTTTCTGAAGCAGGGTACGCGAAATCTGTAACGATTTTAGACGCGAAACCTAACCAGCCCATTGAAATGTCTGAGGTGTTTTTATCAAGTGGAAAACCACTTGTAAGATGGAAAGCGAAAGAGGGGTTAGCTCAAGTCTATACTTGGCTTGATGAAGGTAAGGATGCGAATGCATGGATTGACCTTGAAATTCACGTGACAAACGCCCTTTCAATCGAAGAGATTCATCGATTACGAAAGCATCATAGTGGTCTCATTCATATTCGCCCTGTTTTTGAAGAGCTTGAAAAAGAAAGAGCAGAGCGGATAGTGAATACAAATACCCCTATAGATGAACTTTTTGTTCGCTTTTATGAAAAACAAACAGGCGGTGCGAAACCAGAACCAGAACTTACGAAATTATTTTTAGAGCTGATTTCTGATGATGTAGACGAGGATGGTGACGAAGCATGAAACCTATCACATTAACAGTAGCGGGACTTCATAGCTTCCGCGAAAAACAAACGGTTGATTTTGGTTCCCTTTGTGAAGGTGGAGTATTTGGGATTTTTGGACCGACAGGAAGTGGTAAATCGTCCATTCTTGATGCGATGACTCTTGCCTTATATGGCAAAGTCGAGCGCGCATCCAATAATACGCACGGAATATTAAATCATGCAGAAAATCTGCTTTACGTTTCTTTTACATTTGAGCTAGAAAACGCCAAAGGAGCAAAGCGTTATACCATAGAGCGCAGCTTTAAACGCCAGGATGAATTAAAGCTTAAATCATCTGTAAGTCGAATTATTGAAGTGGGTGAGGAATCGGTAGTTCTTGCTGATAAAATTGGTGAAGTCAATCAATGTGTCCAGGATCTCTTAGGGCTAACGATTGATGACTTTACGAGAGCAGTCGTCTTACCACAAGGAAAGTTTGCTGAGTTTTTATCACTAAAGGGTGCAGACCGCAGACAAATGCTCCAACGCTTATTCAATCTTGAACAATATGGAGACAAGCTAAATAAAAAATTAAAGAATAAGCTAACCACAGCAAAAAGTGAGTTAAACGAAGTAGCAGCTGAACAAGCAGGTCTAGGGGATGCATCAACAGAAGCAATCAAAAGTGCGGAGCAAGAACTAAAAAATGCAGAGATACTTCTGGAAAAACGACAAAATGAGGTCAACAAGATTGATGCTGATTTTGAAAAAAGTAAGAGTATTTGGCAGTGGCAATTAGAAAAAAGTGAGCTATTAAAAAAATCGGTTGAAATCGAGCAAAAGAAACCATATATCCTTCATCTTGAACAAACAGTGAAGAATGCCGAAACAGCTGCTCTTATCCTTCCGTATTTAGAGGAATACGAGTCTGCAAAACAAGCATTAGACAAAGCAACCATACGTTATCAGTCTTTACAAAATCAATTAAAAACCAAAAAGCAAGAAAATGAAGCAAAGGCAACTAATTATCATCATGCTCGTCAGGAAAAGACGGAAAAATTACCATATTACGTAACAAAAAAACAACAGCTGACTGATGCTAAGGTCATTCAGGAAAAAGCAATTGTTCTAGAAGGAGAAGCGAATGGGCTCCAAGCTAAGCTGAATAGCTTACAATCACTAGTACGTGAAAAACAAAAGATAATTGAAGCTATTACTGCATCCATAACGGATGATACAGAGAAACAAAGGGATCGAAGAGAAAAGCTATCGAAATTAACTGTTACAGCAGAAGTACGGGACGAGCTCCAGAAAGCCAATCAACTGAAGCAGACGATCCTATTTTCTAAGTCAAATATAAACGAGCAAAAAAAAGAGCTTGAAAATAGTCAAATACAACTTGAACAATTAGAGAAAATACTGAACTCACAAAATGAGGTGCTCAACCAGGCTAAACATAGAATGGAAGTGCTGTTTTTAAAGAATGCATCCAAGTATGAAGCTGTTTGTGATTCTGAAAGAGATAGTGAAAAGCTTATTGCTTTTGCTGAGGCTAAACTTTCTATGCTTAAGCAAAAACTGGAGGATAATCGGAAAATGAATCTTGCTATTCAACTTGCGGATAAGCTTGAAACCGGAGAGCCATGTCCAGTTTGCGGTTCTACCCATCATCCGAATCCTGTATCTAGTCTTGAAGATCATGGAGATGAAATCGCAGCGCAAATCGAAAAACTCAGCAATGATATAACCATTGTAAGGGAGCTAAAACAAGAATTTTCAACACTCAAACTTAAGCTCGAGCAAATCTCTGGGGGACTTATCGGGGAATACCCTGGGGAAATGAATGCTCCTATCCAAGCTAAGAAGACAGTTAGTGATGATGAGTTTGAAGATGTGGATGGAAAGCTTCAAGCGCTTGTTGTTGAACAAAAATCATTGCAACAAGATTATTTAAAGCTTCAAGAAATGGGTAGAAAAGTCATTCAAGACCTTCGTGCATCATTAAAACAAGTGAACCAGCTTGAACAGACAAAGGAAATCAATACAAAAACCTTTAATGAGCTTACGTCTCGAGTTTTAAACTTACAGGAAAAAACGAAAGAACAGTACTTGCACTGGAAACAATCCTTTCCACAGCTTGATTTTGAAACAATCGAATCAAAGCTGGAAGACATCTCAAAAAATGACAAGTTGGCGCAAAGTCTTTCTGTTGAAATTGAAAATAGCACCACTTTACTTGAACAAAAAGAACAAGAAAAACAAAAGCATCAACATGAAAGCAATGAGCTTGAACGTCAAATTGTTGAAGTCAATTCTACATTAAAAAGTAAACTTGAAGCTTTATCTGAAGCACGTGAAAAACTTTTAAGAGAAATTGGAGACAACAACATCCCTCAGTTATTAGTTGAAACGGAACAAATGATAAAGCAGCTTGAGGACAACGAATCAAGAGCTTACGAAGCTTGGCAAAAGGTCCAAGGGGAATGTCAAAAACTTGAAAACGAAACCCATGCGGCCTTGCAAGCATTTCAGGACGGGAAAAGCAGAAGTGAAAAAGCTACAAGTAAATGGGCTGAGAGACTTGAATCAACAAGCTTTTTACAAAGTTCGGATGTAATGGAATCGGTACTTTCAAAACATGAGCAAGAGGAGCTTGGTTCACAAATTGAGCGATATTGGGATCGCCACAAGCAAGTACAAACCGATTTGCAAAAAGTAAATGATCTCCTAAAAGGTGAAGAACTAACACAAGAAAAATGGGACGAAATCCAAAGGGTTCGTACGGAAATGAAAGAGATGCTTAATCAAGCGGTTGAAGCGAAGGGAGCAGCTGTAAATGCCCTTCAGGTGCTGTTAGAAAAACATGAGCGATTCAACGAGCTTGAAAAACGACGAAACGAGCTTGAACAGTCAGTGGAGCAATTTAACAAGCTTCAATCCGTTTTTAAAGGGAATAGTTTCGTAGAGTTTATTGCAGAGGAACAGCTTGTTCAAGTAAGTCTTGACGCAACAGAGCGTCTTGGCATTCTTACTAGACAGCGCTATGCTGTTGAGGTGGATTCACAGGGTGGATTTATTATGAGGGATGATGCAAATGGTGGGGTTAGACGTCCTGTTACAACACTTTCCGGTGGAGAAACCTTCTTAACATCATTGGCGTTGGCACTATCCCTGTCCGCTCAAATCCAGCTAAGGGGTGAATATCCGTTACAATTCTTCTTCTTAGATGAAGGATTTGGTACATTGGATGCAGACCTTTTAGATACGGTTGTGTCAGCTCTTGAAAAATTACATTCAAAACAATTAGCGGTAGGTGTTATTAGTCACGTCCAGGAATTAAGGGCTAGGTTGCCTAAACGCTTAATCGTGGAACCAGCTGAACCATCAGGTAGAGGTACGCTTGTAAGATTAGAAACATTATAAAATGTAAAAAGGCCGTGTTTCGGCCTTTTTATTTTTACGCATTATTTTTCATTAATTGATCTGCGAAATCTTCGTCATTTGTATTTGTGGAGTTTAATCCATTATTGGTACAAATAAAATCTCCAGTATTAAATGATCCTGACCCTGAGTAGGTCTTTGCTGTATCTTTAGGTGAAACATAGAAGGAGTCACCGAAATTAACGACTCCACCACCGACATTCACAATTTTTATAGGTCCAACAATAGAAGGCATATAGCGTCATCCTTTAAAAAACATTTTCATGCTATTACTTTATGTGAAAATACAAAATTAGTGAACTATCTTTCAATGGTCTGATGTTCTAATAACTTTCGAATATGTTTTACTTTAGATTTTGACTCTATCTCAACAGTTGATCCAATCTGGAGTACAGATGAAGAGGAAATCCCTAGTATTCTAACAGTATTGACTTTGATAACAGGATTTTGATGGAAGATATTCATCGTTATTTTGTCTTCAATTGTAACCTTGGGGAGCTCCCTTTTAAAAAAAGGAAATGCAGAAAGACTTCCTTCATTTGAAAAAAATAGTGGGACTTCTTTTTGAAAAGCAAGTGCTTGCGAAAAAGGAG
Organism: Bacillus timonensis; assembly: GCF_004799755.1. Taxonomy (GTDB): domain Bacteria; phylum Bacillota; class Bacilli; order Bacillales; family Bacillaceae_L; genus Ferdinandcohnia; species Ferdinandcohnia timonensis_A. The sequence continues at coordinate 10,130 of NZ_SLUB01000015.1, read as the reverse complement.
CAATTCTTCGAGAATCACCAACCTCTACTATACTACTAAACAGAACAGTATTTATCCGAATATAGTCTACTACCGATAGTCTTTTCAATGTACATCAACTCTCTGGGGCTAGCGGAACAAATGGTCCAATGATTAAAGATTCAGGTGGAGTGTCAAAAGCAGAAGTCATAGAAATGGTTTGTGCATCTCCAATAATAAAAACAGCCGATGTTGAAACACCGACAATATCAATATGTCCAACTTGTAATTCCTTATTTACAACCGTAAAGTTCACGTCTCATTCTCCCTTTTCGTGTTTTTTGGCAAATTTTGAATATATCCAGTAACTGAATTTTTGATGTCGTTTTTAATATGGCTGATAATGTTTTGGTACACTTCCGCTTCTCTTGATGGGTTTTGTAACTCTCCATGATATTGACCTAGATAATGGACAATTCGGTCAGGAATTTGTTTCTGAATATCCTCAATGATAAAGCCTGAGTGTCCTTCTTCTAGAACCGTTCTTTCCTGGTTTGCAATTCCTTCAATAAGTACCGGACCTTCATTTGATAAATACTCATCTATATTGTCTTGTATCTCACCAAGTATTTCTTTATGGACATGCCGAATATCCGGAATGTTCATTTTTCCTTGAGCTACGGAGAAGTCCTCAACTGGTTCCCCATTTAATGGATTTAAACCAATGTTTAAAGTTCCTTCTAGAGTTTCAACTTTTAGTTGATCAAATTTATATTCAACTTTCTCAATATGGGTGGATGGTTGCTTTTTTATTTCTCCTATTTCCGTTTGAAGTTGTTGAAGGGATTGCTCTAATTGATTAATCCGTACGTTTTGTTGTTGGATATACTGATAAAGATTCTGAATATATGAGGAAGACACACAATGATAATAAGGATACATAGCATTCACCCTTTCTAAAACTCTGTTATAGATTACTTTATGCAGATAAGAACGATTGGGTGAATGCCCATTATCTTACTCCTGTTGCACCAATTACAGGGGCTACTCCTGCTGTTCCTGATGCGCCAGCTAATGGGACAGCAGGTGCTTCTAGCAAATTTTGTTCTGTAATTTGTGGTGCTGGTTTAGTAAAACCACCTGTATTATGCAGATGTGCAGATGGCCGAATAATGCCCGCACTTCCAATCTGTAAGACCGATGAGTTTGCAACACTCCCGACTCTTAACGTTTGTATACAAATACTTTGATTTATATAAAAATTCATTTACGTATACCCCCTTAGGCGTTTCCAATATTGACACTATCGATTGTATCCACATCATATGAGTTGGTTACACTCTGATTATTAAAGATACGAAGTCCATTCCCGGTATTGAAAGAGCCAGCTCCAGCGAATGTTTTGGCAGTAGAAACAGGGGCAATTTGAAAAACATCCCCTACATTCATTACACTGCTATTCCCAATGCTATTTATTTTTATTGCTCCAACAATTGCTGGCATATTGAACACCCTTTTAAAAAATCAAATTAAAAAATATACGAAATAGTAAGTTGCTACATGTAGATGCGATTACGATATTCTATGATAAACACCCAGAAGGTGTGATTTCGAGTGTGAGGGAATAACGTGTTAATTCGATTTTTGGAATATAATTCTAGAGATTTCTAGACGCTTCTCTTATAATCGAATATAGGAAAATTAAAGGAGTTATACGAATGAATAATGAACGATTAACACCTGTAATGGGTGCGGAGCGCATTCAGTCGCTTGATGTTATAAGGGGGCTGGCAATATTCGGTATTTTTTTCGTGAATATGCCTTCGTTTTTTTCACCAATTTTGTATGTAAGCCCTAAAGACTGGTGGAGTGGGGAATTGAATCAATGGACAAATAGTTTTGTTGACATTTTTGCACAAGCAAGCTTTTATACCCTATTTTCGTTTCTTTTCGGGTTTGGGATGATTCTATTTAAGGAAAGAGCACTAGCCAAAGGGTATTCTTTTTATCCGTTGATCACAAGAAGATTAATTGTGCTATTACTGTTCGGGTGTTTACACGCTTTTTTTGTGTGGCATGGGGATATTTTAATTACATATGCATTTGTCGGAGTCATTTTTCTATTGTTTCATAAGGCAAAACCAATCACGTTACTTATTTGGGCTTTAGTCCTTATTTTCGTACCCAATCTATTTCTTGGGGGTATGATGTTTCTAGCTGTCATGTTCGAACCAGAATTAAGTGCCATTATGTTTAATGAACAACTTGCTCAAAAATCAGCAGAAATTTATGCTACAGGCGGATTCTGGGAAATTACGATTCAAAGAATCCAAGATTGGTACTATGTTAATAATGCAGGGAGCATTTTTATCTTAGTCATTACATTGTTACCGATGTTTCTTCTAGGTGCTTTTATTGCAAAGAAAAAGTGGCTGGAAGGCCGTGATAAGGATATAAAAAAAGTAAAAATCTTATGGCTGATTTCACTAGCTATCGGGGTTCCCATGAAATTGCTTCCATATTATACGTCTAAAAATGCAGCAACTGATTATTTACAGGATACGATAGGCGGTCCTGGGACTGCCGTACTATATGCAACATCTATTGTCCTGTTAATGAGATTACCAGTTTGGAGGAAACTGCTTTCACCGCTCGCATTAGTTGGACGACTTTCTTTGAGTAATTATTTATTCCAATCGATTGTATGTACGCTCTTGTTTTACGGCTATGGTTTTGGATTGTATGGAAAAGTGGAGCTGTATACGGGGTTCCTTCTTACGATTGTAATTTTTATTATCCAAATCGTGTTAAGCTATCTATGGTTAAATAAATTCAGATTTGGTCCATTCGAATGGATTTGGAGAACATTCACATATGCCCAAAAGGTAGAAATAAGAAAAAAGGCTATTCGCGAATAATGCGAATAGTCTTTTCTAATTCACCATTTTTAATTTTTTCTGTTTGGTTTTTTGATAAATATTCAATAATTGGTCTAACTCTTGACTACACTTTACTGTCTCCCTAGCAGTAAAGCCATGCCGATCAGCTAAAACTGTCATTTTACGGCGCTTTAATTCAATAGCAATTTTCAACATGAACATTTTCATTTCTCCATTTTTTTAGTACATTTTCTATACATTCATTAGACTAAAGTAGTATATACAAGGCTTGTACTACTATTATACCTGCCTTTACAGACAATAAAACAGGTTCGCTAAAACCTCTTATAAAGTTACAAAATAATACAAAGTTCTACAAAATGTTAATAGAGGAAAAAGGACAACAAAAGTAGAATTAAATAAAGGATTAAATAAGAGGTGATGATGATAATGAGGTTTGTAACTGCCGAAAAGAATGGAAAACAATTTATTGGGATGGTTAACGAAGCACTTGACCAAGTATTTGATCTAAAAGCTATTGAAGTGCAAATGAATAGTTCATCCAGCATACCAGAAACAATGATTGAAGCTATTTCACAAGGTGAAGTATTTCTTGAGAGGGTGTCTCATATTACGGAGTGGGCTCTTCTACACCCTGATGCAGAAGGCATATTTCCGATTGAGGATATTACATTAAAGGCACCCATTCCAAAACCTAGTAAGAATATTTTTTGTGTTGGCAAAAATTATGCGGACCATGTGATTGAAATGGGAACTGCAAAGGATATTCCTGAGCATGTCATGATGTTCACAAAGGCGCCAACGACAGTTGTAGGGCCAAATGAAGTCGTTATGAGTCATAAAAATATTACAGAGCAGCTAGATTACGAAGGGGAATTAGCCGTTGTAATCGGTAAAGAAGGTCGTGGTATTTCAGAAAGTGAAGCATTAGAGTATGTGTATGGGTATACGATCGTAAACGATATTACAGCTCGCGACATCCAGTCAAGACATAAACAATTTTTCCTTGGGAAAAGCTTAGACACCACTTGTCCAATGGGACCCATGTTGGTGCATAAATCGTTGATTCCCAATCCTAGTCAATTATCAGTAACAACTAAAGTTAATGAAGAAGTACGCCAAGCTGGTAACACAAGCCAGTTTATATTCTCAATTCAAAAAATAATTTCAGTGATCTCCCAAGGAATGACTTTAGAGCCTGGTGACATTATTGCTACAGGTACTCCAGCAGGAGTAGGAAAAGGCTTTAACCCACCACGATTTCTAAAGGCTGGAGATGTGATTGAAATTACCATTGATGGCCTAGGAACATTGAGAAATAAAATTGAGGATTAAAAGGAACAATGCGACACAAAAATGACATATTTACTATGTGAATAGTGGAAAAGGGCTGATTGAATCTTTTTTTTTTCATCATAAACATGCTATGATAACCATGAATGAAAAAGAAAAAGGAGGAAGTAGTACATGACATACAATACTCATGCACATATTACTTCTTGGGCAGTTGCTATTATTCTATTTGTTGTAGCAGCAACAATCCTAAACAAGGCCGGCAAAGAAAAATCCCAAAAAATTGTTAAAATGATCTTGCGTTTATTTTATCTATTCATTTTAGCGACAGGTCTGCTACTTTTATTTGGTGGAGTAGAAATCGACGGTGAATACATAGGTAAAGCAATACTAGGGGTGCTAACAATCGGATTTATGGAAATGATTTTAGCACGTTCTAGTAAACAAAAATCAACTGGATTATTCTGGGGATTGTTCATTGTTGTCTTGATCTTAACAATTGGATTAGGAATGAAACTTCCGTTAGGTATTTGGAGATTCTAAACGTTTTGTGAAAAAGCTGCCATTTAAGGTGGCTTTTTCACTTTTTTCTGTGTTTTTCGACAAGAAATTATGCTATCTTTATGAATATACATCCTTCATGAGTGAAAAAAGAGTGGTGAATCTCGTATTGAGAACAAATAGCTTTGTATATAAACAGTTGAAAGATATCACTGAATTAATCGAGCAAAACCAACTTACTATCGAAAAAAATAAAAAAATAGAAGCTGCTTATGAAAAGAAAGCAGAGGAAAAAGTTGCATGGTTAGCCTATTATGATGCAGAAACTGGTTTGCCGAATCGTTTGCATTTTACAAATCAAGTAGAGGACTTTGTTAAGCGTTTTTCAAAGAAAAAGAAGCATCATAAATTAGCAGTGTTATTTATCGACCTAGACCGATTTAAAATGATTAATGATACAGTTGGTCATTATGCGGGAGATATAATTCTAAAGCAACTTGCCAAACGAATTCAAGGACTGCTCCCCAAAAAGAGTTTTCTTGCAAGATTTAGTGGTGATAAATTTACAATCCTTATAACCGAGGAAGTTGAAGTTGAAAAAATTGCCGACCTTGGACAGACATTATTGCATGGTATCACTAAACCAATTATGTACGAAGCACGTGAGTTCTTTTTAACTGGAAGTATAGGAATTAGTTTCTATCCTAATGATGGAATTACGACAGAGTTATTATTTAAGCATGCCGATACAGCAATGAACCTTGCAAAACAGCTTGGCGGCAACAAAATGAAATTCTACTCAACAGAAATGAATCAGCAAGTATTATATAGACTTGAGCTTGAAGGCTATTTGCGAAAAGCGCTTGAGAAAGATGAGTTTCACATATGCTTCCAACCGTTGATTGATTTAGCGTCTGGAGAAGTATATGGCAGTGAAGCATTAATCAGATGGGAGCATCCAAAGCTTGGACTCGTATCACCTGGTGAATTTATACCTCTTGCAGAGGAAACGGGGCTAATCCATGAGATAGGGAAATGGGTCTTAAAAAAGGCTTGTCAAGAGAATAAGAAATGGCATGATATGGGATATGATTATTTAACCATTTCTGTTAATGTATCAGCAGACCAGTTCCAGCAAATTAGCTTTATTGATGTGGTCAAAGAGGTGTTAGATGAAACGGGGCTACCTCCTCAATATTTAACCCTCGAGCTTACTGAAGGCGTGATGCTTAGAAACATTACCCATAGTGTCATTGTTATGAAGGAACTGCAAAAGCTTGGTGTAAAGGTATCAATTGATGACTTTGGTACAGGCTATTCATCATTAAGCTATTTAAAGGATTTGCCAATCAATACGTTAAAAATTGACCGGTCTTTTATTAATAATCTCAAAGTTAATACGACTGATATCGCGATTGTGAAGGCTATCATTACGATGGGGCACGGACTTTCGGTAAAAGTGGTTGCTGAAGGGGTTGAAACAGATGAGCAAATAGCGTTGCTTAAGGAATTACAATGCCATTATGCTCAAGGTTTCTACATCGATCGGCCGATGAAAAGTGAAGAGTTTGAAAAAGGATTAGCAAAGCTTAAAGCATTGTAAGGATAAGGGGCTGTTCGCTTGGGAACGCCCCTAATTTTATTTGCATAATGTAGAAAGAATTGCCCTTTTTCCATTCGCTAGTGTAAATTCAAATCGATCCTTCTTTAGTTTTCCACGAGAAAAATGATGGTGAACAGACAAAAGCAATTCCGTATTATCAAATAAGATAAAATTGACACCTTCATTTTCTCTATTCTCTTCTTGAAACATTAATTGATTATGACAATGGATACAATCATATAGTGAAAACGAAAGTTTATTTAAAGTTGATGTAAAACGAATAAACTGGTCCTCTGTAAAACCTTCTAGCCATTCCTTATACGCCAAGGTTAATTTTTTTCGAAAACGAAGGCAATCTCCATTATCGAGCTTATAAAAATATCCATTCATCTGAATTAAACCATCTTCTACAAAAATGCCTTTTTCCCATTTATTTAGAGTGAATACTTCTACTTCCTTCCCAATCATTTCTTCAAGCATTGAAGCCTCGTCTGTTTCGGCTTCGAAGAAAATCCATTGGTCATTTATGCATTCTGTCGTACCGGTTATAAAAGAACGTTTTTGTTCAGTTATGCTGCCTAGACGTTGTTGTAAATCCAAAGCAAATCCTCCATCCATAGCTGTTTATTTGTAAGTAGTTTGTATCCTCTTTTTAGACAAAAGTAGGAGAATTTATAACTAAGACTTTTTAGTGAGATGTTACCCTGATTTTAGGGGGAAATTGACAACAAAAAAACAGCCTGAACTTTTTCAGGCTGTAATGTCTGCATTTTCAACTGGTGAAACAAATGACTTTTTCTCCCATGCCCGTGAACGCCATCGCCACAGCATGACGATACCACGGATCCATTCATCGACAATAAAAGAAATCCACACTCCAACCAATCCGAGTTCAAAGTGAATGCCAAGTACATATGCAATCGGCACACAAATTCCCCACATTGAGAGGATTCCCATGTACACCGGCAATTTTACATCTCCCGCGGCTCTTAATGCATTTATAAGGACAAGGTTAAATGCACGCCCAGGTTCAAGAATGATGGTTAAAAGGATAAGGACACCACCTGTTTTTATGATGGCTTGATTATCTGTGAAAATGGATAAAAGGGGTTCTTTAAAGAATGAAAAAACAATCGCCATTGCCGCTGAAATAAAAATGGCGAGCTTTAAGCTTTTTAGCGCTCTTTTATAAGCGTGATTTATTTGACGGGCTCCAATCATTTGCCCAACTAAAATTTGTGTTCCTTGGCTTATGGCAATACTAAATAGGAAGATGAACATCATTAAATTTTGTGCGTATACCTTTGTCGTAAGTGCCTGCGTTCCCATAATTGTAATAAAATACGTGATGATCATTTGGGAGGAGTTGTAAGAAAGCTGTTCTCCGGCAGAAGGTATTCCAATTTTAAGCAGATTTTGCAGATGTATTCTCGGTAAACGAAAAATCTTTTTAAAATGGAGCCCATGTTTTACTCGTCTTATTAATAGATAGGAGATGACCAATAAGCCAATCAATCTACTAAAAGAGGTTGATATCGCAACTCCTTCAACCCCGAGAACTGGTAAACCAAATGGACCAAAGATAAAAATGTAATTCCCAATGACATTAAGGATGTTCATACCGATTGTGACGTACATCGTATCCCGAGTAAAACCATAGCTTCGGATGACTGCTCCAATTGTCATAATTAATGCTTGGAGAAACGAGAATAAACCTACGATTTTAAGGTAACTATCCGCTTCGTCTAATAATTCAGTTGGCAAATCCATTAAAAGCAGGAGGTCTTTGCTCCATACAAAAACAATAAGACTCAAAATAAGACCAAACACAAAGTTGGTAAAAATAGAAACGACTGCAACTTCAGCAGCACTTTTTTCATTATTAGCACCAAAATGCTGGGCAACAAGAACGGCTGTACCGGTTGCAACGAATCCAAACATGACGATGATTAATGATAAGATTTGGTTTGATACCCCGACTGCTGCAACAGAATTATCGGAGTACATACTTAGCATTAAGGTATCTGCATTCCCCATTAGCATATGTAACAGCAATTCAATAAAAATGGGCCATGTGAGAGCAAACAACGTTAATTTTTTTGTATGGATAGAAGTATCCAAGCTGTCAACCCCTCTTATTCCGTAATGAAAAACTATATTAGTTTATCACAGAATGTGGTAAGAAAGAATAGTCATTTTACACAAAAAAGAAAACGGTATAAATATGTACAAAATATGAACAAACTCCTGTACTATTTGACTTTTAAGAAGGGATAAGGTTACTTTAAAGAGTGAGATTACTAGGAGGATTGGAGTTACGTGATGAAGAAAAAGATATATATGCTGGCTATACTGATTCCGTTATTACTGTTGGCATCCCCTCCAGCTTTTGCTGAGGACACTCAAACAATAGCGGAAGAAAGCATTTATTACATAGTGGTTGACCGTTTTAATAATGCAGACAGTTCAAATGATTCTGCTGTGGACCTTTCGAATCCTACATCTTATCATGGGGGAGACCTTAAAGGAGTCATGAGTCGGCTTGATTACCTGAAGGACATGGGGTTTACAACGATTTTATTATCACCTATATTTGAAAATGAAACCGATACATTTTATCCGTATGTGGTAAAGGACAGAAGTGTCATCAATAAGCATTATGGAACATCTGAGGATGTAAAACAGCTCGTGAAAGCGGCGCATGACAAGGGAATAAAAGTGATTCTTGACCTAGGCATCAGTTCAAATGATGGTCCTTTAAATGATGAGTTTATTGAAGATGCGAAGTCATGGGTACAAGAGGCAGACATTGATGGATATAAACTTGACCTTGTTGATAGTGTTTCAGCTGATTTGATCACGGCATTATCAACGGAACTGAAAGTGGTAAAAGCCAATTTTCGCTTGATTGGACAATCTTCAGGGGTTGATAACCTTGGTGAGCTTGAAACTAAGGGACTCGATTCCGTTTTTAATACCATGCCATACGAAGGGATCACTAGTTTTAGTGTTCCAGATCAACCTTTTAAAGATATTGAAAAAACATGGGAACAAGCTAAACAGTTTGAAAATCCGAATTCCATGATTAATTTCTTTGATAATCCAAATACGGTACGATTCACTCATCTTGCTACAGAAGCGAATGAACATCCTGCACCACGCATTAAGTCGGCATTAACGTATTTGTATACTACACCGGGAATTCCAACCATTTTCTATGGAACAGAAATCGCCTTAAACGGAACTGAGCCACCGGACAACCTCGGTTTAATGGACTTTCGAACAGACAAAGAGCTAGTTGATTATATTACATTGCTCTCTAAAATTAGGTCAGGTGTACCTGCTCTCACAAAAGGTTCAATCGAATTAGTTAAAAATGATGCAGGTTTGCTTGTTTTTAAGCGAGAATATGAAGGGGAAAAAGCTTTTGTGGCAATTAATAATACAACGAAAACACAGAGCTTTACCTTAACGACTGACCAGGTTGGAGAGGACAAGGAGCTAACTGGACTAATTACGGAGGACCTTGTTCGAGCAACTGACGATGAATTTCATCTTGTTGTAAATCGCGATATTTCGGAAGTGTTTGTTGCTCGAGACACGACAAAAATAAATTATACATTGTTCGTTTCCGTCTTCATCATACCGATTTTGATGATTGGCTTTATTTATCTAAGTAAAAGAAGACATGGAAATAAGAAGCCTGAATAGAAATAGCATCATCCTGCGTGGATGATGCCATTTTTTTTTTGTATGTTTTGAAAACCCCTGGCTATGCCGGGGGTTCCATAGAGCTTATAGCGTGGTATTAAAAAAAAGCCTCACTTCGTGATAAGATATAGTTGGTTTCCCGACCACTACATCAAATATACGAA
>NZ_SLUB01000145.1 GCF_004799755.1 Bacillus timonensis | reverse complement strand
GTTTCCAAATAACTGGAAAACCGTAGGTTTTCATAAAAAAATACAAAAAACCCCCGATTTTGGTAAAATAGAGTTGTCGAAAAACTATCACCAAAAAGGGGGATTTTTTATGCTTAAAAGCAGAAAACAATTAAGCATGTACTCAATATTATACAATAAAATACCGGATAATCACATCCTTAAGCTAATGGACGAAGCAGTAGATTTTAGTTTTATTAATGAGCTACTTGAAGATTCATATTCTAAATATTATGGAAGACCAGCCAAAGAACCAGAAATGATGGTCAAATTACTGGTTCTTCAACATCTTTATAAATTATCTGACGAAAGAGTTATAGAAGATGCATCATTAAACCTTGCCTACATGTATTTTCTCGGGATAAACCCAGAAGATGATTTACCACACCCTAGTTTATTGGCAAAGTTTAGAGTACATAGATTGCAAGATGTAACATTAGATGAAATCATATTAAAAGTTGTAGAACAATGTGTAGAAAAAGGCATTATTAAAGACGTTGGAATTAGTATTGATACTACTCATTCTGAGGCAAACACCTTTAAAGCAACCCCTGAAAGAGTTATGAATCAACTAGCTAAAAAAATCTTCAAAACAATCGAGGAAGAGAACGGAGAAGTACCAGAAACAATCAATCAAGAGATTCCTGATTATAAAAATATCGAAGACCATAAAGAAGCTAAAACTACAATGAAAACC
>NZ_SLUB01000144.1 GCF_004799755.1 Bacillus timonensis | reverse complement strand
TTTGTATGTTTTGAAAACCCCTGGCTATGCCGGGGGTTCCATAGAGCTTATAGCGTGGTATTAAAAAAAAGCCTCACTTCGTGATAAGATATAGTTGGTTTCCCGACCACTACATCAAATATACGAAGGAGGCATGTCCAAATGCAGGACAAGAACAGTTTAGCACATACAACATGGAAATGTAAGTATCACATAGTGTTTGCACCAAAGTACAGAAGACAAATTATCTATGGAAAATACAAACAAAGTATAGGGAAAATACTTAGAGAACTATGTGAGAGAAAAGGTGTCACTATTCACGAAGCAAATGCATGTCGAGATCATATTCATATGTTAGTGAGCATCCCACCAAAGTTGAGTGTGTCTCAATTTATGGGATATTTAAAAGGAAAAAGTAGCTTAATGATATTCGACCGACATGCAAATTTAAAATATAAATATGGCAATCGCAAATTTTGGTGTCGAGGTTTCTATGTTGATACAGTGGGAAGAAATAAGAAGCAAATAGAAGAATATATTAGAAATCAGCTCAGAGAAGATTATATGGCGGATCAATTAACGCTATTCGAAGAGTTTGATCCTTTTACCGGAGAAAAAAACAGGAAGAAATAAGAGATTCTTTAGAATCAGCGAGTAGATGTGGTGCATAAGGGGAAACCATTCAGTGGGCCTTTTAGGCCGAGGCCGGTAAGAGAGGCTTTCAGCCGCAGAACAAACCACCAGTTCACACTGGTGGTTTTGATTA
>NZ_SLUB01000143.1 GCF_004799755.1 Bacillus timonensis | reverse complement strand
TAGCATCTTCGAAGCCATCTTCTAAAGTTCGAATTGCTTTCTCCAGTTTTGGATTATCTCCAAAACGTTCAAGAAATTCATCTTTAAACTTTCGGGCATCCTCTACACTAACAGCTTCAAAAATTCTTTTTAAACCTAGTTTTTCTTCATCTATCCCTTTTTTGGGCATTACATTAAAGATATTTCGCTTGAGATGGACTGTACAACGTTGCCAAACAGTTCCGACAAAGACCTCTTTTAGAGCCTTTTTTAAGCCAGCATGTGCATCTGTAATAAACAGTTTAGGTGATTGTACTCCCCTAGATTGTAAGTGATGTAAAAAGGCTTTCCAAGCATCATAGCTCTCTACGTGATCTACTCTTACCCCAAGTATTTCTCGGCGGTTTTCTTCCGTAATGGCAGTAGCGATATAAACAGCTTTTGATACAACACGATTATGTTCGCGCACCTTAATATACATAGCGTCAGCAAAAATATAAGGATAGTATGTCGTATTCAACGGTCGATTTGCCCATGCGTTTACAATTGGATCTAGTTTTTCAGTGAGGGAAGAAACAAAAGACTTTGAAACACTTTCCCCACATAATTGTTGAACAATATTTTTGACTTTTCGAGTAGACACACCGTTTACAACCATTTCTAGCATTGAAAGTACAAATGCTTGATCACAACGTGCATATTTTTCAAACAAGGAAGGTGAAAATCCCCCATTGCGAGTACGAGGAACCCTCAGATTCACCCTACCAATACTCATAATGAG
>NZ_SLUB01000142.1 GCF_004799755.1 Bacillus timonensis | reverse complement strand
AGATGTGTATAAGAGACAGCTTCAATTAATTATAACAAAAAAAAGATTTTTCTACTGGAAAAACTTCCAATAACATCGACAATAAAAATTCCCTTTGTTTATCATGTGAAATTAAATTATAGGAAAATGCTTGAAAAGAAAATTATCGAAGGTTTTTCAAAAATTTATACATTACCAATCATGTATAAGTATTTTTCAGAACGAATTACTAAAAAGGACAAATATAAATTAGTCGAATTGGAACATCCGATGGTCACTAATAGAACATCAATTAGTGTAAATAACACCATTCCCAAATTAATTTATGCAGGTGGATTAGATAGAAAACAAAGAAATCCCTCAGTAATATTTGAATTTTTTAAAAAGATTCATACCCAACAAAGCATTGAAGTTATTTTCTACTCATATGGAAATATGCAAAAAAAACTTTTAAATCTCTCGGAGAATAATCGATTTTTTAAAGCAAATAATGCTATAAGCTCTACTTTACTAAATGAAAAGATTGCGAAATCCGATTTCATTATCACGATAGGAAATAATGAAGAAGATCTTGTGCCAAGTAAAATTTTTGACTGTATTTCTACCGGAAAGCCAATTATACATTTTTCACAAATCCAAAATGACCCTTATAAAGTTTATCTGAGCAAATATGATTATTCAATCATATTAAGATACTCAGAATTAAATTCAGATGAAGCATATAATAAGATACTTTCTTTTATAGATGAATTTAGAGGTAAAACGGTGGAATTTTCGAAAATCAAAAGTAATTTTTATGAGTGCACACCTGAAT
>NZ_SLUB01000141.1 GCF_004799755.1 Bacillus timonensis | reverse complement strand
GTGACATATTCAAAGAAAGATAGTTCGGAAATTTGCTTTTTCCCTAACCATTTTGTAATTAAAAATAAAACAGCAACAAATAATGCTGAGCGTACAGCTATATCTAACCATTCAGGCACCTCTTACACCCCCTGTAAATATAGTTTTCTAGAAACCTTTGTACTGAAATTCCTCTCCTTCTAGTTCTCCTACTCTTTTTTTTAAATCTTTTGTTACTTCATGTACGACCATCATAGCCTCATGCAAAGTTCGCTTCGATTCATCATCAAGAGTCCGTAATGCTAAAATTGACAGACTTGCTTCTACCCCCTTTAGACTGGCAAAACACTGTTTAACATCTGATCCTACTGTCATCCTAAGTCTCCTTATCCTTTTGGTTTAAAAAGTAAAGCTCCTAGCATGCCGAAAACAATGGCAGCTGAAATACCGGAACTAGTTACTTCAAACATTCCTGTCAGTACACCAACTAACCCATGTTTTTCTGCTTCCTGCATCGCACCATGAACAAGCGAATTTCCAAAACTTGTAATCGGAACGGTGGCCCCTGCCCCAGCAAAATCAATCAACGGTTCATATAAACCAAACCCATCTAAAATGGCCCCCACTACTACTAGGGTACTTAAGGTATGTCCCGGTGTAAGTTTGAAAACATCAAACATTATCTGTCCAATCACACAAATCAAACCACCTACTGTAAATGCCCAAAAATAGGTCATCTTATTGTTCACCTCCATATTCAATCGATACCGCATGTGCAATACAAGGAATCGTTTCATTTTGCTGAAAAGAAAGAGGAGATAATAAAGCACCTGTTGCAACGACTAACATTCTTTTAAATTCACCTTTTTTCATCCGGTTTAA
>NZ_SLUB01000140.1 GCF_004799755.1 Bacillus timonensis | reverse complement strand
ATATCAAAAATGGATTTAAGTTATTTGTGTGTGAAGGTTGTCATGATGTGCGAAAGGTTCCTTACCGATGTAAAGGTCGATTTTGTACCACGTGCTCTGTTGGAGAAAGTGAAGAATGGAGTAGGTTACTTACTGAAGATGTTCTTCAGGTTAATCATCGGCACGTAATTTTTACGATTGATGAAGGACTACGAGATGTATTTCTCCTTCACCGACATCTATTAAAAGATTTAATGGATGCTTCTGCAAGACTCCTTACCGACTTCTTCAAAAAGAAAGCAAAAGTAACACCTGGGATTATTGCTGGACTCCACACTTTTGGTTCAAGGGTCAACTTCAACCCTCACGTACATATGTTAGTTACAATGGGTGGATTAACAGAAAAAGGAGAATGGAAGCAGTATGATTTCTTGCCATTTACAATGCTTCGTAAACAATGGCAAACGGTCGTATTAAAATTAATTAGAAACGGAGTTTCACCAAGAGAAAAGAAAAGAATCCAACCAAGACTTCAAAAGGCGTTCACCAATAATGGCGAAGGCTTCTATGTGTATGCCCCTAAACAGAGGGGAAAAATAAAAGAACAACTTCGTTATATTGGCCGTTATATTCGTCGACCAGCGATTGGAATCAATCGGATTGAGGCATATGATGGGCAATTCGTTACGTTCAAATATAAGGATAAAACTGACGGAAAAGACAAATCCGAAACCGTAAGTGTCGAAGAATTTATTTCACGTTTAATTCGCCATATCCCAGACGAGCAATTTAAAACTATTCGGCATTACGGTATGTATTCAAGAAGATCAAAAAACTTATGTAAAAAAGTGTTGAGTACTTGGCAACAAAAAGCAAGACGTTGGGTTGTAAA
>NZ_SLUB01000138.1 GCF_004799755.1 Bacillus timonensis | reverse complement strand
AGGTATTGGATAGCATCTTCGAAGCCATCTTCTAAAGTTCGAATTGCTTTCTCCAGTTTTGGATTATCTCCAAAACGTTCAAGAAATTCATCTTTAAACTTTCGGGCATCCTCTACACTAACAGCTTCAAAAATTCTTTTTAAACCTAGTTTTTCTTCATCTATCCCTTTTTTGGGCATTACATTAAAGATATTTCGCTTGAGATGGACTGTACAACGTTGCCAAACAGTTCCGACGAAGACCTCTTTTAGAGCCTTTTTTAAGCCAGCATGTGCATCTGTAATAAACAGTTTAGGTGATTGTACTCCCCTAGATTGTAAGTGATGTAAAAAGGCTTTCCACGCATCATAGCTCTCAACGTGATCTACTCTTACTCCAAGGATTTCTCGGCGGTTTTCTTCCGTAATGGCAGTAGCAATATAAACAGCTTTTGATACAACACGATTATGTTCGCGCACTTTAATATACATAGCGTCAGCAAAGATATAGGGATAGTATGTCGTGTTCAACGGTCGATTTGCCCAAGAGTTGACAATTGGATCAAGTTTTTCAGTAAGGGAAGAAACAAAAGACTTTGAAACACTTTCACCACATAATTGTTGAACAATATTTTTGACTTTTCGAGTAGACACACCGTTTACAACCATTTCTAGCATTGAAAGTACAAATGCTTGATCACAACGTGCATATTTTTCAAACAAGGAAGGTGAAAATCCCCCATTGCGAGTACGAGGAACCCTCAGATTCACCCTACCAATACTCATAATGAGCTCACGCTCATAGTATCCATTACGAGAATCAATTCGGTCAGTAGAACGTTCATAAGCTCCAACTTGTAGATATTCGTCACGTTCTTTCTCCATCACAGAATTTAAAAC
>NZ_SLUB01000137.1 GCF_004799755.1 Bacillus timonensis | reverse complement strand
TTCCAGCACTTTCGTGATTTCCTGGTGATAGTCCTGCCCATGAAGCTATATGTTTAGAAGTTGGAAATTGTTCCATGTTTACCCCTATTTCTGCAATAATAATTGCAGCTGAATCTTTTTTTATACCTGTCATTGTTACAAGGATTTCTACTTCTTCCTGATAATCTTTTAAGATCATGTCTATCCTTTTTTCAATATCAGATATTAATTCTTCGAGATAGACAATGTGCATCCAAGATTGTTTGATTAAAAATAGTTGATGATCATTTAAAGTACCGAATAAGGAGTCTGTAATTAACAGTTTTTTATGAGCCATTTTTCCGTGAATGTTTTGTTCAACATCTTCTTGATCTAAGTATCCATTGGACATCAGCTGTTCTAAAAGTTTCCTTCCGGAAACTCCAAATACATCTGAAATTACTGTTCCTAATTTTATATTTGAAGTCTCTAGTACCTTTTGAATTCGATTCTTCTCAGAGGTCATGTGTCCAATCCACTTCTTTCGAAGACGCGTCAGATCCCTAAGATTACGAATGTCTTCAGGGGGAACAAAACTTTTCTCTATTAAGCCATGTCTTAACAATTTAGCAATCCACTCTGCATCAGAAACATCAGTTTTTCTGCCTGGAACGTTTTTAATTCTTTGTGCATTAGCCAAAGTAATATTAAAGAAATCTTCTAAGATGTTATATACTGGCTTCCAATAAACTCCTGTGCTTTCCATTGCGATATGTGTCACTTCTTTTTCCTCTAACCATTTCAAGAGACGAAATAAATCTTTAGTCAATGTAGGAAAAGTTTCAATTTCCTTTACCATGTCTGTCTCTGATTCACCAAGAAGTACGCAAGCAACTATTGTTTCTGAATGTACATCCAACCCAGCACATCGTTTGTGCAAAGTTTCCATTTCACTCCACCTTTTAGA
>NZ_SLUB01000014.1 GCF_004799755.1 Bacillus timonensis | reverse complement strand
ATATAAAGTTGTATATCTTCCAGAGTTACATTTTCTATGATTTTATTTGATTCATTCATATATTTTAGGAATGCGCGCATTCTTCGGGAATAGGATTCCTGGGATGATTCGGGTAAACCTTTTAGTTCGAAGTAAAGATTGATTTTTTGGTCATATTGTTTCATGAAGAAATTCCTCCTGATTTTTGATTGAGAGATTGTCTATCAAATCAGGAGAATTGGGGGGAGAACGATTTGAAATGGAAGAATAATGCTTGTGTATTTTTTCATATGTGTGTGTTATAATCATCGTTAGAAAAAGTATCCTCTCTGTGAATTTTTGTTTGGTTTGGCGATTAAACAATACCACAATGAGAATACTTTTTCATTTTTTTTTATTAATTTTAGTCCGTGCGGGCTTTTAAAGAGCCATCGCGTAGCGATTTCGTTCTTCTTCTGGTCCCTTATAAAAAACAAGGGTAGCTATAATCGCTACCCTTTGTTTGTTTTTACCGTATAAATTTTAAATAAAATATAGGCAATGGCCGACAAGATTATACCTGAGATATAAGGTAAACCAACCGACACTGAGTAGAGCAAGCCACCTAAAATAGGTCCAAGGATTCTTCCGAGTGAATCAAAGGAAGACAATAATCCTGTAACACTACCATGACCAGTCTTGGTACGCTTTGTTAATAAAGCCGATACCGCAGGGCGAATAACGCCATTTCCAACCCCGAAAACTGTTAGGAAGATCGCGGCGGTTAGAAAATTTTTCGTGAATAAAATAAGGAAGAAACCTATTGCAGACACGAAGATCCCGATTTGGATGACAAAGCCTTCACCGAAACGCTTTGTCAATCTTCCAACTAGCCCACCTTGTACAATTGCTCCGGCGAGCCCCATGATCATAAAAATATAACCGAGTTCAGTTGTCCCTAAGCCAGCTTTTTCCGCGGCGAAGTAGGCAAAGGTTGCCTCAAGACCTGATAGAGATAATGTGATAAAGAGTGAAAGAAAAAACAGAACAGATTCCGGCCCGTTGACTGCTTTCAAGAGGCCCGTTCTTTTCCTATCTGTTTGGTGCCTTTCCTCTTTTGGCAATGATTCTTTAAGAACGAACATCACTAGGAAAAAGGTTAATAAGGATAAGGTTCCAGCTATATAAAAAGGCATCTGTAAGTCCGTTTTTGAAAAAATCCCACCAATCGCCGGTCCAAAAATAAATCCAAGACCAATCGATGCTCCAATAACGCCCATTCCTTTTCCACGATCTTCCTCAGACGTAATATCGGCAGCATACGCCATGACGGTTGGCATATTTGCTGCTGAAAGGAAGCCACCGATAATTCTAGCCGCAAAAAGCATCCATAACTCTGTGGATAAGGCCATTAAAAAAAATGAAACAGCAAGGCCAAAAATGCCAATCATGATAACTGGCTTACGTCCTATCCGGTCTGAAATTCTTCCCCACATGGGTGCAAATATGAATTGCATTAAGGAATAGACAGCCATTAGCAGGCCTAATTCAGTTGGTGAAGCACCAAGGTCTTCTGCATAAAAGGGGATAACAGGAATAATGATTCCGAACCCGACATAAACCAAAAACATAACAGCAAAAAGAATCGGTAACGCTTTTTTTGTATCCAAATTATGTCACTCCAGT
Source organism: Bacillus timonensis (assembly GCF_004799755.1). GTDB lineage: Bacteria > Bacillota > Bacilli > Bacillales > Bacillaceae_L > Ferdinandcohnia > Ferdinandcohnia timonensis_A. The sequence goes on along the minus strand of NZ_SLUB01000014.1, from coordinate 89,735 downwards.
ATGATAGCTTACCTTCCTATAATAAAATAAATGTGAACAATTTGCGAGTCATTGAAGGGGGGAAGTTATAAAAAGGTTAACAAAAAAAGCACCTTCAAGATGAAGATGCTTTTGTAGGAACTTGTCTCTGTTAAAAAATTCGTCTTACATGGCCATTGAAGTGGCTTTTCCAGTAACCATGTGTCATATCAGCAACGCCAACCCCAGTAGAGGTTTGTGAACCGATAAATTTACCGCCGCCAATATAAATTCCAACATGACCATCAGTTTTATACGTATTAAAGAATACTAAGTCACCAGGTTTCATGTCACTAACTGAAACTTTAGTACCTTGGCTTCTTAATGCACTTGTGCTAGAACCAACACTAACTCCAGCTTGTGAGAATGCCCAGTGTACAAAGCCCGAACAGTCAAAACGACCGTTTGCAATGTCATAAGCACTTCTTCCACCGCCAAATACATATACCGAATTACCAATGTACTTATATCCCGCATTAATGACAGTACTGATTGATCCTGTTACCTTTGGTGTTGAAGTTGGTACTGCAGGAACAGATGCAGTTGATGTTGGTTCCGATGCCGATGTTGAAGTAGTTGCTGTATTGCTAACAGCAGGTGTAGCTGTAATCATACTTGCACGAAGTTCTTCGATATCCGTTAATGTATTTTGTTCTTTAGATTGTAAGGCAGCTTTTAAGGCGTCATTTTGAGTTTTTTGTTCTTCAATTTGACCCTGCATTTCTACCAATTCATCTTTTTTATCTGTTAAAGTAGTTAGTGTTTCTTGAATGGTATCTTGTTTTTCTTTTACTAGATTGATAGCTTCCGCTTGTTCGTCGATTATTTTTTGGTCAGCCTGCATAATTGTAGAAACTGCACTGACACGGTTAATAAAATCTGAGAAGTTTTGAGCACCAAAAATAACATCTAAGTAACTAATTGTTCCACCAGATTCCTGCATCATACGAGCACGTTCTTTAAGAATCTCATTGCGTGCTTCAATTTCTTTTTCGAGTTGGTCAATCTCTGTTTGAAGAGTATGTACTTGTTCTTCAGACTTTTTGATTTCCGCTTCTGTTTGAGCGATCATTTTACGGTTATCTTCAATTGCTTGGTCAACTTTTGCAATTTGTGCGTTTAATTCTTTCAAAGCATTTTGTGTTTCGGTAAGATCACTTTGAAGGGTACTCATTGTATTTGCACTAGTTTGTATCACATATGGAGAAAAGGCACTTAGCATTAAAGTGGCACTTAAGGTTACGAGTGTCTTTTTCAAAATTATTCCTACTTTCTTACTAATCTACTTAGTCTATTACGTAGTTTTTACTTTCCCATATTATCATATATTTCTATGAATTTCTCCATTTGTCGCGAAATTGTTACATATTGTTAAAATTGTAACATTTCAAAACCCAATAGAATAAAGGATTGTAATAAAGGAACCTCACTTTTAATGTCGAAATAAATTTTGTAATAAACGAAATGTTATCTGAAAGATTGAAGCGGAATTCTCCTACTTTGGTCGGGTGAGAGGGACATCATACCTACTATAGACTGGCATTAAGGGGGGAAGGGATTGATTTTGAAATACCTTGAAAGGGTGGAGAAGACGCTAAACAAAGATATGTCTGAAAAATAATAGATCCACTAGCGTCTTGAATTCATCTAGATTCCTTCAAACTGTTTGATTCTATTTTTTATATGATTAGGAAGAGGTGCTGACTTTTTTGTAACATTATTGTAATTTACTTGTACTGTTTCTGATTCAATAAGAATATCGTCACCGCGTTTGATGATAGTTTCAAGGGTAAGGCTAGAACCTCCTACTTTTTTTACACGAACATACACCTTTATTAAGTCATCTAGCAATGCTGGTTTTTTGTACTCAATCATGCTTTTAACAAGAACCGGCTCAAAGTGTGAAGATTGAGGATTTGTAAGCCAATCGGGACTTAATATTTCACGCATATACTCAGTAAAGCCGATATCGATATATGTAAGATAATGCGCATTAAAAACAATTTTTTGTCCATCGATTTCAGAATATCTGACACGAATAGTATGTGAGAATTTAAAATTTTTCATATTGGATACCTCCTTTTTAAAGAGTATATTCTGCAAAGTAGGTTCTTTTCCTGCATAATGGATAGTAAAAGATTGACATAGAAAGGTCGTTCATAAAAATGAATTTTACACACATGAAGGGAATTTTACAGTCTTATGTAGTTGCGAGTGTTGGAGGCGTATTGTTCTTTTTGTTACATTTCCCAATTCCATGGATACTCGGACCAATGACGTTCATGATTTTATACAAAGCGATTACTCATAAAAAAATGGTTGTTTCAACAAGGTTGTATAACATTGGGCTTGCAACACTGGGAATTTACTTTGGATTATCCTTTACAAAGGAAACCTTTGTTACCGTATATCCTTATATCATCCCGTTTTTATTCACGACCATTTTGTTACTAACAGTTAGCGTTTTAAATAGTATTTTTGTAACTCGTTTTATTAAAGTTGACCCGATGACAAGTGTTTTTGGATCGATTCCTGGGGGACTTTCAGAGATGGTTGCGGCAAGCCATTCCTTAAAAGCAAATTCCGCAATGGTGACCATATTTCAAACGGTGCGCTTGCTAACGGTCGTATTTATGGTTCCGTTTATTGTAACCCACTGGTTCATTGCGGGTGCAGGAAATGCATATGAGGTAACAAAAAATATCAGCAGTGTTCCGTTTTACGCATATTTATGGTTTGGGTTAGCGTTATTGGTCGGGTGGCTCGTTCGAGATAAGTTGCCAGCAGCTTATGTCATTGGTCCACTCGCGGTTACGGCGATTCTTGGCGTCACAGGAGTTGGCCTACCAAATATCCCACCATGGTTTTTGATTCTTGCCCAAATTACGGTTGGGATGAGGATGGGGAATAATATTAATTTGAGAGATTTAAAGATTGGTGGAAAATATTGTGGAGTTTACCTTGTACTCACAGTATTTTTGTTAGCAATATCATTCGGATTAGGGTATACCTTTGCTATTTTCTCAGACTTAGATTTACCAACAGCACTACTAAGTTTGGCACCAGGTGGTCTAGTAGAGATGGTGTTAACGGCTACAGCCATTGGAGCAGATCCAGCTGTCGTCAGTTCACTACAACTCATCCGTCTGTTATTCATTATTTTACTTGTTCCAAGCTTTTTAAAATGGATGTTTACTAGGAAGGAAAAAGCAGCTGCTTGATGAAAACAGGGTTTCAAACAAACGATTGATTGAAACGAGAAACCCTTGATGGTTAAGGGGCGAACTTTAAACAAACGCTTGTTTGAAAAACAATTTGACTCCATTTATTTTGTAAGCAAAAATTCAAACAAACGCTTGATTGAAAATTGAAACCTTTGTGTATCAAGGGATAGAACGATAAACAAACGTTTGATTGAAAAATATTATGTCAACTAAAACGGTGTATGAAAGCAAAAAAAGAGCCATCTCAAAATAACGGGTTCTGTTTTGATGTGCAACCAGACCAGTTATCATATTAAAACGTATAGGGTTGATAAGGTCAAATCAGTAAAAATCATAGTCAAATGCTTTTGAGAAATAAAATCAGTAAATCTTCAGACAAGGGAAAGTCAAAACATCTCGGTTATGTCTGAAGTCGAGGCATCTTCAGACAGAGGAAAGCCCAAACATCTCGGTTGTGTCTGAAGTCGAGGCATCTTCAGACAAGGGAAAGTCAAAACATCTCGGTTGTGTCTGAAGTCGCGGCATCTTCAGACAGAGGAAAGCCCAAACATCTCGGTTGTGTCTGAAGTCGAGGCATCTTCAGACAAGGGAAAGCCCAAACATCTCGGTTGTGTCTGAAGTCGCGGCATCTTCAGACAAGGGAAAGCCCAAACATCTCGGTTGTGTCTGAAGTCGCGGCATCTTCAGACAAGGGAAAGTCAAAACATCTCGGTTATGTCTGAAGTCGAGGCATCTTCAGACAAGGGAAAGCCAAAACATCGCGATTGTGTCCAAAGAAAACGTCACTATAACAAGAAAATTAAAGCGTGAATTCGTATGTGAATTCACGCTAAAAACGTATTGTGATTTACTGTTTTACATCCTGAAACGGAACCAGTTACTCGCAAAATGGCTCCTTTCATGCGAATAAATTATGCTCCCCATTCCTCTTTTGAAGGACCATAAACACCTGGTACTTTCAATCCTGCTTGACGCATGAGGATTGTCATTTGTCCCCGGTGGTGAATTTGGTGGGTATTCACCATTTTAAGCGTTGCCCCTTTTGGCATTTGTTGACCAAAGATATCCGCTAGTTCTTTTAAGCTTTCGTCATTCCATTGTTCTTTCACTGCAGCAATAAAATTTTCACTCGTTTTTCTGTAGCTATCAGCCATTTCTTTTGCTGAGGCTGGGACTGCCTCACCGTTTGCACCTTCAAACTGGAGTCCAGTTAGTGAAATAATATGATGAAGTGAAGTCACAACATGCCACGCAAGCTCACCCAATGTGCGATGGCCAGGCGCAACCGCTTGAGATAAGGATTCATCGGTTAAAGCATCTAAAATTTTTAGTGTTGCTCCGCCTTCATATTGCCAATCTTGAACAAACTCTTCAATTGTATGGTACATATGTATCCCTCCTAAAAATATGGTTACTACCATTATACTTCATGCACATATAAATACCATTTTAAACGAATTTTTTAAAGTTAATGTTTTATCATTCAAATGCTTGTAAAATAGAATTGGATACTAGATTTATACGACAAAGGGTGTTGTAATGTGAAGGATATAACAATTGGCTCACTCTTAGACGTGATTGGGGAATTGTTCTCTGATGAAATTTCGATAGCGGTTTCAAATACAAAGGAATATGTCTATTATCGGCCAAGTAAACGGATTGATCTCAAAATAAAACCAGGTGATAAAGTAAAAGAGGGGACCATTGCCTATAAAGCAATTACCTCTAAACAAAAGGCGTCCGAATTTATCAATCGGGATGTGTTTGGTATTCCATATCATGGAATGGCTGTCCCTTTTTTTCATGGTAATGAACTAGAGGGGTGTGTCACAGCAATCTACCCAGCCTTAACAGATGGTAAATCGGTTGTGACCGTGAAATCTCAGGATGGCTGGATTCCCATTCCGTTTTCTGAATGTCTGTATCTGGAGGCGAAGGATAAGAAGATCCATGTATACACAAACGACTTCTCTGGCACACATAAGTACTCCTTACAGGAATTCGAATATACGTTGCCAAAGGACTCTTTTATCCGATGTCACCGGTCGTTTATCGTGAATGTTAATCAAATAAAAGAAATTCACCCTGATACTCATTCCACGTTCGTCCTGGAAATGAATAATGGAGCACGAGTCCCAGTTAGCCAAAACTATTCCAGCTATTTTCGAAAACTGTTAGGGTTCTAATTTTCTAGAAAAAGAACAAATCTGCTGCTTTAGGGATTTGTTCTTCTTTTTTATCGTATTTTATAGTTCTTTACTCCAGAAATCCCTAATCAAATGGAAATTCCATGTAAAATTATCTTAATATTCAATTTCAAAAAGGGGATGGGAGAAATGAATAACAAACTAGATCGCATTAAGGATACCCGTCTGCATGACCGTGTTGTAACACCGGAAGAAGCAGCAGAATGGATCGAGGATGGTATGACGTTAGGACTTAGTGGCTTTACACGTGCGGGTGATGTGAAAGCGGTTCCATTTGCGCTTGTAAAACGCGCTGAGACCGAACCATTAAAAGTAAACGTATATACAGGAGCATCATTAGGCTCTGATGTTGATAAATTATTTGCAGAAGCAGGAATTTTGGATAAGCGCTTACCATTTCAGGCTGATCCAACAATGAGGAAGGGCATTAACCAAGGGGACTTCTTATTTGTAGACCAACACTTATCACATACATCCGAATTAATACGTTCAAATGTGATGGATGTCGATATTGCAATTTTGGAAGCGGTTGCTATAAAAGAAGATGGTTTAATTGTTCCAACAACTTCAATCGGAAACTCGTTAACATTTGCTCAGCATGCTAAATCAATTATCGTTGAAATCAACCTTGCTCAAACACCTGAGCTTGAGGGAGTTCATGATTTATATGCACCTGGGAAACAGGGGGAGAGAGAGCCGATTCCTTTAACAAAATCAGATGACAGAATTGGTCTGCCTGGAATTAAAGTGGATGCTGATAAAATAAAAGGAATCGTATTTACAGAACAAACTGATTCTCCTTCAACAATCGTGCCACCTGATGAGGAAACTGAAATCATGGCACAGCATCTATTAACCTTTTTACGTAAAGAAGTTGAAGCAGGACGTTTAACTGAGAAGCTTGCTCCTTTACAATCGGGTATTGGCTCTGTAGCAAACGCGGTTCTTCACGGTATGCTTGATTCGGAGTTTACGAATTTAGAGGTTTATTCTGAGGTATTACAGGATGCAGTATTTGACTTAATGGATGCCGGCAAAGTAAGCTTTGCTTCCTGCTGTTCAATCACTCTATCAGAAGAAAAAATGAAAAAGGTATTTGCGAACTTTGACCAGTATCGCGACCGCTTGATCATGAGACCTCAGGAGATTTCAAATCATCCGGAAATCATTCGTCGTCTCGGATTAATTTCCATTAACACAGCGTTAGAACTTGATATTTACGGAAACGTGAATTCAACCCATGTGCTTGGGACAAAGATGATGAATGGAATTGGCGGGTCTGGTGACTTTGCTCGAAACGCTCGCCTAGCTATTTTCGTGACGAAGTCCATTGCAAAAGGTGGAAACATTTCAAGTATCGTTCCGTTCGTTTCCCATGTTGACCATACAGAGCATGATGTGGATGTCATCGTTACTGAGCAAGGATACGCAGATTTACGTGGTCTCGCACCAAGAGAACGTGTAGAATTGCTTATTGAAAACTGTGCACATCCAAAGTATAAACAGCAACTGCGTGAGTATTACCAAGAAGCTCTAACCAGAGGCGGTCAAACACCTCACGTACTAGAAAAAGCATTCTCGTGGCACACAAATTTTGCCCAAACAGGCACAATGCTGCAAAGTGAATTAGTGGAAGCATAATAGATAGCCGTATAAAGAAGAAATTCTTTATGCGGTTTTTTTGTGGGGGATAAGGGGGGCTCGGCAGGGATCCCTTGTCGCGTTTCCCTTTCATAGACGTGATGAAGAGGATTAGGAGCAGGAATCGTGTTTCTATTCCCCTTCATAGACGTGATGAAAAGGATTAGGCAGGAGTCTCTTGCTTCATTTCCCCTTCATTGAAGTGATGAAGAGGATTAGGCAAGGATTCATTGTCTCATTTCCCTTTCGCAAATACGATGAAAAGGATTAGTCACGGGTTCCCCGGTTCAATTCCCCTACATAATCCCAATGAAGTGAATTCGGCACGAGTACTACGTCTCATTTCCTATTCATAGTAATGGTGGTGAAAACTTGGACCGGAATCCTCGCCCCTTAAGTCGAGTTCCAATGAGCCCAGGCTTCAAACAAACCCAGTCGTCCAAAAGCACTCCATCCTCCAATAATCTAGGTCAAAAGTAATATGTCCCCTCATTTAAAATCATGATACGATTAACAAAAGTGAATAGAGAAGAGGGGTTTAATGAAGCAAATCAAGGCATTTGTTGGCTGCTTTTTCATCGCAGTGTCGGCGTTTTTGTATGCCACAAAACACATTACCGCTGCAATCATATCATCCATTATCAATCGCCCGGACGTAAATTACTATGAAGGTGCCTATAAACTCGTCGGTTTCGGTATCAATTTTTGGATCATCATATCCTTACTGGTTGGAGTCGCTATTATCATAAGCCTACTCACACAGGGAGTCGCATTCCCATTTAAAAAGAAACAACCAATCGAAGAAAATCCCCACCAGTGAATGGATGGGGATTTAGTAACTAAATTTTTAAAAAGGCTTCAAAATCATTAACGCAATGACAATCAAAAAGATCGTGTTTTCAATATGCTCCACTCTAAAGAGAGCCTTTGCCAAAGGATAGTATTCTGCAGGAATGTCATCCCCTTGATGTGATTCCAATAATGCTTTTACGGGCTTTGATTTAGGCGTAAGAGCAAGTGGTCCCATCGCCAACGCAACAAGGAAGAGCAGTAAACTTGTAACGTACCACCCCATTTTAAACAGATATGGATGGATTGCCCCCATTAAAAGACCGGACACTAGCAGGAGAATACCTCCAATCATGACAAAAATATGGAGTTTATGTCTGATTGCATAAGAATGTCGAAGCTCAGTCATTGTGTCCCCCGACTTCACTACGGTTGTTAAAATAAAGCCAGGTCCCATTCCAAGGATGGCTGAAAAAATATGTATGAAAACAAGTACTTGATAAATGACATCCATTCGATGGAAACCCCCATTCACAACATATTTCACAATTAATGATAGCACTTTACTAAAAAAAACAAGTGACATACCTCACAATTCTCTACTCATTATCTTACTATTTTGTGACAGTGGGTTTCCAGTAAGAAATACGTGATATAATAGAAAAAGGTTTTAGAAAGTTAAAGAAAGGGGGCAATATTGATGAACAGAATTAAGAAATTTTTATATATTGTATTAGGTTTTCTTTTCTTGGTTCTTGGAGCAGTAGGCATTGTGCTGCCACTCATTCCAACAACGCCCCTGTTACTGCTTGCTTCCTTCTTTTTTGTAAAAGGATCGGACCGCTTTGATCGTTGGTTTAAAAGCACTAGTTTATATAAAAAGTATTTAGAAGGCTTTGTGAAAAGACGTGAAATGACGCTTAGGCAGAAGCTAACGATTCTATTAACCGCAGATGCGATGATTGCTGTCCCATTTATTATTCTGGATAGCATTGCCGTAAAACTGCTTTTAGTCGCGGTTGTTTTTTATAAATACTACTACTTCATCACAAAAATAAAAACCGTAGCACCAGAAATGAGTGCGATCCACGAAGAGGCACTTGTTGAAAAACAAGCCATAAATAAACGGTAAAACCCTTGTCGATCTTAGCGATGACAAGGGTTTTTTATGGCTCTATAATATTTGTTGGGGTTTAGAAAAAAATTGTGTGCATAAAAATACACGCAAACTCTTCATTCTTTTATACTTGAATTGACTAGAAACAAGTGTAAAGAATGGAGTTGCGTGCAATATGGATTTTACCATGATTATTCCTGGATTAAAAGGGTCTATCCTAACCAATGTTGAAGAAGTCGGTGAAATAGTGCGACTGTATGTTGAAATGGAACGAAAAGTACACCGGTGTCCCGAATGTAATCAAAGAACGAGTAAGGTTCATGACTATCGTATACAAAAGATTCAACACTTAAAGTGGTTTGAAAGAAAAACTCAAATCTTTTATAAGCGTAGACGTTATGTCTGTGAATGCGGAAAACGTTTTTCGGAGAAAAACCCTTTTGTCATGCGTTATCAGCGTACTTCAATAGAGTGGAATCAAGCGATATCAATAAAAGCGATTAGAGGAAAAACGTTCAAGGAAACGGCCGAGATCTATGGATGTTCTCCTTCAACCATTATACGTAGATTCGATCAAATATCCCGAAGTGAAATTCGTCCTGTGGAAGAGTTACCAACAGTTATAGCCATTGATGAATACAAAGGTGACACCCGGGAAGGAAAATATCAGTTAATCATTGCGGATGGGATTACAAAAGAACCGATTGATATTCTACCAAATCGCTATAAACGTACGATTAAGGACTACTTGAGAAAGCATGGATCTAGGGTTCAAATAGTCATAATGGATATGAATCATTCCTTTAAAGCAGCCGTTCAAGAGGCATTGGGTAAACCCGTTATTGTAGCTGATAGGTTTCATTTTTGTCGTTACATTTATTGGGGGCTTGATGGAGTAAGACGCCGAATACAAAATGAGTTTCATGGATACGACCGAAAAAAGTGTAAACGTATGAAACATGTATTTCATAAAGATAGCCAGCGCTTAACTAAGGATGAACGTTGGCATTTAGAGCGATACTTGGAAATGTCTAATGAACTCAGAAGAGCATATGAAATCAAAGAGGCCTATCGTTCTTGGTTTTTACGGGCCAAAGAAAATGGAAAAAGCCAGATTAGTTTAGTTAAAAAAGAATTAGAAGATTTATATAAGTTTATTGAGGATTCAAAGATACCTGAGATGAGTAAAGCCATAAAGACCATACAAAATTGGCAAGTTGAAGTATTAAATAGCTTTGCCTATGAATATTCAAATGGATTCCTGGAGGGAATAAATAATTCCACTAAAGTTCTAAAGCGAAATGCTTATGGATTTAAAGTGTTTGAACGCTTTAGGGCTAAAATTTTATTAACACACAAGTATAAAAGAATAGGGGTACATATTGGTTAACCAAGTTGTTGGGTATTTTCCTCAATAAAAAATGATGAATGGTACCATCCATCATTTTTTATTGAGGCCACCAAGCGAAGCGCGGTAGCCTCAAACCCCAACATTTGACTTAGAACCTTTTTTATTAATCCTCTAGCTTGCTAAACTCATGGACCCACACTTTCATCTGAGGGAGCCATGGCATTCCCGGGTGGTATGATAGAATCGATTCTTTGTATTCATCAACCGTGCCGAAGCCTTCTCTTTTAGCGTCCTCGTCTGTAAGCTCTCCAAGGGATTGCTCGTATACGCGGTCAATTTTAAAAGATTGACCTTCAAGGGTCATAATTTCCCCAACATCGGCATATCTGCCATTTCTACGTGTAGCTGTTTTTTTACCTTCAAGAACCTTTTTGATGTCTGACTCCATTGTGACAAGACGGTCAATCGAGCATGTTTTAGCTGGTAGTTCATTATTAGGTGTAGTCATTTTCGAGCTCCTTCCGATTCACGTTATGAACGAATGATTTTATAACATTCACCTTTCATTATAACAGTGTGTCAATTAGGCTGTCTTTCGGTCAAAATACCTTCTTAAGCCTTCCCCTAAAATAGTGAATGTAAACATTGTAAAGGAGATTGCAATACATGTCCAAAATGGGATCCAAATGGAGCTGAGCATGTCTTTTCTAGCTTGTCCGAGTAAGGTTGGCCAATTTAGACTTGTGTTAATCATTTCCCCACCACCATAATTCGTTTGAATAAACACTTGGGAAAGGAACACGCCAAAAATGCCAAGCTGTGCAATTAATAAGCAGGTTCTTCCGATATCAATGAAGAAATTAACCATAATTGCAGGATATGTATTCGGTAAAATATTTCCTAAAGCAAGTCGGAGCGGGGAGATTCCAACGGTGATTCCGGCCTCAATATAAGGCTTCCTTACAATTCGTTGTGTTTCCTCACGAATGATATGACTTACTTTTCCAACCTCAATTAATGCTAAAAGTAAAACCGACCACCATAACCTGTTATCGTTCATAACAAGTGCTGGTATGGCTAATAAAAGCAAAGCAGAAAAAATGATTGGAATACTCGAGAAGACATTATTCCAAGTTGTTACGATCCAGGAAATCGGACTGTTTTTTCTCGTAGCGAGTAACCCAAGCGGGATCGCAATCAGGTAGCGGAGGACAACGATTCCGATTACGATTTTTAGCGTGTCCTTTGCGCCAACAATCAAAACACTTAACAAGTCTCTTCCTTCATGGTCTGATCCAAAAGGAGGCTGCTGTTCAGGGGTGAATGGTGCTTTAAGCAAGTTCTTTCCACCATCTAAGAAACGAATTCTGCCCTCTTCAATACCTTCTTTTACATACGGGAAATGAGGTCCTACAAAGGTAACAAGAAGTAAAATACCTAACATAATTAAGCCGGTGATTAAAAACCAATTTCGATTCAACGTAGAGCACCTCCTTATTTCGGATCCAATTTCATTTTGATGGCTTGACTAATAATATGGGCAACCATCACCAGCATGAGGAAGCTTATACAAATCCCAATGATTAAACCACGTTCATCGGCCCCGCCACCCGGTGGGATGAAATTTGTGTAGCCAATAGCAGTAAACAACCTATAAGCAGCGCCCTGATAACCTAGTAAATATTCGACAACCAATAAGTTTGATAGAACAAACACCATAATCGATTGTAGATGACTTGAAACCGTGATGAAACATGATCTCATCATATGGTTTAGCAGAACTCTATTTTTTGTAAAGCCTTTAGCGTATGCTACTTGAATATATGGTTCGCGATCCTGGGTCAGTAGGGAAACAGATGTTATTCTCGCAACATACAGCATCGGCGCAATGGAGATAAGAATACTAGGTGCAATAAACTTCCACCATGCCTCGGTACCCATGATGCTAAAATCAGGAATATATAATAGGATAAAATAACTTAAACAGATGGTGATAAAAAAGTCTGGTACCCCCGATAAAAACCAGGTGGCGCCACTCCCTAAAAAGCTTTTTTTCGTATTCGTAAACCGGTAATCCAGGATCCCCTTTAATACCCCAAACACAATGCTAAGAATATATCCAATCAAGATAATCTTGAGGCTTCTTGGAAAAAATTTTGCGATTTCATCCTCGGCTGTTAAAGTCGCAAACTTCGTACCTCCAAGACTTTTATTCTCATATACATTCTTTAAAAATGTAACCACATTTGTTGCATATTCCTTCACATTAAAATGATAGGAATATACAACTGTCATCGCCTTACCTTCCACCTCAATACTCGGTTCGCGAGGGAAAAGAACGAATAAAAAAACACATAAGAACACACATATATAGATGACAAAGATCTTCCCAAACTCCTTGACAACCCCCACAAAAGCACCTCTCTTTTAGAAAATATCTATTATTCTAAATATATTAGAAATTAGCCTTCCTGTCACCAAATTTTGTCGAATAGTTTAGTTCTATCGTCCTGCTTGAGGTTCATAATATGTAAGGAGTAAGGTGCAGATAGTGGGGAATTGTCAATTCAATGTTTCTTTTAGACTATCAATGTGCTAATATAGTAAAAAAATGAATTATTTAAATTTTGTAAAAATAGGAAGGGGTTACATACGTGAAGAAATTAGCGACTTTTTCAATCCTGCTTGTTTTTCTTTTCTTAGCAGCCTGTGGAACGAGTGATGATACGAGTGGGTCAGGCGGAGAAAAAGAGGGAGAAGACGCAGGTAAAAAAACGCTTAAGGTCATGACAGATGCGGCCTATGCACCATTCGAGTTCATGGAGGGGGACAAAATTGTTGGTTTTGAAATCGATGTTCTAAATGCTGTAGCTGAAGAAGCTGGTTACGAACTAGATATCAAACATACTGGTTGGGATCCCATTTTCGTTGAATTAAACAAAGGGTCTTATGACATGGCAATATCATCAATTTCAATTACCGAAGACCGTGAGAAGGAATACTTATTTACGATACCTTTCTTCTTATCAACAAACAAGATCATGATTCCAGAAGATAGTGACATCAAAACAGCTGAAGATCTAAAGGGGAAAAAGGTAGCAGTTCAGGCTTCTACAACAGGTCATTTTGCGGTTGAAAAGGTATTAGGTGAAAAGCATCCTGATATTAAAGCTTTTGAAAATAATAACCTAGCCATCCTTGAACTTGAAAGTGGTGGTGCGGAGGCTGTTGTAGCGGATAACGGTGTTATTGAATACTATGCTGCGCAAAATCCGGACAAAAAGCTAAAGGTTGTTGGAGACAAAGATACGTTTGATGCGGAGTTTTATGGAATGATGTTCCCTAAGGGCAGTGACGACTTAAAAGCCGATTTTGATAAGGCAATTGAAGCTGTTATTGAAAGCGGAAAATACACAGAAATTTATAAAGAATGGTTTGGTACAGAGCCAGATTTAGAAGCACTTAAGGCAGAACAAGAAGCGTCAAAATAAGGGAGAACAAAATTGCGTAACGACAACAACGTGTTACGCAATTTTTGCCTTTATATGTAGTACCGATAATTTATTCATACAGGGGGACGCAGCATGGATTTTAAGTTTGACATTCTCATTGACTACCTTCCCTATTTTGGACAGGGAACATTGCTTACCATCGGTTTATCGATTGCTGGTATTTTACTTGGGACAATCCTAGGTTTATTTATTGGGCTTGGAAAAATGATTCGAAATAAATGGATTGCGTTTCCGTTTGTTTGTTATGTGACATTCTTCCGTGGGACACCACTTCTTGTTCAAATCTTTTTGGTTCACTTCGGAGTTGTTCCATTATTTTTAGGGGGAACAAACGGAATTGTTGCAGGTGTGATCGCACTTACTTTAAACGCATCCGCATACATAGCAGAAATTTTTAGAGCAGGCATTCAGTCCCTTGACCGTGGACAAATGGAAGCCGCACGATCTTTAGGTATGACACATGCACAAGCGATGAGATACGTCATTATCCCGCAAGCCTTTAAACGCATGATTCCTCCGTTAGGGAATGAATTTGTGATTCTCATAAAAGATTCATCCCTTCTTTCAGTAGTTGCAACACCTGAAATCATGCATTGGGGACGGATGATGATGGGACAGCATGCCCGCGTATGGGAACCATACTTAATGGCAGCCTTTATTTATTTAATTCTCACTCTTTCACTAACCATTCTATTAAACTATCTAGAAAAGAGGTTGAAAACTGAATGATTAAGATAGACAATATAAAGAAATCGTTTGGGAAAAACGAGGTCCTCAAAGGAATCTCCGTCGAAATCGAACCTCAGGAGGTTGTCGTAGTCATTGGACCTTCTGGCTCTGGAAAATCAACCTTTTTACGCTGCATAAATGTATTAGAGACCATCGATGAAGGGCATGTCTATATTGAAGGAATCGATATTACGGATAAAAAGACAAACATCAACCAAATTAGAACAGACGTCGGTATGGTGTTTCAGCAGTTTAATCTTTTTCCTCATAAAACAGTGATGGAAAACATCATGCTTTCTCCGTTGAAGGTAAAAAAGGTTTCCAACGAAAAAGCATATAATAAAGGGATGGAACTTTTAAAAAAGGTAGGTCTTGCTGAAAAGGCAGATGCCTATCCAGACTCCTTGTCAGGTGGACAAAAGCAACGTGTGGCGATTGCGAGAGCACTTGCGATGGAGCCGAAAATTATGCTATTTGATGAACCAACCTCTGCTCTTGATCCAGAAATGGTTGGTGAGGTATTAGAGGTTATGAAGCAGTTGGCGCAAGAGGGAATGACCATGGTCGTCGTGACCCATGAAATGGGTTTTGCGCGTGAAGTTGGTGACCGTGTCCTATTTATGGACGATGGCTATATCGTGGAGGAAAACAAACCAAAAGAACTGTTCGAAAATCCTCAGCATGTTCGTACAAAAGCATTTTTAAGTAAAATACTTTAACCCTGGCACTAGGTGTGTCAGGTATTTCTTTGATTGGGAGGCTAAAAAATGGACATGATTGAAAAAGCGATTGTGGTTGCAAGTAAGGCACATGATGGACAATACCGAAAGCTCACCAATATTCCATACATCACACATCCACTTGGTGTTGCTCTGATTTTAATGAAAATAAATGCACGTGAGGAACTGATAGTGGCTGGAATCCTACACGATACGGTTGAGGACACTGAGCTTACTTTAGAAGATATACAAGACGGTTTCGGTGACGAGATTGCAAAACTTGTGGAAGGTTGTTCCGAGCCCAATAAATCTCTGCCATGGGAGGCAAGAAAAGAGCATACTATTTCATTCCTGCGGACGGCTTCCGAAGACACTCGAACGGTCGTATGTGCGGATAAACTTCATAATATCCGGTCCATTATCCACGATTACGAAGAAAATGGCGATCAAGTTTGGCAAAGGTTTAGTCGCGGCAAGGAAAAACAAGAATGGTATTACCGAAACATCGTTGAGAGCCTAGGTCATGCCTCTGAATTTCCATTAGTAGGAGAGTTGAAAAAAGAAGTCGATAGATTGTTTGGTTAATGTCTCAAAGGGTGATTTTGGGGCTTTTTTTATATGAAACAAAAAGATGTGTTTGTCCGATACAAATTTCCGAGTACCTTACAAAATGTGAACGTAACTTTAACATTAATAAAGCACAATTTCCTTTATAATGGAAATAGAAAACCCATATCTAAGGGAGGGCGAGAAAAATGAATGTCATCGAACTTCAGAACTTAACAAAGATGTATGGAAGAGCCAGGGGTATTGAGGATATTAGCTTTCATGTTGAGGAAGGGGAGATTTTCGGGTTTATCGGACCGAATGGAGCTGGAAAATCGACAACAATCCGCACCATGCTATCACTCATTTATCCAACAAGCGGGAGTGCTAAAATTTTTGGGAAGGATTCAGTCCAGTTCTCATCTGAAATCAAAAAGGAAATAGGCTATCTACCATCCGAAGTTTTTTACTATGACAATATGAAAGTGAAGGATTTGCTCAAGTATTCTGCCAGTTTTTATAAAAAAGACTGTACGAAGCGAATGAAAGAGCTGGCAGAGATTATGGAGCTCGACCTGAATCGTAAAATTGATGATTTATCTCTTGGGAACAAGAAAAAGGTAGGAATCGTTCAGGGTCTGCTACACGAACCAAAGCTGGTGATTCTTGATGAACCGACGAGTGGGCTTGACCCACTGATGCAGCAGCGCTTTTTTGATTTGCTTGAGGAGGAAAATAAAAAAGGGGTGACGATTCTATTCTCTTCTCATATTTTGAGTGAAGTTCAACGTCTTTGCGATCGAGTGGCAATTATTAAAGAAGGAAAAATTATTACGGTTGAGAAGATTAGTACATTAAAAGATAACAATTTTAAGAGATTTACAGTTGAAACGGCAGATCTAATAGATAAAAGCTATTTTTCCATTATCGGTGTAAATAATTTAGAAGTGAATAACAAAGAAATAAGCTTCCTGTTTAAGGGTGATATCAATACAGTGATGGAGAAAATCGCTGGAATTGAGATTACGAACTTATCTGTTACGGAGCCGGACCTTGAGGAGATCTTCATGCATTATTACGAGAAGGAGGCCTGATCCGTTATGAATGTCTTTTTTCATGAAGTAAGGGCCTATCGAAAAACAACTATCATTTGGACATTGTCGCTAGTTGGGATGATGGCATTGTTCATGTCCATGTTTCCGACGATTGCAAGGGACATTGAAGAGTATCAAAAGGTATTAGATGGTTTTCCTGACGCAATGAAACAAGCATTAGGGCTCCAGGTGGAAACCTTTGGGTCTGTGCTTGGATTCTACTCTTATGTGTTTGTATATATCAGTCTATGTGGGGCGATCCAAGCCATGAATGTTGGTACGGCCATCGTGTCAAAGGAAGTAAGAGAGAAGACAGCTGATTTCTTACTCACAAAGCCAATTACTCGAAAAGCCATTTTAACGGCAAAAATGGTAGCGGCGTTCACATCCATTTTGTTTACAAGCCTTGTATACATTGTTGTCTCGTGGCTTGTGGTATCTGTAGTTGCGACGGATGCCTATAGTATAAAAGCATTTTTTCTAATTTCCCTATCCTTGTTTTTATTGCAAGTTATATTTCTGGGGATTGGAATTTTTCTATCCGTATTTCTCCCTAAAATCAAATCGGTTCTGTCGGTTTCATTAGGGACGGTTTTTGCATTTTTTATAATTGGCATGCTTAGTTCAACAGAAGGAGATGGGTTTAAACGGTATTTGTCTCCTTTTAAATATTTTGATTCCTCCTATATAATGGAGCACACAAGTTATGAGGGAGCGTTTTTATTAGTAGGTTTAGGAATCGTGTTAATTGCGACCATTGCAAGCTTTATCCACTATACGAAAAAGGATATTCATTCCGTTTGAGGAAGGAGGTTTTTACGATGAATGTATTTTTAAGGGAACTGAAAGCGTACCGTAAGTCCCTTTTGATTTGGAGCGTTGGCATTGTCCTGCTTATATTAATGGGGAAGACGGAATACTCGAGCCTTGCTACTTCAGGTCAATCCTTGAACGAACTAATTGAATCGATGCCAAAAGCGTTGCAGTCACTTATGGGGATAGGGACATTGGATGTATCGACGCCGATTGGGTATTTTTCTATATTGTATTTATATTTGCTATTGATGGCTACAATCCATGGGGCAATGATGGGCGCGTCAATTATTGCAAAAGAAGAGCGAGACAAAACCTTTGAATTTCTGTTTGTAAAACCTATTACTCGAACGAAGGTCATTACGATGAAACTTATGGCTGGATTTGTTAACCTTGTCGTTTTTAATGTAGTTACAACTGTTGCGACGATCCTCCTATTCGAAATGAATAATGAAATGGCAGACGTATTCATGTTGATGAGTGGAATGTTTATTTTACAGGTTTTATTTTTAATGATTGGCACTGCTCTTGCTTCTGTTATTCGCAATCCGAAACGTGCAGCACCGATTGCAACGGGGATCTTACTGTTGACCTTTATTTTATCGATTGTGATGGATTTAAGTGAAAAACTTGAGTTCCTTAAATACATCGTGCCATTTAAGTACTTTGCTGCGAAAAATATGCTGACCGGGGATGGGTTTGAAGCGGTGTATGTGGTACTATCACTAAGTTTGATCGTGTCCCTCACGGCAACTACTTATGTTTTTTACAAAAAGAAAGATTTGAATGTGTAAAAGATAGAAGATGCCCAATCAATGGTTGGGGTCTTTTTTTTTGAATAAAACTTCATGAATCTAAAATGTACGTTTTAGGATAGATTTCCTAAAAAAACGCTTTCGAAAGTTATTGACGGATTTCGACAAGAAATGCTAGTATATTAGTACAAACTAATTTGTTTGACTGACCAACAAATTCACTCTGATATTTTCATATAGAAGAGTTCTTTTGAATTTGAAAACGGTTCATCTCTTATTCGATGCATGCTAGAAAAACATGCGTCATCAAAGGGTTAATGATGATTGCGCTTTCGAAGAACTATTGATGAACTAAATTATAGAGTACTATTTATCAATGTGTAATTTAATTTGTTTAACCAACTAACAAAAAGTATTTACTAACCTAATTTATAGGGGGAAACAAAAATGAGCACAGCAAAGAAACTGGATTTTATAGAATCAAATGTAAGCGGAAACGAACCAAATCCTAATGTACGTCCCTTTGGTTTAAGGGATAAGTTTGGTTATTTATTTGGCGATTTTGGCAACGATTTCTTTTTTTTACTTGTAGCTATATTTTTAATGGTATTCTATACCGACGTTTTTCACATTCATCCGGCTACAGTGGGGGTATTGTTTACAGTCGCACGTCTTTGGGATGCTTTTGCTGACGTAGCGTGGGGGCGTTTCATCGATACAAGAAAGGTAACTCCTCAAGGTAAATTTAAACCGTGGATTTTAAGAATGTCATTCCCACTTGTTATTGTAGGTGTGTTGATGTTCGTTAAGATTCCAGGAATGTCTGATGGATTTTATCTTGCTTGGGCATTTGTAACATATATAGTATGGGGAACGTTATACAGCACAGTTAATATTCCGTATGGATCAATGGCTTCTGTAATAACAGATGATCCAGTTGAACGTACTTCTCTTTCTGGATGGAGAACAATGGGTGGCCAAGCTGCCGGTCTAATCATTGGTGTCGGTGGTCCAATGCTCATATTTGTTGATAATAAAATTGATCCGAATCGCATGTTGATGGCTGCTATTATTTTCGGTGTTCTTGCACTTGCTTGTTATATCGCTTGTTATAAATTGTCTACTGAACGGGTTGTTGCCCCTGAGAGACCAAAGCAAAAAGGCTCTTCAAAAGCAACAATGAAAGGGCTTGTAAAAAATAAACCTTTAATCTGGATCCTTATTGCATCTCTAACTTTTATGGTTTGTACGATGCTTATTCAGTCAGTTAACACGTTTTTATTCAAAGATTACTTTGGAAACGCTAAAGCATTAAGTTTGGTAAACTTAGTTACTTCAGGTACAGTATTTGTTCTGATGCCATTCTTGAGCCCACTGGTTAAAAGGTTTGGAAAAAAAGAACTAGCGGCATTTGGAATGTTACTTGCTGGTGTAGTTTACTTACTGTTATTTTTCCTAAAGGACATCAGTGCAATACAATTTGTTGGGATTGTAACAATAGGTATGTTAGGTAATGCTATCTTTAATTTAGTCATCTGGGCATTTGTAACAGATGTTATTGATTACCATGAATTCTTAACCGGTTTACGTGAAGATGCAACAGTCTACTCTATCTATTCAATGGCCCGTAAAGTTGGACAAGCAGTTGCTGGTGGTCTAGGTGGTGTCTTAATTGGAGTAGTTGGCTATAATTCAGCGTTAGACATGCAAACACAAGAAACATTAAATGGTATTCATGCCTTAGGTACTTTATTACCAGCAGTAATCTTCTTGATTATTTTCTTAATGATTGTTTTCTTCTATCCATTAAATAAGAAGCGGACACTTCAGTTAGCGGCTGATTTAGCTGAGAAAAGAGTGAATAAGAACGAAATGTAAACGAATCAGAATAAATGAAACCCCTTCATACTTGAAGGGGTTTTCTTCTTGGTTTGTATATTCAATTTTTTGTTAGGCTTCCTGGTATTTCAAATTTAACATGGAGACTCTTAGAAAATGCTTAATTGCAAAGGCACATGCACCCATCCGAACAGTTCTTTTTCCTAAAGTTGAAACCGATAATTTACGATAATGACTGATAGAAGATGATAAATGCGCTTCTAATTTTTTTAATGAATCTGGATATAGTCGGAGAATTTCTCCATCAAGGATAATTGTATCCGGATTATACATATTGATCATATTATTTAAGCCAATTGAAAGGTAATAAATATAGTTGTCTAGGCGTTCAAGTATTTCTTGATCTCCCTCATTCACTAACATTTCTAGATCACTATATGTAAAAGAAGAAAGATTTCGTTCTTCCTTAATATTTTCTAAAAAAACAAGTTCCGAAGCATACTGTTCCCAGCAGCCTTCATTGCCACATGAACAAGGCCTCCCATGTGGAACAACTATCATATGGCCGATTTCACCAGCGAACCCATCATTTCCGCGAAAGAATTGATTGTCCATAATCATCCCAAGCCCGATTCCAGAATGAATCGTGGCACATAGAAGGCTATTCGTTTCATGGTGAAGAAAGACTCTTTCGGCAAAAGCGGACATGTTTGCGTTGTTTTCTATATGAATGTCGAGTTTGCAAGCTTTTTCAAGGTCTTCCTTTAAATTGACAGACCGCCACAAGAAGCGCGGCACAAAATGGACTTTTTCATCTTTTCCAACAAGTCCGTGAATCGCGATTACGACACCAATAATGCCATAACGGTTGTCACTGTACGCCTCATCAAGTAAATTAATTTGTTCAATTAATATCTGAAGAATGTCCTCGTAAGCTCGGCTTTTACATTCAATCGACTTTTCGAAAACAAGCTTCCCGAGCAAATCCGATATGGTAAAGGAGATTTGGCTGTAGTCCACATCTATTCCTAGCGAATATCCGGACTTTGCGTTTAATGAAAGCATAATGGGCTTTCTCCCAACACTAGTATGCTCAAGCTGTGTTTCAATGATTAAGTCTTCATCTAGTAAGTCGGCAACCTGTGCAGAGACTGTCGCCCTTGTAAGTGCTGTAGCTTTGGAAATGTCAGCCCTTGAGATCATACCTTCTTCGACTATTTTCTCTAGAATAAGCGAACGATTTATTTTTTTAATATATGCTGCATCTCCGGTAATCATACAAATCCTCCATTTGCAAGTAAGTACAATTGATTAAGGTCGTTAAAAAGAAGATTTCATCATTAAGTTACACATAATTATAAGCAATATGTGTATTTATTTGTTGGCGCTTTCACAAAAAAAGTTAGATTTGGATTAATTGTTTCTGTTTAGATAATTGACGAATAAAGATAAGGGTGGTACATTATTAATGTTATAATTTGTTTAATGAACGAATTAATTATACATCTTATTTTAAGGATTGAAAAGATTGGATTTTTTAGGTAGGGTATAACAATATAGAATTATTATTTTAATAGTTTAGGAGTGTGGTTTAAATGAAGACAGCTTTACATAACAAAGAACTAGATTTGTTAGCAATTAACACGATACGTACGCTATCCATCGATGGTGTAGAGAAAGCAAATTCCGGACATCCAGGAATGCCAATGGGTGCTGCACCGATGGCTTACACTCTATGGGCAAAAGAAATGAATCACAACCCTGAAAATCCAAACTGGTTCAACCGTGATCGCTTTGTTTTATCTGCTGGACATGGTTCCATGCTTTTATATAGTTTATTACATTTATTTGGTTATGATGTAACCATGGAAGACTTAAAGAACTTCCGTCAATGGGGAAGCAGAACCCCAGGACATCCTGAGTTTGGACATACTCCAGGTGTTGAAGCAACTACAGGTCCACTAGGACAAGGTATTGCAATGGCTGTTGGTATGGCAATGGCTGAAAGACATCTTGCTGAAACCTATAACAAAAACAATTATGAAATCGTTAACCACTTTACATATGGAATTTGTGGTGACGGTGACCTTATGGAAGGTGTTTCTGCAGAAGCCGCTTCACTTGCTGGTCATTTAAAATTAGGTCGTCTTGTCGTTATGTACGATTCTAATGACATTTCATTAGATGGTGATTTAAACCTTTCTTTCTCTGAAAGTGTTGAAGATCGTTTTAAAGCATACGGATGGCAAGTAATCCGTGTTGAAAACGGAAATGATATGGATGAAATTCAAAAAGCGTTACAAGAAGCAAAAGCGGATTTAAACCGTCCAACTTTAATTGAAGTTAAGACAACAATCGGGTTCGGTTCTCCAAATAAAGGCGGAAAATCTGCATCACACGGTGCTCCACTAGGTAAGGATGAAGTTGCTTTAACAAAAGCTGCTTACGGATGGACTTATGAAGAGCCATTCTTCGTTCCAGAAGAAGTACGAGAGCACTACAGCCAATTTGTAGAAGCTGGCAAACAAAAAGAGAGTGTATGGAATGAATTATTTGCAGAATATAAAAAAGAATACCCTGAATTAGCGAAGCAATTTGAAATGGCATTAAATGGCGAACTACCTGAAAACTGGGAAGCTTCACTTCCAACCTTCGAAGCGGGATCTTCATTTGCGACTCGTGATGCTTCAGGTAAGGCATTAAATGCTGCTGCTACTGCAATTCCACAATTAATCGGTGGTTCAGCAGACTTAGCAGGATCAAACAAAACGTTAATTACATCTGAAAAGAACTATGCAATCGACAGCTTTGCTGCTCGTAACATCTGGTTCGGCGTAAGAGAATTTGCAATGGGTGCTGCACTCAACGGTATGGCACTTCATGGCGGGGTAAAAGTATTCGGAGCAACCTTCTTCGTATTCTCTGATTACCTACGTCCAGCTATTCGTCTTGCAGCTCTAATGAAGCTACCTGTAACTTATGTATTTACACATGATTCAATTGCAGTTGGAGAAGACGGCCCAACTCACGAGCCAGTTGAACAATTAGCTGCATTACGTGCAATGCCAGGTCTTTCAATCTTACGTCCAGCTGACGCAAAAGAAACGGCAGCAGCATGGCGCTTAGCGATTGAAAGTACAGATACACCAACAGCACTTGTCTTAACTCGTCAAGGTTTACCAACTTTAGAGCTTGACAGTGAAGCTGTATATGAAGGTGTTAAAAAAGGTGCTTACGTTGTTTCTGAAGCAAACGGAGAAGTTGCGGGTCTATTACTTGCAACAGGTTCTGAAGTTTCATTAGCCATTGCAGCCCAAAAAGAGTTAGAAAAAGAAGGAATCTTCGTAACTGTAGTAAGTATGCCAAGCTGGGATCGCTTCGAAAAGCAATCTGCTGAGTACAAAGAAAGTGTTCTTCCAAAAGCAGTGAAGGCTCGTCTTGGTATCGAAATGGCTTCTTCACTTGGATGGAAAGAATTCGTTGGTGACGAAGGTAAAGTTCTTGCTATTAATACATTTGGAGCATCTGCACCTGCAGATAAAGTTCTTGCTGAGTATGGCTTTACAGTTGAGAACGTAGTTAAGAACTTTAAAGAAGTTCTTTAATATAGTAGTTTTTACTAAATGCATTTGACTCGCCTTTAGCGAATAGGTGAGTCAAATGTGCTCAAAATATCTGTGATACAATAAAGTTACTGGAGGGAAAAAGAAATGAAATTTTTTATCGATACAGCTAACCTAGATGATATTAAAAAAGCGTACAAAATGGGTGTACTATCTGGTGTCACTACGAACCCATCACTTGTTGTAAAAGAAGGCGTTAAATTCGAAGACCGCATTGCTGAAATTCTTCAAGCTGTGCCAGAAGTAGAAAGCGTATCTGCAGAAGTTTCTCCAAGCGCTGAAACCGCTGAAGACATGATCGCAGAAGCAGAAGAGCTTCTAAAAATCAACGGTGGCGACAAAAACATCACAATCAAAGTTCCAATGACTGTGGCTGGATTAGAAGCAACTCGTTACCTATCTAAAAAAGGCGTTAAAACAAACGTTACTCTTATTTTTACAATGAACCAAGCATTATTAGCAGCTCGCGCTGGTGCAACATATGTATCTCCATTCTTAGGTCGTCTTGACGACATTTCTGAAGATGGCGTACAACTTGTTGAGAAAATTGCTGAGCTCTTCCGTGTTCATAACTTAGATGCTCAGATCATCGCTGCATCTGTAAGACACCCAGACCACGTTACTCGTGTAGCTTTAGCTGGTGCACACATCGCAACGATTCCTTACTCTGTAATTGAGCAACTTACTAAGCACCCACTTACAGACCAAGGTTTAGAAAAGTTCGCAGCTGACTGGGTAAAAGCTGTTAAATAATAGGATTTGATTGGATTTGAAACCCCGATTTGCTATGGTTTGATGCGGATCGGGGTTTTTTGTGTTTTGATGAGGATTAAAGTTTTTTTGAAGCCCAAAATGTGGCTGTTGATTCGGGGAAACGGTCATCATAGAGTGGATGAAGACCAAAAAGCGGCAGGAGATACATGGAAGTGGTTATCATAAAGCGGATGAAGTCCAAAAAGCGGCAGAAGATACATGGAAGTGGTTATCATAAAGCGGATGAAGACCAAAAAGCGGCAGGAGATACATGGAAGTGGTTATCATAAAGTGGATGAAGACCAAAACGCAGCAGGAGATACATGGAAGTGGTTATCATAAAACCGATGAATACCAAAAAGCAGCCGACGAAACGGGAACCCGGTCATCATAAAGCGCATGGTGCTATATAAAAAATCCATCATCAAAATTGATGATGGATTAACTATCATTTTATACTCATTCAGGGAAGTATATTTTGTTTTATTCATAATATGTCCATTGCCGCACCCCAACACTTTTAAAATTGCTTGTTAGTATCCTTTGAATTTTTCTTTTTGTGGGATTACCACCACACCACTCAAAGACAACATTAGTCGTAATCTTTTGGTCTGGAAAGAGTGTTGTGAATTCGTGAACGGTTCTTAATACAGCGTCAGCAACCAACTCTTTATGACCGCATTTTTCACATTTGCAATTTCGACCTTCAATACTAATGGAAAATGAATCGCACATTTTACAAGTAATTCCTTTTCGTAGATCCCCGTAACGGTAGGAAGGTACCTTAGAATAAGGAGACTTGGTGATATGTAAGGAAACTAACAGATCCGCAATCCTTCTCTGTTTTTCATTTATTTTTGAGGGGGTTGTATCTAATGCCCTCATGTAATTATTGAGCTGAGTTGGTAAGATGGCTTGTAAGTTTAGGGGTGCTTGGTAAAGGGTGAAAGTAGGGTGGTTAAAAACAACTGAAGCCTCAATTGGAAGGTGACATCCGTGGGTGCGTAGCAATTGACTTAGCAAAGATTCACATCTATTCAGTTGGATTATCGGATTGCTTACTTCATGTTTTGGTTTTTTATATAATTTAGTCGCCTCATAATAGTAGTCCCCTTCATAATATTTAACCTCAAAAGTGCGAATTTTGCCTTCAATCAAAATAAGGGTATCGATTTGGAAGGTTGTGTTATTCACTTCGAGTAACAGATCATTTAAAATTAAGCAGTCACATTGGAGTTTTTCTGTCAACGAATCGAATAATAGTTCTCCTTCGTACCCCTTTTTTTGATACAAATAATACTGCTTGTCCTTGCTGGATAATTCGTTTCGCTTGTTTAAAATTTCAAAAACAACTAATTCCTGAGGTTTTGTACGGTGTTTATAAATCATAGTCCACATCCTTTTCTAAGTATTTAAATTCATTATATTTAAAAAAATGGTAGATTCAAAGGGAAAGTTGTAAAACCGGCACAAAAAAGGCCTGCATCAAAATGCAGGCCATTCAAACGTTATTTCGGCACAACAAGTTCTAACCTAGTGCCTTTTCCAACCTCAGATTCCAATGTAATGCTCCCGCCAATGCTTCGGGCACGTTCTTCCATGCTGAAGAGACCAACACCGTTTCCTTTTTCATCGGTAGTAAAGCCTTGGCCGTTGTCAATCACTTCGACCACAACGTCAGACTCTTTTTCGTGAATCTTTACAACCGCGTCCGACACATTTGCGTATTTGGCGATATTCGTTAAAGCTTCTTGGACAACACGATAAATCGTTGTTTCCTTATGGATATCAAGACGCGACTTTAATGTACATTCAAAATCTACATGAATGCCATAATGCTGGGAATAATTTTCGACATATTTTCGTAAAGCAGGCACAACACCTAAATCGTCCAAAACAGAAGGGCGAAGTTCCCAGGCGAGGCTACGAATATCCTCCATCATAAAAGAAACATCCTGTCGTAAGTGTCCAAGACGTTCATCTGGTTTTTCACTGAGAAGTTGATCGAGTTGAATTAATAATGAAAACATACTTTGTCCAATACCATCATGGAGTTCTCGTGAAAATCGTTTTCGTTCCTCTTCTTGGATACTGATTACCCGCGTCATCATATTTTTTAACTCTTCCTGGGTTTCCTTTAAAGCGGTGACCTCGTGACGAACAGCCAAATATTGATTGGGGCGTCCATTTTCAGATAAAATGGGAACAATTGTCGTATCAACCCAATAATAGGAACCGTCTTTTGCTCTGTTTTTAATTTCACCTTTCCAGACATGACCAGAACCGATCGTGCGCCACATTTCCTTCCAAAATTCCTTGTCATGGTGACCGGAATTAATGATTCGGTGATCCTGCCCCATTAATTCTGCCCTTGAATACCTCGAGATTTCACAAAACTTATTATTAATGTATTGAATTTTTCCTTGCCGATCCGTAATGGCCACGATCGAGGATTCATCCAATGCAAATGTTAAGTCCGCAAGATGTCGCAAAGACTTTTCAACATCCTCGCGATAATTAGAATCGTCAATATGCTTGTCTAAATCAGCAAGGAGCCTAACGACGCTTGGTCCACCAATTTCTGATTGATGTTGGAGTCGATCAATTTTACTCAAAATGTAGCAATCCTTTCTTCATTGCATATTTCACAAGTTCAGGTCGCGTTTTTAAACCAAGTTTTTCCATTAAATTACTTTTGTGGGATTCAACGGTTTTTACACTTATCACAAGATGCTCTGCGATGTCTTTATTGGAATATCCCTTTGCGATCCATTCAAGTACTTCCTTTTCACGCTCAGATAATATAGCAAAGGAATCCGCGTTGTCCCCTTTTTTGACACGATCTAAATAGCCACTCATTAACACCTTTGTTGCAGATGGTGTTAAGTAAGCATTTCCTGAAGACACAGATTCAATTGCCCCGAGCAAATCCTCGTGTGGCGCATTTTTTAAAATATATCCAGAAGCTCCGGCGTGGATCGCTCTAAATAAATATTCTTCATCATCATGCATCGTTAAAATTAAAATCGATATATTGGGCATAAGCGCATGAAGCTCTTGTGTTGCAGTTAATCCGTCTTTTCCGTGAGGCATGCTCAAGTCCATGAGTACCACATCAGGGTTTAATTCCTTTGCTTTTTGAATGGCTTCGTCCCCTTCAGATGCTTCCCCAATAACCTCTATATTATTTTTACCGTTCAACAGCATCATCAGACCAGAACGGACAACTGCATGATCATCAACAATCAGTAGTTTAACCACAATAATCCTCCCCATTTCACACTATTCTTATTATACCACGTTAGCGAATCATTTTTTAGTTCAAGAAATTGTTATAAATAAGGGGTTTTTCCTTCAAAGATAGGGAGGTTCCCTGATATGTTTTAAATCACAGTTCTTCTACAATGAGTATAAGTTAATCGATTGAGGAGGAGTTCGTATGCAGGCAAAAGCTGCTGCCGTGCAAAAGAAGCAGTCACCGGCTTATAACAATGCATTTGCTTCAAAGTTTGCCAAGTCCATGTTTTTATCTGTTCTAGGGCTGGCCATTTTAACATTTATCGGAACAAGGATGTTTACACATGTTGATTTAAACCTTTATGGCTATATGGTTGGAACGATTGTTTTTATAGGAGGCTTCTTTTATCGCTTCATTGCGTGGGGAGAAAGACCACCAACCAAGATCATCATTAAAAAGGGCATAAAACTAATCTTTCGAAAATCTACTCCAAAAACATCAGTTGAGCATTTAGGTACATACAATTTCATCTGGAATAGGGGAATTTACCGATGGACGCAGCACGTTTTAATTGGTTGGGGCTGTATCCTTTCTTGTTTGGTTACTTTTCCGCTTGTCTTCGGTTGGATGTACTTCACGATGGATGAAAACGGCTACTACAACATTATCGCGTTGGGGATGCAAATCATGACGGTACGTGCAGATGGTATCATCGCGAACCTTTCCTATAATGCGCTAAATATTACAGCAGTTATGGTAATCTCGGGAGTCTGCATGGCGCTATACCGCCGCGTGAAAAACTTTCAAGCAAAAGCGGAACAAAAATTCATTTATGATTTGATGCCACTTTATATGCTTTTGTTCGTAAGTATTACCGGCTTACTTTTAACCTTCATGAACATTTTCTTACATGGCGCAGGTCAGCCTGTGATGTCCATGATTCACCAATGGTCGGTTATTATGACGTTGATCTACTTACCATTTGGAAAACTTGCTCATATTCCTTTCCGCCCAATGAGTGTTTTGGCGAGAAACTATCGTGAGCATTATACCGAAAAAGAAGCGAAGCAATGTAAAGTTTGTGGAGCGGGCTTTGTTTCAGTTGAACAATCACAAGATGTCATCCATGTACTTGATGTGAACGATATTCATTTTAAAACAATAGAAGGTCATCATTTAGCTGAAATGTGCCTTCCATGTCGTAGAAAATACCGGATTGCACAATTTTCCGGCTTCCCGACCCACGAGGTAAAAGTCAAGGAGGCAAATCAGAATGCAAAGGGATAAATTTTTTAAAGAAATTGATAATGTCATTCATCCAAATGAAAAATTAATAAAAACACATTGTAGCTATTGTGGCATGCAGTGCGGAATGAACCTGAGAGTAAATACCACGACAAATAAAATTGTTGGAGTTGAGCCGCGTTATGACTGGCCAGTAACCGTCGGAAAAATGTGTCCGAAAGGAGTTACCGCATACCAACAAACAAATCATAAGGACCGGATCTTAAAGCCACTCATTCGTGATGATGCATCACTAAAAGGAACTACAAAAGGCTTTCGCGAAGCAAGCTGGGAAGAGGCATACGAGTTAATCGTAAAAAACTTCACGAAGCTTCAAGAGGATTATGGGAAGGATTCATTATCTGTTTTCAGTGGCGTGTCCATGACGAACGAAAAGTGTTATTTGACTGGTAAGTTTGCTCGGGTAGCACTAGGCACTCGCTATATCGACTACAACGGACGTTTTTGTATGTCGAGTGCAGCAGGCGGATTCCTTCGTTCCTTCGGGGTTGACCGTGGATCAACACTTCCATGGACTGATATTCATGAAACCGATTGTTTATTTATTGCCGGAAGTAACACAGCAGAATGCCATCCAACTTCCATGTTCCGTATTTGGAACGTACAAGAACGAGGCGGATACATCATTGTTGTGGACCCGCGTGAAACACCTATCGCAAGAAGAGCGGATGTCCATCTTGATTTAAAACCAGGAACTGACTTAGCATTAGCGAACGGAATTTTACATTTACTCATTAAAAATGGATATACAGATGAAGAATTTATCGCCAATCACACGAATGGCTTTGAAGAGACGAAGGAACTTGTGAAGGAATTCACACCTGAATATACGAGCCAACTCACAGGAGTGGCACCTGAAAAAATCATCCGTGCCGCAGAAATATACGGAAAAGCACCAAACGCTGTCGTTATGTTTGCTCGAGGAATTGAGCAGCAGCATAAAGGTGTGGATAATGTTTCGGGCTATACAAATATGGCGCTAGTCACAGGTAAAATTGGTAGACCAAAATCGGGTGTTGCGACATTCACAGGTCAAGGAAATGGGCAAGGTGGACGTGAGCATGGTCAAAAATCAGACCTATTACCGGGTTACCGCAAACTGACAAACCCACAACACGTGAAGGAAGTTTGCCAAGTTTGGGGAATCACACCGGAAGAAATGCCACAACCAGGTGTTTCTGCCTATGAAATGTTTGAGCTAATGGAGCAAAAAACGATTCGTGGATTATATCTTCTTTGCTCAAATCCGGCAGTCTCTGCACCAAACTTGAACTTCGTGAGAAAAGCTCTTAAAACACTAGACTTTATGGTATGTGCAGACTTTTACCTATCAGAGTCAGCAGAGTTTGCAGATGTCGTACTTCCGTCTGTGACATGGTCCGAAGATGAAGGAACGGTTACAAATATTGAAGGGCGAATCATCAAAATTAATAAAGCTCAAGAACCAATTGGTGAATCAAAGCCTGACTGGCAAATGCAGGTTGAGCTTGCCGAGCGTCTTGGAAGAGGAAAATATTTTTCACACTTAAAAACAGCTAGAGATGTTGCTGATGAATTTCGCCTTGCAAGTAAGGGTGGATATGCCGATTACTACGGGGCAACATGGGATAAAATCGATAAGCAAGACGGGGTATTCTGGCCTTGCCGAGATGAAGAAGATAAGGGAACACCGCATATGTTCCTCGATAAAAAGTTCTATCATCCAGATGGAAAGGCTAAGATTTGTGCATTGCCATACCGTCCGCCGGCTGAAGAACCGGATGAAACATATCCGCTTCGCCTAACAACAGGACGTGTGGTGTACCACTATTTATCTGGTAACCAAACAAGAAGGATTCCATTCCTGCACGATATGTGTCCGGAACCATATGTGGAGGTTCATCCAGAAACAGCAGCAAAATATGATATTCAGCATGAAGAACGAGTTCGCCTATTTACAAGAAGGGGCGAAAGTATTTATAAAGTGAAAATCACAGAAGCCATCCGAAAAGATACCGTGTTTGTTCCATATCATTTCGGTCACGAGGAATCTATTAATCTACTGACAATTGCAGCACTCGATCCAATCTCAAGAATGCCAGAATTCAAGGCATGTGCTGCTCAGATTGAAAAACTAGTTGTAAAGAAGGTGCAGTAAATGCAAAAGAGGCTTTACTTAGAACTTGAAAACTGTATCGGGTGCCGCTCTTGTCTTGCGGCTTGTACACAATGTGGAGGGCATGAACAACGTAACAGAAACTATGTGTATGACGTTAACCCACTTGTGAATAGGCAAACCATGCCTCTTATGTGCCTTCATTGTGTAAACCCAGCATGTGCAAGAAGCTGTCCAGCACAAGCCATTCAAATCCATGAATCAGGTGCGGTACTATCCGCGCTTGTTGAAAAATGCATTGGCTGCCAAAACTGTACAATTGCTTGTCCATATGGAATTCCAAAATTCGATGAAGAGCAAAACCTAATGTACAAATGCGACCTTTGTATTGATCGTTCAAAAGATGGGATTCCACCAATGTGTGCAAGTGTTTGTCCATCAAACACGATTCAATGGTTGACAGATGAAGAAATTGAAGCGAAAAAACAGAAACATAACCTCGACAATGGAAAATGGGTTACAAGCATGCCGCTTGAAGGAGAAACAAACGTAAAGATTAGCTTACCTGGTATTTTACAGGGCATTGAGAAGTTATTTTAGATACATCGGCTAAGGAGTGATGGGAATGCCGTCTGACAAAAATAATAAGATCCCTTTTAATGAGGATAATTACACACATAATATTAACCGCAATAATGAACGAAGCCTTGACCGCCGTGGCTTTATGAAGACATTGGTTGGCGCTGCTGGCGTGTTTGCGATTTCGTCTTTGCCATGGGGGGCTGTGGCTGCAAAGGAATTAATGGGACTTAGTGATAAAGAATACACCCATAAAAAAATTATTGATGTGAACAAATTGGCAGTTGGGGATTCAACAAATTTTACCTTCCCTGGTGACCATGATGATGCGATTCTAATAAGGCTTTCTGATACTAAATATGTAGCTTATCAAAATGCCTGCACCCATCTTCGCTGCCCGGTATTTTGGGTGAAGGACGAAGGGCAAATGGTTTGTCCTTGTCACCATGGATTTTTTGATGTAGAAACTGGCGCACCAACTGCAGGTCCCCCGCGACGTCCATTACCGGAAATTCAAGTGAAGGTAGAGAATGGTGCAGTCTATGCAGTGAAGGTGAAACGTTATGAAGCGTAGTTACCTAGGCGTCCTTATCCTATCTGTCATCTTGTTTTTGAATATCATTTTTACACAAAAAATGGTTCACCAATATTTTTACGAAAACTATGTAAATACGCTCATCTTTTGCGGCCTAAACATCATGTTGTTTCCGGTCGCATGGGTTGTCTATAAAAAGTTGAAAAAGGCGTGACAAACATGAACAGCGAAACCTATCTTGATTTTTGTTTTATTAGAGAGGCAACCGGAAATTTTACAGATGAAATCAATGAACTTTTAACAAATCTTTTTAAAGGTATACGGTTGAATTGGTATTTGGAAGAAAAGACGGAAGAGGGCATTGAGATTGTGATTGCTGAGGTAAAGGGCATGAGCAGATGGCAATCAGAGGAGGAAGCGACCGAGTACATCGAAACGCATGCCGAGGAAGCCTTTTGGTCTTCTTATCTTCAAGGCTATAAAATGTTTATCTATCCTGCAAAGAAAGGGTGCAGCAGCTGTGGAGTTAACTGAAATCAAATATTTAGAAACATTTATTTCGGAAGAAATGGAAGTCTCCATTTTGGATGAAGACGGGGATGACAAAGCCCCGTTTGTGAAAAAGGAAATCGTCAAAACGGAGCTTTGCCCTGATGGAACCCATCTTCGAATTTACTTTGACCGACTTCAGTTTTTTGCTGTGCCGTTAACAGCTGAGGTAGCCATAAGCGATGACGTATGGTCAGCCTTTGATCAGCAAGCGGGATTAACCTATGTCGTAAAAAAAGGAAGTGATCATAGTGGTTAAAAAAATTCAACTTCCCTTACAAACTTTAAACCTGATCGTTGGTTTTATGGTCTGGGTGCTAATTTCATCCCTTTTACCGTTTATGAAAGAGGATATTGCAATCCCAGCGAACCAATTAGCCTTGGTAACTGCAATTCCAGTAATCCTTGGTTCGATTCTGCGAATTCCACTTGGATACTACGCGAATCAATTTGGTGCAAGGAAGATATTTCTACTTAGTTTTGTTTTATTATTGTTTCCGGTTTACTATATTAGTATAGCGAATTCGGTAACGGACCTATTAATCGGGGGGCTCTTCCTTGGGATCGGGGGAGCGGTGTTCTCCGTAGGTGTAACATCACTACCAAAGTATTATCCGAAGGAAAAACACGGTTTTGTTAACGGAATCTATGGTGCAGGGAACCTTGGAACTGCGATTTCCACGTTTGCAGCACCTGTAATAGCGACTAAAATTGGTTGGTCATTAACCGTTCAACTTTATTTAATTGTTCTAGCAATCTTTATTTTGGCAAACTTTTTATTAGGAGATAAAAAGGAAGTAAAGGTTCAAACTCCATTGATGGAACAAATCAAGGGTGTCTATAAAAATGAAAAACTATGGCTGTTAAGCTTATTCTATTTTCTTACATTCGGGTCTTTCGTGGCTTTTACCGTGTATTTACCCAACTTTTTAGTGGAAAATTTCAGTTTAGATAAAATCGATGCGGGTCTTAGAACAGCAGGTTTTATCGTGCTTGCGACGATCATGCGACCAATCGGTGGTTGGCTAGCCGACCGATTCCATTCTCTAAAACTATTAATGTTTGTGTTTGGATGCTATACCGTGTCCGCTATGATTTTGTCGTTTGCACCATCAATCGGCTGGTACACAGTCGGATGCCTAACGATTGCTTTCTGTGCGGGAATCGGAAATGGCGTTATTTTTAAATTGGTGCCAATGTATTTCCAAAAGCAAGCGGGAATTGTGAATGGTATTGTTTCTGCAATCGGTGGACTAGGAGGATTTTTCCCGCCTATTCTCTTGGGAATTCTCTACCATGTAAATGGACATTACGCAATTGGATTTATGGCCTTATCTGAGGTGGCTTTAGCAAGTTTAATCCTTGTCGTATGGATGTACTATAACGGACGTATGGAGCTTGCAAAACAGGTCATCGATCATACGGCTGAAGGAATCATGGTTACCGATTTGCACGGAAAAATAATTTCAGTAAATCCAGCTTTCACGACGATTACAGGTTTTTCTGAAGAGGAAATTATCGGCAAGACGCCAAACATCTTAAAATCTGGTAAACAAACAAAGGAATTTTATCAGGAACTTTGGAAGAAGATTGAAACAGAAGGCTTCTGGCAAGGGCAAATTTGGAATAAACGCAAAGACGGTTCAAACTATTTACAATGGTTAACAATCAGCGCAATTAAGAATGACTCCGGAGATATCGTACAATACGCCGGTATGCTTAGTGATATGACCGGAAAACGAATTAAAGAAGGCTAAAATCAAATACGCCTTGGCGTATTTGCGCCCGATTTTTTTAGGCCCACACGAGGTGGGTCACAAAGACGTTGCCACAGGATGTGGCGTTGTTAGTCTTTGATCTTACTGCGAGATACAGTGAGACTTCAATCTGTGGATGCATTCCCCACAGATTGCTAGTTGAACCAATCAGGCTTTTACTGGCAATTGCCCTCTATGAGGGCTTAGTGCCAGTTAATGCTGAAAAATTTCCTTTGAAAAATCGAGGCATCCGCCGGAGGCTTTAACTTTATTCAGTCTGAGTATATACCAATATTTTTAATTGTTTTTGTTTTCTATGTATTTTCTGCTATAAAAGTGGGAGCCCCACTGAATAAAGTAAAAAAAATGAATCCTATCTCGGCATTCATTTTTTTATTGCTGCAATTTCATCTGCTACCTTTTTTAAGTGCTCCACATGTTCAGTAGAGTATTTTACTTCATTACGTGAGCCGATTAGAAGGACTCCTCCAACCTTGCCATTCATCTGGATAGGGACAGCAACAGCTGATACTAGGTTTTCAGCAAGCATGATTGGGTATTGAAGTCGAGTACGCTGTCGATCAGGAGTATCAATATCCAAAATCATGGTTGTACCAAAACGGACAACAGAGCCTGATAACCCTTTGCCAGGGCGAATCACCATGTTTTTAAAGCGGTTATTTGTATAACCATGTGCATATTCCCAGCGGATGGTCTGATTCCCTTGATCAACATGTGCAATCGCAGAGAAATCACTTGAGGTGTTCATACACAAATCATGAAGTTTTTGTTCAATTTCCACTTGTATCACTTCCATGAGAATCTCTCCTCGACTACTGATGGTGATTTTCTTTATATCAACGAAAAATAGATTTAGTCTTCCTATCTATTGTAAATCTTTTTAATGTCTTTGTATCTCAGGGAATTCCCTTAACTTTATTGCTTTAAAAGATGATATTTAGACCTGTGATAAGGGAAATTCCTACGAAGTGTGTATGAATAGGGAAAATCACTGGAAAATAAATAGGGGAATTTGGAGGCAAAGTTCAGGACTTCCCCCGATACCTTGTTATCACTATTAGCCGTATGATTATAGTATAAAGTTGTGGCGGGGGGATTCAAAAATGGCAATGATGATACAGGAATTAAAAAGCGCGATACCTCACATAGAGTCAGTTAATGAAAGCATCGATCAATTTCTATCAGAAGAAAACTTATATAAATTAAAAAGCATTATGCGTATTCGAAAAGTAACAGCTGGAACTCACCTTTTTTGGGATGGTGAGGAAGCAGAGAAAATGTACTATATTATTTCTGGAAGAGTGAAGCTTCGAGCATCCTCAGAAAGCGGAAAGGACTTCTTATTATCGATTAAAGAAAAAGGAAGTCTAATTGGAGAATTTGGTGGCTTCACTGAAAAGCTATACTACAATTACCGTGCTGATGTAGAAGAGCAAACGGAAATTGGCATTATCCATATGAGTGATTTGAAAAAATTATTATATCAATTCGGCAACTTTGCAGTGGAGTTTATGAGCTGGATTGGCTGGACACAGCGTATTATGCAAAACAAATTATACGATTTTCTATTCCTTGACAAACAAGGTGCGCTTGCATCGACATTAATTAAATTAACCACAACACATGGTGTCAAATGCAAGGATGGAATCCTAATTACAATCGAGTTAACAAACAAAGATTTAGGTGATTTCATCGGTACCACTCGTGAAAGCGTTAATCGTCTCTTAAATAGCTGGAAGCGGGAAGGAATTGTTGAAATGTATGACCACAAAATAGTCATTCACCGCATGGACCGGCTATACAAAATTAGCGAATGCTCTGGTGGTGTGCATTAGGGATATAGGGACACAGGGACAGGTTCCTTGTCCCACTATTAAAGAAGGTGACCAACATGAGGCCACCTTTTTTGTGTTTTAATTAAAGACTGAAAACTAAATAATTCTTTTTAAAGAACAGATCTAAGTGAAATAGAGAAAAACAGAGATTTACAGAGATAATTGGTCATTATATAGAACAAACAGACTATTTCAAGTGTTTTCAACACAAAACGTTCGTTATATACTAAAATAAACTTCAGTATAAAGAACGAAAAAGAAAACGGGAGGAAAAGAAAATGAAGAAAAGTTTTAGGTATGATCACAATTAGCATTCTTTCTAGTGGGGTTATGGTGTATGAATGTTAGGATTGAGGTGTTTTTCATGAGGATTTTTTCTTTAGTAGAAAACGAAAAAATGATTGAAATAGTTGAATCAAGTTTGGAAGATAGTGAGTTTCAAGTGGAATGGCTTGCACATGAGGCAAAGCTTTACGAAAAGCTACGCATGTACAAGGAGTCGCTTGTCTTTTTGCCGGAATCCTATTTGTACAATATTTATGAAGTGGGCTCCTTTATTACGAGACATCTCCCAGATAGTAAGGTTGTGTTGGTCCTAAACTCCGAATACGAGTTTGACCCGAAGCAAGCAGGAAAGCACGAAGTATTATACCTTGAATCGGATCCTGATGAGCTTAAGCATAAGTTACTCAAACTCATATACACATTTAAAGAAAACCTGAAAACGAATGTTTATAAGTAAAATATAAGCGCATGGCTTCGGCAATTAATCCCTGAATCCATGCGCTTATTTTATTTAGATCATTGCTTTGACTCGTGTTTTTGAGTTTTTGTTTTTTTGCCAAAGAATTGTAATGAATAACGTTATCATAAGAAGTAATAGACCCAAAACAAATGGATAAATGATCTGGACGTCGTATAATAATCCACCAAGTGTTGGCCCTAATATATTTCCAATGCTCATGTATGCATTGTTCATCCCCATCGCAAATCCTTGTTCGTTACCAGCAAGCTTAGAAATCAAGGTATTTAACACTGGACGTAGGATGGAAGTCGCAAGGAAGATGAGCAACGAAATGCCAAAAAAGAGTTCAAAACTGTTCGCAAATATTGAAAGCAGGAAGCCAAACGCAGCTACAGAAATAAAAATGTTTAAGATTTTTCCTTCTCCAAAGCGAGTGACCATACGATCCACTACAAATAATTGAACAATGACACTAACAAGCCCAGTGGAAGTAACCATTAACGCGATGTCCTGTGGGGTTGCGTTGTATTGGTTATCAACAAACAAACCAATAACTGATTCAAATGCCATCAAACCGAAGCTCATGACAAGTGTGATAATCAATGGAATGAAAAATGGCATTCGTACGGAGCGTACAAGCTTTTTTGCCATGGTTTCATCATCAACAGGCATGAAGCCTTCTACCTTTTGTTGGCTTTCCTTTAGAACTACGAAGGAGAAAATAACCGACACTAGCGAAACTAATGCGGAAATTAAAAACGGAAATTTTATTCCATAGTCAGCTAAGAATCCACCAATTCCAGGTCCCACGACAATTCCAAGTGACATTGCAGCCGATATATAACTATTCCCTTTTGCACGTTGTTCCATGGTTGTGATATCAGCTACATAGGCAAATATAGCTGGAATGAGGAGGGCTGCACCAATTCCACCAACAATTCGAGATGCATACAGCAGCCATATTGAATCCACGAAATAAAAAATAAACATGGAAAGTGTCAAACCTGTTAGTCCGTAGATAATCATTTTTCTACGGCCATATTGGTCCGTCCACTTTCCAGCAATTGGTGAAAAAATAAATTGCGCTCCTGCAAAAATGGCAATCATGAGGCCAGCTGCTTTACCACCCTCATTAATCGATTCAAGATAAGCAGGTAAAATAGGAATGATAATTCCAAAACTCCCGATTGCAATAAACATATTGATCATTAAAATGATCATTTTTTTTCGTTGATCCGCCGTCATCGATCCACCTCTTTTTATTTATGATAAATGAATTACATTTCTAATCTATATTTCAATAACTATACTAAGTTATTACAACTTCAAGTAGAAGTCAAAGAGAATATGTACCAAAAATTCGACAAAATTCGAATAGACAAGCATGATGAGACAAAAGGGTATAATAAAAGAAAAAAACGAGGTCATTCTGATGAAGAGTTTTGCTACTTTTAATTTAAGTGAAGAGATTGAAAAAGCACTTTCAGGTTTACAGTATAAAGCACCGACTACTATTCAAGAAAAGGTCATTCCTGTTGCTTTGCAAAAAAAGGACATTGTTGGAAAGTCACAAACGGGAAGCGGTAAGACAGCGGCGTTTGCGATTCCGATTTGTGAATTAGTCCAATGGGAAGAAAACAAGCCGCAAGCTTTAATTTTAACTCCGACGAGAGAGCTTGCTGCACAGGTAAAGGATGATGTGATCAATATTGGTCGGTTTAAGCGAATAAAGGCTACCGCCATATTCGGAAAACAATCCTATGAACGACAAAAGCTAGAGCTTAAGCAAAAGACACATGTTGTGGTAGGGACACCAGGTAGGGTGCTAGACCATCTTCAAAAGGGAACTCTGTTTGTGGATCATCTAAAATTTCTCGTGATTGATGAAGCAGATGAAATGTTGAATATGGGTTTTATTGAACAGGTAGAGGCTATTATAAAAGAACTACCAGAAGATCGAGTTACGATGTTATTTTCGGCAACTTTACCGGAAGATATCGAAAATCTTTCGGTTCGATATATGAAATCGCCCATGTATATCCATGTAGAAGAAGCTGCTAAAGTAAGTATTGATCATTTTTTCATAAATACAGAGGAAGAGGACAAGCTTCCCTTATTAAAGGATGTTACGATCGTTGAAAATCCGGATAGTTGTATTATCTTTTGCAAGACACAGCAAGGCGTGGACGATTTGTATCGAAAACTGAAAAAAGCCCATTATTCTTGTGACAAACTTCATGGAAGCATGGTGCAAGAAGACCGTTTCGCCGTTATGGAAGATTTTAAACAAGGAAAGTTCCGCTATTTAGTGGCTACTGATATTGCCGCACGGGGGATAGATGTTGAGAACATTTCCCTTGTCATCAGTTTTGATGTTCCTCAAGATAAAGAACGTTATGTTCACCGAATCGGAAGAACAGGTCGTGCTGGGAAAACTGGGAAAGCCATTACCTTTGCAACATCTAGGGAAGAGAATTTAGTGAAGGAAATCGAAGAATACATTGGTGAAGAAATCAAGAGAATCGAATCTCCAATTCATGCTGAGGTCGCTCGTTCAAAATCAGCTTTTGAAGAAAAGATGAACACTAAACCGCTGCCAAAGCATGATAAAGCAGAGCAAGTCAATAAAGATATTGTAAAGCTCTATTTTAATGGTGGAAAGAAAAAGAAGCTTCGTGCGGTGGACTTTGTAGGGACAATTGCCAAAATCCCCGGGGTTACCGCCGAAGATATTGGGATCATTACCATCCAGGAAAACGCAACATATGTAGACATCCTAAACGGGAAAGGGCCGCTTGTTTTAGCAGCTATGAAGGATACCACCATAAAAGGAAAACTGCTAAAGGTGCATGTTGCTAGATAGGGATTTGTTCGACCTCTATTCTGGTTTCATTGATGTGTTAATGGCCCTGTCCTAGTTTTTTATTTGCTAAACCTTGTTGAACACAGACATGCAGGCAGGAATACTCATAAAAGGAGCAAGGTATTGGTATAATGGGGAATAACTAAGATGAACGACGAAGGGGAGGACCGGGTATGACGAAGCCGAATATGGACGATTATCTTCAACAGGGCATACACGGAGCGAAGGAAATAAAGCCAGAGGAACGTAAAAAGTTTCTTGGAACCATTCGAGAACGAGTTGAATTTGCACTAACACAGTCTCAGGTTAGAGAGAATAAAGTGTACAAGGAGATTGAAGAGGCTTGTAAAAAGAACAACAAAGTACATATGTACTTGAATGGCCATGTAAGTTATCGCTTTTTGTCCAAGTATGTGAAACTGGCGGGGGCAAATAACATCGAGTACACCATTGTCACAAACAAAGACTATAATTCAGAGCTTGGTCTAGTCCTCGCATTCGATCATGCGATTGACAAAGAAAATATCTATATCGGTTATAAAGTTAAACCAGATTTGACACAACAAAAAAACACCGAGAAAAAAGGATTCCTTTCAATTTTAAAAAAAGCTTTAAAAAATAGGTAACAGGTTCAGTACTTGAAATCACAAGCAAATAAAAGGTCAACTATCATATATTAAGAGTTATAACACTACGAGAAAAAGCATGGAATGAATGTGTCCCATGCTTTTTTTATGTGCTTTTAGAATAGCGGAGTGACACAAATCCCGTGCATATAAACCTAAAGCTCAGGTTAAGCTTTATTATGAAAGAAACACCTTATCGGAAAGTTCGGTGTTCTGTTCCCACTAAACAAAATCGAGGTTTCCTATGATGGAATTACAGAAAAAAACATTTTTAAATAAAAATTTATCGATCCTAACTTGGAAATTATCTATAGGCTCGTTTATATCTTGGGAAGTAGCCGAACTATTTGGTTCCCATCATCCTTATTTAGCTCCACTTACTGTCATCCTAACGATTCAATCTACAATGGATAAAACAATTAGCCTTTCGATAAAACGTATGATTGGAACGATAATCGGAATTTTTGTTACGGTATTACTAGCAAAACACTTACCTGTTGAGGGTTGGGTCTTGGGAACGTTAGTCCTATTAGGGTGTTACATCTCCATGTTTTTAAAATTTGACAAAAAAGTCCTCCATCAGGTCTCACTAACGGTCCTATTTGTTTTTGTTTTTGAACACCAATCAAAGAGCTACGCCATGGATAGGTTGAGAGACTCGTTAGTCGGTGTATTAGTTGCGGGGATCCTTCAACTGGTTTGGTTCCGATTATTTTCACGAAAACTTAAACCTAACAAAGGTTGAAGTATCGCTACATAACATACAATAAACTTAACCCAAAAAGAGGACAATATGCTTCTCTTTTTTTGTTGTGATTGTACGAAATAGAAAAAAGGGAAAGTTCTCAAGACACCTCCATATATTATAAAGAAGATAAAATTGGGGGTGAAAAAAATAAACATTATCGGGAAGAGTGTTATTCGAAAAGAAGCCTTTGACAAGGTGACAGGAAGAGCAATGTATACAGCCGATGAACAATCCGTTCATACACTTCATGTAAAAATGAAAACAAGTCCATATGGACATGCGAAGATTTTATCAATAGATGATACATTAGCCAAAAATATCCCAGGCGTAAAAGCAATTATCCTTGGGAGAAATGATTTTCCACTTACTGGTGAAGAGATAAGGGATCGTCCTCCGATTGCTGTAGAGAAAGTACGATACTATGGAGAACCTGTAGCCCTTGTAGTGGCGGACCGCCCGGAAATTGCCAAAAAAGCAACAGAGTTGATTGATATAAAATATGAATTACTACCTGTCATCAATAATCCATCAGAAGCCCTCAAAGAAGATTCTCCAATCATACACCCAAACTTGGCTGATTATGAAATTATCGGAACAGCATATCCTACACCAAATTCCAATATCTCCAATACGACAAAAATCCGGAAAGGGAACATGAATCTAGGCTGGAAGCAATCTGAAGTGATAGTCGAGGGAACATATCAGTTTTCTCCATCTAGCCATGCAGCGATGGAAACGAGAAGTGCAACAGCAGAAATTAAACCAGATGGGTATGTTTACATTACGACATCCTCACAATCACCCTTTATGGTAAAAAAATTACTGAGTATATATTTTAAGATAGAAGTAGGAAAAATCATCGTAGAAACACCGTTAGTTGGAGGGGCTTATGGAGGGAAGGCTCCTATTCAGTGGGAAATTCTTGCTTATCTTGCTTCGCGAGCAGTGGGAGGAAAACGTGTACAACTTACATATACACGAGAAGAAGATTTAACGACTGCACCATGTCATGTTGGTTTAGAAGCGAAAGTAAGAATTGGTTGTACAAAAGAAGGGATTATTAAAGCGGCTGAAATGGTTTACCTTTTTGATGGTGGTGCCTATTCCGATAAAGCGATTGATGTAAGCCGTGCTGGCGGAGTGGATTGTACAGGACCGTATCATATCGAAAATGTATGGTGCAACTCATTTTGTATATACACGAATCACCCATATGGAAGTCCATTTAGAGGGTTTGGTCATTCGGAGGTACTGTTTGCGTTTGAACGAACAATGGATAAACTATCGCGGAAATTAGGAGTGGACCCACTTGAGTTACGAAAGAAAAATGCCATACTGCCTGGGCATACAACTCCGACACAAGTTGTTTTAAACAGAAGCAATGTCGGAAATTTACCAGCATGTATTGATCGCTTAAAAGAACTGATTAACTGGAATCAGGGACAAATTGAAGAAGTTAATGAAAGAAAAATTCGGGTAAAGGGGATTGCGTGTAGTTGGAAAACGTCTACGATTGATCCAGACGCAGGTTCCGGTGTTATCCTTACTTTTAATCCAGACGGAAGTATTAATTTAATGTCAGGTGTGGTTGAAATTGGAACAGGGACAAAGACTGTTCTGGCTCAAATTCTTGCAGAAAGATTGAAACTAAGCATTGATAAAATACATGTAAGAATGCAGATCGACACACAAACGACCCCTGAGCATTGGAAGACAGTAGCCAGCAGAGGGACTTTTATGGGGGGAAGAGCGGTTTTAGAAGCTGCGG
Source organism: Bacillus timonensis (assembly GCF_004799755.1). Classification (GTDB taxonomy): domain Bacteria; phylum Bacillota; class Bacilli; order Bacillales; family Bacillaceae_L; genus Ferdinandcohnia; species Ferdinandcohnia timonensis_A. The sequence continues at coordinate 46,341 of NZ_SLUB01000014.1, read as the reverse complement.
AAGACGTGATTAGACAAATAAAGGACATTGCAGCTTGCGTATTAAGGGTGTCGACGGAAGACCTTGAGGTAGCCGATGGTAAAGTGTTCTTACGTGATGATCCAAAAGTAAGTTTGGATTTTAAGGACGTCGTTTACGGTTATACATTTCCAAATGGAAATACAATTGGTGGTCAAATTATTGGTCACGGGAATTATGTGATAAGGAGAATCACAAAGTTAGATCCTACTACTGGGGCTGGTCAACCTGGTCCGGAGTGGACTGTAGCAGCCCATGCGGTCGAAGTAGAATACGATAAAAGAGATTTTACATACCAACTCAAAAAAGCCGTAACGGTAGTGGATATTGGAACTGTCTTGAATCATAAAGCAGCAGTCGGTCAAGTCATGGGAGCTATGAGTATGGGTTTAGCGTATGCGGGGAGAGAAACCTTCATTTTTGATTATTTAGGAAGAATCACAAACCCACAGCTTCGAACCTATAGACCCATTCATTACGGAGAGAATCCGGACTATCTTGTAGATTTTGTGACTACCCCACAGATAGATGCTCCTTACGGGGCGAGAGGGGTTGGAGAACATGGATTATTAGGGATGCCTGCAGCACTGGCTAATAGTCTAACTCTTGCGGCGGGTGTAGAACTAAATGAACTGCCTGTTATACCTGAATTAATTTGGAGATGTAAGGGGGAGGAGATTTGATATCCTATGATTTCGAGTACCACAAACCCCAAACGTATCAGGAAGCAGTAAGTTTATTCAATGAATCAGATAAAGATGGAAAGTCCCCCATGTACTATTCGGGTGGAACAGAGATTATTACACTAGGAAAATTAAATATAGTAAGAACTGGTTCAGTTATCGATATTAATAATATCCTTGAATGTAATGTTCACGAGTTAAATGAGGAATTCCTTCTATTTGGTGCGGCTTTAACCCTAACCACTATTGAGGAGAAGAACCTATTTCCGTTATTGAGTGAAACAGTTAGTGAGATTGCCGACCGTACTGCGAGAAATAAGATTACAGTTGGCGGAAACATATGTGGCCAAATTTTTTACCGGGAAGCAGTATTGCCTTTTTTACTAACGGATAGCACCTTAATTATTGCAAATAAACAAGGAATAAAAAGTGTTCCCATTACAGAAATCTTTAAGGAGCAGCTGTTATTAAAACGCGGTGAGCTTCTAATGCAAATCAAAACAAATCGTCAATTCTTAGATGTTCCTTTTTTTACGATAAAACGGAGACGACAATGGAATACTGGTTATCCTTTATTGACTGTGGCTGCTCTTAAATTTGAACAGGTCATCCGAGTTGCGATTAGTGGTCTCTCACCTTTTCCCTTTCGTTCCTATCAAATAGAAGCTGCGTTAAACAAAACAGAACTGTCCTATAAAGAACGAATTGAACTTGCCATTAACAGCTTAAACGTACCTATCTTAAATGACACGGAAGGCACTTCACGTTACAGAATTTTTGTATTAAAAAATATCCTTTATGATGTGTTACAAACATTGGGAGGTGTGAACTCTGAAGAAATCTGAATACGAACTAAGCACAACGTTACGGATAAATGGGCAGGAAACCGAGGTATCCTTTCGCAAGTCAGATATTCTTTTAGATGTTTTACGCTCTAAATTAGGATTAACGGGCGCAAAACCAGGTTGCTTAAACGGCGACTGCGGGGCATGTACGGTTATTATGGATGGGATTGCTCAAAAGTCTTGCCTGAATTTAGCTATAGAGTCTGTTGGTAAAGAGATCGTTACCATTGAAGGTTTAGATTCGCCGATTCAAGGGGCTTTTGTAGATTGCTTTGCCTTCCAATGTGGATATTGTACACCGGGTTTTATTATGAATTGCCATTCTTTATTAGAATCAAAGAAGAACCCTTCAGATGAAGAAATAACAAAGTGGCTCGAATCAAATATCTGTCGCTGCACTAGTTATTTAGAAATTGAGAAAGCGGTCAAATCAGCCATAAACTTTTCGCATGACTAGTAGGTATAAACCATGATTGATATTTTTCAAGTGATGGAACAAGCAATAAGGAGTACTCAACCAAGTGTAATGGCGACAATTATTCATGTAGAGGGCTCTGCCTATCTAAAGGAAGGCACCTCTATGTTGTTTTTCGAGGATGGAAAAAAATGTGGTTCGATGAGCCCTGGCTGTATAGAAGAAGATTTGAGCTATAGAGTGAAAGAAGTATTCAAAGATGGAAAAAGCCAAACGATTGTTTACGATTCAACGGTAGAAGATGATCTCATGTGGGGACAAGAAATTGGCTGTGGTGGAGTAATCTATATTTTACTAGTAATGGTGGATGATAGCCTAAAAGAGAACTTAAAAAGAGTTCGTGATCAACTGAAAAGTGGGAAAAAGGTGTTGCATGTAATCAAATTTTCCTCAAATTTTACCGTTGAATTTTCAGGATACCGTACAGAAATAGGAGAATTGATTGGGGATAAAAGAATAGAAAGCTTAGAAAATAGCAATTGGCCCACTAAATCAGGATTGATAAATCTAGTATACTACCATACCTATATTCCAAGAAAACGACTGATCATCTTTGGTGCTGGACCCGATATAGAACCTCTAGTGGAATTAGCGGTCAAAATAGGGTTTTCTGTAATTGTTTGTGATTGGCGTGAATCACTCTGTAACCGTAATCACTTTCCACAAGCCCATGATTTTATAATTGGATTTCCAAATGAGGTTTTGCAGAAACTTACCTTCACTCATGAAGATTTTGTTGTCTTAATGACACACAATCTAAAAAGAGATAAAGAAATTGTATCGTACCTATTAAAAAAGCAACTTCGCTATGTTGGTATTTTAGGATCCAAGAATAGAATTAATTTATTGTTTGGTCAAACTAGCAAACCCCCATGGGTCTCAGCCCCCGTAGGCTTACCTATTGGTGGGCAGGGAGCGACTGAAATAGCCATAAGTATTTTGGCAGAAATGATTTTAGTAATGAGAGGTGAAAAAGTAGGGGAAGGTGCAATATATGAAAGTGGTGGGCATATACCTAGCAGCAGGAAAGAGCAGTCGAATGGGAAAGAATAAATTATTGCTCGAGTTTAAGGGGCTCCCTTTAGGTTCAATTGCACTAAAAAAAGCCATTGATTCTTCATTAGACGATGTTCTTGTTATCACCAACGAAAATGATCCATTGTCATGGGTGGATTCCACTATGTTTTCAAAACCATATAAGGAAAGATGGACGAAAATTGAGTCAAAAGAGAGCGGTAAGGGTCAGTCTTACTCCATAAAAACTGGTTTGAAAGAAGCCATAAAAATGAACGCAGATGCAGTGATTATTTTGCTCGCGGATCAACCATTCGTTACCTCCCAAATGATTGATATTCTAATAAATGCGTATAGATTTGAAAAATCAAAAGAAATTCTTGGGTACAGGAATGAGCAAGTCGTGTATCCTCCGATTCTATTTTCGAAAAAAATGTTTCCGAAACTCATGGAATTACACGGGGATACGGGGGCCAAAAAAATAATCGCCCATTTTGATAAAAAGATACTATATGATACTGAGATTGAAAAAGTAAGAGATGTCGATACACCCGAAGATTATGAAGCCATCAAGAAATTCGAATGACTAACTGGGTTAAGGTGTTATATATAGGTTTGATGTATGGCCCATATATAATGCCTTATTTTTTGCTGCCATCCATCGATAAGGACTTCCACTTGTTATCTGTAAAAAGTATGTTTGATTTTCTTGAAATTCCATAAACTAGGGAAAATGTAAAAATGGAATGTTTGGAGGAGGAGAACGAAGAATGAGGACGCAAAAGATGCAGCTGCCACTTCAAACGGCAAGTTTGGTTGTTGGGTTTATGGTGTGGGTGATTTTGTCATCCTTGATGTCGAGCATAAAGCAGGATATTCCATTAACGGATAACCAAACAGCAATAGTCACCGCTGTTCCAGTTATTTTAGGTTCTCTGCTCAGAATTCTATTAGGTTTTTGGACAAACCGATATGGGGCTAGATGGTTGTTTTTTATTGGTTTTATCATCCTGATCCTTCCGATTCTTTATATAAGTATGGCGGATTCTATGTTTGATTTAGTTCTTGGCGGACTGATCATCGGAGTGGGAGGAGCCTTGTTTTCGATTGGGGTTACCTCTTTACCGAAGTATTATCCGAAAGAGCGTCACGGGTTCGTGAACGGGATATACGGTGCAGGAAATATCGGGACAGCGATCACCTCTTTTGCTGCCCCTGTACTTGCAGTAAACATTGGGTGGCAAAGCACAGTTCGATTATTTCTCATCCCGGTTATTTTATTTGCACTCTTAAACTTTTTATTAGGTGACCGTAATGAACCTAAAGCCAATAAACCATTGAGTGAACAGATTAAAAGTGTGTATAAAAATGAAAAACTTTGGTTCCTCAGCTTATTTTATTTTGTCACATTTGGTTCATTTGTTGCGTTTACTGTCTATTTACCGAACTTTTTAGTTACTTATTTTGGCTTAACAACAGTTGACGCGGGCTTAAGGACGGCTGGATTTATCACTCTAGCAACCCTTATGAGACCAATTGGGGGATGGCTCGGTGATAAATTCAATCCTTATTTAATTTTGTTCATTGTATTTAATGTGATCACGTTTGCAGGAGTACTTCTGGCTTTCACACCAGATATTATTTTATACACAATCGGTTGCTTGCTTGTCTCCATTTTTGCGGGAATCGGAAATGGAACGATTTTTAAACTAGTACCATATTATTTTTCAAAGCAAGCGGGGATTGTCAACGGAATTGTGTCGGCCATGGGTGGTTTAGGCGGATTCTTCCCGCCCATCGTGCTTTCGATTGTGTTTGGGATGACAGGACATTACGCAATTGGCTTTATGTCGCTTGCCATGTTTGCGCTATTAAGCTCAGTGTTCGTTGTGTGGATGTTTTACACTGAAAAAATTCAGCTTGAAGCAAAGCTTATTGAGAATGTAGCCCAAGGGATGATGGTCACAAATCCAAAGGGAGTCATTCAAAAAGTCAATCAAGCATTTACAACGGTTACGGGATTTGAGCCCGAAGAAGCCATCGGAAAGACACCAAGCATTCTGCGTTCTGGAAAGCATGATGCGGAATTTTACGACCAAATGTGGAAATCAATTCATGTTCAAGGTTACTGGCAGGGCGAAATTTGGAATCGGCGAAAAAACAAAGAGCTCTATCGAGAATGGCTGACCATAAGTGAGGTGAAAAATGAAGCGGGTGAGGTCAAATACTACGTCGGCCTCTTCAACGACCTAACTGAAAATGAGACATGAATAAGAGATGGGGGAGACCCCAGCTCTTGTTTGTGCTTTGGAGAATATGGAAAACGGGTTATAGCGCAAAAATCGAAAATAACGCGCAATTCCACCGAGTTAATGCGCAATTATCGAAAATAACGCGCAATTCTACCAAGCTAATGCGCAATTATCAAAAATAACGCGCAATTCCCGGGGCACCGACGCAAAAATCCCGAAAAAGACGCAAATCCGTAGCCGCCGACGCAAAAACCCCGAAAAAGACGCAAATCCGTAGCCGCCGACGCAAAAATCTCAGACGAGGCGCAAATTCCGGATTTACGACGCATATAATCCAGAAGAGAGGCAAAAATCCAAAACCCGCAACACAAAATCCCAATAAATAAAACACATCCCGAAGCACCGACGCATATCTCCAAACCAAAACACATATCTCCAAACCAAAACACAAATCTCCAAACCAAAACACAAATCTCCAATCCAAAACACATATCTCCAATCCAAAACAGATATCCCCAAACCGAAACCACAATCCTACTCCAATTATTCAACTCCAACTAACTTTGTTTGCCCCCATTTATGACAATTTTCGACCAAATCTAAGCAAGAGAGTTTAACGAGACTTAAGATGGAAAGGATTAAGAAGAAAGTTCAAATTAGAAAGGATGAACATAATGGCAACAGGACCAAGTTTACGAAAAACAGATGCTCATTCAGCGATTCATGAGGCGGCTTTACATGAAGCAAAAGAGCTTCGAAATCTATTTCGAAAGTGTATTGAAGAAGGAGATAAAGAAAAAGCCCTTCAGGTTGCGGAGGTGGCAATCGATCATTGGGAATCTAGAACTCTAAAACATGCTGATTCAGAAGAAGAAGGTTTATATAAAGAAATGATCGAGAGTAATCCGAAGTTAGAAAAAATCGTGAATCAATTAACACGAGATCACGATTTAATGCGTCGAATCGTTGCAACGATGAAGAAAAGCTTAGAGACAGAAGAGGCTGATCATCGAATGATACCTCTCTTAGATAGCTTAATTATTATCGATGAAATCCATAATCATGATGAAATGAATAAATTACTAGCCAACAACGAATAATAAAGTGAAAAATTAGGAAATGGAGGAAAGGGGATGAAAATGGGTAAAAAAGATGTAATTGAGGAAAAATTGCTCAGATTTGCAGCACCAAACTTATACCAAAAGATGGTTGATGTCTTTTCTTCATATAACATTCATTCGTACGATATCCATGCAACTGTAGTAAAGCAAGAAAAAGGCTATGATCTGACATTACGATTCTCTCAATCCTTTTCGCAATCTGTCACAACCTTTGTCAGTTTTGAGCAGGCAAAAGATCCAGATGAAGAGTTTATTTCTTTTCTCAAAGAAACAGCTGAAAAATGCAAGAATCAGTTGATATCAGACTACTACAAGATGATTAAACTATAGTTCTTAACTAGTTTGAAAATTGGGGAAGCCAATATTTTAAAAGGAGTTGGTTTGTTGTTTTCGATGGAGAATGACGCAATGTTAATTGATGATCGGGAAGATTTGATTGCTGTTATCCGGATGAGATTTGGTGACATTCCAGGGAAAATGATTGAAGAAATCTATGAAATTCAAGATATGAGTACACTTCAGCGTCTTATCCTAGCGGCAGCAAATGCATCGAACTGGGAGGTATTTCTTGAAGAATTTCAAGCAGGTACACAAAGCTTCAGGTTAGTGGGTGAGGACTTTAACCCATTGGCAAAAATTATAAAGGGAAGGGATGGAGACATTGGCTAAGCAGAATAGTCTCTTCAACTCGCTAAAGCATTTAGTGCGTGGAGAGTGTATAAACGATGGGTGGACAGAAGAAAATCCACGCCCGCGTGACTGGGAATCAATCTACCGCCAGCGTTGGGCTCATGACAAGATCGTCCGTTCCACCCATGGGGTGAATTGTACAGGTTCATGTAGCTGGAAAATCCATGTCAAAGACGGGATCATTGCCTATGAAACTCAGCAAACAGACTATCCGACAACTGGTGACAATTTCCCAGACTACGAGCCTCGCGGATGTCCACGGGGTGCAAGCTTCTCGTGGTATACATATAGCCCAACACGGGTGAAATATCCATATGTACGAGGGGACCTCCTTGCTCTTTGGAAGGATGAAGTCGCAAAGTCAGATAATCCGGTACAAGCATGGGAAAATATCGTAACTAATCCTGAAAAGCGAAAGGCTTATGTTTCTGCGCGTGGTAAAGGTGGATTTGTTAGGGGTAACTGGAAGGACGTTTGCCAAATCATTGCAGCATCTAGCATCTATACCATCAAAAAATATGGACCAGACCGGGTCGTGGGGTTTAGCCCGATTCCAGCCATGTCAATGGTGAGCTATGCAGGTGGGGCAAGATTTTTATCCCTAATTGGCGGAACCATTCTAAGCTTCTATGATTGGTATGCAGATTTACCGCCAGCATCACCACAAGTCTGGGGTGACCAAACCGACGTTCCGGAAAGCGGTGATTGGTACAATACGAAATACTTCATTATATGGGGGACGAACATCCCACAAACGAGAACCCCTGATGCCCATTTTATGGTGGAAGCTCGTTATAACGGTACAAAAGTAGTCGGAGTTAGCCCAGACTACGCGGAATATGACAAGTTTGCAGACATTTGGCTTCCTGCAAAAGCGGGAACAGATGGTGCACTTGCGATGGCCATGACCCATGTTATTTTAAAAGAATTTTATGTGGATAAAGAAACGCCTTATTTTAGGGATTATGCTAAACAATACACAGATTTACCGTTCCTCATTACTCTAGGTAAAAAAGGAGAAAACTATCGATCCGACCGATTCCTGCGTGCTTCTGATTTTTCCGATCAACAAGAGCTTGGTGAATGGAAAACCGTAGTTTGGGATGAAAATACAAATCAAATTGCAATTCCAAATGGAAGCCAAGGCTTCAGATGGGATAGCAGCACAAAATGGAATCTTGATATGACAACGGAGGATGGTACGAGTATCAATCCGAAGTTAAGTTTTATTAAGGAATCCGATGAAGTTGTAATGGTAGAATTCCCTTATTTCGCCGAAAAAGAGGGCGGAAAAGTGGTGCGCGGTGTACCCATTAAACGAATGAAGGACCAATCCGGAAATGAACTAATTGTGACGACCGTTTATGACCTTATGCTTGCTCACACCGGTATTAACCGAGGAATTCAAGGTGACTATCCGACTGATTATAATGATGCTGCTAGACCCTACACTCCGGCGTGGCAAGAAAGCATTACGGGTGTAAAAAAGGAACACGTTATCCAGGTAGCACGTGAATTTGCAGAAAATGCAGCTCTAACCCAAGGTAAATCGATGATTGCGATGGGGGGAGGAACAAACCACTGGTTCCATAGTGACCAAATCTATCGCGCCATTTTAAATCTTGTTCTATTAACGGGTTCACAAGGTGTCAATGGTGGCGGTTGGGCTCACTATGTGGGTCAGGAAAAGGTTCGACCATTAGAGGGCTTTTCACAAATTGCCTTTGCGAATGACTGGGTGAAAGCACCGCGTTTAATGAATGGTACATCGTTTTTCTATTTTGCAACCGAACAGTTCCGTTATGAATATGATTTTGATGATAGGGAGACAGACTGGGGAAGCAAATATTCCAACATGCATCCGGCTGATTTTAATGCAATGTCGGCACGCCTTGGATGGTTACCGAGTTTCCCGACACTATCGCAAAATTCATTAGATGTCATGAAAGAAGCTCGTTCAAAAAATAGTGATGACCAGGCTGTGATCGATGACATTGCCAAACAACTCGTCGATGGGAAACTTGATTTTGCGATTGAAAATCCGAATGACCCACGGAATTTCCCGAGAGTCTTCTTTAATTGGCGCTCCAATTTATTAGGCGACAGTGGGAAAGGCCATGAGTATTTCGTCAAGCATTTAATTGGCTCAAAGGATACCGTTTTATCCGACCCTGAGCAATCGTGGCAACCAAAGGATGTTAAGATTTCAGAAGAGATACCTGAAGGAAAGACGGATCTCTTCATTAGTATGGATTTCCGGATGACTAGCTCTGGGCTGTTCTCTGATATTATCCTGCCTGCAGCAACTTGGTATGAAAAACAGGACATAAGTACAACCGATTTACACCCATTTGTCCATCCATTTAATGCAGCGATTAACCCACCTTGGGAAACAAGAAGTGACTGGGATGCATTTAGGGAAATTGCAAAAGCTTTTTCAGAGCTTGCGAAAGATCATTTACCGGCACAAGAGGATCTCGTCATTTCACCACTTGCCCATGACACAATCAATGAAATTGCTCAACCTTTCGGAAAAGTGAAGGATTGGCGTAAAGGTGAAGTGGAAGGAATTCCAGGAAAAACAATGCCAAACCTCAATTTCGTGAAACGTGATTATCCGAATGTGTATGACATGTGGATAACTGTTGGACCGAATATTAAAAATGGGTACGGTACGAAAGGGGTTAAAATCCCTGGTGATAAGGTCTATCCATCCTTATTGGACCGACTAGGGCCTTCAAAATCACAAGGGATTGGAAAAGGTCTTCCTTCCTTATATTCCGATGTGAAAGCCATTAATGCGATTCTTCTCATGTCAGGAGCCACAAATGGTAAGCGTGCGGTTGAAGGTTGGAAATCGATGGAGCAAAAGACAGGGAAGAAACTGGAGCATATTTCAGAGGCGCGTGAGGAAGAGGACTTTACATTAGATGCCTTGACCATTCAACCGAGACAAACCCTTTCAACACCAGTTTGGAGTGGGCTCGAAAGTGATGGTCGTCGTTATTCACCATTTACGGTTAACAAAGAGTACCATATTCCATGGCACACTCTTACAGGACGACAAAGCTTTTATTTAGACCACGAAGTAATGCTTGATTATGGAGAAGGTCTGCCGCTCTATCTCCCGCCAATTAACAAAGGTCCCTTTATTAAAGGTGAAAAAGAGGTCGAGAATCGTGGTAAGTCCATTACTCTTCGTTACATGACACCACACCAAAAATGGGGCATCCACACGATGTTCACAGATACCCGCAACATGGTTCAGCTTTTTAGAGGCTGGCAGGTGGTCTGGTTGAATGAAGAGGATGCTGCTGAAATCGGCATTAAGGACAACGATTGGATTGAGTTATATAACCGGAACGGCGCCGTTGTTGCAAGGGCAGTTCTAACATACAGAATGCCGCGCGGAGCGGTCTATATGCACCATGCCCAAGACCGCACAATGGGAGTTCCAGGTAATACAATTAATAAAAATCGTGGTGGAACACATAACAGCGTGACCAGAATTTATCCAAAGGCAACACATATGATTGGTGGTTATTCACAGTTAAGCTATGGCTTCAATTATTATGGACCAACAGGTAGCCAGAGAGATACGTTGACAATTGTTCGCCCATTAAAGGAGGTCGACTGGCTTGAGGATTAAGGCACAAGTGGCAATGGTGATGCACCTCGACAAGTGTATTGGCTGTCATACTTGTTCTGTCACATGTAAAAATGTATGGACCAATCGACCAGGTATGGAGTACGTCTGGTTCAATAACGTTGAAACCCGTCCAGGACCAGGGTACCCGAAAGAATGGGAAAACACGGATCGCTTTAAGGGTGGCTGGACATTACGAAATGGAAAGCTACACCTCCGAGCTGGTGGTCCAATTTCCAAATTGGCAAACATTTTTTACAATCCAAATATGGCAGAGCTTGATGATTTTTATGAGCCATGGACATATGATTTTGAACATCTTCATTGGGCTGAAAAAGGGGAAAACATCCCTGTGGCACGTCCAAAGTCAATGATTACTGGAAAATATATGGATAAGCCGGAATGGGGACCGAACTGGGACGATGACCTTGCAGGTGGTAGTGAAGTTGTCCCAATGGACCCTAATGTGCAAAAGCTTCAAGAGCATATTGCGATGGAGTATGAAAAAACATTCATGATGTATCTACCACGAATTTGTGAGCATTGCTTAAATCCATCCTGTGTTGCATCCTGTCCGTCAGGTGCACTTTACAAAAGGGATGAGGATGGAATTGTTCTGGTTGACCAGGATGCGTGCCGTGGCTGGCGTTTTTGCATGAATGGATGTCCATACCACAAGGTGTACTATAACTGGAACACGCATAAAGCGGAGAAATGTAATTTCTGTTATCCACGTACAGAAGCGGGTCTTCCAACCATTTGTTCCGAAACATGTGTAGGTCGAATCCGCTATATCGGGGTTGTTTTATATGATGCTGACCGTGTGAAGGAAGCAGCTTCTGTTGAAGACCCGAAGGACTTATATGAATCACAGCTCTCCGTCTTTTTAGACCCATTTGATCCAGAAGTGATTGAAAAAGCAGAACAGCAAGGAATTAATCAAAGTTGGATTAAGAGTGCGCAGGAGTCACCTGTGTATAAAATGGCGATGAAGTGGAAGATTGCATTGCCATTGCACCCTGAATATCGCACCATGCCAATGGTGTGGTATGTGCCTCCACTTAGTCCAATCATGAACCATATCACGAACGAGCAGTCTTTAAGTGCAGATGGCTATATTCCAGCTGTTGATGACATGAGAATCCCGATGGAGTATTTGGCCTCCATTTTATCGGCAGATGATACGAATGTTATTCGCCGTGTCCTCCTTAAAATGGCCGCGATGCGTGTTCACATGCGGGCAAAAACAGTTGGAGGAATTGATGGTGAGTCAATGAACAAGCTTATAAAGGAAGCAAAAACGACACCAGAAGAGCTTGAAGAGATGCAGCGCTTATTAGGAGTTGCTAAATACAATGAGCGCTTTGTGATTCCGACCGCTCGCCGAGAAATGGATGAAGACCTCCATTATAAGCAAGGCGCATGTAGTATTGAGGATTTAGCCCCTCCAGAAGGAATGGTGACATATCCATTTGAAAGAAGTGGAAATCAATGACCAATGAAGCAAAAGCGATATTAATGATCATGTCCCGTATTCTTGATTATCCGGATCGAACCCTTTTAGAAGGGTACCCGGATTTCGAGGATTATGTGAATGAAGAAGTGGGTTCTGTAAAAATGGGAAATGAAATCTTAGAAAGAATTGCGCCTCTCTTTAAGATGCCATTACTTGAATTACAGGAACACTATGTAGAGACCTTCGATTATAAGGATAAAACAGGATTATATTTAACTGCCCATGAGTTAGGGGATAGCCGAAAACGAGGAGCAGCTTTAATTAAGCTACAAAAATTAATCGTCGAAGGTGGATTTGAATATCACGGTAAGGAAATTGTGGATTATATCCCGATGCTGTTTGAACTTTTAGCACATGCACCAGAGGGAGAAAACTTTGAACGGTTATACCGCCGCTTAGCCTTCGCCGTTGATCGAATTCATAAGAATCTTTTGGATTCGAATCCATACCACAAGATTATCGACCTATTAATGATGTTTGTCTTTGAAGCACCAGAAGCCGAAGAAATTACATTGTTAGAAAATCAGCGTGAGAAGGCAGATTTAGAAGAATTACCATATCCGATGTTTTATCAATGATGTTCATAACTCTGTGGATAATGTGGACAATGTGGATAAAAAGAATGCTTTTATGTGGATAACGTGGATATTGTGGAAAAAGAAAATGGGTGATCTTTCAACACTATCCACAAAAGGATCCACAGGTTGTGGAAAACAAACGTTCTTATGTGGATAAGTTTACTCTTTGCTTCATGAATTCGAAAGGAGGTCATTGAATGGAATTACATTTCTGGTGGACAGCATATCCTTATTTATGCGCAGCAATCCTTGTTGTAGGGTCATTTTATCGGTTTGTGTTCCGAGGCAAAAGCTGGACGGCACCATCTACAGAAATCTTTGAGAAAAAGTGGCTGCGCTACGCATCTGTGATTTTTCACTATGGGATTATTTTCGCCTTTATTGGTCATGTAATGGGGATGCTGATTCCTCTTGAGTTTTACAATGCAATCGGAATCGACGACCATACATATCATCTATTTGCCATAGCCGGAGGAGGCGTTGCCGGGCTTATGGTAGTGCTTGGATTAGTTCTATTTTTGATTCGAAAATTTGTCATTGAGCGCGTTCATGTACATACGTCAGCAGGCAGTTATTTTACAATCATTCTGCTGCTTATTATTGCGGGTTTGGGGACGTACATGACATTGGTGTATAACACAACCGTTGCGGCATATGAGTATCGAGTTTCAATTGGGCCGTGGTTCCGTAGCTTATTCACATTAAATCCACAGCCTGAATTAATGCTCAATGTTCCCACTCTGTTTAAAATTCACGTCATCTTGTCGTTCTTGTTATTTGCATCGATTCCATTTACAAAGCTCGTTCATATGTTCAGCTTTCCATTGCGATACCCAGCGAGAGCACCACAGCAATACCGTTCGCGTGATGGCTATTCGAAAAATACGCGTCAAAACTAAGGGGAGGGCCAACCTCCTCTTCTTATTTTTCCTCAAAATCTTAATTATTCCCCAATTTTGACCCACGTCAAAGTTTCTCTTTCTAGTTACACGTACAATAAAGTTGTAAACAAATTGGAGCAAAACTGTTTGAGGAAGCAATGGTGACAACTTTAGGAATCATAGGTGTTTTAACAAGGTAGTTTCTCCTAGTATCTGGTATGTTTAAAGAAGGAAACAGTAGGTGTACTGAACGATAACTAAAGGAGAGAGATTAATGACCTGTCATTCTTGTAATCACAATGATCAAATGAAAAAATCATGTATTTCGAGAGTACCGATTTTCAACCATTTGACTGGAAACGAAATGGCTGAAATTTCACAAGTTGCAAGAAGCAAACATTTCAAGAAAGGTGAGCTTTTATTCCATTCAGATGGACTCTCCGAACAACTTTTTATTGTCCACAATGGCCTGGTAAAAATGTACCGAATTACGGAAAACGGAAAAGAACAAATTATCCGATTTGTTGAAGAAGGTGATTTCATTGGTGAGCTATCCCTTTTTTCAAAAACAATTACGACAAGCTTTGCAGAGGCAATGGAAGATACGGAGGTTTGCACCATCCAGCAACGGGACATTCATCAATTACTCCTACGTTATCCAACCATTTCATTAAAAATCTTAGAGGAGTTTACGAGTCGTCTCCATGAAACGGAAACACTCATTGAAAAACTAAATTCGCAGGATGTGGAAAAGCGTGTGGCAGGCTACTTAGTCGAGCTTATTGAAGGGCAGGAAGAAGCAACGATGACGATTGAACTGCCGATTCGCAAAGGAGACCTCGCATCCTATCTCGGAACCTCACAGGAGACTCTCAGTCGAAGGCTTTCAGCATTTCAAAACCAAGGCTTAATAGAGTTAAAAGGACAAAGAAAAATCATCATCAAACAACTAGAAGAGCTAAAGAAGAAAGTGAACAACTAAAGAAAAGGTGAGAACGTTGACCAATGCCATTCTCGTATATGCAAGCATGTCAGGTAATACAGAATTAATGGCAACTTATATTGCAGAAGGTGTGCAGGAAAAAGGGATCCAATTGGACGTAAAAGAATGCTTTGAAATAGACCCTGAAGAAATGGTTAAGTATGATGGGATCATTATTGGCAGCTATACGTGGGGAGAGGGAGAGCTCCCTGATGAATTACTAGACTTTTATGAAGAAATGGATCATCTTGATTTTCATTTTAAAAAGAGTGCAGTGTTTGGTTCGGGAAGTACTCTATACTCGAATTATGGCGGTGCTGTCGATCTACTTATGGAAAAGCTAAAAGAGCGGGGAGCTGACGTTATCGCAGATCCATTAAAAGTCGAACTCACTCCAAACGAAAAAGATGAACGGATATGTAAAGAATTCGGCAGGCAATTTGCTGAAAAACTAATCGCTTCGTAAACCAAATAAAAGATACTGGCCTTCTGGACAAACCGGAAGGCTTTTAATATGGGTTTAACCGATATAAAATTGACAATCTCAAAAAAATGATTTATTATTATCTCGAATTCAAGATAACTTAATTAAAGATAATTTCTAGAATGAATATTCCGACCTACTTGTTGGAAACTAAATGAACGAATGATAAAAGGAGACTGATACTATGAAAACAGCAGGCATACATCATATTACTGCCATCGTTGGACATCCCCAAGAGAATGTCGATTTCTATGCTGGTGTTTTAGGACTGCGTCTAGTGAAAAAAACAGTCAATTTTGATGACCCAGGTACGTATCACTTTTATTTTGGAGATGACGTCGGCAATCCAGGAAGCATTATTACCTTTTTCCCATGGGCAGATGCGTATCAAGGAAAAATAGGCGATGGCCAAGTGGGAGTGACAACCTACGTAGTTCCAAAGGGAGCACTTCCTTTTTGGGAATCAAGGTTAACCAAGTTTAATCTCACGTATAAAAAAACAGAGCGTTTCGGAGAACAGTATCTCCAATTTAATGATGTCCACGGTCTGCACCTTGAACTGGTAGAACGAGAAGAAGGAGCAAACAGTAAGTGGGAATTTGGAGATGTGACCTCTAATGTTGCAATAAAGGGCTTTGGTGGTGCAGTTTTATTTTCCTCACAGCCCGAACAAACAGAAAAACTTCTATCAGTAATGGGACTAGAGCGCATTGGTGAGGAAGGAGATTTTCTTCGTTTTAAAGCTGAAGGTGACATTGGGAATGTGATTGATGTCAAACGAACGCCTGGTGAAAAAGGTAAAATGGGTGTTGGAACCGTCCATCACATTGCATGGCGTGCGAAGGATGATGAGGAGCAATTGCAGTGGCAACAATACATTGCCGATCATGGATATGGAGTGACACAAGTGCGCGACCGAAATTATTTTAATGCCATTTATTTTAGAGAGCATGGTGAAATTTTATTTGAAATTGCGACAGATCCTCCGGGATTTGGAATCGATGAGGAATATGAGAAAATGGGTTCAGAACTGAAACTGCCGCCACAATATGAACCACATCGTCAGAAAATAGAAAATGTCCTGTTACCATTTGAAGTAAGAAATCTGGATTAAAAGGAGATTAAAAATGATTTCAATTGATCCAAGTATGAGTTCAGAAAGGGATAATTATAAACTGTTAATTGGCAGCATTATCCCTAGACCCATTGCCTTTGTAACATCGTTATCGAAGACAGGTACGCTAAACGGTGCGCCTTTTAGTTATTTTAATATAGTATCTTCCAATCCACCCCTCATTTCCTTATCGATTCAACGGAAAGAGGGAGTGATGAAGGATACAGCTCGAAATAGTATTGAAGGAAAAGAGTTTGTCGTTCATATCGTGGATGAGAGTAATGTGGAAAAAATCAATCTGACGGCAGCGAGTCTTTCGCCAGATGAAAGTGAAATTGAGCTGGCCCAACTTACTCCGGTCGAAAGTACCACTATTAGTGTACCGGGGATAAAGGAAGCCAAAATCCGAATGGAATGTGTGTTAGAGCAGGCAATCGAATTAGGAGGTAAGGAACAGCCTGGTTGTGATTTACTCATCGGAAAAGTGGTCCAGTTTCATGTCGATGAGGAACTGTATAGCAACGGCCGAATTGACCAAGTAAAACTAGGAGCAGTAAGCCGTTTGGCAGGCAATTACTATGCGAAAATAGGAAATATTTTTGAAATCGAGAGACCAAAGTAGTTTATGAGTGGTCTCTCTTTTCCTTTTTCGGTTTAATCTTTCGTGGCGTATAATTGATGTCCTCCGATGAATATATAGAAACGATAATCGTTCCGCCATTAACCCTTGCTCGTATTAAAATCGGTTGATTGTATGTATTTTTAAAAAGAAAATCAGGTCCGTACCAACTCACCGTTGCATCGCGTCCTGGTGGTACATAGCCAACACGTTTGCTGTGGGAATAGCGCTTAACGATCTCAACCCCGGCAAGGTCGACGGCATTGAAAAGGGTCGAGGAGGTTTGACAAATCCCACCACCGATTCCTTCAATTAATTCACCTCTAATGATTTCTGGCGCAGGCTGATACCCTCGTGCAGCAGTTCGCTTGCCAACAACCTTATTAAAAGAGAAGGTTTCATTTTGAAATAGCACATAACTATCAATGGCCGCGGCGGAAAGAGCAATATTTGTGGCACGTTCTTTATTAGAAGAATTAAAATGCGTGACATATTGTCCGATTTTTTTTACCCGAATGGTTGATAAAAGTTCACTATCTACACGTGGATAAATTCGTTCAATCGGAACCTCAATAAAATCCTTTTTTCCAAAAAAACTAGAGTAAAACAACTTTGTGAATTTATCCTTATTTAATTTCACGCCTACATGTTCCTTGACGATATCTCCTGATTTACCAATCTTTGCGTCCTTCGGTTCCTCGTAGACTTGCTCATCTAAATAAGTTAGAAAATCTGTGAATTTTTTGGTGTCCAATGTAGGAACACCGAGCAATGGAAGAGAATATTCAGCACGATTCACGGTCGCAATCGGATTTCCTTTATAGGTTATGTATACATGATCCTGAGGTTGGAATTGCTGAACAGAAAAGAAAAGCATCATAGTCCACAATAATTTCAGTGTCCCCACCACCCTTACGAACATCATTTTTTATAGTATGGTTGGATATTTGAAATTCCATTAATAATAGGGAAATTTTTTTTCGTTTGAGATTGTAACAAAATGTTCAAATTCGGAAAAACACCTGTGATAAGCATCACATCAAGGTTTGGAGCACTTATGTTAAAGGGATTTTTGTTTTCCAAAAACTTCCTTCTTGATTCTGTAACAACTTTTCAAAGTTTTGATGTTATCATCATTTACACAGTGGAAAAAATCTAAAGAAATTATTTTAGAAAAATAAACTTTTTAGCTGCAGTTTTTTAATATATTACGAAAAAAACAAGTAGCTAAAAAAATTTTGACAACTTTGTGAAGTTGTACACAAATTCTGTATAACATTCATAGTTGTGAAGTAAGAGCATCCATTCGGAAAGGAGTACTTTTATGAAAATCAAATGGTTTTTCTTATTAATGGTTATTACTATTGCCACAGTGCTAACAGGCTGTGAACCATTAGCAGTCCTTGATCCAAAGGGTCCACAAGCTGAGAGGCAAGCCCAAGATATCCTACTCTCAATTGGAATCATGGCTGTAGTAGTCATAGTTGTTTTCGCATTGCTAATTTATATGCTTGTTAAATATCGAGCTTCAAAAATGCCAGAGGATTACGAACCGCCACATATTGAAGGGAATCCTTGGGTTGAAGCCATTTGTATCGGTATTCCAATTTTAATCGTTGGTTATCTTTCAGTTGTTTCTGTACAAAGTAACTACATTGTCGAGTCTGCACCAAAAGGTTACGAAGACCAAGAACCATTGGTGATTTATGCATCATCCTCAAACTGGAAATGGCATTTCAGCTACCCGGAAGAGGAGATTGAAACAGTCAATTACTTATATGTTCCAACAGACCGACCACTTGAATTCAGACTTTATTCTTACGGACCCATTACAAGCTTCTGGATCCCACAGCTTGGCGGACAAAAGTACGCCATGGCCGACATGATTACGACATTGCATCTAGCTGCAGATGAGCAGGGTGAATTAATGGGACGTAACGCAAACTTCAGTGGTAAAGGATTTGCAGAAAACACATTTAGTGTAAAGGCTGTTCCTGAAAAAGACTTTGAAGATTGGGTAGACGAGGTTAAAGAAACAGCAAAGCCTCTTACAGAAGAAAAATTTGATGAGTTGTTAGAACCTGGGCATCTTGGTCAAATGACGTTTACCGGAACTCACCTAGAATTTGCGCCACCACCAGAACATGATCATGGCTCAGCAGATTCTGAAGAAGGTCACGAGGAAGGTCATGACGAGCACGAAACTCAATCAGAGCATGATGGGCATTAATATTTAGGATTGCTGCTCCTCACGGACAAACGTTACAGAGTAAGACATTGAATTGTCTCTGAGACCGTTTCTCGAGGACAAAACAAACAGTGTAAAGCAGGAAAATGTCTCTGATACCACGTATCAAGGACAAAACAGACCGTTTGAAGCAGGAAAATGTCTCTGATACAGTGTCTCGAGGACAAAAGTAGAGGTTGAGATCTTCGAAATGTCTCTGAGACCGTTTCTCGAGGACAAAACAAACAGTGTAAAGCAGGAAAATGTCTCTGATACCACGTATCAAGGACAAAACAAATGGTGTGATGCCGGAAAATGTCTCTGACACAGTGTCTCGAGGACAAAAGTTGTGGTTGAGATCTTCGAAATGTCTCTGATACCGTTTCTCGAGGACAAAACAAACAGTGTATAGCAAGAAAATGTCTCCGATACCACGTATCAAGGACAAAACAGACCGTTTGAAGCAGGAAAATGTCTCTGACACAGTGTCTCGAGGACAAAAGTAGAGGTTGAGATCTTCGAAATGTCTCTGACACCGTTTCTCGAGGACAAAACAAACGGTGTGATGCCGGAAAATGTCTCTGATACCACGTATCAAGGACAAAACAGACCGTTTGAAGCAGGAAAATGTCTCTGATACAGTGTCTCGAGGACAAAAGTAGAGGTTGAGATCTTCGAAATGTCTCTGACACCGTTTCTCGAGGACAAAACAAACAGTGTATAGCAGGAAAATGTCCCCGATACCACGTATCAAGGACAAAACAAACAGTGTAAAGCAGGAAAATGTCTTCGACAGAGCTTCTCACAGACAAATCACGAGGTTAAAAATAAATATGGTCCTTAATACTATGTCTCGAAGATAAAAACGAACTATTCATAATGAATGTTTTTGAACATTTCAAACCAATAAATCTTGATCGCCGAATTCACTTCACTTGAAAGGAGTAACAACGGATGGAATTCTTTGAACGTTTTGCCATACCACATCCTAGTCCCGCCATCTATGCTGCGATGGTCGCAATTGGACTTACCGTAATCGGAATTGTCGCCGGTTTATCCTATTTTAAAAAATGGGGCTATCTCTGGCGCGAATGGTTAACAACCGTTGACCATAAACGAATTGGAATTATGTATTTAATTTCCGCCTTACTCATGCTTTTCCGTGGTGGGGTAGATGCTGTTATGTTACGTGCGCAGCTAGCAACACCGGAAGCCAAGCTGTTAGACGCACAGCACTATAATGAAATTTTTACAACGCATGGTGTAATCATGATCATGTTCATGGCGATGCCGTTTATCATGGGATTCATGAACTATGTTGTACCATTACAAATTGGAGCCCGTGATGTGGCATTCCCGCGACTAAACGCAATCAGCTTCTGGCTCTTCTTTATGGGGGCAATGCTATTTAACATTTCTTTCGTAATTGGGGGGTCACCTGATGCAGGTTGGACTTCATACTTCCCACTTGCAGGAAATGATTTTAGTGAATCAGTGGGTACGAACTATTATATGATTGCCTTGCAGATATCGGGTCTTGGTACCTTAATGACAGGTATTAATATGATAACGACCATTTTAAAAATGAGAGCACCTGGCATGACATTGATGAAAATGCCAATGTTCACTTGGTCAACTCTTATTGCGAACTTAATTATCGTAACAGTATTCCCAGTTTTAACAGTTGCATTAGCGATGGGAACAATGGACCGACTTTTCGGTACACATTTCTTTGCTAGCACGAACGGTGGAATGGATATGCTATGGGCCAACCTATTCTGGGTTTGGGGACATCCTGAGGTTTATATCTTGATCCTACCAGCGTTTGGTATTTACAGTGAGATCATTTCAACCTTCTCAGGAAGAAACCTATATGGCTATAAATCAATGGTTGGTTCTATGGTCATCATCTCAGTACTTTCATGTCTAGTTTGGGCGCATCACTTCTTTACAATGGGGCAGGGGGCTGCATCAAACAGCTTCTTCTCAATTACAACGATGATGATTGCTGTTCCAACAGGTGTGAAAATCTTTAACTGGTTGTTTACATTATGGAAAGGTAAAATCCGTTTTACCGTTCCCATGCTTTACTCCATTGGATTTATTCCGTTATTCACAATTGGTGGGGTAACTGGGGTTATGCTTGCGATGTCAGCAGCCGATTACCAGTACCACAACACGATGTTCCTTGTAGCACACTTCCATAACACGATTATTCCAGGTGTTGTGTTTGCGATGCTTGCAGCACTCACGTATTACTGGCCAAAAATGTTTGGATTTATGCTTAATGAACGAAT
The DNA here is from genome assembly GCF_004799755.1 of Bacillus timonensis. Lineage (GTDB taxonomy): Bacteria > Bacillota > Bacilli > Bacillales > Bacillaceae_L > Ferdinandcohnia > Ferdinandcohnia timonensis_A. Next base: position 24,899 of record NZ_SLUB01000014.1, on the reverse strand, counting down.
CGGAAAATGGACGTTCTGGTCACTTGCAATCGGATTTGTATTAGCATTCTTCCCGATGTACATCACTGGATTAGACGGTCAGGCTCGTCGTATGTACACATACTCTGAGTCAACTGGTTTTGGTCCATTGAATATGATTTCGTTCATCGGTGCGGGTATTATGGCAATCGGATTTGTTCTGATTGTATATAACGTGTATTACAGTATCCGTTACTCACCAAGAAATATTGGTAGTGATCCATGGGATGCACGTACTTTAGAGTGGGCAACACATACTCCAGTTCCTGAGTATAACTTTGCATTAACACCAAGCGTGAACTCTAGTGAACCCTTCTGGGATGACAAAAAGAAAAAGCACAAGTTATTCCCAGGTGAAATTGAAAAAATTCATATGCCAAACAATAGTGGACTTCCGTTCATCATGTGTAGCATTTTCTTTGTATGGGGCTTCTCATTCGTATTTGCGATTTGGCCACTGTTGATTGCTTCAACAATTGGAATCTTTGTTTGTATGGCATACCGTTCATTTGAAAAGGACCCTGGACATTACATTCCAGTTGAAAAAATAAAAGAAACAGAAGAAAAACTTGGAGGTGCTAAACTATGAAACTAGGACACTCGCAACCTCTTGAATATAGTACGCACCAAAACGAATTAAATATTTTTGGCTTCTGGGTTTTCCTTGGTGCTGAAATTATGCTTTTCGCAACATTGTTTACATCGTATTTTACATTAGAGAACCGCATCGGAAGCGGTCCGTCAGGCGCAGAGATTTTTGAAATCACACCTGTTTTAATCGAAACCTTATTACTTTTAACGAGTAGTTTTACAATCGGTCTTGCAGTTCATGCAATGCGCATTGGCAGAGTGAAGGCAATGATGGGCTTCTTTGCGGTCACATTACTTCTAGGCTTAACCTTCCTAGGTGTTGAAATTTACGAGTTTGTACACTATGTCCATGTTGGCGCAGGTCTTCAAACAAGCGCATTTACTGCGATGTTGTTAACAACTTTAGGAACACACGGACTTCACGTAACATTTGGATTATTTTGGGGAGTGATGATCCTTCTCCAAATCAGAAAAAGAGGGTTAACTGCAGAAACTGCTGGTAAATCATTCATCTTTTCATTGTATTGGCACTTCTTAGATGTAGTCTGGATTTTCATCTTCAGCTTCATCTATTTGAAAGGAATGATGTAATATGAAAGAACTTTTTCCAGCGAAACAAATAAATGGCTTTGTCTTTTCATTGCTACTTACAGTTATTGCTCTTTCCGTGTACTTCCTTGACCTATCCTTTACGGTAGGTATAACAATATTAATCGTTACAGCATTTGTGCAAGCATTGGTACAACTCGTTGTATTCATGCATGCGGGTGAAACAAAAGATCGTTGGGCTATTTACGCAAATGTGTATTTCATGATTTTTATCGCCATCGTTACAATTTTCGGTACACTATTCCTATTGGTTTGGGATATGTAATAGATCGAGGGTGTCCTTTACGGGCACTCTTTTTTTGTGCAAACAAAAGCCTAGCCGATTATGAACGGCTAGGTCTATAGTTAATGAATGAATGATTTAGTCTTGTTTTGTCCCCTGTGCCTTCAGTAACATTTCTTCAGATGCGATTAAAAATAGCCCCATTAAAAAGACAAAAATGGCTCCCATAACTGTTCCGATTCCAATCGGCGTTAATACGCTGGAACCGCTTCCGAAAAATCCTAGACAAAAAATAATGATACCGGCAATAAGCACTGTTCCCCCAAAATACTTAACAGCCTCAAGCATAGTAGTTTTCATTTTTCCTCATCCTCCTACTATAAATTATTCACTTTGTTCACAAAATTGTCAAATACTTTTCACTAAATGTTCAAAAGTTGTATTTTTGCCGGGGTATGTGGGTGGTTAAGAGTTCTTGAGATACATGCACGGAATCATTTTAATCAAGTTTGTGCCGCATAGGTGGTTTAACGGGTACAAGCTGAAGCTTGATATTATCCAAGCATGTTACGCAAGGGTGGTCTAGTGGTACAAGCTGAAGCAAAAATTCCCCAAGCATGTGCCGCAACGTGGGTCTAGCGGTACAAGCTGTAGCAAATGTTCCCCGAGCATGTGCCGCAAAAGTGGTCTAGCGGTACATGCTGTAGCAAATGTTCCCCGAGCATGTGCCGCAACGTGGGTCTAGCGATACAAGCTGTAGCAAATGTTCCCCGAGCATGTTACGCAAGGGTGGTCTAGTGGTACAAGCTGAAGCGAATGTTCCCCGAGCATGTGCCGCAAGAATGGTCTAGCGGTACATGCTGTACCAAAAATCCCCCAAGGATGTGCCACAAGAAAGGTCTAGCGGTACAAGCTGTAGCAAATGTTCCCCGAGCACGTGCCGCAACGTGGGTCTAGCGGTACAAGCTGTAGCAAATGTTCCCCGAGCACGTGCCGCAACGTGGGTCTAGCGGTACAAGCTGTAGAAAATGTTCCCCGAGCAAGTGCCGCAAAAGTGGTCTAGCGGTACAAGCTGTAACAAAAATCCCCCAGGCATGTCTCCCAACAATGACCTTGCACTACACGCTCAACCCCAATCAACCCAACCATGTACCATTACGGCATTCTTATGTATGTTGGCTTTCAAAAGTGGGAAATTTATACCGAAGTCGTCCAATGAGCTTTTACAAAATGTATATGTTACCATAGTGAAAAATAACCTAAATGAGGTGTCAAAATGAAAATTGAGGTATGGTCGGATTTTGTATGTCCATTCTGTTATGTAGGAAAGCGTCGCTTAGAACAAGCGCTTGAACAATTTCCACATCGCGAACAAGTTGAAGTAGAATTCAAAAGCTTTGAATTAGATCCAAACGCAAAGCCATATTCAGGACAAAGCATCCATGAATTGCTTGCTTCAAAATACGGAACTAGCGTTGAACAGGCAAAGCAAATGAACGAAAATGTTGGGGAGCAAGCGGCTGGTGTCGGGCTAAACTATAATTTTGATACAATGAAACACACTAATACATTTGATGCTCATCGCCTTGCAAAATTTGCGGCAACTGAAGGGAAAGAAAAAGAAATGACTGAGATTCTCCTTCACTCTTATTTCGAAGAAGGAAAACTCATTAGTGACCATGAGGTACTAGCTGATCTTGCAGAGTCTGTAGGTTTAGATCGCCAAGCTACACTTGACGTGTTAAAGGACGAGAAGAAATTTGCGAATGATGTACGCATTGACGAATCGCTTGCGCAACAAATTGGTGTTACCGGTGTTCCGTTTTTCGTTATTAATCAAAAATACGCGATCTCCGGTGCTCAGCCAACTTCCACCTTCCTTGGTGCCCTCCAGCAAGTATGGACAGAAGAAAATTCTGCAGAGTAAGGAAATAGAAGTTGTATATCAAATCAAGCAAGTGCAGAGCCTATACGGTTTTGCACTTTTTATGTGCTTAAAAAAAGGAATCAGGCACGTCAATACGAATATATAGTAAGGTAAAGAAAAAGGGGTGATTCTTATTACATTTCGGTTTGATTTTGATGTAAGCCTTCTATCCATGATGACGTTACTTATTGGGTGGGGTACGATTATTTTTTTTACATATAGAATTTATAAAAAACAAGAAGAGAATCCAAAACTATGGAAGATCATTCTTGTTTTGTTTATTGGACTTTTTACATTTTCTTTTAATATGAACCTATTTGAAACGTTTATGAAGATACCACTTTTACCGTTAGGTGCATGGATTCTTTATTTTATCCTGAGATCAAAAGAGGGGCGTTGGGAGAGGTATCGCCACTATGCGTGGCTTGGTTTTCTTACAAACTTTCTCTTTGTCATATTGACCTTGGCTTCGGTGGGCCTACAGCATGTGATATATCCTCCAAGCAATATAGAAACCTATATTTCCAATGTGGAAAGTGCGGAAATTATCAATACCCACCCAGCTGCAAAGGATGTTGCATTGCAAAAAGGTGTATTAATGAAACAACTGTCTACCATGAAACAAACGGAATTTTTTAGTGATCAGTGGTATGAGGAAACATATATGTATGGAGAACCAAATACAAGAAAAGAACGATTTCCATACCAAGTGATTGGAGTACAAGGAAGATGGGGAAGCAATATACCTACAGCGATTTTTATTGAAGAAGATGGAAAAGGTCTATTAATATCAACTCCTAAAAAACAATATTATTTTCGCTCCGATGTCGTCTTTTTAAAAGGGGTGAAAAATAAATGAAGCGAAAAATGATAATAGGACTAATAGGTTTAATTGTTCTACTGTTCTTGATTTATTATTTTTACTTGGCTAAGCCTACTACCTTCACTAAAACTGATACTTTTAAACGGTATTCTGAAGTAAATGAGGTCCTGGATGTTATTGAGATAGATGAACGGCGTGTTTTTGTACCGATTGTTACAAATGAAAACGAATATGGTATGAGTCTTTGGCTGTGGAAAAATCATAAATGGAATAAGGAAATGGATAGTACCGTAGGCGGTCCTAGGGTTATCAAGTTAAAGAGTACGGATCCGAGTTCCTATAAGGTATTTTGGAATATTCACCCGAGTGATCAAATAAGTTATGGAGAATTTTATCTGCTACGGGATCGCAATTATCATATTACAGAAGGAATTGATAATTATTACCCAGGGCTTCAAATGAAGACCATCCTAGATTTTGAAGAAAAACCGTACGGGATAATGGATTTTCCGAAAGAATGGCAGAGCGTGATAGAGGCTTCAATCAAAGTGGAAGAAGCGAAACAACCAGATACCATTTTTCAAAACATGTTTCCTGTCATTCAGGACGTGTATTTCGGCTGGATTCCGTATAACAAAGAAAATACAAGGCAAGACTCCCGTGCTACCATGGTTGGTGGGGCTTCATGGAGCGGCAGTGTGGATTTGCAGCATGTGGGAGAAATCGAAGAAGAAGAGCTCGAGTATTTTAAAATGGAAGAATAAATCCTACTTGATTGCTCTTTTTGGAGCTAAATGGAAAGGAGGGGAAACTTCCTTATGTACATGTCTATGGTCATCTTATGTCTGATTTGGGGATTTAATTTTGTTGTCGTGAAAATGGGGAACGGTGTTTTTCCTCCCGGAGAATTTGCTGCATGGCGGTTTTTAACAGGATCCATTGTGCTCCTAGCTCTGTGCTTTATAAAACGAATACCACTACCTAATAAGTCAGATCTTAAGTGGTTCATTCTATGTGGAATCCTTCAAACCACCTATTTTAACATTGCGATTCAAATTTCACTTAACCATATTAGTGCAGGACTTACCTCTGTACTTACATACAGTATGCCGCTTTTTCTATCGATCATGGCACATTGGTGGATACCTGGTGAAAGGCTAACAGTTAGAAAGACGTTCGGAATTGTGGTAGGTATTGCGGGTTTATTTCTTGCGATGAATATCCATTTTGGAGGATCTATGTGGACGGTGTTACTAGCTGTAAGCTCCGCTATATCTTGGGCAATTGCTAGTTTGCTATTTAAACTGAAATTAAAGCATTGTGATACCATTCAATTTACTACTTGGCAGATGACGATCGGAGCAGTGGGGTTATTGGTATATACTCTTTTATTTGAAACGGGTGAGTCACATTGGGGATTCATGCCTGTAGTTTATATCTTGTTTTCAGGAGTTGCTGCCTCTGCCTTAGCATTTGTGATGTGGAATCATATTTTAAGGCATACAGAAGCAAGCAAAGCGTCGACTTCTTTATTAATTGTACCCATCGTGGGAGTCATTTCTGGTTACATATTTTTAGATGAAAGCTTAAGTATGGTATCGTTAGCTGGAATTTTGCTAGTATTAGTAGGTATATTGTTTGTAAATAGTAAAAGTATACAAGAACACCATTTTAACGTACCGAGAGATTTTGATAAAGCTCAGTAGGGATATACTAAAAATGAAAAAGAAAAAAGGAGAATATGATTATGGAAAAAGTAACACCATTTTTAATGTTTCAGGATGGCAATGCAGAGGAAGCGATGAATTTTTATACATCACTCATTAAGGATTCTGAGATTACAAACATTGTACGGTATGGAGCAAATGGACCTGGCGATGAAGGAACAGTTATGCATGCCACTTTTACGTTAAAAGGGCAAGAGTTTATGTGCATTGATAGTAATATCAAGCATCAGTTTACGTTCACTCCTTCATTTTCGATTTATCTAACGTGCAGTACGGAAGAAGAAATCGATACACTTTATCAAAAGCTGAAAGAAGGCGGAGGAGAACTCATGCCTTTAGGTAATTATGGTTTCAGTAAAAAATTTGGCTGGATTAACGATCGTTTCGGGGTTTCCTGGCAACTAACTTTAGCTTAAAAGAATAGTCAAAACGCTTAGGCACCCATGTCTAGGCGTTTTTTTGGTTACATTTTCTTCAAATTTTTTCTCGAAAAGCGCTAAATGTTGGAGTATAATATATTTTGTTCAAAATGTAAGTTGTGGAACGGTAGCATTTGGTAGTAATCAACACTTACATTATAATAAGATAAGATTCAATAGTTGAAAGCGAGTGTTCAAGATGGGACGTAAATGGAACAATATTAAGGAAAAAAAAGCTTCCAAAGATGCGAATACAAGTAGAATCTATGCAAAATTTGGACGTGAAATCTATGTAGCAGCAAAACAAGGTGAGCCTGATCCTGAGTCAAACCAACATTTAAAAGTCGTTCTTGAGCGTGCGAAAACTTACAGTGTACCAAAACACATCATTGACCGCGCCATTGAAAAAGCAAAGGGTGGTGCAGAGGAAACTTACGATGAACTACGCTATGAAGGCTTTGGACCAAATGGATCGATGGTGATTGTCGATGCTTTAACAAATAACGTTAACCGTACAGCTTCAGATGTACGTGCCGCTTTTGGTAAAAATGGCGGAAACATGGGTGTCAGTGGTTCAGTAGCTTATATGTTTGATGCAACTGCTGTTTTCGGTATCGAAGGAAAAACGGCTGATGAAGTTCTAGAATTGTTAATGGAAGCAGACGTAGATGTACGCGACATTCTTGAAGAAGAAGATGCTGTGATTGTCTATGCGGAGCCAGAACAATTCCACGCAGTTCAAGAAGCTTTTAAAAACGCTGGAATTACGGAGTTTACAGTAGCAGAATTAACAATGCTTGCGCAAAACGATGTCACTCTTCCAGACGATGCAAAAGAAAAATTCGAAAAAATGATCGATGCATTAGAAGACCTTGAAGACGTACGCCAGGTCTACCACAATGTCGACCTAGGTGAATAATCAACAAACGAAGACCTTCTTTGGGACAGATTTCCGGCCCTATCGAAGGTCTGTTTTTTTGGGACGGAGGGACAGGTCCATTGTCCCAACCGTCTCTTTTTTTGAAAAAAATTTCCGAACATTGAAACTTTCTGGTATTTAATGCGTATTTGTTTAATAGAGATTCCTTAAATAAGGGGGAAGGTTCATGTATCCAGGTGATGCAATGTTCAATGCTGTCCCGATTTTTGTAATGATAATGTTCATTGTTGTGATTGGACTCATTATTTTTAATATGGGAAAAGGAATCAGCCAGTTGAAAAAGAATGAAGATTCACCCAAACTTAGTGTACCTGCACTTGTAAAAATAAAGCGCACACATGTGAGTAGACATACCCACCATCAAACAGATCCCCATCACCACAATCATGTCACATCATCCACGAGTTACTATGTGACATTTGAGTTTGAGAGCGGGGACCGTTCTGAGTTTAAGGTTTCTGGTGGTGAATATGGTCAGCTTGCTGAAGGCGATATGGGGAAACTTACATTTCAAGGAACGCGATATTTAGGGTTTGAAAGATTGAGAGGATAAAGGATTTTGCCGATTTTTCTAGAATTATAGGGTCAGAGGGGGAATACCATGTCAATTGAACAATTTTTAGAGGAACAAAATAAAGCGATCCGTGAATTACATATTAATGGTGCAGAAGCTTCATGGATGGCAGCGACCACCGGTGAGGAAGAGTGGAATGCGAAGTCAGCGGAAGCGGACACTGCTTATAGTGTTTATTTTTCGGATGCGGAGCGTTTTGAGCAGGTAAAAAAATACCTAGAACAAACAGAGGACTCTGTTCAAAAGCGCCAACTGGAAATCTTATATTCACACATGCTTGAAAACCAACTTCCGGAAGACAAACTGAAGGAAATGGTTCACCTATCAACGGAATTAGTTGGCGTGTTTAACACATTCCGTGCAACATTGAATGGAAAGCAAGTGTCCGAAAACGATGTCCGTCAGATTTTAATCAAAAGCAAGGATCTCGAACTAAGGGAACAAGCATGGCATGCAAGTAAACAAATTGCGAAAGAAGTTGAAGTAAAATTACTCACACTTGTGAAAAAACGCAATGAGGCCGCTCGTTCACTTGGCTTTGAAAACTTCCACCAAATGAGCTTCGAATCACAGGAGCTTGACCGTGATGATATTTTTTCGATATTTACAAAGCTAAAGGAACTTTCTGATGAGCCATTCCGTCAGGTAAAACAGGAGATGGATGAAGAGCTTGCAGAACGATTTGGCATAAAGGTTGAAGATCTTCGACCATGGCATTATGCCGATCCATTTTTCCAAGAGGCGCCTCCACTTAAAGAATTGGACTTAGATCCGTTTTATGAGGGGAAGAATCTTGAGGAATTATCCATACAAACCTTTGCTAAAATGGGCATGGATATTACAGATATGCTGCAAAAAAGCGATTTGTATCCAAGAGAGATGAAAAACCAGCATGCATTTTGTACCGATATTGATCGCAAGGGTGATGTTCGCGTCTTAAGTAATAATGTGCCGTCCGATTATTGGTCCAACACGATGCTCCACGAATACGGGCATGCGGTTTATTTTAAATATATCGATCGGAGTCTTCCGTTCCTATTGCGCAGTCCGGCACATACATTAACAACTGAGGCGATTGCGATGTTATATGGTCGCTTCGGTAAAAATCCGGAATGGCTCCATCAGTTTTTGGGATTGGATCAAGAGCAGGTGGATGAATTAAAGCCACTTATTGATAAATCTTTACGCCGTCAAATGCTCATTGCGGGCCGTTGGATTATGACGTTTGTGTTCTTTGAACGCGAGCTTTACGAAAATCCAAATCAAGATTTGAACCGTCTATGGTGGAAGCTTGTAAATGAAATTCAATATTTAACACCACCTGAAAACCAGGATTATCCGCATTGGGCTGCAAAGATTCATTTTACGTTAGTGCCAGTGTACTATCAAAACTATTTGCTTGGTGAGTTAACAACTTCTCAGCTCCAGCGCTATATGGAGAAGAACATCTCAACAGATCTCTTCACAAAAAAAGTGGGGAATTTCTTGTTGAATGATTTCTTTAAGCCAGGTGCGTTATACAATTGGAATGAAAAAATTGAAAGAGCCACTGGAGAGAAACTAAATCCACAGCATTTTGTCGATCAGTTTGTTGCAGGAAATAAGTGAAACAATGATTCATTGGGGACCTCATCCCCCAATGAATTTTAATTAGTTTTTTTGATAGCAGTTAAAGACACATATGTATTAAAATGGTTAGGGAGATCCTAGAATGAGCGAAATAGATAAAAGAAACCGATTAAGCGAAGAACCATTTACTTATCAAATTACGAAAAAAGGAATGGTTATGATCTATTATGCAGGAAAGCAAATTAAAATCATAAAGGACCGGGAAGCTGAACGACTTATAACAAAGATAAAAGAAGTAGAAGATGACAACATAAAAATACAGTTATTGTTAGCTAAAATTACGGGGAACTTTAAACGGGGAAACGAGAAACTCGGAAAAAGTTAAATGTAGCCTTTTCTCTGAAATTGTGGCAGGTAACCCTAATCTCTTTCTCCTATGTTAAAATCAAAGGAGGGTGCCGATGTTCTCTTTCTTGGGTGCGAAATGTGCAATTTGCAGTAGGAAAATCAAACCCTTACGAAAGTATGTCGATGATAAAGGGAATACAATAAAGGTATGCATACCTTGCTCAGAATACGCAGAACGACGTGCATACAAAATCAGAAGGTAAAGAAGGATGAAGTAGTTTGTACTTAACAGTAAAGGAAACAGCAGAATATTTATCCATTCCAGAAGAATTAGTGAAAAAGCTTATTCAAGAAAAAAAGGTGCGTGCCCTTTTTGATGGTGAACAGTACCTATTGAATAAAGACCAATTCAATGCGACGATGGAGCAACTTGAAAAATACAAAAAGCTTTATGAAGAATGGCTAAGCGAACCAATTCCAGAGGATATCGATGTGAAGGACGAGGATTGATCGGGACACGGGGTTTCGCGTCCCATCAATCTTTACAAGGGGCAGAGCGACTGTCCCTAATATCCTTTTTTATAATCCACCACATTCTTCGGAAGTACGCCACCTTGAGAATAGCTCTTCAGATTGGGGATAAAGATATCTTCAATCACACGCTTGGTATAATGTTCTGTTGAACCAGCTGTATGTGGCGTCACAATCACATTTTCAAAATCCCATAGTGGGCTGTTCCCATCTAGCGGTTCTTTCGTGAATACATCCAGCCCAGCTCCAGCGATCTCACCGGAACGCAGTGCCTCAATCAACTCATCTTCAACGACAATCTCGCCCCGGCCAATATTAATGAAAAATGCAGAAGACTTCATTTTTTTAAATTCGGTTGCTCCAAATAAAGAATGAGTTTCATTCGTTAAAGGTAATGTCACAACAACATAATCACATCTTGGCAGAACCTCTGACAACTGGTCTGTGGTAAACATTTCATCGACGAAATCCTCTTCACGCCCTGAATGGCGTACACCAAGAACTGTCATTCCAAATGCTTTTGCAATCTTGGCGGTTTCTTTGCCGATGTGCCCTACACCCATGATTCCAATTGTTTTTTCATGAATCTCAAGCTTCATATCAGAATGGTGCCATTTTTTCTCCTGTTGATTTTTAACATATGTATGAATTTTTCTCGTCAATCCAAGCATTAAGGCAAAAATGGTTTCCGAAATCGGATAGGCATGAACTCCAATGGCGCTTGTGAGCAAAATGTGTTTCTTCTCCATTTCGGTAAGAGGCATGCTGTTAACACCTGCACTCCAGCTTTGCAGCCAACGAAGCTTAGAGTCGGAATAAATGCAATGCTCCTCAATCTCCTTTTTCCAACCGACGATCACCTCGGCATCTTTTAAATGATCTACCCAAACAGTCGAATCTATCCCAGCAACAATCTCCCAGCTTGGAATGATTGCCTGGATTTGATCGAGATGAGACTGCTCGATATTTTGTGTAATAACTAGCTTTGACATGGTGTTCCTCCAATCACAGAATCGATTTAATTTTATAATAATACAGACTTGGTTGTTTTACCAGCATTGGATTGGGCAAGGTCGGGGGAGATTCTGGTGGAGAGAGGGTTTGGTAGGTTGCTATTTTCCTGGAATTAGAAGAATGGTGATGCTGACTGGCGTTGGAAGGCTTTGTATTTCCAGGAATTAGTGGGTTGTTGGTACTCCAGATGTGTTAGAGAGTCATTGTTTTCCAATAATTAGGAGGATGGTGGTACTCCAGAAGCAATGGAGTGACATTGGTTTCCATAAATTAGTGGGTTGTTGGTACTCCAGATGTGTTAGAGAGTCATCGGTTTCCAAGAATTAGGAGAATGGTGGTACTCCAGACGCAATGGAGTGACATTGTTTTCCATAAATTAGTGGGTTGTTGGTACTCCAGATGTGTTAGAGAGTCATTGTTTTCCAAGAATTAGGAGAATGGTGGTACTCCAGAAGCAATGGAGTGACATTGGTTTCCATAAATTAGCGGGTTGTTGGTACTCCAGATGTGTTAGAGAGTCATTGTTTTCCAAGAATTAGGAGGATGGTGGTACTCCAGTAGCAATGGAGTGACATTGGTTTCCATAAATTAGTGGGTTGTTGGTACTCCAGATGTGTTAGAGAGTCATTGTTTTCCAATAATTAGGAGGTTGTTGGTACTCCAGTAGCGTTGGAGGTACATGACTTATATCAGGAGGATGGTAGTACTCCCGTCAAATTAATAAGATACTCTATCCCAGTAACAAGAAATGTGGAGGCCCTTAATCTCTTTTAAAGTCGCAAGTTTCCTGTCCCACCATTTTTGACCAATTTTTGTTGAAAATGTGGCTAAAATGGTAACTTTATTAATTTGTGAAGTATTTCACATGACAATCAATTCAACCCATTGTATGATGAAGGTGTAAAGAAGTTTGTTCAGTAGTGAGCAATCAAACACAGATAAAACTTAATCAAAAACACATTTAAAAACCTTGTAATGGAGGTCATTGATAATGAAAGCATGGACTGGTTTTAAAGAAGGAAAATGGCAAAAGGAAATTGATGTACGAGATTTCATTCTAGAGAACTTCACACCATATAGCGGGGATGAAGCATTTTTAAAGGGGCCAACTGAAGCAACCAACTCTCTTTGGGAACAGGTCATGGAATTGACAAAACAGGAGCGCGAAAATGGCGGAGTACTGGATATGGATACCAAAATTGTATCTACGATTACTTCACATGGCCCTGGTTACCTTGATCAAGAAAAAGAAAAAGTGGTGGGTGTTCAAACGGATCAACCATTTAAACGCTCTCTTCAACCGTTTGGTGGAATTAGAATGGCAGTCGATTCTGCAAAATCTTATGGATTTGAAATTGATGAGGAGATTGTCAAAATCTTTACTGAGTATCGAAAAACACATAACCAAGGTGTGTTCGATGCATATACACCAGAAATGAGACTTGCGAGAAAAGCGGGGATCATCACTGGCTTGCCTGATGCATATGGTCGTGGAAGAATCATAGGCGATTACCGCAGAGTGGCATTATACGGTGTTGACCGACTCATTGAAGAGAAGAAGAAAGACCTTCTTGAAACCGGAAATGGAGCCATGCCTGATGACATTATTCGTGACCGGGAAGAGCTTTCTGAGCAAATTCGTGCTCTTCAGGAACTGAAGGAACTAGCAAACACCTATGGCTATGACATATCTGAACCAGCTACAAATGCGAAAGAAGCATTTCAATGGCTATACTTTGCTTATCTAGCGGCTATAAAAGAACAAAATGGGGCAGCGATGAGCTTGGGACGTGTGTCTACATTCCTAGACATCTATATCGATAGAGATTTAGCAAACGGAATGTTAACAGAGGAAGAAGCACAGGAAATTGTTGACCATTTTGTAATGAAACTCCGGCTCGTGAAGTTTGCGAGAACACCAGATTACAATGAACTTTTTAGTGGCGATCCAACCTGGGTGACAGAATCACTAGCAGGTGTAGCACTTGATGGTCGTCCATTAGTTACGAAAAACTCGTTCCGCTTTTTGCATACATTAGACAATCTTGGACCAGCACCAGAGCCAAACTTAACGGTTCTTTGGTCTGTTAACCTACCAGAAAACTATAAAAAGTATTGTGCGAAAATGTCTATCAAAACAAGCTCTATCCAGTATGAAAACGATGATATCATGCGTGAAACGTATGGTGATGATTACGGCATCGCGTGCTGTGTCTCCGCAATGGCTATCGGTAAACAAATGCAGTTTTTCGGTGCTAGAGCGAACCTTGCGAAAGCATTACTATATGCAATCAATGGAGGAATCGATGAAAAGCTGAAAATTCAAGTAGGACCTAACTACGCACCGATTACTTCTGAGTATTTGGACTATGAGGAGGTTCTTCAAAAATATGATGTCGTGCTTGAATGGCTTGCAGGGCTTTATGTTAACACATTAAATGTCATTCACTACATGCATGATAAATACAGCTACGAACGTTTGGAAATGGCACTCCATGACAAAGAAATTTTACGTACGATGGCATGTGGAATTGCAGGACTATCCGTTGTTGCGGATTCACTAAGTGCCATCAAATATGCAAAGGTTAAAACAATTCGTGATGAAAATGGAATTGTCGTAGATTATGAGATTGAGGGAGACTTCCCGAAATACGGTAACAATGATGACCTTGTCGATGACATCGCGGTTGAACTTGTAAAACGTTTTATGACGAAGATTAAAAAGCATAAAACCTATCGCAACTCTGTTCACACTCAATCCATTTTAACGATTACATCTAATGTCGTTTATGGGAAAAAGACAGGCAACACACCAGATGGCCGTAAAGCAGGGGAACCGTTCGCACCAGGTGCAAACCCACTTCATGGCCGCGATACGAAGGGTACACTTGCATCTTTAAGCTCTGTTGCAAAGCTACCTTATGAATACGCCTTAGATGGCATCTCTAATACTTTCTCTATCGTTCCAAAAGCACTAGGAAGAGAGGAAGAAGCGAGAATCAGCAATCTAGCTGGCCTGCTTGATGGATATGCCATGAAAAAAGGACACCACTTAAATGTGAACGTCTTTGATCGCGAAACATTACTAGACGCAATGGAACATCCTGAGCTGTATCCACAATTAACGATTCGTGTATCAGGATATGCCGTGAACTTTATCAAACTAACAAGAGAACAACAAATTGATGTTGTAAATCGTACATTCCACGAAAGTATGTAAGAAACAAGGAGGACGAAAAGCATGAACGGACGCATTCATTCCATTGAAACTTGTGGGACTGTAGATGGCCCAGGACTACGATATGTCATTTTTACTCAGGGGTGTTTGCTCCGTTGCCAGTTCTGTCATAACCCTGATACCTGGAAGTTAAATAAGGGAAAGGAAATGAGTGTTTCAGAGATTATCCATGATATCAAAACCTATCTTCCTTTTTTCCAGGCATCAGGTGGCGGTGTGACCGTCAGTGGTGGTGAGCCCTTGCTACAACTTGATTTTTTAATTGAACTTTTTACAGAATGCAAGAAGCTTGGGATACACACCACGATTGATAGTTCTGGTGGCTGCTTTACTCGTTCTCCACAATTCATGGAGCGATTAGAGAAGTTGCTCCCACTCACCGATTTGATTTTACTCGATATTAAGGAAATCGACCCGGTGAAGCATAAGGAATTAACCGGCCTGAGCAATGAGCATATCCTTGATTTTGCACAATATTTATCAGACAAAAATGTTCCCGTTTGGATTCGGCATGTATTAGTTCCAACGATAAGCGATAATGACGAGGACCTTACGAACCTATCAGCGTTTATAAAAACCTTAAAAAACGTGGAAAAAATTGAGGTTCTTCCGTATCACAAGCTCGGAATATACAAATGGGAAAGCCTCGGTCTTGAATACAAACTTAAGGATGTCGAACCTCCAACCGAAGAACGCGTCAAAAACGCAGAAAGAATACTTGGGTCATAGGGACAGGTTCCTCGTCCCACCATATATTTACAGGGACAGTGAACCTGTCCCTCTGTCCCTTGAGAGTATGAACATCGTTTTCATACTCTTTTTTTATTGCAGGAAAAAGACAAGATAGTGAGAAATGTAAAGGGATGGAATTTTTTTAAAAATAGTTGAAACAAAATAGCCATTGATACGACTTATTCTTGATTGGGGGCGAGGCATTGGAGAATATGTCATTTGATATAGAAAAAATCTACGACATGTATTACCGGGATGTTTATCATTTTGCGCTGTTTTATACAAACAACCGACAGGAAGCAGAAGACATTACACAGGAAACCTTTATTAAGGTCATGAAAAACATAGGTAGCCTACAAAGTCCAGAACGAATGAAAACATGGATTTTTTCGATAGCAAAGCACACGGCAATTGACCTAAAGCGAAAACAAAAGTTTATTCAATTCTTACCGGACTGGATTTATGAAAAGGAATCCGGAGAAGCAACACCTGAAAAGAAAGCTATCCAAAAGAATGAGTGGGAAGAATTACAAGAAGCACTCATCCAATTAAAGCCTACCTATCGGTCTATGATCATTTTACGTGGATTAAAGGAATTGTCTATCAAAGAGACGGCCGAAATCATGGGATGCAGTGAAAGAAAGGTGCGCGTCGACTATCACAGAGCGATTCAACAAATGAAAAAGCATGTTCAAGTACATGAGGAAGGGTGGGGACTGAATGAACAATCGAAATGATGAATGGTTACAACCATTAAAAAACCGTCCTAACCTCGAACCGAATCCAGTTTTTGCGAAGAAACTGAAAGAAAGCCTGAAAGAAAACCAAACCGTAAAAAGAAGAAATTTTTCAGGGGTAAAAATGTGGCTTTCGCTAACGATGGCCGTCATGTTGTTCTCCATCTTAACAGTGTCATATGTGAAGAGTAATCCTGACCAAGGGCAGAAGCCGGTTCAAATAGAGGAACCCTCAAATGTAATTAACCCAGATTTTGATATGTTGTTAGCAGAGAATCCTGCGTATCAATCATTTTACAACTCAGTCCTTAAGGCAACCGGCATCGAAGAAGCAAGTCAACTGGTCATCAAGTTTTTCGAAGCATTAAAAGTGGAAGATAAGGAATTTCTTAAGAAACATGTCTTTTTTGTGGCGAATCCAGAAAAGGAAGTGGAGGCTCTACTCGACTTTTACAAGGGGATGGATGTGAGCTCTTTAGCTGTTAACTCGTTTAAGGAAAGTCAGGCTGAACCTAGTGTAGAAATTGTCTTTTCCTATAAACAAAATGATGAGGAAAAACTTCATCACATCCTAGTCAACTATTGGGAAGAAGGTAAGGTAGAAATTTATGCTCCCCTTGATGACTATGTGCCTGAAATCGAAAATGATCTTGAGTTAAATGAGCAGGAGCGGACCGCATACGAAGCATTCAAAGTTGACCATAATCCTGAAGCATTAAGAAATCTCGGGCCAATCAGTGTGGCAAAAATCTATATCCAAGCCAATGCAGATGGTGACCAAGAAACATCTTATGCATTGTATACTACAAGAGAGGACCGAGTCATGTGGTCAAAGGAAGAGGATAAGAAGTACTGGGAGCAAGAAAATCGAGAAACGAGAGACCCTGAAAATTACAAGAAGTCATATTACGGATTAGGGTCAGGAACTTTTCAACAAGAAAACGAATTTGAAGGATACATCACGTATCGTAACAAGAACGGTGACCAGTTCTTCAGCATGGTAAAAGACGAAAACGGCGTTTGGAAGGTATCTTTTATGCCGATCCAATAATGAAATGAAAAAATCCAACCTCAATTTTAATAGGAGGTTGGATTGGGTTTATTGTAGCCTAAATCCTTCTTCGAATAGATAATCTTCGGCTTCATCATAGGAACCAAAGGCGGCTTCCAGGTTTAGACCGGAGTACACATTCCACCATTCGTCCTCAAGTACGACTAGTAGTGCATGTCCCTCATCGTTCACCCAGCGTTCCTCTTGCCCTTCGCCAATGATGGCATTTTCCCTAGCTAGAGATGAATTGGCGGAGAGGGATTGAATGGATTCCTTCACAATTTTTCGTAATTCAGCTTCAGAGAAGTCGCGGATATTAATAAATCCCTTTTCATCTACATCATAGTTTTGAAGGTTTCCGGCAAATACAAACCCGTTGCCATTTGGATGAAGATGCTGAACGACAATCTTCTTCTCAAAGACACTGTCGTTATAATGAAAATTCACTCTTCCTAATGAAACATTTTTGCGTTCCAACTCAGGGAATGATTCAACGATTTTAAGTTTTTCCTCGAACGATAACATATGTATGTCCTCATTTCTATTGTAATATTTCTTTTACGCGCCCAACCTGTCCATCTTCGAGTCGGACTTTGATCCCATGAGGATGAAAGCTAGACTTTGTTAAAATATCTTTGACAGTACCTTTTGTCAGTATACCTGTTCGTTGGTCTTTTTTTAACACAATTTGTACTTGTGTTCCTGGTGTTATATCAGCACGATTTTGCCCATTCATTCCAAAAATCCTTCCATTCATTATTTGTTCATTTAGTTTACCTTATATTTCAGAATTTATCTTCAAAAAAAAGAGATGACCTCAACAGTCATCTTTTGGGACAAGGGGACAGGTTCATCGTCCCACCATATTTTTCCTGGGACAGTGTACCTGTCCCTCTGACCCACCTCTGACCCAATCAAAACAATTGGATAGGGTGCATGGTTTCATCCAATGCTTTAAACTCGTAGCCTTGTACTTTTAGGTAGTCTAGTAGTTTTGGTAAATGCGCAAGTGTTTCAGGTCGTTCGTGCAGTAAAATCACGATTGGCTGATTTGCACGATTCAGTTTATTTAACTGTTCAATCACGCTATCCACATACCGACTATCTCGAAATTTCCAATCACGGCTATCAATATTCCAATCCCACATCTTATATCCAGCAGCCTCAACTGCAGCTTTATAACCGTCCGTCATGTGCGGTGAACTTCCAAAAGGAGTACGAATGAGATCTGTTTCAATTCCAGTAAGTTCTAAAATCGTCTGTTGCGTTTGGTCCATTTCACCTACAACAGACCCGGAAGATTGATAGAATTTATTTTTATCATGGGTCACGCCATGAAGGCCAACACTGTGCCCCTTATTAACCATTTCTTTGACAGCATCCGGATAATGTTTAATATTGTTGTCTAGCATAAAAAAAGTTGCCTTCGCATCATATTGATCAAGTAAAGCAAGGATATCCTTTGAAACCTTATGAGGACCATCGTCAAATGTAAGATAAACCGCCCTGGATGGTGGGGCTGGTGTTTCTTTTGGTGCTTCCTGCTCTTCTTCGACTTCCTGTTCATCATCTACTTCGGGAGTTGTTGGATTCACGGTAACTGGAGCTGGTTCGACTGTAGGTTCTGTTGTAGGTGCAGGTTCTTCCTCAGTGGACTTTTCTTCATCACCATTGCTTTTAGGTTTGTCATCTACTTTTAAATCATCATCTATTGGTTCCATTTTTTCTGGAGCTTCGACAGGTACTTTTGTCTCAATAGCCGGTTCAGATGCATCAGCTTCCAAAAAAAATTTCGATTTTAGTAGAAAAAAAGAATAAAAGAGTAACAACACAATCAAGCCAAACAATGCAATAATTTTAACAATGCTGCCCTTCCCCGTATTCTTTGTGCTCGCCATTAAGCATACCTTCTTTGCTGTGATATTCTTCACTATATATGACGTCCTATATTGCAGAAAGGTTTCAATATTATTACAACATTTTTACAATAACAAGGACTATCTTACCATAAGGAATGGGTATGGGGAAGAAGAAAGTATGGTAAAAAAAGGTTTTTGAGAATTGAAAGCTCATAGGCTAATATAAAACTTGTTCTGAACAAAAAAATAGTTAATAATCCACTTATAAGTATATTTAGATGAAGGGGGACCTCATTTTGAAAATAAGAGTTTCAGCTGTGCAATATCATCTACACACCATTCGTTCTTTTGATGAATTTGCAGCTCAATGTGAGCATTATATAAAAACAGCAATGGAGTTTGACGCGGAATTTATTTTATTTCCTGAATTTTTTACAACACAGCTTTTATCCATTGGTAGGGAAGATGGCACAAGCCTAACAATTGACGACCTCCCAAATTTTACAGACGAGTACCGAGCGCTTTTTACAAAGCTTGCCAAACAATATAATGTGCATATCATTGGCGGAACACATGTTATTCGCAAAGGTGACCACCTCAATAATGTGGCTCATTTATTTTATCCAGATGGCAGAGTTGCGGAGCAGGCGAAGCTGCATATAACACCTACGGAAGTTCACGAGTGGAATATGTCACCTGGTGAGGATTTCCAAGTTTTTGATACAGAAAAAGGACGCATTGCGATGCTGACTTGCTACGATATTGAGTTTCCTGAAATTGTTCGAATGGCAAAGGCAAAGGGCGCTGATGTGATTTTTTGTCCGTCCTGTACAGATGACCGTCACGGCTTCCATCGTGTACGGTATACAAGTCACGCTAGAGCAGTGGAAAACCAAGTATATGTTGTGGGAACAGGTACAGTTGGCACTCTGCCAACCGTTGATTTTATGCGTGCCAACTTTGGGCAAGCAGTGGTAATCACACCAAATGATATCCCGTTTCCGCCTAAAGGGATTTTAGTTGAGGGAGAAATAAATAACGACATGATCGTGACTGCAGACCTTGATTTAGACCTTCTGTATGAAGTGCGTGAACGAGGAGCTGTTACAACATGGCGCGATCGCAGAACGGACCTTTACACGGATTGGAAGTAAAAAGAGGGGGAGTAAATGAGATGGATTATAAACGAATAACAAGGATCAATGACCCGTTATTTTTTAAAATGCATGAATTAATGAAGAATGTGTTTCCGAAAGAAGAAGTTCTCGATTACGAGCTTTGGAAGGGACCCCTTGAGGATCCAAGCATTCGCGTCTTTGTTGCGGTGCATGAGAATGAGGTTGTTGGAGCAACTGAATACCGTTATTACCAAGATTGGAATATTGCGATGACCGATTTTACAATCATTGGCCAACCTGGTTTAAGCATCGGTCGCTTCTTAGCTCAAAATCGTAGCAAGGATTTACAAGAGCTTGCTCAGGCAAATGGGAAAGAACTTTTCGGCATGTTTGCTGAAATCTATGATCCATACAAAGTAGCTCATTATGAGTTTGGAACCGTGAAGCCAATGGATCCATTCGTTCGTCGTGAGGTTCTGTCCCACCTTGGGTATAAACGGATAGATCTTGATTATGTTCACCCGTCTTGGAACAATGATGGCGAGGCAGTAAAGGGGCTTGATTTATGCTTCATGCCTAACGATGAAAACGTCCATGAACTTCCAAGCCAATTAGTAGCTGATTTCTTAACAACGTATTATACCGTTCTTCCAAACAAACCTTCCGAATGGCTTGAAATGGTGAACGGATTAAAGGAAAAAGAAACAGTAGACCTATTTCCATTATAAAAAGCGGTCCGTATTTAAATCTTCCACGGTTTAAATATGGACTTTTTTTGTCTGAAATTTGTCTGAAAACCAACATGTGATATAAATCATATTCTATGGGACGCGCGGGGATTTACAATAAACATAGAAGAGTATGTTTGGAGAACGTTTGTGATTTTCTGAACAACCAATATCCAAAAAGCTGGTGATATGGTGATTAGTCAAATTTTAGATGGTTTTAGTTTTCACTCCCAATGGAACGGGGGAGTCATCTTTTTTACCCTAATTTTAATTGTCTTATATATGTTCCTATTATCAACTCCAAAGGATCACCCAAAATACAAATCCATTGCGTTTGCAGGAAGTATGCTATTGATTCTTTTTGCTGTCGGAAGTCCGTTGAACCTATTGGGACGCATGCTGTTTCGGGCGCACATCATCCAAATTGTCGTCGTCCTGCTTATCGCAGCACCGTTACTTGTGATTGGAATAAAGACAAACCTACTTGAAAAAATGTTAAAAAACAAGGGTGTGAAAAAGGTATATCGCTTTCTCACTCATCCATTGTTTGCGATTATTTTATTTCATGGTTTGTTTATTGGATACCATGTTCCAGGGGTGTTTGACTGGATACGAACAGGATATTTTACAAACTATTTCTTTTTGGTTGGGTTAATTTTAGCGGCTGCGCTCTTATGGTGGCCAATCATCGGACCAATTAAAGAAGAAGATAGAATGACCCTCAATCAAAAGCTCATATATATAGTGGTCAATATAGTGTTATTTGTTCCAGTGACACTCTTTTTATGGCTATCAAATACCGAGCTATACTCCGTATACAGCGACACCAGCCAAATGCTTGCAGCGTTAGCTTTATGTATGCCTCTAGGTGAGGAGATTCCACCAGATTTATTGGAAACATTGCTCCCATATCCACCGATAAGTGAACAAAAGAACGGAGCGATTATTCTATTTATCTCACAAGCTTTGATTTTTGGATTATGCACAATATGGTTGTATATGAAAAAAGGCAGGAAGTAAATTCCTGCCTTTGGCTATTTAGTGTAGTTTTCCAATATAGGCTAATTCTGAAACTTCGTTTGAGTCGGTGGAACCATCTAGAATTTTACGAATGTCCTGGAGGGTATCCTGCAAACTAATCGTTTCCCCTTTTTTACCGGTAAAAGCTTCGGCGACATAAAATGGCTGGGTCAAATAGGCCTCGAGGCGTTCACCGCGTTTGTAAGTTTGAACCTCTGTTTCTGGAAGCTTCTCAAGGCCGTGCACAGTAACAAGTGAGCGTAGTTCTCGGTATCTACGAAGTAGCTTTTTTGCACGCTGTTGAATCGTGAAATGTGTTTGGTCTAGGTGCGCCCCTTCAAGAACGGAAGAGGTAGAGTATACTGGGTTAACGGCAGGAAATTGATGTCTAGCAGTGAGGTCAGCGTCAAATTGCCACAATGTTTCAAGCGGCCCAAATGGTACATCCTCGTCAACTACGTCACCTTTTAAATCAACAAGGATAGTCGTGACAGAATCAACTCCGATTGAATGCAATTTTTCTTGTAGGGTGGGAATTTCTCCAGTGATGACATGCGAGCGATCTGCTGCAAAGGCGACTTCTTTTGTCTTCCCTAGCTTTGCAATTTCTTCGTATGCTTCTTTAATGGTTCTAACCTGGATTTGAACTTCATCTAGAATATCGTTTACTTCTGGATGATCTCCTTCTGGTAAAAGCAAAACGGTTGCAAAATCATTATTGCGTAAACGATGAAATAATTCCGCAAGTACTACTAGCTGCCCCATTCCAGGACGAGCAACAAGACCGACGGTACCCCCTTTTGCTAATGGAGCAAAGACATCAAGCGTTTTAATCCCAGTTTCAATCATTTCAATTTTCTCCCCTCGAATTAATAATTCATCCAAACTACATTCAGCTAAATCAGCAAGTGCCACTAATGTGCGCACTTCTGCACGGCCAACAGGAATCTTTCCAGTACACAGATTTGAGACAGTGGCCGGACGTAATCCCACAGAGCGTGCAGCAGTTGTTAAATTGGGTACTCTTCTGCGAAGCAACGATACATTAAGTCGAATATCTTCCAAATTTTACACCTCCTGTTACTTTTTAGAGTAAACTAAATTTCGTTTGAATGCAATAGTTGATTTCGTTATAGAGTAATTATTTTTACGCCACATGATTGTGGAGTTCTAAAATCGATAGAAATGAAATAAAAACGATAGAACAAAAATAAAGTCGATAGCACCCAAATAAAATCGATAGGCACTTCGAATATCCTCAATGATTGTCCATTATAATTAAAAGTGGACTCAGTGATGGTATGATATGGGTGTAATCGTACCATCAATTTCGAAAAGTGAATTCAGTGATTGAACGAAAAAGGCGTAATCATACCCTCATATACGAAGAGTGAACCCAGCGATGGAACGAAAAAGGAGTAATCGTACCCTCACAAGCGAAAAGTGAACTGAGTGTTGGTATGAAAAAGGGGTAATCATACCCTCACTATCGAGAAGAGAACTCAGTGATGATAAGATAAGGGCGTAATCGTACCCTCACATACGGAAAATGAACCCAGTGACGGTACGAAAAAGGCGTACTCATGCAATCGCCCTCAAACAGCAAATTCAGTATGGGTACACTAAACCATAATCGTTCAAACTAACAACCATCAAGAATACACCCACCATTCAAACCTCATACGAAATCAAAAACGAAACTATAAGGAGCAATCATGACCAAAATCCTACCACCATCATTTTTTCAACAACCAACATTAGAACTCGCCAAAGCTCTGCTTGGCTGCAAGCTTGTAAAACAGACTGACCAGGGCGTCACATCAGGCTACATTGTCGAAACGGAAGCCTATAAAGGTCCAGAAGATCGAGCTGCACATTCTTACCAAAACAAACGGACAAAGCGGACAGAGATAATGTTCGGGAAGCCTGGATATGTCTATACCTATCAAATGCATACCCATTGTCTCGTAAATGTGGTTTGCAACGAAATCGACAAACCTGAGGCCATTTTAATCAGAGCGGTTGAACCAGTTGAAGGAATTGACCTCATGTATGAACGCCGTGGGCAAATGCCAGCCAAGAACCTAACAAACGGCCCTGGAAAACTAACAAAGGCATTAGGGATCACAATGGAGGATTATGGGCGCCCATTTTTTGAGCCCCCCATCTATATAGCAAAAGGCTATTCACCAGAAAACACATCTATCGGTCCACGAATTGGAATCGAAAATACAGGAGAGGCAAAGGAGTATCCATGGCGCTTTTGGGTCACGGACAATCCCTATGTATCCCGCAAAAGATAAGGGTTTGCTCATAAAGATAACCCGTTCGGTTTAAGGAGGGAAAAGTAAAAATAACTAATAAATTGTCAATGCTATTAGCTTATAAAATAGTGAATAAATCGGGTATTAAAATAAAAAGGCACAGATAATTAATTATCTGTGCCCTTTTTATAGGTTAAGAAATTCTAAATAAAATTATTTTTTTGAAACTTTTCCATATTTTGGTCGTATTAATTAGTTGAAATGTATAATTGGAGGGATAAAAATGGAGTTATCTAGAAATTATGAGAAAAAACATATTTTTGGTTCTTTAGCTGTCATTATTGCAGTATCAATTCCTTTTGCAGTGCCATTTTTTCCATTTATCATCTCAGATGTTATGTATGCAACAAAGGAAACTTGGTTTATTCAAACACCAAAAGCTGCTTATTTTTTATATGGGGCGGGATTTCTCTTATGGTTATTAGCTACATTTATTTTATATTTGTTGAACGTTAACATTACCTCGATTATAATTGGAATAATTTTAATAATTTCAAGTATTTTTCCCCTTGTATTAGGGGTCAATCATTATAAAGAACTAAGTGAAGATGGAGTATCATATAGTGAGATAAATTCACTTGAACACAAACAATATCAATGGGATGAAGTAACTAAAATTGTATATCATCTCGAAAAAGAACGGGGTAAGAAATCCAACTTAGAGTTCCAATTTAATGATGGCAACAAAGTAACTTTTGCCAGGGATAGTGATTTCTCAAATGATTATTATAAACTAAGGGAAAAAATTTCGGAATATCAACTGTCTCTTATACACATCT
>NZ_SLUB01000135.1 GCF_004799755.1 Bacillus timonensis | reverse complement strand
CGAAGCCACTGAAAAAGTCCCTATATTTATAATAAAAAAGCTTCACAACTATGCTGCAATTAGAAAAACGAAAGTTTTTTCTTCCTTTTTGAAATAAATGTCATTTATTTGCTTGAAAGATGGTTTTTTAGAGGATAGTATCTTAGCTATCCTCTTTAAATTAACTGCTAATGCAGTTAATTTTGCTTGTAAAGACATGCTTCTTAGACCGTACCCTCTGGCACGATCTAACCCGTGGAAATTTTTCATTTCGCCATTTTTCCATTCTTGGCAAGCTCTTTCCTTATATTTTTCTTTGAATTCTTCGGTCTTTTGTTCCTGGCTGTATTCATAAAACTCTGGTGTATTAATACTGACCTGTAACAATTTACCGACTCTTTTTTCCTTTATGCACAATTCCCTTAATGGACAATTTCTGCATTGTTCTTTTTCAAAGGAATATTTATAGTATTCTTTTCCCCGTTTATCTTTGTAGTACTTCTTTTTTTCTGTTTTATTTCCTTGAACGCAAAACCATTCATCAGAATCCTTATTGTAGCTAAACCTTTCTTCATCTAACCGGTAAGCCATCGCACTTACAGGTATATAGGGTTTTGCCCCA
Source organism: Bacillus timonensis (assembly GCF_004799755.1). Lineage (GTDB taxonomy): Bacteria > Bacillota > Bacilli > Bacillales > Bacillaceae_L > Ferdinandcohnia > Ferdinandcohnia timonensis_A. Next base: position 376 of record NZ_SLUB01000135.1, on the reverse strand, counting down.
ATTTGTTTGATTTGATCCAATATTGTCTTTTTAAAATAAGCTTTATCACCAAAGATTTCCTTTATAGTAAGTCCACTTTTTAATGTCAATTCCAGTAATTCTTGGAACTGCGTTCCATCCACATATGCTCCATCATTCACTCTAACGGCTGTAATGATTCTTTGTCCTGTCGTAACCATATATTCCGTTTTATATCCAAAAAAGTTTTCTGTTTTACTCTTATGACCCACTCTCGCGTCTTGGTCTACGATGGAGCGAACTCCTTTTTGTTCAATAAATTTAGGATCCTTTATTATAGCTTTTGCATTTTCAACTATTTCTTTTGTTTGCGGATAGAGTTCTAAAGCTAATTGTTCTTCTACGCTAGAAATGGTTT
>NZ_SLUB01000134.1 GCF_004799755.1 Bacillus timonensis | reverse complement strand
AGATGTGTATAAGAGACAGGTATATATTAATTCACTATGGAGTTGATGGTAAAAATGTAGAGGTTTTGACAAAAAACCATTTTAAAGAAGCAGTGAAATATTCGGGTTACATTGAATCAGAAATTTATAGTGATCTTTTAAATAAAGGGGGCTAAGATGAAAAAATTAATTTACAATCATACCGAAGAAAATCTCAAGAGAACTTTTGCCTGGAGTAGTAGTTGGTACCATCCCTATGAATCAGCTTGGAGCATATTTCATAAGTTTATGTTTGCAAACAAGGTTACAATTAATGATTTATTTAAGATATTTGGTTCAGAATCTATCCAGAATAAAAGAAGCAATGTTTGGAGTAAAAAAGATGGAGATTTATTTACTTTAGAAGGTTTTGATGAAAAGAGATTACAAGATATACTTGGTTTTAATTTGAAAGCAAATATAATTGAAGAAAGCGCAACAATATTAAAAATTTTAATTCAAAAACATCATTATAAGGTTTTCTATATTGACACGTTTAGGTTTTGCCCTGAATGTATAAAAATAGGATATCATAGTACTTTTCATCAATTTAAACTATTTAATACTTGTCCACTTCATAATAAGCCACTATCATCAATATGCCCCAGTTGTGGCGGGGGTTGGAAAAATGAATATAATCTCATAAAAAATGAAATCAAGCATCCTTTTCAATGTCAGTGCGGATTTTTATTCATAAACGAAGATATGGCTAGAATGTTTGCAAAGACCTGGAGCTCCAATTCACATGATATAAGAGATTCTAGTCTAGTTACCAGATTGTTTGAATTAAATGCTCACAGCGAAAAGACAAAGCGCATTCATATAAGTGATTGTATAGATTTAACGAATTATGAGAATCCCTTTGAATATTTATACCTCACTGTTAATTCAAAAGAAGAAAACACAAAGCATATAGTTT
>NZ_SLUB01000133.1 GCF_004799755.1 Bacillus timonensis | reverse complement strand
AGATGTGTATAAGAGACAGCATTTGGATCATTGTGTTGATTAAGGGCTTTTCGTCGGGGCGCTGGCTGCGTTCAGGTCTTTATTTGCTTGATGATAACCTTTTTGGTGTTGTGATCGGTGCTTTTTGGTCTTCATTTGCTTGATGATAACCTTTTGGGTGTTGTGATCGGTGCTTTTTGGTCTTCATAAGCTCGATGAAAAGGATTTGGATAAAACTCTTCGCTTCTTTTCCCCTTCATAACCCCAATGAAAAGGATTTGGATAAAACTCTTCGCTTCTTTTCCTCTTCATAACCCCAATGAAAAGGATTTGGATAAAACTCGTCGCTTCTTTTCCCCTTCATTACTCCAATGAGAGGATTTGGAGTGGAGCACTTCCCCCAATTTCCCCTTCATTTAATTTTATTAAACACTCTATGTATATCCATCTATATTTACGGTTTCTTCTTGATAACTCTTACTAAAAGTATTATTCCCATAATATGAAAAAACCACAACATTAAATATTGTGGCAGATACTACATTTTAAATTACTTCAAGAAAATAAAAAAACGAAACCTAAAGTTTCGTGTGTTTGTAAATATGGCGGTCCCGACCGGGATCGAACCGGCGATCTCCTGCGTGACAGGCAGGCATGTTAACCGCTACACCACGGGACCAATTGGTTGCGGGGGCAGGATTTGAACCTACGACCTTCGGGTTATGAGCCCGACGAGCTACCAGACTGCTCCACCCCGCGATAATAAAAATATATACAGTATTTGTCATGCGCATGTTTAGCACAAGACTGTCCCTTCCTCTGCTAGCTAACTCTAGAAGCTAAGTCCGTCGGGACAACTCGCAGTTTTTTCAATGGTGCAACGCTCGTTGCTCCACCCCGCGATAATAAAATAATAAGCCTAGCGACGTCCTACTCTCACAGGGACAAAGTCCCAACTACCATCGGCGCTGAAGAGCTTAACTTCCGTGTTCGGTATGGGAACGGGTGTGACCTCTTCGCTATCGCCACTAGACTATGTTGAAGGATTCATTCCCTCAAAACTAGATAACGCTCCTACATTCAT
>NZ_SLUB01000132.1 GCF_004799755.1 Bacillus timonensis | reverse complement strand
TTTTCTATACTTATGTGTTGGAGAAAGAATGGAATCCTCTAAAGGTTCCAAGGATGAAAAGGATTCAAAAGTTTCCTGTCATACCTTCCGCTGAGGAAGTCCTTACACTTTTAAACTCTATTACTAATATTAAACATAAGGCGATATTCGTACTAATGTACGGCAGTGGTCTACGAGTGAGTGAAGTAGCTAAGTTAAAAATAAGCGACATTTGTAGTAAAACCATGAGGGTTCGAATAGAAAAGGCTAAACATAATACAAACCGATATACGATTTTATCAGAAGTAGCACTTGATATTCTTCGTACGTATTTTAGAGAATGTTACCCTAATAATCCTTACTCGAAGAGTGATTGGTTGTTTCCAGGACAGAATCAAGGATCTCACATCCATGTCAAGACGATAAAAAACACAATGATTAAGCTTCGGGACAAACTCAAACTAGATGTTAACATCTCTGCACATACATTAAGACATTGTTTTGCGACACATTTATTAGAAGATGGCGTGGATCCTGTATTTATTCAACAGTTACTTGGACATAAAAACTTGAAAACGACTTTAGCTTACACACATATGACATCAAAAAGTATGATGGGCATTCAAAGTCCTTTAGATACCCGGAGAGACGAAACGTGAAGACTACCATCCAGGACATATTTAAAAGCCATTATCCAAGTTTTAAAGAGTCGAACAGACCTTCATTGGAACAAGCCAAAGCTTCCAAAGCAATCATGAACTGCAGAACATCGGCACTAGGTTCCTATGCCCTTGAATGTGAAGAATGTGACCATACGATCGTGCGTTATAAATCCTGCAGAAATAGACATTGCCCGATGTGCCAAGGATTCAATAAGGAAATTTGGATCGATCAACGAAAGAAAGATATTCTGGACTCTCCTTATTTCCATGTCGTTTTCACAATGCCGGAACAGCTAAAGATGATCATTTATCATAACCAAAGGTTACTCTACGACCTAATGTTTAAATGCGTCGCTGAAACTTTAACCGAACTATCAAACGATAAGAAATATCTAGGAGCACAAATTGGATTTCTCTCTGTATTACATACGTGGGGTCAAAACCTGCATTATCATCCACATATACATACGATTGTGCTGG
>NZ_SLUB01000131.1 GCF_004799755.1 Bacillus timonensis | reverse complement strand
TTTTTCTATACTTATGTGTTGGAGAAAGAATGGAATCCTCTAAAGGTTCCAAGGATGAAAAGGATTCAAAAGTTTCCTGTCATACCTTCCGCTGAGGAAGTCCTTACACTTTTAAACTCTATTACTAATATTAAACATAAGGCGATATTCGTACTAATGTACGGCAGTGGTCTACGAGTGAGTGAAGTAGCTAAGTTAAAAATTAGCGACATTTGTAGTAAAACCATGAGGGTTCGAATAGAAAAAGCTAAACATAATACAAACCGATATACGATTTTATCAGAAGTAGCACTTGATATTCTTCGTACGTATTTTAGAGAATGTTACCCAAATAATCCTTACTCGAAGAGTGATTGGTTGTTTCCAGGACAGAATCAAGGATCTCACATCCATGTCAAGACGATAAAAAACACAATGATTAAGCTTCGGGACAAACTCAAACTAGATTTTAACGTCTCTGCACATACATTAAGACATTGTTTTGCGACACATTTATTAGAAGATGGCGTGGATCCTGTATTTATTCAACAGTTACTTGGACATAAAAATTTGAAAACGACTTTAGCTTACACACATATGACATCAAAAAGTATGATGGGCATTCAAAGTCCTTTAGATACCCGGAGAGACGAAACGTGAAGGCTACCATCCAGGACATATTTAAAAGCCATTATCCAAGTTTTAAAGAGTCGAACAGACCTTCATTGGAACAAGCCAAAGCTTCTAAAGCAATCATGAACTGCAGAACATCGGCACTAGGTTCCTATGCCCTTGAATGTGAAGAATGTGACCATACAGTCGTACGTTATAAATCCTGCAGAAATAGACATTGCCCAATGTGCCAAGGATTCAATAAGGAAATTTGGATCGATCAACGAAAGAAAGATATTCTAGAAGCTCCTTATTTCCATGTCGTATTCACAATGCCAGAACAGCTAAAGATGATAATCTATCATAACCAAAGGTTACTCTACGACCTAATGTTTAAATGCGTAGCTGAAACTTTAACCGAACTATCAAACGATAAGAAATATCTAGGAGCACAAATTGGATTTCTCTCTGTATTACATACGTGGGGTCAAAACCTGCATTATCATCCACATATACATACGATTGTGCTGG
>NZ_SLUB01000129.1 GCF_004799755.1 Bacillus timonensis | reverse complement strand
GGGTTCAGAACGTCGTGAGACAGTTCGGTCCCTATCCGTCGTGGGCGTAGGAAATTTGAGAGGAGCTGTCCTTAGTACGAGAGGACCGGGATGGACACACCGCTGGTGTACCAGTTGTCCTGCCAAGGGCATAGCTGGGTAGCTATGTGTGGAAGGGATAAGTGCTGAAAGCATCTAAGCATGAAGCCCCCCTCAAGATGAGATTTCCCATAGTGTTAAACTAGTAAGATCCCTCGAAGATGACGAGGTTGATAGGTCAGAGGTGAAAGCATGGTGACATGTGCAGCTGACTGATACTAATCGATCGAGGACTTAACCAAATTAATGAATGTAGGAGCGTTATCTAGTTTTGAAGGAATGAATTTCCTATTGATTAATCTCGAAAAGAGATTATAATAAGAAATGTTCTTTTAATAGTCTAGTGACGATAGCGAGAAGGTCACACCCGTTCCCATACCGAACACGGAAGTTAAGCTTCTCAGCGCCGATGGTAGTTGGGACTTTGTCCCTGTGAGAGTAGGACGTCGCTAGGCGAATCATTGGAGGATTAGCTCAGCTGGGAGAGCACCTGCCTTACAAGCAGGGGGTCGGCGGTTCGATCCCGTCATCCTCCACCATTCTTAATTGATACGAGCCATTAGCTCAGTCGGTAGAGCATCTGACTTTTAATCAGAGGGTCGAAGGTTCGAGTCCTTCATGGCTCACCATTTAATTTAAATATGCGGGTGTGGCGGAATTGGCAGACGCGCTAGACTTAGGATCTAGTGTCTTTGACGTGGGGGTTCGAGTCCCTTCACCCGCATTATGCGGAAGTAGTTCAGTGGTAGAACACCACCTTGCCAAGGTGGGGGTCGCGGGTTCGAATCCCGTCTTCCGCTCCAGAGGTAATTTTATATGCCGGGGTGGCGGAACTGGCAGACGCACAGGACTTAAAATCCTGCGGTAGGTGACTACCGTACCGGTTCGATTCCGGTCCTCGGCACCACTTAAATAATAATGCGCCCGTAGCTCAATTGGATAGAGCGTCTGACTACGGATCAGAAGGTTATGGGTTCGACTCCTTTCGGGCGCGCCATATTACGGGAAGTAGCTCAGCTTGGTAGAGCACTTGGTTTGGGACCAAGGGGTCGCAGGTTCGAATCCTGTCTTCCCGACCAT
>NZ_SLUB01000128.1 GCF_004799755.1 Bacillus timonensis | reverse complement strand
GTATTCATCAATTTTTGAAGACTTTTTTCTCGTCCTTTTAGGAACAAAACCATTCAGGTATTTTTCGACTGTTCGGCGATCTACCCCTAATTCCTCTGCCAATTTGCTCTTATTAATTTTCATTTTCATATGCTCCATTATTTGCTTGAATTTTGGTAAGTCTAAAAGACTATTAATCTCAAAATCAACATCGACATTCAATGATATATACATAGCTAGTCACCTCATGACTAGTATGTAGAATGAAAGCAACTTTGTACATATTTATCCAAGCGTTACTGTACATATTTAATGTAGCATTTCTACTTCCGGAACCTCTTCCCCTATCTCTTCATCCTTTTTAACATTTTTCCCCCTATAGACCGGATGTTTGATACCTGCTTTTTCCGCAAGTTCAATTGTTACACTACGATCTAATGGATATTGCTCTCTAATATCAAGAATAGAATCTGACCATTCAAAGATAAAAAAAGCATATAACTCAAGATTTGATAACAAATGGTGTTCCCTTTGTGTTTTCCATCCTTTTGGCCTATTACTTAACCCCTTTGAAGGCACATCTTTTATTTCTAACCAAGGTTTGTAATTTACTCCCTCCCCGGAGCCAAGCCCTTGCTTATATCTTTTTTCTATCGTTTTTTCTGACCACCGTGGATATGACATATTTCCCACATCTCCTTATTTTAAATAGTTAATAATCTGTCAACCAAAAGAAATATCCAACCCCTAATTTTGTTAATACCGAAAATTGGATAGTAAGAATATCAATGGAAGAATTATATTTTTTTGTTCGCTTTATCTCACTATCTATTTATTTGTTAAGTTCCAAACTAGAGCTTATAGTGAATATTTTGCCGAATAACTTTTCTAACCATTTATATCCTTTCCTGACTCTTAATTTGACGATTACTTTTTACTTTATTTAAACTTTAATCGATTCTCAAATCACTTCGTTTCAAATTCAAAGGTCAAAAATAAGGAAAAAACATCGAAAAATATCAAAAGGACCTACTTTCTAATTGAAATTTTCTTATCGGAAAATTAAATATTTAATTTATTTATATTTTCTTTTAGTTTATAAACGTGATTACAAGCAAATTTATTACGTTTATAAACGTCAATTATTATAACCTGTCTCTTATACACATCT
>NZ_SLUB01000127.1 GCF_004799755.1 Bacillus timonensis | reverse complement strand
GAGGTTAAGCCAATCCCATAAAACCATTCTCAGTTCGGATTGCAGGCTGCAACTCGCCTGCATGAAGCCGGAATCGCTAGTAATCGCGGATCAGCATGCCGCGGTGAATACGTTCCCGGGCCTTGTACACACCGCCCGTCACACCACGAGAGTTTGTAACACCCGAAGTCGGTGGGGTAACCGTAAGGAGCCAGCCGCCTAAGGTGGGACAGATGATTGGGGTGAAGTCGTAACAAGGTAGCCGTATCGGAAGGTGCGGCTGGATCACCTCCTTTCTAAGGAAACTGAAGTTCTACGAACTTCATAAAAAGACGTTATGTATTATGTTTAGTTTTGAGAGAACTGATTGTTCTTGAATTGAATATTTGAATGGGCCTATAGCTCAGCTGGTTAGAGCGCACGCCTGATAAGCGTGAGGTCGATGGTTCGAGTCCATTTAGGCCCACCATTCAATTAAATATCTTACGGGGCCTTAGCTCAGCTGGGAGAGCGCCTGCTTTGCACGCAGGAGGTCAGCGGTTCGATCCCGCTAGGCTCCACCAATTTTACTGATTACATCTTAATTGACTGAAATCAGTTATTTTGTTCCTTGAAAACTAGATAACGTAACAAAACATTCATTGAAGTAGTAAAAGTTCTTTAAAACTTAAAGGTGAATGAGAAGCGAGAAGGTCGAGGAACCAATTGAGGAATCACCGGAGCGTACTTTAACGTACGTGAGGATGATGACGACAAGCGGTGACGAAGAGATTCGACGCTTATCAAAGCCGAATAGGTTAAGTTATGAAGGGCGCACGGTGGATGCCTTGGCACTAGGAGCCGATGAAGGACGGTACTAACACCGATATGCTTCGGGGAGCTGTAAGTAAGCATTGATCCGAAGATTTCCGAATGGGGAAACCCACTGCTCGTAATGGGGCAGTATCCTTACCTGAATACATAGGGTAAGCGAAGGTAGACCCGGGGAACTGAAACATCTTAGTACCCGGAGGAAGAGAAAGCAAACGCGATTTCCTGAGTAGCGGCGAGCGAAACGGAAGATAGCCCAAACCAAGAGGCTTGCCTCTTGGGGTTGTAGGACACTCTATACGGAGTTACAAAAGAGCGAAGTAGACGAAGTGACCTGGAAAGGTCCGTCAGAGAAGGTAACAACCCTGTAGTTGAAACTTCGTTCTCTCTTGAGTGGATCCTGAGTACGGCGGGACACGAGAAATCCCGTCGGAAGCTGGGAGGACCATCTCCCAAGGCTAAATACTCCCTAGTGACCGATAGTGAACCAGTACCGTGAGGGAAAGGTGAAAAGCACCCCGGGAGGGGAGTGAAAGAGAACCTGAAACCGTGTGCCTACAAGTAGTCAAAGCACATTTATGTGTGATGGCGTGCCTTTTGTAGAATGAACCGGCGAGTTACGATCCC
>NZ_SLUB01000126.1 GCF_004799755.1 Bacillus timonensis | reverse complement strand
CATTGACGAATTACTGTATTTTGATTTAATATGGTATTATTCATTGAAAGCTCCTTTGTAGAAAGTTTGTATTGTTTTTGGGAACAAACAAACATCTAACACTTCTACAATAAGGGCTTTCTTTTTTTATGTCTACATACAATTAGCATTTTTACATTTTATGGAATCTGTGCAAAGCTAGTGTACCTGTCCCCATGTCCCAAAAAGTCACATTCGTCATTTTTCAGTAATATACGTCATAAAGCATCGGTGGTTTCAACCCTGTCAACAGGAAAACCTCGGTAGTTTTTTCCTGCATTACCAAAAAGGAACAATTCATTTATTTCATCAAATCTATTCTTTTTCAACACTCGTTTGCTGTTAAAATAGTAGGTTCGTTTCAGAAGGAAAAGTCTTCCTCTAATATTACAAAAATCACATGATAAGATGTTGTTGTATCTTGGTACACAACAAGGAGGACTCAATATGAAGAAAACTGTACTATCTTTAGCAGTAGCAGGGGCGTTATTGGTTACTGGGCCATTAGCAAGTTCTGCGGAACAAGTAGATAACTCCAATACTAGTTTTGAAGGCCGTTATGTCGTATCTGTTAACAACTCTACAAATTGGAATGACCTCATTCAAAACTTACTAAAAAAATATTATTCTCAATACGGACAAACTCAGACAAAAGTAGATAAACCTACGCAACCGGCTCAAGAGCCAACAGAACAAAAGGCAGAAGAACCTCAAGAAAGTCCTGCTGTTCAACAGCCTGTCCAACAGCAACCAGCAGAACAACCAAAGGAAACAACAAATCAAGCTACTTATTCAATAAGCCAGTTTGAGCAAGAAGTTGTTACATTAACAAATAAAGAACGTGCAAAATACGGCTTACAGCCCCTCAAAGTCGACCTAAAATTAAGTGAGGTGGCGAGAACAAAATCTTCTGATATGAAGAAGAATGGCTATTTTTCTCATACAAGCCCAACCTACGGATCTCCATTCGATATGATGAAACAATTTGGCATTCAATACCGTGCGGCTGGTGAGAATATTGCGATGGGACAACGTTCCCCACAAGAAGTTGTCAATGCTTGGATGAATAGTGAAGGGCATCGTAAGAACATTTTAAGCTCTAACTTTACTCACATTGGCGTTGGTCATGTAGAAGGTAACTATTGGACACAGATGTTTATTGGCAAATAAGACCATTTAACAAAGATTGATACGTTAATTGAAATGGCACTCAGCGAAGGATAGTTGAGTGCCTTTTGGTTTTAATATTTTATATGGAAGAAATGACAAGCACTGAAACCACTTCTTTTGATAAGATATATTAATTTTAGATCGATATAATAATTGGGTGAGCAAATGAAACCTGCAAAATACAGTATCATATAATTCTGAGATTGCGATATAAAAAGTATTATTGAGTTTTTCGTAAGAGTTTAGATCAGATGAACGTAGTAACCTGTC
>NZ_SLUB01000013.1 GCF_004799755.1 Bacillus timonensis | reverse complement strand
TATTAGCTCCGGTTTCCCGAAGTTATCCCAGTCTTACAGGCAGGTTGCCCACGTGTTACTCACCCGTCCGCCGCTAACCTTTGGGAGCAAGCTCCCTCAGGTTCGCTCGACTTGCATGTATTAGGCACGCCGCCAGCGTTCATCCTGAGCCAGGATCAAACTCTCCAATAAGAGTATTGATTGCTTAAAATACCTTCGGCATTTTTCGCAAAATCCGAAGAAGCATTTCAAGAAGCAAAGATCTTGCTCAATAAGTTTGTTACTTAGAATTAACGTTGACGCTTGTATTGTGTTCAGTTTTCAAAGAACTTTTTTTGACTCGCCTCTCAGAAGCGACTTTATTAATATATCATGGTGATTTATTAATGTCAATAATATTTTTCAAAAGTTTTTGCCGGCTGATTTCTCTTTTTCAACAGCGAAATCTAATATAACACGGGGGTCAATTGTCCGTCAACACCTAAAGTGAATATTTTATTAAAATAATAAAAACCCCCTCAATTGAATGAAGGAGTTTAAGAATTTCACTTATTAACACTGTAGGTTCTATGATAGATACCTTTTCCTTTTGTTTCGAGTTTTTCTACATTAATAAAATGTTTATCTACAAGGAATTCGAGATATACTTCTAGATCGACTGAGTATACTTTTAACTCGGGAATTTCCATCATCTCTCCGAATGTCCATGAACCATTTCTTTGAGATAGAACTTTTAATATATGGTTCGCTCCACGTTTCGCTCTAGAATGAATGAGAAATTCACTTGCAAGGAAGAGAAGCTCCAGTCGTTTTTCAAGTGTCTCTTCACTTTCTAGAAGTTCAATATATAGTTTATAAATTTGTGGATCAATTTGTTTTACTTGGTTCCAGACGGTTATTTCAGGATGAAAACCATTTTCGATAATGGCTAGCCGTGCTAGATGATGAAGTGCATGAATGACATAATTATAGGCATCTAAATGTTGGTTTGCATTAAAAAATGCTTTACCGTCCTGGTACCGACGAATTAGCTTTGCAAATTCAATTCCCATTTTAATTTGTCGTTCCTCTGCCGGAAACTCAAGCAGCTCGTCCCTTAAGTCCGTAATATATTCATTGCGATCAAATAGAACTTTTCCGTTTACAATCCAGTCCACGATTTTTCGATTAGAACCGAATAACAGCCACTCTTTTAATTGACTTTCTTTTACTGTATACAAAGTTGCTTTGCTTTTATTGTAGTCATAATGTTTAATAAACACATTTCTCTCTGCCTCTTTAACAATTACGAGTAAAGCTAAGTCAAAGTGATCTGTATGTGTAAAAGCATCCTTCCCCTTTTCGATCAAAATAACCCCTAGCGTATTGGGTTGGCTTGCTCTTTCTTGGTAAAGAGGTCGAAGTAAATCCTCCATTTTGATTTCCTCCATTCAAATCCATTGCTAATATATTTCGACGCACCAAAAATAAAACCCTGCCCATTTTATGTAGAATCTTTTTTTATTTTTATCTTTCTTTTTTTTATTGTATAGTATAGAAAGGAGGTTAGATTAACAATGGGTGTAAAATATTCAAGTAAAATTAATAAAATTCGTTCTTTCGCTCTTGCTTTGATCTTTGCAGGATTTATTGTCATGTACGGGGGAATCTTCTTTAGAGAAAATGTTATCTTAATGACAATCTTTATGATTCTTGGTCTCATTTTTATTCTAGCAAGTACAGTGGTCTATTTCTGGATTGGCATGCTTTCGACTCGAACCATCCAGGTGGTCTGTCCTTCTTGCCAAAAGCCTACTAAGATGTTAGGCCGTGTGGATGTGTGTATGTATTGTAAAGAACCATTAACCCTTGATCCAGAGCTTGAGGGTAAAGAGTTTGATGAGAAATACAATAGCAAAAAATACAGTAAAGTAGAAAAAAGCTGACAGGATAACCTGATCAGCTTTTTTAGTGTGCGCACTTTTTTTGACATTCTTGACACGATCCGTAAATTTCCATTCTATGGTGACTAACTTTAAAGCCAGTAACATGTGCAGCCAATGCTTCCACTTCATCTAATCCTGGGTAATGGAAGTCCACAATTTTACCACAGTCTTCACAAATCACATGATAGTGCTGTGTGGTGATAAAATCAAAACGGCTTGAGGAATCTCCGTAAGGCAATTCCTTTACTAAGCCAACTTCACGGAAAACACGAAGATTGTTATACACAGTAGCGACACTCATATTCGGGAACTTTCCTTCAAGTGCTTTATAGATATCATCTGCAGTCGGGTGACTCATTGAATTTATTAGATACTCTAATATCGCATGACGTTGCGGAGTGATTCGAACTCCGGATCCTTTCAACGTATCAAGCGCTTCTTTCAAATGATTGTCTGACACCGCCATGCACCTCTTTTCTAGTAAACATTATTACTTTATAATCCTTATAATTAGTGTATCTTGCTCACACCACTTTTGTCAACATATCTACCATTACTATATGACTAATCCCATTAAAATACGCTAATTTTACTGAACATTTCATTGATGGAGTGTAGGTTCACTTTGGCCAAGCTTTTGGTTGACATAGCGAGCTGCGACAAATAGAAAATCTGATAGGCGGTTTAGGTATGAATTCACCAATGGATTTGCATCCTCCCCAATAGCTACGGCGTTCCTTTCTGCTCTTCGCACAATCGTTCTTGCAACATGGAGGGCTGCTCCCGCTTGACTGCCACCAGGTAAAACAAAGTTGGTAAGTGGAGGATTCTCAGCATCCCATTTATCGATTGTTTCTTCTAATAAGGTAATGTCCTCTTCTGACACCTTCCATTTTACTTCCTTCCCTGCAGGAGTCGCTAACTCTGCACCGACGTGAAACAAGGTCGTTTGCACTTTTTTAAAAACCTGCTCAAGCTCTTCTTTGCTATCGAATTGAAATTCATGTAGGTGACTTAAAGCTAATCCGATCATGGAGTTTGCCTCATCACATGTTCCATATGCTTCAACACGTAGATCAGTTTTTGAAACCCGCTGCCCATATACCAATGAGGTTGTCCCTTTATCCCCTGTTTTTGTGTAGATTTTCATCTTAATACCCCCTGTTCAAGTCAATTTTATTGATAAATTCACTGCCACCTTGCTTATATATATGAAGATTTTGCTCAAAAATTTCAAAGGATCTTGGTTGATAAAACTTAGACTTACTTGAAATATGCGGGGTTACGGTTACATTTTCAAGTGTCCAAAATGGATGATCACTTGGAAGTGGTTCTTGTTCAAACACATCTAATACTGCATGTGCAATCTTTTTGGATTGAATCGCTCGTAGTATAACCTCATCCTTTACTAAATCACCGCGTCCAATATTGATAAATACTGCTTCCTTTTTCATTCGTTCAAAATGGGTATCATTCAGAATATGTTTTGTTTCGTTCGTGCTTGGAAGAATCGACACTAGATAGTCAGCTTTCTCACAAATAGAATGGAGTTCATCGAATTGAACCATTTCATCTATGTATTCATGCTTTTTGCCACTGCGATTTAATCCGATTGTTTTCATGTTAAAAGCTTTCGCTAACCGTGCAATTTCTCCACCGATGGCACCAACACCTAGGATTCCAATCGTTTTCCCATGAAGTTCGCCAACTGGAAAATGGGTGAGTCGATCCCAGCTTTTACTCTTTTGTTGCTCAACAATGATCATGTTCTTCTTTGTGACATGCAGCATCATCGAAAGAGTGTATTCAGCCATCGGAATTTTGTGAATGCCTCTTACGTTTGTGACGAGGATTCTTTTTTCCTGAATCGCTTGAAAAGGCATAAGCTCAAGTCCCGCTGAAATCACCATGATCCATTTTAGGTTTTTGGCCATTTCAATATGTTCAGGGGTTAAGTCTTCCCCGTATGTAAGTAAAATGTCTGCGTTATGTAGTTCAGGCAAGGCTTTTTCAATGTCCTCACAATAGATAAATTCTTCATCCGGAAACGCCTTATTCATGTTTTCAGTAACTTCCTCGATTGGAATAAATGTTGATAAAATTCGCATCATTACGCCTCCTTCCTTACTATAGTATCAAGTTTGGCGAAAAGGTGGAAGTGAAAAAAGTGCAAGTGCCTTGGAAGAGGAACATCGACTAACTACTGCCACATCCTGTGGCAAACGTCGATGTCAGCACATCCTGTGCAAGTCCGACTAGCACAAGACGAGCCAGCGAGAAGGTTGCTCTTTGACCTTCTTGATGGATTGGCTTGTGACCTCGAGGGGCTAGGCACTGGAACTAGATTAAGTAAAAAAAGGTGCGAGATTTCTCTCGCACGAAAATATGCTAACATCTGAGGAGGTATGCCCTACACTTATAAGATACGTCCGTTTATGGAAAATGTATGGACGTTTGACACTACCTTTAAAAAATAGGCTTTTAATCGGACCACTTGAAATATTTTAAACCAATGACTGTTGATACCACTAAAATACCTAGTAAGATTCCGATATCAAGGAGTGTATCTGTTGTGAATAGTGTTCCATTCCAGCCATCTCGAAGGACATTCACGACATATGTGAGTGGTACGACAGCAGCGATTTTTTGCAGAACCTCTGGATATGTCTCCATCGGAATCGTTGCACCGGATAAAAACATCATTGGGTACATTGCAATCATGGCAATCCCTAGTGCCGTTTGCATCCGCCTTGTCACACTTGACACGATAAAGCCGATTGAGAAAAATGTAATGGCACTAAAGGTTAAGGCTACAAAAAATTCAAAAGGATGTGCTGTTAACTCAGAACCAAATCCGAACCTTGCAATTAATAAAATTTCAATTGCACCAACATAGATGGCGATAAAGCCTTTTAAGATGGTTGCCGTAAAAATGGCATTCTGATTGATGGGAGTTCCTTTTAACCGTTTGTAGACTCCTTTTTCACGGTCAATCACGATTTGTAGTCCCATCGAGAAAAAGGCTGTTGTAAAAATAATGATAGCGATCATGCTTGGAATATAAGCTTGAAAGTAGTTAAGTCCTTGGTATGTGTTTGATTCAAACATTAGTCCAAATACGACAAAGCTGACAGCTGGGACGATAAAGGTAAACAGTAAAGCTAATGTCTCGCGAAAAAATAATCGTAATTCCATTTGTGTATGTGTAAGAATGGATTGCATTTGTTTTCCTCCTTATTATTGGGAAACGGCATATTTTAAATAAACATCTTCCATCGTTCCTGCACCTTGCAGGTAAAAATCGATTAAATTCTGTGGTTGGTCACAGGCTACTAATTTTCCTTGTTTTATCATCGCAATTCGGTCACAGTGCCTTTGCGCTTCATCCATATAATGTGTGGATAAAAGAATCGTTTTTCCTTCATCACGGTAGCGATTGATGCATGACCAGAGGTCGCGTCTTGCTTGTGGGTCTAGGCCAGTCGTTGGTTCGTCGAGAAAAATGATTTCCGGATCGTTTACGAGCGCTAATGCTAACGATGTGCGTTGCTGCCAACCACCTGATAGATTCTTCACATATTTGTTCAGATATGGTTTAAGCCCAAGTGTTTCAATGATTTCCTGTAAGTCTCGCTTTTTATCGTAATACGAGCTGAATAGATTTAAAGCTTCCTTGACTTTGATTCGATCATAAAGCGCTGTTTGTTGAAGCTGGATTCCGATTTTTTGTTTGATTTCATTTGATGCTTCATCGACGTTCCTGCCAAGGACTTTTACAGTTCCTGAATCCGGCTTGCGAATGCCCATCATTATTTCGAGGGTAGTTGATTTTCCTGCACCATTTGCACCGATGATTCCAAGCACCTCTCCTTTTTTAACGTGTAGGGTAATGCCGTCCGCTGCTTTTACGTCTCCGTAACTTTTTGATATATTGGTAAGTTCAATCACATTCATGGTAAGGTCCTCCTTTTACTTTCGCTTTGCTTTATTATCCTTATCATAGACAGCGAACCTTAACTCAACCTTAAGTGAGTCTTATATCTTGCTTAAGATTGGAAAAAGGTATAGCCGGGGCTATACCTTTTTTAATGGGAGTTCAATTATAAAGTTCGTTTTTCCTCGTTTTGGAGAAGTGTCGACGCGGATGGTTCCGGCATGAAGTTCGACGATTTTCTTGGTAATGGCGAGACCAAGTCCAGAGCCACCATCATTCATCCTACTTTTATCTCCTCTTACAAACGGTTCAAATAAGGTTTGGGCAATGTCTTCACGGATGCCAACACCATTGTCACCGACTTTAATTAAAATACTAGTTTCAGTTCGATTTAATCGAAGGTAAATGTCAGTGTTCTCAGGATTGTATTTATTCATATTTTGAAGGAGATTCGATATGGCTCTGTTGAGTAGTTTCGGATCAAATCGAACCATAATTTTTTCTTCTGGAATATCGATATACAGTTCCATTTTCTTTTCTTCAAATAAATCAAAATGCTCGACAATGATCCCACGGTAAAATTCACAAATGTCTTGAAGCTCTTTCTGAATGGGAACATCTGGGCTATCTAATTTAGAAAACATAAAGAGTTCATCAATTAAGGATGTGACCCGAATGGATTTATCGTAAATGTATTTTAAGTATTTTTCTGTTTGGGCTTCATCAGATACTACACCTTCATATAGCGCTCTTGAATATCCTTGAATCGTCGTGATTGGCGTTTTTAGATCATGAGAAATATCTGCAAGCATTTGCTTTTTGCTCTCTTCCAATCTCGTCATTTCACGATTTTTCTTCTCTAATTCTTCTGCCGTCCGTCTTAAATTTTCACTCATTTCCTTGTACTTAATGGACCCCTTTATCATAAAAGGGAGGATGCTTCCACCGAATAGGGGTGGGCCTAAATTTAGAATCGTGTAATATTCTTCGGAAAGGACGACCTGGTAAATAAGGATTAAGCCGAAAAAGGTGAACAGGCCGCACCCAACATACATCCATTGCATCGGTAGTCGCACGATCTGGTACACCGGAATGAAAATCATGTAAATATACAAAGGGTCATACATAAACCCAAATACGAGAATAATGGAAAGTTGGACAAGAACAAACACAAGGTTGTGCTGTGAGTTCCAGTACGCCTGTCGGTATGCTACAACAAATGCTACCATCAACAACAAGCCAATTAGTAATTTCCCCTGTGATTCTTGAAAAAGAAAGAAGAGTGGAAAGATCAAGTTCGCAATATATAAAAATGGTATAATTCCTTCTTTTTCAGGAAAAATCCGATAGAATAGTTTTTTCATTTATCTCTTCCTTATAGGAGTCTATTTTTGGTCGACAAATTTATAGCCTAATCCTCTAATCGTTTTTATGTAAGTCGGTTTTTTTGGATTTTCCTCAAGCTTTTCTCGTAGCTTTGAGATATGGACATTGATTGTGTTGTCCTCCTCGCCGCCCATGTAATAATCATCCCATGCCCGTTCAAAGATTTGTTGTTTTGTATAAACCCTTCCCGGTGAACTCATTAATAGTTCAAGGATGCGATATTCGATTTTGGTGAGCGTTACTGTGGCATCTCCCTTAATAACCGAAAACGAGTTTTCATCTAAAACGATATCGCCTACTTTCAACTGGGGAGTTTCACTCGGGGTCACAGCCTCCTTCTTGTAGCTATAGCTTCTCCTTAGCTGTGCCTGAACCCGCGCAATTACTTCTAGTGGATTAAATGGCTTTGAAATGAAGTCATCGGCTCCAAGCCCAAGCCCTAAAATTTTGTCGTTATCGTCGTTCTTTGCAGAAATAATGATGATGGGGATATGCAGGTCCTGTCTTACTTTTTTAATAAGTTGGTAACCGTTAATGTATGGCATCATTAGGTCAACAAGCATAAGATCGATGTTTTCTGATTGAATGATTTGTAGTGCCTCTCGACCGTCAAAAGCTTCTAGGATTCTATGATTCTCCTTTTCCAAATAAAGACTAAGCAACTCTACAATCTCCGGCTGGTCATCCACGATTAAAATGGTACGTTTCATCCGAGTACCCCCTTCTTCCATACATTTTCCATTTTTATTTTCAGTATAGCAAAAATTAATAGAATCTTGGTGAATTTTTTGTGGGCTCTTTTAGGATGTTGGACTTTTACTAGGTTTATCCTGCAAGACCAGACCTGGGATACATGCTTTGCGTTTTTTCACCTAGGATGTAACGCTGGAATCTTTCTTGCGGGACAAGCTCTTCGGTTTTTCACCCTAGCATGTACCGCTGGACACTTCTTAAGGGACATGCTCTTCGATTGTGCACCTTAGCTTGTACCTTGAAACCCTTCTTGCGGTACATGCTCATCAGTTTTACCACCTTCTATGTACCACTAGACCCTTCTTGCGGTACATGCTTTTCGGTTTTACCACCTTGCATGTACCGCGAAACCCTTCTTGCGGTACATGCTCTTCGGTTTTTCACCCCGGCATGTACCACTGGATCCTTTTATCTCATGACTTTTGGAATTTATTTGAAAAAGCGTTGTAATAAAAACACTTTAAGCTATGACTTTTGGATACCATTGGAAATACTCATATCATAACCGATCTATTTCACATCACTTTTGGAAATTACTTCAAAACTCATGTCAAAACCTCACTACGCCACAACCACTAGAAACCCCCAACAACTTCAACCCATCCCAAACAAAAAAGCCGCCCAGATAATCAGTTTCAACTGACTTTCTGAACAGCCTTCATATCCAAACCTTATTTTAATTCAGCTACGATTTCTTCAATTTTGGCAAGCTCAGATTGTAAGCCGCCTCCGCTTAGGTACCATAGGACACCATCTAAATACACAATCTTTTTATTTTGATAGGCTTGTGTTTTTTGGATGATTTTATTTTCCATATCTTTATCGATGTTTGACTGTCCGCCTACTGCTGCTGTACGGTCGATCACAAATAAGACTTCTGGATCAAATTCAAGGATGGCTTCAAAGCCGAAGTTCGATCCGTGAGATGATGCTGCGATATCATCTGTAACTGGCGTAAAGCCGTAAATATCATAAATATAACCAAAGCGAGAGTTTTGTGCGAAACCAGATAATTTTCCTTCGTTGTACATCGTCACTAATGAAGTTTCATAGTTGCCAGATAAAGCTTTCACTTCTTCTAAAGCTGCATCGATTTTCGCAATTTGCTCTTTGGCTTCCGCTTCTTTATCAAACATTTTCGCTGCTACATCCACAGAAGCTAAAAATGTGTTCCAGTAGTCATCCTGAGAAGTTCCCACGAATACGACAGGAGCGATTTCACTCAATTCCTCATAATATGGTGCTTGTCGACCAGAAATGAAAATAACGTCTGGGCCAATTTCGGCAATATCTTCAAGCAATGGTTCTTTTAACGTACCGACATTTACATACTCATCGCTAGCATATTCTTCAAGGCTAGCTGGTAAGCTTGAATCTTGTGGAACTCCAACCACACCTTCAACACCAAGCGCATCTAATGTATCTAAGAATCCATAATCAAAAACAACCATATTTTCTGGCATAGCATCAAATGTTACATCTTCAAAGTTAACAGTCCCTGCTTCTTCACTTTCAGCTGATGTAGTTGTTGGAGAAACTGTCATCGGATATTGACCTGGTGCCTTATTTGTTGTTTGTTCTCCGGCCACATTATCATTCGTTTTTTCCTTTGTCGCCTCATCGTCATTCCCACATGCCGTAAGCCCTAACGACAGTGCTAAGACTGCACTTGCTATTTTCCATTTTTTCATGTATATACCTCTCCTTTTATGCATTATGTATTTTAATTAAAAATGAGAATCATTATCACTGATAACAATTCTCATTATAAAAGCATATCGTACTTCCGTCAATACGTTATAAACAAATTCTTTCAAAACTTTTATTCAGCACCGGAACAAAGTCTAAGAACGCCACATCCTGTGCCCTAAAAAAAGACCTAGAGACTTGATTCCCTAGATCCTATGCATGTGAATTAAAGTAGACGCAGATGCGACAGCCGTTTTGTTCCTGGATTGGAATATCCATATCGTAAATCTCACGTAAAGCATCTGAATTTATAATTTCATGGGTTGGTCCATTTTTAACCAACTTGCCGTTTTTCAATGCGACAATTCGATCTGAATACACAGAGGCAAAATTTATATCATGCAAGACGATGACAACGGTCTTGCCAAGCTCATCCACGAGTTTCCGCAAAATCTTCATAATTTGGACGGAGTGCTTCATGTCCAGGTTATTCAATGGCTCATCAAGCAACACATAGTCCGTGTCCTGTGCAATAACCATCGCAATAAACGCACGCTGTCTTTGACCACCTGATAATTCATCTAAAAAAGTATCTTGAATGTCGATTAAATTCATATATTCAAGAGCTTGATTAATGAATTTTTCATCTTCATCAGTAAGGCGACCTTTTGAATAAGGATAGCGCCCAAATGCAACAAGCTCACGAATCGTTAAACGGACATTTAAGTAGTTGGATTGCTTTAGAATCGAAACACGTTTTGCGAACTCAGATGACTTCCACCTTTTCACATTGTTTTTATCAAGTAAAACTTCACCCGTATCAGCATCTAATAATCGACTTACCATAGAAAGAAGCGTGGATTTACCTGCACCGTTCGGACCAATAAACGATGTAATTGTGCCCGGCTCAATGGTTACAGAGACATCTTCGACAACAGGCTTTTTCCCAAAATACTTCGATAATCCTTTGATCTCAATCATTGTGCTGACCTACTTTCTTTTAATAGTAAGAAAATGAAGTAAATACCACCAATAAAGTTAATGATGACACTTAATGTGGTACGTAATTCAAAGATATGTTCAACAAGAAACTGACCACCCACAAGGGCAATGATACTCATTAAGCTTGCCCCTAAAATTAATACCGAGTGTTTATAAGTAGTTAAAAATTGATAGGCTAGATTTGCCACAATTAAACCGAAAAATGTAATCGGACCCACTAGTGCAGTTGAGGTTGCGATTAACACCGATGATAGAATTAAAATGTTCATCACCATACGGTCATAATTGACACCAAGGTTCATTGCATTTTCACGGCCAAGTGACATGACATCCAACTTATCCATGATAAGGTATCCGTAAATAAAGGCAATAAGTAAAATACCAATTGCAATATATAAAAGCTCTGCCTTTACATTTGTAAAGGTTGCAAATAAGCGGCTTTGTAGACTTAAATATTCGACTGGGTCAATCATTACCTGTAAAAATGTAACTAGACTTCCTAATAGTGTTCCAATAATCATCCCAATTAATAGAAGCAAATAGATTGGATGCTTATCAGACCGGAAAAGGAATCTGTACAGGATGAGTGCAAATAACACCATCGCGATAATGGCTGCGCCAAAGTTTAAATACTTATTCAACACCCAAATCGACATTGACCCTGCAAAGAAATAGATTAAGGTTTGGACGACTTCATACATCGAGTCAAGCCCCATCATTGACGGAGTCAGAATCCGGTTTTGCGTAATCGTTTGGAATACAACCGTCGAATACGAAATCGCGATTCCGGTTACAATCATTGCCGTAACCCGAGTCATCCGTTTAGGGAAGGCATAATCAAATCCGCCTTTTAAATCATAAAATCCATATAGTAAAATACAAATAATGGCCAGAACGGCTAAGAGAATCAATTTTTTACTATTTCGCATATGCTCTCCCCCTAAACAACATGATTAAGAAGATTGCACTGCCGATTACTGCTACCGTCACATTGACTGGAATCTCGTACGGATGGACAATGACTCTGCCTAAGATATCGCAGATTAATAGAAATACAACCCCAAGTGCTGCTGTATGAGGAATTGTCTTCCGCAAATTGTCCCCTAAATAAAGTGAAACGATATTCGGTACAATTAATCCTAAAAATGGAATGACTCCAACTGTTAATACAACAGTTGTCGAAATAATAGCGACGAGGACAAGACCAATATTTAAAACAACTTTATAGCTTAGCCCAAGGTTTTTCGCAAAATCTTCACCCATACCTGCAACGGTAAATTTGTTCGCGAAAATATATGCCAAAATAACTGCTGGTATCGCGACATATAAAAGCTCATAACGACCTGCGATTACCAATGTAAAGCTTCCCATTAACCAGGATGAAATGTTTTGAATCAAGTCTGCTTCATATGCAAAAAATGTGGCAATGGATGATAAAATATTGCCGTACATAATCCCGATGAGCGGAACGAAAATAGCATCCTTAAATTTAATTTTATCTAATATTTGCATGAACAGGAGTGTACCTACTAAAGCAAATATAAAGCTAAAAATAATTTGTTGTGTATAGGACACATTTGTAAAGAACAGCATTGATAGTAAGATCCCAAGCTTTGCTGCATCTAATGTACCTGCAGTTGTTGGGGATACAAATTTATTTCTACTTAAGCTCTGCATAATTAATCCTGCAATACTCATCCCTGCTCCCGCTAAAATGATTGCCATTAAACGAGGAACTCGACTAATCAGGAAAATTTGTGTCTCATCTGATTCCCAATTGAGTAAATCCATCGGTGTAATATCAATAGCCCCAATAAATAACGAAATGAAGGAGAGAACAATGGCAGCGATTATTAACATCCATAGTCTCATTTAAAAATCCTCGTAAACATGTATTTTCTTAGTAATATAATTGAAAACGATTATCATTACTAATAACTTCATTATAAGTAAAGAATATTGTAAAATCAACCATCAAATAGGAAAACGAGTGGCTCCAATTAAGCCACCCGTAACGTTACGAAACGCTGTCCCCACTTGCCTTCTAGCGATACCCCGGTGAGGTGTCGGAAGCATTTTCACAAAAACTTCATAAATTAAGATAGATTTTCCTTTATGTATGCGAGTGCTTCCTCAACATGACCTTTAACGGAAACTTTACGCCATTCTTTTACGAGATTTCCTTCTTTATCAATGATGAAGGTTGAGCGCTCAATCCCCATGTATTCCTTGCCGAAGTTTTTCTTTAACTTCCAAACCTCATATTTTTCGGCTACTTCATGCTCTTCATCTACTAGTAATAAAAATGGCAGATCATATTTGTCGATGAATTTTTTATGGCGATCAAGTGAATCCGTGCTAACACCTAGTATGACAGTATCAAGCCCACCAAAGCTTTCGTGTGCGTCTCTGAAATCACAAGCCTCTGTTGTACATCCTGGTGTCATATCTTTTGGATAAAAATACAGGACTACATTCTTCCCTTTAAAATCTGCTAATGAAACGGTTTCTCCGTTGCTCGCCGTTGCAGTAAACTCAGGTGCTTTTTTTCCAACTTCAATTGTCATCTTTTTACCTCCTGTTTTTTTCCTATTAAGAATAGGTTACATAATTTCGAATAGATATACAAATAAACTGGATTTGTTCCAATTCAAATTAGTGCTAAAATAGATACGTTGAGTCAAAGCTAGGAGGATTAAAATAGATGAATCATTTAAAATCAGAAGAACTATACAGTGAAGCACTGGAACATATCGTCGGAGGTGTAAATAGTCCATCACGTTCGTATAAAGCGGTTGGCGGTGGTGCACCAGTGGCGATGGAACGTGCAAAAGGCGCTTATTTTTGGGATGTAGACGGAAATAAATACATAGATTATCTTGCTGCGTATGGTCCAATCATTACAGGTCATGCTCACCCACATATTACAGAGGCGATTACAAAAGCTGCTGAAACTGGTGTTTTATACGGAACTCCAACACCACATGAAGTGAAGTTTGCAAAGATGCTGAAGGAAGCTATCCCGGGAATGGACAAAGTACGTTTTGTCAACTCTGGAACGGAAGCAGTGATGACGACAATTCGTGTCGCTCGTGCTTATACAAATCGAACAAAGATCATCAAATTTGCTGGCTGCTATCATGGGCATTCCGACCTTGTACTAGTTGCTGCAGGTTCAGGTCCTTCAACACTTGGAACTCCTGATTCTGCCGGTGTTCCAAAGAGCATCGCCCAAGAGGTAATCACTGTTCCATTCAATGACATCGAACCATTTAAAGAAGCCCTTGCTAAATGGGGCTCAGAAATCGCGGGCGTTCTTGTTGAACCAATCGTTGGGAACTTTGGTATCGTGGAACCGAAGGAAGGCTTTTTAGAGCAAGTACTTGAGCTTTCCCATGAGGCTGGTGCACTCGTTATTTTTGATGAAGTCATTACAGCGTTCCGCTTTATGTATGGTGGTGCTCAAAATCTATTAGGGATTACACCTGACTTAACTGCGCTTGGAAAAATTATTGGCGGTGGACTCCCAATTGGTGCATACGGTGGGAAAAAGGAAATCATGGAACAGGTTGCCCCACTAGGCCCTGCCTATCAAGCTGGTACGATGGCTGGAAACCCCGCATCCATGCTTTCAGGAATCGCGTGTCTCGAAGTCCTTCAAGAAGAAGGCTTGTACGAAAAACTAGATCAACTAGGTGCGATACTTGAAGAAGGAATTCTTAAATCTGCTGCTACCTACAATGTGCCAATTACAATTAATCGATTAAAAGGTGCATTCACTGTTTTCTTTACAGAGGAAAAAGTTGAAAACTATGAGCAAGCTGAGAATACAGACGGAGAAATGTTTGGCCGCTTCTTTAAATTGATGCTGAGCCAAGGCATTAACCTGGCCCCTTCCAAATATGAAGCATGGTTCCTCACCATTGCCCATACGGAAGAAGATATTGAGGAAACATTAAAAGCAGTCGAATATGCGTTTAAGAATCTTTAAAATGAGTTGCAGAACCTGCCTGGTGGCAGGTTCTTTTTAATTTTGGAGTGTTGATATCGTCGGGAATTGCGCTTTAGTTTCGGGGAATTGCGCTTTAGCGAGTGGGAATTGCGCTTTAGTTTTGATATTTGCGCGTTATTCTTGGGAATTGCGCTTTATTTTTGATATTTGCGCTTTCCACGAGTTGTTTGCGTCTCGGACCACGGATTTGCGTCTTTCTCTCAATATTTGCGTCCCAGTCAACCGATTTGCTTCTCCATTTCAATATTTGCTTCTTTATCCACCTTTCAACTAGGACATGTTTCCCTTGCTATACGCATAAAATCATTGTATGATACTGTATTGGTTTAGATTATGCAGAAAAAGCTAAGTATAAGAAAACAGCTTTTTTATAGAAAGGATTCGAAAAAATGAAATTTGGTGCCCGCATGCTAAAAACGGGAATTGCCATCACACTTGCATTAATGTTAGCGAAGCTTTTGGAGTTGCCTTCGCCAGTATTTGCCGGGATTGCTGCTGTTTTTGCGATTCAGCCTTCAATTTACCGGTCTTATTTAACGGTGATTGAACAGGTTCAAGCAAATGTTATTGGCGCGATTTTTGCCGTTTTATTTGGATTATATTTTGGCAATAATGCATTTATCATCGGACTTACCGTCGTTCTTGTTATCGCAATTAACCTTAGGTTTAAAATGGAAAAAACTATCTCAGTTGCGATCGTAACGGTGATCGCGATTATGGAAAGTCCGAGCGAACAGTTCGTTCAGTTTGCCAGTTTAAGATTCCTCTCCATTTTACTGGGTATCCTATCTGCATTTGTCGTCAATCTCGTTTTTCTCCCACCAAAATATGAGAAAAAACTATATGACGCAATTGTCGAGCAATGTGAAGAAATCTTTAAATGGGTGCGAGTCAGTACAAGGCATGCTTCTGAGTATAATACATTAAAAGATGATATCGATAAAATTAAAGAAAACATCATTCAAATTGATCAGCTCTTTCTCCTTTATAAAGAAGAACGGAATTATTTTAAAAAAGTGGAATATGAAAAGTCTAGAAAGCTTGTTTTGTTCCGACAAATGATTACTTGCACAAATCGAGCGTTGGATACACTTAAAAAATTGCACAGACATGAAAATGAACTGCAGGAATTGCCGATTCCGTTTCAACAATTATTCGTAAAAGAAATCGATGATCTCCTCCATTTTCATGAGCAAATCTTGTTAAAATTTGTGGGTAAGGTGAAGGTTCAGGCTCCTGATGAGTTAATGGAGGATTTTTCATTCGATCGAAAAAAAGTAATTGATACATTGTTCGCGCAACACCGACCAGGCGATGAAGAACATGAAGAAGCCTGGTACCATTTGATGACACTCGTTTCAGCCATCTTCGAATACTCGGAACAACTCGAGCGATTGGATACGTTGGTAGATAGCTTTCAAAGTTTCCACAACGAAGTGATTGTGGAGGAAGCAAATAAAAACAGCTAACACGAGTTAGCTGTTTTTCTATTGCTTCATTTTCGGATCTAGTGCATCCCGTAACCCGTCACCCATTAAATTAAATCCAAGCACGGTTAGCATGATGGCGATTCCCGGAAAAATCATCGTCCACGGGGCCTGGGTTAGGTAATTCTTTGAATCCGCAAGCATCTTCCCCCATTCGGGATTTGGTGGCTGTGCTCCCATTCCTAGAAAGCCAAGTGCGGCTGCTTCAATAATGGCTGTTGCAATTGCCAGGGATGCCTGGACGATAATCGGCGCCATACTATTTGGCAAGATATGTTGAAATAAAATTCTCCGATCTTTCATTCCTACGGCCCGGGCCGCGGTAATATATTCTTCTTCTTTGACACTTAGCACCCTCGATCGAATCAATCTTCCGAAGTTTGGCACATTAATGATCGCAATAGCAATTAACGCATTGCGCAGAGATGGTCCAAGAATCGCAACAATGGCAAGTGCTAGTAAGATACTTGGAAATGCGAGTAAAATATCAAACACACGGCTAATTAAGTTATCTACCCAGCGACCGTAATATCCTGCAAGAATGCCGAGCAAGCTTCCAACAATGGCTGAACCTAATACCGCAAAAAATCCAACCCGCAATGAAATTCGCGCTCCATAGATGATTCTTGATAAGATATCCCTTCCAAAATCATCGGTTCCAAGCCAATGTTCACTGGATGGCGGCTGTAGGCGATTAGCCAAGTTTTTATCATCAATCCCCTGAGGAGCGATGAGCGGTGCAAAAATGGCAAGAATGATAAATAAAAAAACAATACAAGTCCCAACAAGGGCTAATTTATTTTTACAAAAGCTTCGCCACGCTTCCTTCCATGGAGACACAGCCTCATCCCTTTTTTTCAAAGGTAGGTCTGATTGTGCTAACTCTGCCATCTTCTCCCCCCCTTCCTAGCGATATTTAATTCGCGGATCTATCACCGCATATAAAAGGTCAACGATTAAATTAATAAAAACAAAGAAGGTCGCAACCACTAAAATCCCTGACTGAATCACCGGGTAGTCGCGGTAATTAATAGCTTCATAAATATACCTTCCAATTCCAGGCCAGCCAAAAATGGTTTCCGTTAGGATCGCTCCTCCAAGCAATAAACCGGTTTGCAAACCGATGACCGTTAAAACAGGGATAACTGCATTTTTCAAAGAGTGCTTGTACACAACCCAGAACATCTTCACTCCCTTTGCACGTGCTGTTCGTACAAAGTCTGACCGCATGACTTCAAGCATGCTTGAGCGAGTGATCCGTGCAATTATTGCCATTGGAATAGTGGCTAGCGCAAAACTTGGGAGTATTAAATGCTTTAAAACAGTTACAAATTGGTCGGTTCTCCCGTTTAGTAATGTATCAATTAAATAAAGGCTTGTGACCGAGTCAACCGGGTCACGCACATTTTCCCTGCCCGTCGTTGGCAGTAAATCTAGTTGCAGTGCAAACGCCCATTGCTCCATTAAACCTAACCAAAAAATAGGCATGGACACACCAATTAAAGCGAGGACCATTGCAATGTAATCGAACCATGAATTTTGAAACCAAGCACTTATGATACCTGCGTTAACGCCTATTACAATTGCAATAATCATCGCAACAATGGTTAACTCAATTGTAGCTGCGAGATATGGCCAAATCTCTGCACTTATAGCTGTCTTGGTCCGGATGGATTCCCCTAAATCACCAGTCAAAAGCCCCTTTATATACTCGAAATATTGAATGTACAACGGTTGATCCAGTCCCAGTTTTGTGGTTAATGCGGCAATGGATTCCGCTGTAGCGCGCTGGCCAAGCATGATTTGTGCCGGATTTCCAGGGATTAGGTGAATAATGGAAAAGACTACAAGTGTCATGCCAATCAACACTGGGATGACCATTCCGATTCTTCTAAGCGTATATGTGAACAAGGTTATCACCCCTTTTGTTTGAAAAATAGACACCAAAGAGGAGTAATGAAACTCCCCTTTGACATGTCACAAACCCTCAATTTCTTATTCGAACTCAACCTTCGTTAAAATATCTGATCCAGTTGGGTGTGGAAGTAATCCTTTAAGATTCTTCTTTCCAGCCAATAATGGTGTTGAGTGAACAAGTGGCGCCCATGGAGAGTCCTCATGGATGATTTCCTGTGCTTTTTTGTATAGTTCATTACGTTGCTCTTGATCAGGAATGGTTTGAGCTTCGATTAAAATGTCGTGAAGCTCATCATTGCTGTAAAATGAATAGTTATTGCTTCCGATGCTGTCCTTATCCAATAAGGTGTATATAAAGTTATCAGGATCCCCATTGTCCCCAGTCCAACCAAGCATATAAGCATCAAATTCACCTTTAACCGCTTGCTCTAAATACGTCCCCCAGTCAACCGTTTTAATTTCCGCTTTCACACCAATCTCTGCAAAGCTGGATTGGATGACTTCTGCTACTTTCATTCCATCAGGCATATATGGACGAGGTACCGGCATTGCCCATAGATCCATTTCAAATCCATCAGGGAAACCTGCCTCAGCTAATAACTCCTTCGCCTTATCTAGATCATAAGGATATGGTTCAATCTCATCATTGTAGCCTTCTAATGCTGGTGGAAGTGGATTTTTTGCCGGCTCTGCAAGTCCACCATAAAATGCTTCAATAATTCCTTCTTTATCAATCGCGTGGTTCAGTGCTTGACGAACAAGTTTATTATCGAATGGAGGTCTATTAACCGTAAAACCTAAATATCCCACGTTCATAGAAGGACGTTCAAATGTTTGAAGATCCGGATTTCCCTGAATTTGTTCAAGATCAGATGGGTTTACTCCATCCATTAAATCGATTTCGCCAGCAAGCAATGCATTTAAACGTGCAGAGTTTTCTGGAATTGATCTAAAAATGATTTTTTCTAACTTCGGATAGCCTTCCATCCAATAATCTGGATTCTTTTCTAACGTAATTCTGTCGTTTTCTTTCCATTCGACAAATTTGAAAGGACCCGTACCTACTGGGTTCTTCATAAAATCATCCCCATACTTCTCAAGCGCATCCGGACTCGCTATACCAAATGGAGACATCGCTAAGTTCTTTAAGAAAGGTGCTTGCGGACGATTTAGCGTGAATTTTACCGTAAAATCATCTTCTGCTACTACCTCTTTAATTACGTGGCCTTCATCTCCTTTAAAACCACCAAACATGGTGTAGTAAGGGAATTGATCGGCATCTCCATTCATCCAACGCTCGAAGTTCTTTACAACTGCGTCCGCATTAAAATCCGTTCCATCATGGAACTTAACGCCCTCACGCAGTTTCAATGTATATTCAAGACCATCGTCGGAAGGTGTCCATTCTGTTGCCAGACCTGGTTGTAAGGTTGTATCTTGCTCTCCATAATTAATTAACGTTTCAAAAATATTCACTGTAACCTTAAAAGTTTCCCCTTCTGTTGTTGTAATCGGATCTAAAGACACCGAGTCCCCACCGCGCCCGAATACAAGCTCAGTTTGTACCTCTGCTGATGGTGTTTCTCCTGTTGGCTTTTCTCCCTCATTCGGACTTTCATTTCCTTTTTCACTTCCTCCATTACAGCCGACTAAGGCTGTTGACACTAGGAGTAGGAATAGAAACGAGAGTAATACCCCTTTTCTCTTAAACAACAAAATTCCCCCTTAAAAGCTTTATTTTTTATCATGATTGTTGCGAGTCGCTCCATTAAGAAACGTCTATTAATAGAGATGACAAGCAACATAATGACCGTCTTCCACTTCCTTAAACTCTGGACGTGTCGTTTTGCAAATCTCCATGCAGCTCCGGCATCTTGTGTGAAACGCACAACCTGCAGGTGGATTGGAGGGACTTGGTATCTCTCCGGTAATGCCTGCTGTCTCTTTTTTATATTCTGGGTCCGGAATTGGTACCGCTTCCAATAATGCTTCTGTGTATGGATGAAGAGGTTTATTATACAGCTTTTCGCTTTCTGTCAATTCTATGATTCTTCCTAAATACATCACACCCACTCTATCACTTATATGCCGGACTACCCCTAAATCATGTGCAATAAATATATAGGTCAAGCCATATTTCTCCTGTAAATCTTCCATGAGGTTTAATACCTGTGATTGAATCGAGACATCGAGTGCAGAAACAGGCTCATCTGCAATAATTAGAGATGGATTGGTCATTAACGCCTTTGCAATCCCAATGCGTTGACGCTGACCTCCGCTAAATTGGTGCGGATAGCGCTTCGCATGATAACTACTTAAACCGACAACCTCTAGCATTTCTCGTACTCTGCGTTTTCTTTCCTTTTTGTCGCCAATCCCATGAACAATCAGGGGTTCCTCTAGTATTTTTTCGACTGTATGTCTAGGATTAAGGGACGCATATGGGTCCTGAAAAATGATTTGCATATCACGCCTTAGCTTTCTCATCTCAGGTTTTGTTAGATTCGTAACATCCTTCTCATTAAAAAGAACCTGGCCTTCTGTTGGTTCCAAAAGCCGTAAAATCAGTCGTCCCGTTGTGGATTTTCCACATCCACTTTCCCCAACGATTCCTAATGTTTCACCCTTATTCACAAAAAAGGAAAGCCCGTCAACCGCCTTTACGTCTCCTATCTTCTTTCCAAACACGCCTCCCTGGATTGGAAAATACTTTTTTAAGTTATGGACTTGTAGTAAAGGTTGTGTCATGATTGCTTTCCTCCTCTCCAACCTGTAAAAAACAACGAACACGGTGCCCGTTATCATCGACATTGTAAAGCTCAGGATTATTTATAAAGCAGCTATCAAACGCATACTCACAGCGTTCTGCGAATCGACACCCCTGTTTAATGGAACCTGGCTTTGGCACATTCCCCGGAATGGAATAAAGTCGCTCATTTTTATTGCGGATGTCGGGTACTGATTTTAATAAGCCTTTCGTATATGGATGCTTAGGATTTTTAAAAATGGACGAGACTTTCCCTTCTTCTACAATCTTTCCGGCATACATAACAACGACTCGCTCGCAAATTTGCGCAACCACACCTAAATCATGGGTGATCAACATGATCGCCGTATTCATTTCATCGTTTAATTTTTTCATCAGCTTTAAAATCTGGGATTGGATCGTGACGTCTAAAGCTGTCGTAGGCTCATCGGCAATTAATAGTTTTGGATTACAGGCCATAGCCATTGCAATCATTACTCTTTGCCGCATCCCCCCTGAAAGTTGGTGTGGGTAATCGTTCATTAATTCTTCTGCACGTGGAAGACCGACCCGTTTCATGATTTCAATTGCCCTTGCTCGTGCTTTTTTCTTATCCCATTTCATATGAATCTTGATTCCCTCTACCATTTGATCCCCAATCGTAAACAGAGGATTGAGAGATGTCATCGGTTCCTGGAAGATCATTGCAATGTCGTTCCCTCTAATTTGGCGCATCCTTTTCTCAGAGAAATGAACAAGATTTTCACCATTAAAAACAATTTCGCCTCCCACAATCTTTCCAGGAGGAGTTGGAACTAGTCCCATTATGGATAACGATGTGACACTCTTTCCGCATCCTGATTCTCCGACTACTCCCAAAATTTCTCCTTCGTTTATATGAAAATCAACATCGTCAACTGCTGGTATTTCCCCTTCATCAGTAAAGAAAGAGGTACGGAGCCCCTTCACCTCGATAATTTTATCCCCCATCCATTCCACCTGCCTTTACAAGAAGTTTTATTAACAAGTTGTCTTAATTATTACTTCAATGTAAAAAAAGGCTTCGAGATTTGAAGGGATTTTTCCGCTATTATCCGACACCATTTCCCTGGAAATAACAAAAATTGTCGAATAAAAAAGACACGGAAATGGATATCCGTGTCTTTTAATCATCTAATTGTTGAACCTGGAATAAGTCGTAATAATGTCCTTTTTTGCTCATTAATTCTGAATGTGTCCCGATTTCGACGACTTCTCCGTGTTCAATGAGGACAATTTTATCTGCATGTGTGATCGTTGATAATCGGTGTGCCACGATGAAGGTAGTTCGATTTTTAGCAAGTTCCTCTAGTGATTCCTGAATTAGATGTTCACTCTCAAGGTCCAATGCAGAAGTGGCTTCATCCCAAATCAATAATGGCGGATTTTTTAAGAATACACGAGCAATCGCAATCCTTTGTTTTTGTCCACCTGATAGCTTGACGCCTCTTTCTCCTACTTTTGTATCATAGCCTTGTGGTAGATTTTCGATAAATTCATGGGCATTTGCCGCCTTAGCTGCTTCAATAATCTCCTCGTCAGTTGCTCCTGGTTTACCAAGTAGAATATTATGCTTAACCGATTCACTAAATAAAAAAGTATCTTGATGAACCATTCCGATTTTATCGCGGAGGCTTCTTACCTTATAGGAGCGGATATCCGTTCCATCTAAAAGAATCCTTCCATCTGTCACATCATAAAACCTTGAAATTAAGCTAACGAGTGTCGATTTTCCGCCACCACTCATTCCAACCAAGGCAACGGTTTCGCCGCTTTTAATATCTAAATTGATATCCTTCAATACAATTTGATCATCGTCATCATCCCCATAGGAGAATGAAACATTTTCAAACTTCATATTTCCGGATACATTTTTACATTCAACTGCATTTGGTGCATCGACGATATCATATTTTTCATCAATAAACTCAAAGACACGGTCCATTGACGCGAGTGCCTGTGTTAACGTTGTCGATGAGTTCACGAGTCGTCTTAACGGATTATAAAGTCGGTCTATATACGCAACAAACGCAACCAATGTACCAACTGTTAAATCTCCTTGAATGACCTGATATCCAGCATACCCAATCACAAGAAGTGGTGCGATATCCGTAATGGTGTTCACAACAGCAAAGGTTTTCGCATTCCAGTTTGTGTGGTCTAATGCCTTCTGTAGAAAATTACTGTTTTGCTTGTCAAAAAGCTTTTGTTCATGATCTTCAATTGCAAAGCTACGGATAACAGGAATCCCTTGAACCCGTTCATGAAGATACCCTTGCACCTCTGCTAGCGCTTGTGAGCGAGCACGTGTCAGATGACGAAGTCTACCATAAAAATACTTAATGGAAAATCCATAGAGTGGGAACAAAATGATAGACACGATAGTTAATGGAACATCCAATGTCAGCATAATACCTATTGCGATAAAGATGGTAAAAAGATCCAACCACAGGTTCATCAATCCTGTGATAACAAAGGTCTTTGTTTGCTCCACATCATGAATAACCCTTGAGATCACTTCACCCGCTCTTGTGTTGGCATAATACCGTAGACTGAGCTTTTGAATATGATCAAACAGCTGGTCACGGATATCATATAGAATTTTAGTGCCGACCCATTGCGCATAATATTGCCGATAGTATTCGACAGGTGGTCGCAGTACAAGAAAAATAAAGAACATGATTCCCATTGCGAGGAAAAGCTTTGATAGTTTTTCATCCTGCGTAATATCTGCTGCGATGACATCATCCAATACATATTTCAGTAACAATGGTGTTAGCATCGGAATCGAAAATTTTATAATCCCAATGATGATTGTAATCAATATTTGAAACCGGTACGGCTTCACGAATTTCATATAACGTCTAGTACTCCCCAAACCCCTGACCTTCCTTCAAGTTGTGTTCTTAAAAAATGTTAAAACCTGTTGCTTATTTTCAACAGGTTTTATTAATCAAATACGCCAATGCGTATTTGCGCCCAGATTTTTTAGGCCCACATGATGTGGGTCACAAAGACGTTGCCACAGGAAGTGGCGTTCTTAGTCTTAGATCCCATGCTCGAAAAGTTACCTTTGAAAATCTGTGGCATCCGCCGGAGGCTTAACTTTATTAAGCAGAGGTTGGGGACTTCTGATTAATAAAGTTAGCTTCGATAAGTTAAATAGCGCTCATACCAAATATCTATAAAGTCTGGTGCGAATGGACCTTTTCGGCCACGAATCCATTGGATCAGCTTGTCTACATTATTTTTTAAAATCTTATCGATTACATCTGGATAATTCATTTCACGACGATGTTTTTCATATTCATCCTCATCTAGCAGGATAAATGTCATATCTGGAAAAACCTTAATATCCAAATCATAATCAATATATTTCAACGCTTCGTCATCGGATATGAATGGAGAACTGATGTTGCAATAATAGTACACTCCGTCCTCACGTATCATTCCAATAATATTAAACCAATGGCGCGCATGGAAATAACATATGGCCGGTTCACGTGTAATCCAAGTACGACCGTCGGATTCAGTCACGGTTGTGCGATCATTTCCGCCAATTACAAGGCTCTGTGTTCCTTTTAGCACTCTCGTTTCTTCCCACACACGGTGAATATGGCCATTATGTTTATAACTATGGATTTGTATTTTATCTCCTTCCATGGGAATACCCATTTTCTCTCCCTACTTTCACTTTGGGCAGCTTTGTCTTATACATATTCAAATTTCATTTATGAAATCTCCCGTATCGAAAGTATAAAAACAAAGAAAAACCTTTTTCTATTATTATAACGGTTCAACTAGTATTTTAAAACAAAAGAGCCATCGGAAATTTTCGATGACCCCTCTTTGTTTAGACTGTTTGATGCATTTTACCCTGATAGGATTGGATGACTTCTTCGGTTTGTTTTTGAAATAAGTCATGAATTTGCACAAGTTCTTCCTGCATACGTTTAATCTCTTCTTGTATCGTTTCGAGCTCTGTTTCTTTTTGAAGTTCTAAAATTTGAGACTCAAGTTCCTGGCATCTCTCAATTTCGGATTGAATGAAAAGTAGCTTGTCCATTGTTTTTAATTGTTCACCAACAAGGTCATTAAAATTGCTCATCTTGTTATCCTCCTATTGTCTATGAACCATCATTATTATTGTTATAACCTATTATTTCTTTAAATAGACTTAATTTCCTTTGTCTTTGTATGTAGGAATATAGGAGGTTTTGTCAGAACAGAAGGAAAAATTTTTTCATGGTTTATGAAGGACATTTTAGAGGAGGTAGTTCTCGCGGCGGAATGGTCTTCTTACCGCTTATGAAGAACTTTTCGAGCATGCTTCCTCGCCGGAATGGTTTTCATCCCTCTTATGAAGACCATTTCAGGCAATTTCCCTCGCCGAATTGGTCTTCATCCGGCTTATGAGTACCATTTTAGGCAATTTTCCTCGCCGAATTGGTCTTCATCCAGCTTATGAATACCATTTTAGGCAATTTCCCTCGCCAGAATGGTCTTCATCCCTCTTATGAAAACCGTTTCTGGCATATTCCCTCGCCGAATTGGTCTTCATCCCTCTTATGAAAACCGTTTCTGGCATATTCCCTCGCCGAATTGGTCTTCATCCCTCTTATGAATACCATTTCAGGCAATTTCCCTCGCCAGAATGGTCTTCATCCCTCTTATGAAGTACATTTCAGTCAATTATCCTCGCCAGAATGGTATTCATTCCATAGAGCACCCAAAAAAAACACTTCCAGCCGAATTCCTGGAAGTGTTTTTCCTTAAGTATCAATATCTTGATTATGTTAGCCTTGTCCTTTGTTAGACTGAGACTTTTGGTTTTGACGTCTTACTTCTTGAGCGTTTGTTTCGCTAGCAAACTCAGTACCGAATTGACCACCAGCACCTTGAGATTGAGCGTTTTGTTGTCTTACTTGCTCAATGTTTGTTCCAGCTGAAGATTTGTTTGGTTGTTTAGCCATTATTATCACCTCCACGACCATTAATTTGTCCCAGATGCGATATTAATATCCCTAAAAAAATATATTTGATTTTTAGGATAATTTTTCTACAATTGGATAATCTTATTATGAACAAAGGAATTAGCAGTGAGGGTTCAATTAGTGAGACTTTTTGAACACCCATCAAAAGGAGGGTAATTGAAGATGTATTCTGGTCGTGACATGACTCATTTATCAATGATCCCAAAAAATGAATGGAAGGAAAGCGAATTAGCTTTTTTCCACCATTCCTTTCAACAAATTGTTCCATATTTAAATGCGGAGGGGCAGTCCCTTCACCGCGAAATCATCCAAGAAATCGAGGCTAGAGGCGGTTTCCATCGTAACAATGACTACACGAGTGATATTAGGATGTCGTACGACACTGAATGAAAAAAGAGCTTTCTCATCGATTGAGAAAGCTTTTTAATATTTTTTGATGGGAGACAGGGAATGTATACTCCTCCAACTCCTTTAAACTAACCAGTTTTAAAGTATTTGTTTCTGCTACGGATCCTTCTATTTTCCCTTCAAAAACCGTGATATTCCAAATTAAATGGGAAAACACATGTTGAATCGTTGTAAAGGCTTGTCCAATTTTTGCATCAACTTCATATTCCCTTTTTAAAAATTCACCTAACTGTTCTTTAGGCGCTTGGAGGTCTAAAATTGTTTCGTGATTTGGAAACTCCCATAAATTTGCTAAAAGTCCTTTTTCCGGACGTTTATGAATGATCAATCGACCCTCTTCGTCCTGTAAAACAACTGCTGCCATTGAAACAGCGGTTGGTGCTTTTTTCTTACTTTTGACAGGGAGTTCTTTTTGGACACCCTCCGCAAAAGCTTTGCAATGTTCACGAACCGGGCATAATAGGCAGGCGGGGTTTCCAGGAACGCAAATTAATGCACCTAATTCCATTAAAGCCTGATTAAAAGCAGATGGATTTTCTTTTGAAATCAGTTCTCTTACAATGTCTTCAAACAGCTGGCGGGTTTTCGGTTTTGCAATGTCATCCCAGACGGATAAGATCCTCGAAAGAACACGCATCACATTCCCATCGACGGCAGGCTCAGGGACTCCATACGCAATACTTAAAATAGCTCCAGTTGTGTACGGGCCGACACCTTTTAGACTTGAAATTTCCTCAACTGTGTTAGGAACTTTGCCACCATACTCTTGCGCCACTTCTTTAACTGCTGCATGTAGGTTTCTCACCCGTGAATAATAGCCCAAGCCTTCCCATGCTTTGAGAACTTTTTCTTCGTCAGCATCTGCAAGTGCCTCAATTGTCGGAAACTTGGAAATGAAATTCTCAAAGTATGGAATGACAGTATCGACTCTTGTTTGTTGCAGCATGATTTCAGAAACCCACACTTTATACGGGTCTTGATCCTGTCTCCAAGGAAGATCCCTTTGTTCGTTTTCAAACCATCCAATTAAATCCTTTCGGAATTCATTTATCGAAAAATTTTCTAACATTTTCATTAATTTTTACCATTCCCTCTCACAAGGTGTTATTATTATCAAAAACGCCTTAACGTTTACTGCTTGAGATATTTCATTTTTACCCATATTCAGCATAAGTCCACAACTGCTGAATAAAGATATCATAATTTATTTAAATAAATGATTTTGGTTACATTAATCTTAGACACGTATGGAAAAGGAGGTCCCATTTTTGGACACAGGCACACATATTGTTATGGGTCTTGCGTTAGGTGGTATCGCCACACTCGACCCAGTTGTAACAGCCAACCCCGCTACTACACATGCTGTTCTATTTGGAACGTTAATTGGTTCACAGGCACCAGACCTTGATACCATACTTAAATTGCGTAACAATGCAAATTATATAAAAAATCACCGTGGAATCACACATTCCATTCCGGCCGTGCTGCTGTGGCCACTTTTAATCACAGGCGCTCTTTATTTCTTTTTCCCAGAGACTAACCTTCTGCATCTCTGGATGTGGACCTTTATTGGTGTAATCCTCCATGTGTTTGTCGATATTTTTAATGCATATGGAACACAGGCCTTACGTCCATTTTCACATAAATGGGTGGCTCTAGGCGTTATCAATACATTTGATCCATTTATTTTCTTGCTTCATCTAGCAGGGATTATTGTTTGGAAGCTTGGCTTACATCCAGGCGTTACCTTTTTCTCGGTTTATGCAATCCTGTTTGTCTATTATATCATCCGTTTTCGAATGCGAAATAAGGTCGAGTCAGGGGTTCGTGCTAAAATCGATGAAGATATTACTGAAATCATCATTTCGCCAACATATCGCTTTAATCAATGGCATATTGCGGTTGTGACTGAAAAATATTTTTATGTGGCACGCTCCAAAAATAATGAAATAATCCTTCAGGACCAATTTGTAAAGCGCCCAATTCCTGATACTCCAGTTGTGAACGCGGCGAAAAAAGACAAGAACTTGGCAGCCTTTCTTCACTTCTCACCCGTCTATCGTTGGGAAATCGACGAGTATGATGATTACTATGAGGTTCGCTTTATTGATCTTCGTTATCGAAGCAAAGGGCATTATCCATTTGTTGCGATCGTTCAGTTAGACCTTGATTTAAACATTGTTACATCCTATACTGGCTGGATTTTTAGTGAAGAAAAGCTTCGTAAAAAGCTTGAGCTTCTTCCAAACTAACCAATTTTCCCCATAACAAAGGTTGTTATGGGGATTTCCATTAATTCACGTTTTCCTTTTTACATGTTAAGAAGGCATGAACTCCATACTAGTAATACGTGTTTAAAGGTGATGGTTCCCTTTTTACACGATGTCCAAATGCCCTTTAGGAGGTATTCGTATGCGAAACAAAGAACGAGGATTCCCAAATCAGAATCGTAATAAGTTTCAGGGTGAGCCTAGAGCAAAGGCTGAATACGCTTCAACAAGAGCAGATGGTTCCATTAACACACATCCACAGGAGCGAATGAAAGCTTCAAGTGAACGACACGATTTTTAAAATCACCTAACCTTCAAAGATTTTAGAAGAAAAGTTTTTCATTCATGAAAGACTATGATCACCACTTGCTGTGGGGCCTAAAAATGGAGGTGCGTGTAATGGGTAAAAAAGGATATAAACGTAATGAATACAACAATCCGTTCCAACAAGCATGGGCTAATCCGAAACATGCTTGGGCACAGGTGAATGGAGAAACAAGATTAACCCAAAACCTCATTATATTGGAGCGAGAGACTAGAAAACGCTCCTAGTACATCGAAAACCAGAGAGATCCTTCTCTCTGGTTTTAGTTTTTAAGAAGTAATGAAATTGGTAATGCCTCTTCTTTGTCCTCTTGACCGACACGGTGCCCCCATGCAAATACACCGTTGAGGTAATGAATTTTAAAATAACTGCCAGGGTCGCCATCAATTTCATATTCTTCCCCTTTATTAAAATCCGCTGGATTTAGCATATATGCCTTAGCCATCGCTGCTTTACGTTCAAGGACAGCAAGCTCATTTACAATTCCGAGCTGTTCGGCTTTACGTGCTTGTTCTTTTAAGTTTGCAATTTCTTGTCTTAATTCAAATTCTGTCATTTGACTATATCGTTTTTCTTGCATGTCAGTTCTCTCCGTCCTTTATGTGTTCGATGAATTTGTCAATCATATCTAAATCAAAGCCTTTTCGGAAAAGGGCTGCCTTCATCTTTTGTTCGTATTCCCACCCATCCAATTTTTCATATTTTCGATGGGCTTTCATCCCTTGATGCTTCAGGGCTTCCCACTCTTCATCTGTATCTTTCTCAGTTTCTGCTTCTTCCATGGCGATTTGAATCACATCCCATGAATAGCCTTTCCTTTGAAGAGTTTGCTCAAGCTTTTGTTTCGTTTGGCGCTCTGACGCTTTATTGTTTTTAGGGATTGTTTTTATAATCAGCTTAATGGCTTTTGCAATTTGCTCGTCCATCGTAAAAAGCTCAATGCTCTTCGTTAGTGTGTCCGGGTCAATTCCTTTTTCAAAAAGCTCTTGTTTGATAACCTCAGGTCCCTTTGTTGTCGTATTGATTTGCGTTTGAACATAGGCTTTCGCAAATTCCTCATCATTCACATATTTATACTCTGCAAGCTTATGCATCACATCAGGAATTATCGGATCATCTACTTCTTTTTTCTTCAGATAATCAATGACCTCCTTCCTTGATCGCATTCTATATGATAAAAAGTTCAACGCCAAATTAAAGGCTTTCTTTACTTCATCCTCAAATTGGATTTCCGTAATATCAAGGTCGTCCAGTTCCATGCCTTTTTTGAGTTGAAAGGAAATTAGAATATCTTGATCAACGCTAAAAGCATATTCTTCACCCTTGCCATTCCCGTAATCAAGATAAATATTAAAGCGTTCCGTGTTTTTCTTTTGAGTTGTGATTTTTGCTATTATCGCCATTTGAATGACACCTCCCTCTAATAGTAGCACAAGATTTTTGAAGGATATACGGAAAACTTATTGAATTATGTAGGAAACAAGATGGAAAGGAAGAAAACCATGAAGATAGCAATTGCAGGAGGAACAGGCTTTGTCGGTAAAAAGCTTACGGACTATCTTTTAGAACAAAGTCATGAAGTGTTGATATTAACAAGAAATGCTGCCAAAACAAGTGATCACCCCAGGCTACATTTTGTAGAGTGGTTTAAGGCAAATAGCGCTCCTGAAATTGAACTGCAGGAGGTTGATGCTGTTATTAACTTGGCGGGAGAATCTTTGAATAGTGGAAGATGGTCGGAAGCCCGTAAAAGAAGAATCTTGGAAAGTAGGGTGACTGCGACAAAGGAAATTGTTCGCATCCTCTCTTCCTTACCAAAAAAGCCAAAGGTATTATTGAATGCGAGTGCCGTTGGTATTTATGGAACCTCTGAGAGTGAGACTTTTACGGAAGAAACTACTCAGATTGGGAATGACTTCCTCGCAAATACGGTATCTGCTTGGGAGCAGAAAGCAAATGAAGCCTCCCATTTGGGTGTGAGGACTTGTTTCTTACGACTTGGGGTTGTGCTAGGTGCTGGCGGAGGTGCTTTAACACGGATGGTTCTTCCCTATCAGTTTTTTATAGGGGGCACAATTGGCTCCGGTAAACAGTGGCTATCTTGGATCCATATTGATGATGTGGTGAAAGGAATTGATTTTCTTCTCCAGCACGAGACTGTAAGTGGACCTGTTAATTTCACTGCACCAAATCCAGTCCGAATGAAAGAGTTTGGTCAAACGGCCGGAAGCGTTCTTCATCGACCACATTGGCTTCCTGTACCTGGTTTTGCTTTACAGCTTTTACTCGGTGAAATGAGTATTTTAGTTTTAGAAGGCCAAAACGTACTTCCGAAAAAACTTGTGGAAAATGGGTTTTCTTTTACATTTGATACTGTAGAAAAGGCATTAACTGACATTTTTGAAAGATGATTCGACATCGTCTTATAAGATTCTACAGAAAGGTCGAAATTACCAATAATTTGATACAAAAATTTCACAAAAAACCTATTTATTTTTACAAAAGATTCGAGTATGATACCTAAAGTGAAGTAAAAAAAATGTGATCAACAATAGAATACAAACTTAAATTTGGCTAATTTAATTGGCTAACTTTAGGGAAGGCAAATGGTGCGCCACCAGTTTCACTGGTTCTAGTGGGTTCGATTCCCACCCCGAAATTTTTTAATGACACAAAAAATTTCGAGGGTGGATCCTGACCACAGGTCCGGTCTGTCCTCATTTGGAGGGGAAACTGATGCTAAAAAAGCGTGAACTTCA
Organism: Bacillus timonensis; assembly: GCF_004799755.1. GTDB lineage: Bacteria > Bacillota > Bacilli > Bacillales > Bacillaceae_L > Ferdinandcohnia > Ferdinandcohnia timonensis_A. The sequence continues at coordinate 59,865 of NZ_SLUB01000013.1, read as the reverse complement.
AGATAGTCAAGCTCTTTATGACTTAATGGTGCACCCGGATGTCTTTCCTTTTGTGCGTCAAAAGGCATATTCATACGAAGAGTTTTTATTTTTAACAAAGCAAACGATTGAGGCAGAAGAGCGAGGTGAACTCATTTCACGTACCATTTTAGATGAATGGGGCTCTCCAATCGGAACCATTAATTTATTTGATATCCAAGACAATGCTGGTTTCCTTGGTACTTGGCTTGGCAAACCATTTCACGGTAAAGGCTACAACCAACCAGCGAAGGATGCATTCTTTGCTGAACTCTTTTTCGAACTTGGAATTGAAACGATTTTTATGAGGGTTCGTAAAGTTAATCAGCGCTCTATGATGGCCGTTCAAAAACTCCCGTATGTCACTTTCGCAAATGAAACACGAAAGTCTTTGCTGGAAGAACTAAATGCCAATGGCGATATATATAACATTTTTGAAGTATCTAAGGATTTATATACCTTCCACACGATGCGGGTTGGCCATATTTCCGAGGAAGAGCAGTTGAAAGAAGCTTAACATTCAAACCCGTTTTTAACGGGTTTTTTGTTTGGAATTTTTTTGGATGGATAAAATAATACTACATTACTTAGAAAGTGAGGGAACTTTAATGCCAAAAGATAAAAGGCGTGAAAAGTCGAAAAGCACATTAAGCAGCATGCAGGCTGTAACTTATTCTAGGGAATTTAAAATGGCCGATCGAGCAGGCGGGTATACGACGAAAAAGTAATACATATCAGTATCTTCCACTTATGAAGCCTGTCATCATGGTCATCCTATAATTGAGTAGGTTGCCATAAGCGACCTCTCCATTATTGTCTTAGGATGGTGTTGATAATGGGACGATCAAGGGGACAAAAATCACGAGATAAAAACAAAGGGAGCCTGCCACAGGTTCCGAAAGATATGAAATCAGATGGTCGTGATGTCGAGTTCTCACGTGAACTTGCTGACCAGGATGATTTAGAGGCATTAGCGCGCTCTAACGCAGCCGATGCAAGAGCGAAGAAACGAAAAAAGAAATAGGAAAGTTGTTAAAACCGAAGGATAATTCCTTCGGTTTTTTCATTTTGACACCATATACTCCCTCGTCTCATCAATGATTCAAGTCCTTTTTTGGCACGTTATACACATTAAAGACATAAAATAAATGGATTGTAATACTCATAATTCATGGAGGTGAATGAAATGGAGTATCCAATTACTAGAGATTATATTCGTTTTGGAAATTCACGTTCTGGTCAAAAGATTTCAAAGGTCCGTTTTATCGTAAGTCATGATACAGGCAATCCAGGTTCAACGGCCTATGGGAATCGCAATTATTTTGACCGATCACAGCCAAGTGCTTCTGCCCATACGTTTATTGATGATAAATATATATTGGAAATCATCCCGCTTACTGAGAAAGCCTGGCATGTTCGCTACAATGTAACAACAGACAATCGAATGTTTGGTGATGATGCAAATGATGCAGCGATTGGTGTGGAGTTTTGTCACGGAGGGAAAATTAATTTCCAAGAGGCATATAATCGGTATGTCTGGTACCATGCCTATTTATGTGACAAATTCAATTTAGATCCGAAAAGACATATCGTAGCCCATAGCACTTTAGATCCTTCCCGTAGATCAGACCCACAAAATGCGCTGCGGCCACATGGTGTGTCTTGGGAAGAATTTATAAATGATGTTCAAGAATCGTATAATCGCGATTTTAAAGGAATTCCAACGAGTAAACCTAAACCAGTTGTTGCAGGAGTGTCAACACGCCTTCCAATTCGAAGAGGGAATACAGGTGCATTCGTTAAGGAAATTCAACAAGATTTAATTAAAGCTGGTTTTCCATTGCCTCGTTATGGTGCCGATGGCAGCTTTGGTCCTGAAACAGAGACTGCAGTCATGCGATTCCAAAAACGATATGGGTTAGCCGTAGATGGTCTAGTGGGTCAAGCGACTTTGAGGAAGCTTGAGGAAGTTATTAAACAGGGCAATTCCACCCACGAAGAGTTTCCACTTCCTGATGGCGTTTGGGGACGTGGTGATAAGGGCGAAGAGGTTCGCATGATCCAACGTGCCTTAAAGCATATCAACTTTGATCCTAAAATGATTGATGGTAGCTATGGTCCGTTAACGGAAGATGCTGTTCGAAGATTCCAGTCGATGTATGCCGCTCTGGCCGATGATGGAATCTATGGCCCGAATACGAAAAAGTATATTCAGCTGGAATTGAATGATATGTAATTTTTTTTACCCACTGATTTTCAGTGGGTTATTTCAATTTTGAAGCTAGTGGCAGTATTTCCGGAATAGTGGCTGTATTTTTGAAATAGTGACAGTATTTTTCCATTAGTGACAGTATTTTTCAATTAGTGACAGTATTTTTCAATTAGATGACAGTAATTACCCCACAACAACTGCAATCACCTATTATTTATCTCCTTCCACACCTCTTCATACACTTTTTTAAGCGGAACGCCGTGTTCTTCGGCTATACGACGGCAATCCTCGTATTCTGGAGACTTTTGAACTGATTCTCCAGCGAAAGTTCCTTCTTTGATCGTAACTTTGCCCCATTGAGTCATCACCTCTGTAAAAGATCGCTCAAGGCGGTGAACTGTCAAAGGATAATACCGTAAACCTAGTGTGGTGGTCTCAGCAAATAGGATTTCCTTCATTTTATCTAATTTATTTTTTGAGCAAAGGAGCTGCATGAGGACAGCTGGACGATTTTTTTTCATATAGATCGGGGTGTAATAGACATCGTTTGCCCCTGCTTCAAATAATAAATCCATGACATAGCCGAGCCATTCGCCAGACATATTATCAAGATTTACCTCAAGCTTGATCATGTCGTCGTCAATATGCTCATGATTTGGTGGAAGTTTTTTGTCCATGATTCCCTTCCCTTTCATTCAAAAATTCACTACTGCTAGTATAGCATTCGTCGAAAAAAATAGCCCAACAGATTGACGGGCTATCAATAATCATTAATTATAAGAACACAAATGCATAAAAATTTGTATTAGTAAAAACAGCTCATACAAAGGGGCATGTAACCTGCTATATCAAATCCAGCTAACGCTTTGGAAGTCTATGTTTTTATAATCTCCCTGCAAAAGCCGAAGAGCGGATAATATATTCAGATCCGTGCCATTCATCTATTAAAAATTATCATTGTGTTAATATAGGATACAAAAACCCCCTTGATTTAGTGTATTTCACACTAAGACAAGAGGGGTTTCTTAGTCGCTACCCTAAATAGCGTTTACATGGTAGGCACTATTTAATTAGCAATTTTTTGCTCTTTATCATCTGTATGCTTGGATTTTTTCTCAGCAATTTTTGCTTGGATTTCCTCCATTTTTGCACCATCTAGCTCATATCGACTCATGATTAGACCAGAGATCGTTAATGCTAAAGCCGGAATACCAAATGCTAAGATAATTGTTACTAATTTAAGTTCAGGTGTTAACACATCCTTAACTGTTGGGAAGGCATCCTTAAATCCAATTAAAGCTACTGCGAAACCAACGATAGCTGGTGCTAAAGATGTGATTAGTTTATCAATGAAAGAGAACATCGTTCCAATCATACCTGGTACATATCTACCAGAAGTTGATGTTTCATAATCGGATACATCGGCAATCATTGGGTTTACAAGTGTTGATGGTACTTGACCAAATCCTAATGCCAAAGTGTATAAAACAACGAAAAGGATTGTTGCGAAACCAATGTTGCTCATTGAGATAGCTGAACTATCAATAAACAAAAACAGTCCAATTAATGCAATGAAAGTACCCAGTGCAGTCCAAGTTGAGAACAAGAAAGCATTTTTCATACCTGTTTTTCTAGCTTTTGCAACTGCCCAGAATGTGATCAATAGACCAGGAACAATGGTAATCATTGAAATTGTACCACTTAAACCATAATCGCCGATTAAGATACCAAATAACATAACTACTACTACTGCATGACGTAGAAGAGAGAATGCTAATTTGTCAACGGTTACAGCAGTAATCAACTTTAATAATGGTTTATTTTTTTTCAAAATTGGCCAGAAATCACGGAATTTTGTTTGAACTGTTTCCTCTGCTAAACCGAAAAATTCCTTTTTGTCTTTTCTTGATATTCCAATTGCAGCTAATACTGTAAATACACCCGCAATTATCATAGCTGTAATGTTAAGCTCAGTAAATAGTCCCATATTGAAGTCGCCATATTTTTTTATTAAATAAGACGCTACATAAACTTGGCCACCTGTGAAGAGTAAAGTGACAAAAATACCGTCAAAAACAGCGAATAAAGGACGTTGTTTTGGGTCATTTGTTAATACTGTTTGCGCTGCTTTCGTAACTGAAGTTTGACATGTATATCCAATAATGTGGATTGCATAAATTAAAATAAAGAATAATAGTCTGAATGATTCCGGGATTAAGTGTGTTACATTGTATAACACTAGTACAGAACCAGCTAATATGATATTTCCTATGATCATATATGGTCGAAACTTACCAAATTTACCTTCTGTTTTATCTACCATAAAACCTACTATTGGGTCTGTAATACCATCAAATATCCTCATTGAAGTTAGAATAGTACTTACTACCACAACCCCAATTCCTGCTATTCCAGCCGCATAATAAGATACGAACATCATGATAAACATATACAGATTGGTTGCCGTATTATTCAATGCAAAGAAGCCAATTTCCCAAAGCCTAGCCTTATTGTATTGTTGATTATTTATAGCAGTTGTTGACATATTGAAAACCCCCTAGCGTTAACCGCTTTCAAATTAGTTATTACTTATTGTTGAACGCTTTCAAATTAGTTATTAATTTTTCTACCAAACAAACTATCAAACAAACTATTAAATTTACACCAGATAGTTCATTAATTTGTTTGACCAACAAATTAACTTTATGAACTAATCATATATGAAAACGTTTTTATTTACAAGACTTTTTTCTACATATTTTTTATATTTTTTTTCAATATATTTTTAATCGAAAAGCTTAAGCGATCATTCTTTCTACTACGAAGGTATCCCTAATAAACACAATAATAACCTCATTACAAAAAGAAGCTTTCAACACCAGATCCAAAATGAAAAGGACCATCTTGAACAAGATAGTCCCTTTCATTTATTAGCGATATGTTATTACATTGCAATTGTATTATCTTTTCCTTTCGCTTTTGCTTTTGCAATTTTTTCTTGAACACCTTCCATTGTTTTACGATCTAGTTTATAGAAGTGCATTGTAATGATTGAGATTAGTAAGCATAATGCTGGTATTCCAAAAGCCAAGACTAATGTTGCTGTAAACAATGGTGTTGTTAAAGCATCATTTACAGTTGGGAAAGCATCCTTAAATCCAATTGCAGCAACCACTAAACCAACGATTACTGGTGCAAGTGATGAAACTAATTGATCAATAAATGAGAAGATTGTACCAAACATACCTGCTACATAACGACCAGATTTAGAAGTTTCATAGTCGGATACATCGGCAATCATCGGAACTACTAGAGTTGTAGGAGCTCCACCAAACGACTGGGAAACAGTACGTAGCACCATGAACACGATTGCTACAAAACCAATTGATTCCATCGAAATGGCAGTTGTTGGGTTATCTAATAATAGGAAAAACGGGAAAAATGCAATTAGAGCAAACATACCTGCATAAGCAGAAATTAAATATGCTTTTCTTAAACCGGCTTTTCTTGCTAACCACGTTACAAAGAAAGTCACCAATAATCCCGGAATTAATATAGCTGCACTAATCGTACCACTTAATGCATAATCTCCGAGCAAAATACCAAATAACATAACTGTTACTACTGATTCTCTCATTAGAGATGTTGCTAACTTATCAGTTGATGCAGAAATTGTAAGTAACTGTAATTGACGATTTCCTTTAATAACTTGCCAGTATTCGCGAATAGATGATGTTTCAACAGTGTCTTCACCTAAACCGAAAAATTCTTTCTTATCCTTAGAAGATATTCCTATAGTGGCTAACGTTGTTAATACAGCTGATAAAATGATAATAGTTGTTACAAGCTCAACGAATAGTGGTAGTGTAAAGTCACTGTATTTTGCAATTAAATAACTTGCAACATAAATTTGTCCACCTGTGAAAAGTAGTGCATTGTAAACGCCATCAAAAATCATATAGAGAGGACGTTGTTTTGGATCGTTTGTTAAAACAGTTTGCGCTGCTTTTGTAACGGATGTTTGTAATGAATATCCGATTTTATGAACAATTAGAGCAAAGATAATGAACGCAATACGTGTAGGCTCTGGTAATAAATGAGTAATAAATATTAATATAACAGAAAGCATTGTTACAAAGTTACCAATCAGCATTAAAGGCCTAAATTTCCCAAATTTAGATTCTGTTTTATCAATAATCCATCCAATTGCCGGGTCTATCAGACCATCAAAAAATCTTGCTGCCCCCAGTAATGTACTTACTAACACAACAGCTAGTCCAGCAATACCAGCTGCATAATAAGATAAAAAACCAATTAAAAATAAATATAAGTTTGTGGCAGTATTATTAAATGTAAAAAAGCCAATCTGCCAAATTTTTGCTCTATTATATTGAATATTGTTAACTGATGTTGACATGTCGTTTTCCCCCTTTAAAGCTAATTTGTAATACTAAAATAACTTCTTCGTTTCATCCCTCTGTTATAACGAATTTACGATATATTTACTTCTAACTGACGTAAAAACTGCTACTTATTTGTCTGGCATACAAACTAAATATCTAATCACTCAAGGAAACACTAAACTTCGGATATCCTCCTCCTTAAATAAATTAAGCGTTTACATTTTAAACAAAATAACGAACAATACTTGGAATCTAGCTATGAGTTTCCGATTTATTTGTCGGTCACTCAAACTATCTATATTTATAGAATAATTGAAAACGCTTTAAAAAACAATAACTTTTTTTACCTTTAGCAATTTTTTTATTTTCTAAAATAATGCTAAACTTCCTCTTTTCCATAAAAAAACTGGTCAAACCAAGTTGTGAGTTTTGACCAGTTTTTTTTCATAATTATTTACTTACGATAATTGCTTGTTCCTGAGCTTTTAAGCACAATTCTGCAGCTTTAAATGCATGCTCTTGTGTCATTGCATTTTCAGTGCGATTTACACAATCCAAAATGAGTTGACCAAAGAATGGGAATCCAACCTCGCCTCTTAACTGATAATGTTTTTCGCCTTCCTTATTCACTAGGAATAGGTGATCGCCTGTTTCATTTTTAGCGACATCAATATACTTTCTTAATTCAATTGTGCCTTCAGTTCCTGTAATAAATGTACGCCCGTCACCCCAAGTGCCTAAACCATCTGGAGTAAACCAGTCAACCTTGAAAATAAACGTTGCACCATTTTCACCTACTAGAGTTGCATCACCATAGTCCTCTAGTTCTGGATACTCTGGGTTATTATAATTCCCTACTTTACTGTGAAGAACGGTTGCATCTTCGTTTCCTGTGTAATATAAAAACTGTTCAATTTGGTGGCTTCCGATGTCGCAAAGAATGCCCCCATATTGTTCTTTCTTAAAGAACCAATCCGGTCGTGTATCTGCATTAAGGCGGTGTGGTCCAAAGCCTGTCACTTGAATGACACGGCCAATTGCCCCTTGCTTAATTAAATCCCCTGCAAAAACAGCAGCTTCGACATGGAGTCTTTCACTGAAATAAACCATATACTTTCTGCCTGTGCGTTCCACGACTTTCTTTGCTTCTTCTAATTGCTCTAAAGAAGTAAACGGAGTCTTATCAGTAAAGTAATCCTTACCTGCCTCCATTACTTTTATTCCTAATTCACTACGTTTATTTGGGATTGCCGCTGCTGCAACTAATTTAATTTCTTCATCTTCTAATACTTGTTCTAAGGACTCAGCAACTTGCACTCCAGGGAATGCTTCAATAAATTTTTCTACCTTTTCAAGATCTGGATCATAGACCCATTTTAATGTTGCACCAGCCTCCACTAATCCATTACACATACCGTTAATATGCCCATGATCAAGGGCAACCGCAGCAATAGGGAATTCCCCTTCTTTAACGACAGGATTTGGTTTCCCTTTTGGTGCATAATTCATTCCGTCTTTACTACTCATTTGTTGAATCACTCCTGTTAGTTTATATAGTAAAAAATGCAAGCACCAAAAATTTAGATTTTCATCTTCACAAGGTGCTTGCTTATTAGTTTTTTTCAATTAGAACCAGTCCGAATAACCAAGCTTTCTTAAGTGCTGCGCTGATACCTCAAGACATTCGAATGGATCACGGCCATATGTGTCATCTTGTTCAATTAAGAAGTATTGCACTCCACTTTCCTTACCCGCTTCAATCATAGCTGCAATATCCATGTTTCCTTCTCCAAGCTCTGCAAATTGTATGATATTTGAAAACTTGTTCATGAAGCCTGCCATATCTTTCATATCATCTGGATTAAATTCAAACTTAGTGATTCGATAGTCTTTTAAGTGTAGTAATGAAATACGGTCTTTATATTCCCGGATAATTTTCACAGGGTTTTCACCAGCACGTTGAATCCAGTGTACATCCAATTCAAATCCTAATTTAGTTGTGTTTTGTTTAATAAGGTCTAGTAAATAAACACCATCATATTTTTCGAATTCAACATGGTGAGTATGATAGTATAACTCGATTCCATGTTCTGCTAAACGATGTGCCATTTCTTCTGCTCTTTCAATAAAGCCCATAATTTTCTCTTTATCACCCATAACGGTAAATGGAAGCATACCAATACGAACAAAATTACAGTCTAGCGTTTTGCAATCATTTACGATTTTCTCAAAATGTGTAGACAAAGCTTCACCCGGTGCATTCTCAAACATTGGTTCTAATGCCGCGGACAGAGCTGCAATTTTAATGTTAAAATCTGCACTTGCTCTTTTTAAGTCTGCTACATTTTCTTCAGTCATTGGAATTTGAGAAACCTCAACTGCACCAAATCCAAGCTCGTGAAGCTTTCTCATTGTTTCATAAACACCAAGTTCTTCTACTTTTTTCTTTAGCATCATCATCTGAACGCCAATTTTGCCTTTTGTCATTTGTATACCTCCATTTTAATTGGGATTTTAACCTCAGAAGATCTTCTTATTGCACTAATCATTTCCATTGATTTTTGAGCATCTTGAACATGAATATAATCTTCTGTATTGTTGATAATCGCGTTATAAAATTGATTGATTAATGTATCATGGCTAGCTCCATAGTAAAACTTACTTCCTGGAAGCTTCGAATCCTCTATCAACCTTCTTTTCACGCCTTCGCTATCAGTAACAGAAAGAACACTATCTTTAATTGTTAATTTACCTTTTTCAAGGATGACTTGAAATTCTACAGATGAATTAGTTGCATACGTAGTCGTCGCAAAGAATAATCCAGTTGCACCATTTTTAAATTTAATATTCGCAACAGCTGTATCTTCCACTTCATATCCATAATCAAGCAATTGGTCAATAGACCCACGGATTGTTTCAATTTCTCCTCCGATTAATTGCATTAAATCCAATGTATGGATCGACTGATTAATCATAACTCCGCCACCGGCAAGCTTCATTTTGCCCCGCCAAGGCTTGACATCATAGTAGGATTTTGGACGGAACCATGTAACTAAACCTTTGATACCTGTTACCTGGCCTAACTCTCCACTATCTACTATTTCTTTTAGCTTAATAAATGTTTCATTTAGCCGATTTTGCAGACTCACACAAATTTTTACGTCTGGGTGTTGTTCTGCCAACTCTACTACGAACATTCCTTCTTCCGCACTTCTTGCTAATGGTTTTTCCAAAAAGACATTTACGCCCTTTTCTACAACTGCCTTTGTTGCGGAGTAGTGAACATAGTGTGGCAAACAAATATGAACACAGTCTAATTCCTCTTTATTAAGCATCTCGTCTAGATCTGTATAAAAATTCACATTCTCAACAGTATTGCGAAGCTCTTCATTTATATCACAAACGGCAACTAATTCCGCTTTAGAACTGTTCTGAATAGCAGGTATATGAATTTTTGATATATCTCCCAAGCCGACTACTGCTACTTTAAGCATAATTCCTTCCTCCTCTAAAAGTGGAGATGAATAGCTAGAAACCGGCGATTTGCCGATTTCTAGTAAGTTGCATCCTTATTTTTCAATAGGATTCTTTTTTTCTTCTTCAATGCGCTTATTTAACTCTGCTAAATAAACCTCTTCATCCACTGGAATTTCTACTTCTTTTCCAAGGAAGCTTGAAAGGTGAATCGCATTTGCTAATTGTACACCGTTAATTCCATCGCTTCCTGGAGCAATAAGTGGAGTTCCGTCTAGGATATTAGCCGCAAAGTTTTCTAGTACTGAAGTGTGTTGAGCACCCCAAACGCTTTCAAATTCTAATATTTCTTCAGTATAAATACTATCTTCTGATTGACCCATAAAAATTTTCATGACATCTTGCATGCTCATACTGTTGCTCATTTCATTTTCTGGTCTTGTCAGACGTTTAATGGTTACTTTCTTACTGTCATCAACAATGATTTTCCCTTTATCCCCTAGGATTTCAAAACGGTCTGTACCGACAACATCATGTGTACATGTTACAAATACACCAGTTGCTCCGTTACCGTAATCAAGTAATGCAGTTACTTCGTCTTCAACGGCAATATTTCTTTGGTAACCATACTTCACATTTGAATAAACCTTCTTCGGCATACCGCAAATCCATTGAAGCAGGTCTAATTGGTGTGGCGCTTGGTTTACAAGAACACCGCCACCTTCACCTTCCCAAGTTGCTCTCCATGCACTTTGGTCATAATAGCCTTGTGGTCTCCACCAAGTTGTAATAATCCAGTTCGTACGGCGAATTTCACCGATTTCACCATTATCGATGATTTCTTTAACCTTTTTGTAAAGTTCATTTGTTCTTTGATTGAACATGATCGCAAATGTTAATTCTGGTTTTGAAGCTGCAAATTCATTCATTTCTTTTACTTGTTTTGTATAGACACCCGCAGGCTTTTCTGCTAAAGCATGAATATCTCTTTTTAGTGCTTCAATTGTCATTTCAGGATGTAGGTAATGTGGAACTGTTGTTACAATTGCATCAACATTTCCACTTTCCATCATCTCGATATAATCCTCATAGAATGGTACATTTGGATACTTTTCATTAGCCACTGCTTTTTTTGCTGGATCGATGTCACAAATCGCTCCAATTTCCATGTTAGGAACTCTTCCCTCTGCAATAAAACCAGCATAAGCTCCACCTTGTGCACCTAAACCGATAATACCTAATCTTACTTTTTTCATTTTTTTTTACTTCCCTTCTTTACTTATTTGTAATTTACGATAATCCTTTGGGGTCATTCCAACCTTACTCTTGAAATAACGGCTGAAATGAGAGGCGCTTTCAAATCCACAATCATAAGAGACATCTTTTAAAGGCTTGTCTGGCTCCAAGGCAAGCATATATTTTGCTTGTGATAGTCTTGTAGCCATTAAATATTCCATTACTGTAAACCCTGTTACCTCTTTGAATAAGTGCGATAAATAAGACTTACTTAAATTTAGAACTTTTGCAATCGAATCAATCGTTAACTTCTCCATATAATGTTCCTGAACATAAGATATGATATTTTCAACATAATCTGTTTTATCATCCCTTGTTTCGGGCTTTTTATAGGAATTTGCATTACCCATCTTATTAAGAAGGAATAAGGCCTGGATAAGAACGACTTTCATTTCAGCTTCCACAACTGAAAATTGATTTTTATCCGACATCTTATACAGTTCATCAAGTCGACAAATTAATTCTTCCAACTTCTTTGATTGTTGGTTTTCATTTGTCCGAATTAAACAATGCTGTAAATTCCGGAATACATCCAGTAAATATTCTGCGTTCAACTCCTTTAAAACGGTTTCAATCCATTGCGGTAAGAAGTGAACTGTGCTTCGAATATACTCTATTTCTGGAGAAACAATGGGTTTGTGTAATGTTTTTCCATCCATCAAGAGAATATCACCAGGCTCCAAATCATAAATCTGATTTTTAATCAAATAACGGCAGGAACCATTATGAAAAAAGTAAATTTCATATTCTTGATGAGAATGATAGTCTAGTATGAATTCTTGTCTTGGAGATAACCGGTAACTTGGCAATATTGGCTGTCTCACTACTACCATCCTTTCATTCTTGATGTTAAACCAATCATATCACAATAATAATGAAATTTTTTGACTGAAAGCACTTACTTTTTATGAAAAATTGACTGGAACTGCTTTTTCTATCACACTATAGTGAAATTACTCATAATAATGGATAAATTTATACCTACAATCATTTCTTTTTTATATAATTAAAAGTTTGATTTTCAATAAAAAAGCATTTTTTCGTGTTCCAAATATTATTATCTGTTATAATTAGATTATCTACTCAACCAATTAACTAATGTAAGCCTTTACATCTTAATCTAACATAATCTTCATTGCGATATTTATTTTAAACCGCAATTCACTTAAAAGGGGCAAATGATATGGTCACAGGAGATAGTTCATATATTAAAAAGATAAATAGAAGTTTAATATTACGAAAAATAATTGAACATGGTTTTATATCAAGGGCAGATCTTTCAAAAATTACAGGGTTAAACAAAGCAACCGTTTCTGTTCAGGTCGCTGATTTGTTACACGAAGAATTAATTTACGAAACACAGGTAGAGCATCATTCAATCGGCAGAAGACCTATTATGATCTCAATTAATGAGGATGCGGGTTATGTGCTAGGGGTTGATTTAGATTATAAATCTATTAATTACACGATTTCCAATTTAAAAGGAAAATCAGTTTACGAATGTAATGAAAAAATAGAGACTGAAGATTATCAATCTATTATGAAAACGATTATTGGAAAAATAAAAGAATATCAGCTTAATTTTTCAGACCGTCCCTATGGTGTCGTAAACGCAGTCATTGGAATCCATGGGACAGTTAATAAACAAGATGGTAGCATACGTTTTAACCCGAGATATAAGTGGGTCCAAAAAAATATAAAAGAAGAATTGCAAAAAGAATTAAGTCTTCCTATATTTGTTGAAAACAATGCCAATTTATCTGCGTATGCTGAAAAAGTGTATAAACACCACCACAGCAATAATCTTCTTACGATTATTTTAACCTCAGGGATTGGATCGGGTATGATTATTGATGGAGACCTGCAAAAAGGGTTTCATGGTTATGCTGGAGAAATGGGACATATGATTATCTTTCCAAATGGAGACCCGTGCAGATGCGGAAACCATGGCTGCTGGGAACTGTATGCCTCTGAGCCATCTTTATTAAAAAAATTAGAAACTGAGCTTCAGCAAACAAACTTAACGATTCCTGACATCGAGAATTTATTAAAAACGGACCATATCATTGTGAAAAGTTTTATTGACAGATATCTGCAATATGTCTCAATTGGACTTAACAATATTATTAATTTATACAATCCTGAAACGATTGTCATTAATAGCCGGTTATTAAAAATTTATCCCGGGGCTGTTGAGAAATTAAGGGGAAACCTCATTTCTTCTGTCAGCGAATATGGAGAAATCGTTCTCTCTGACCTTGGTAATCATTCTTGTGTGCTCGGTGCTTGTGCATTAGGAATTCAACATTTTTTGGACGTTGATAACATTCGAATATCCCTACCCGAAGCACAAGTACTTAAAGAAGAAAGCCCTGTCTGAATCATTTTGACAGGGTCTTTTTAATGCCTTATTTAGAATAAAATCCTTGCCAAATAAATCATAATTGAAACGGTTATTGAACTAAATATGGTTGAAAATAGAACAATTTGTGCTGCAAAACCCGGATAATTATTATACTCCTCCGCAATTATCGCACTATTAACAGATGTAGGCATACTCGAAGCAATCAAAAGGGCTTGAGCCAAAACTCCATCGATATCCATTAGAAAAATCAAGCCTAAAGCAATTGCTGGGCCACCTAAAAGACGAAACGAAAGACTCCAATATACCTTTGATAATCCCGCTTTAAAATCAATTTCAGCAACTTGAGCACCTAATGTAAATAAGGCAATACCAACCAACGCATCAGCAATATAGTTCGCTGGAACCCATATAAAGGAAGGTATTGTGATATTATAGTAGTTTAATAGAATACCAGTTAACATGGCATATAGCACGGGCATTTTTAAGTATCCTTGCATCGCTTTTAGTTTCCCAATTTTAGCAGCTTGGAGTGAAAAAACGCCAAATGAAAAGGTTAGGATGTTTTGTAATGTTAACACAATAACCTGTATTGACATCGCAAATGGGTCTCCCTTAAAAACAAGGTCATTCACTGGGACACCATAATTCCCTGAGTTAAAAAAGATGGTACTATTCGTAAATGTAACCTTTTCTCCTTTATTAAGACCAATCAGCCTTCCCACAAAATTGGAAATCACATATAATACCACAACAATTATAATGAAAAGTAGTAAAACAAAGCCAAATAATTGGAACGATAATTCCGTACTATATAATTTAACGAAAATAAAAGCCGGTACCAAAAAGTACATATTAATTTTTGCTAAAGTCGGTACATTCATCTGGAACTTTTTTTGTGCGATGTATCCAATCGCAATAATAATAAAGATTGGTAGAATAATTTCCTTTAGTATACTAAAAAACTCAATCATCTCTCTCACTCCCTTCCTTGTGTATTGTACTGTAATTTTAGACAAACGAAAATGGCAGTCTTTGAAAAATTCTCAAAAACCGCCATCCGCTCTTATCTTTTCAAGATCGTGTCGTTCAATTAAATAGAGAAATAGCGTTTTGCATTTTCATAGCAAATTCCGCGTACATATTTTTCTAAAAGAGCCATATCTTTTGGCGCCTTTCCTTTCTCTACCCAAGTTCCTAATAAGTTACATAAAATCCTTCTGAAATATTCATGTCTTGTAAATGAAAGAAAGCTTCTGGAATCAGTTAACATTCCGATGAAGTTGCTGATTAATCCCATGTTAGCTAATGTTCTCATTTGATCTTCCATACCATCAATTGTATCGTTGAACCACCATGCTGTACCAAACTGTACTTTTCCAGGAACCTCTGATCCTTGGAAGTTTCCAGCCATAGCTGCTAATACATTGTTGTCATTTGCGTTTAGGCTATATAAAACAGTCTTTGGAAGTTTACTTTGTACATCTAGTGCATCTAAAAGTCTAGATAATTTATCGGCAACCTGGATATCCCCGATCGAATCAAAACCAGCATCAGGTCCTAAAAGCTTAAACATACGGGTGTTATTATTTCTAGTTGCACCAATATGAAGCTGCATTACCCAGCCTTTTTCGGAATAGAGTTCACCTAGGGTTACAAGAGTATATGTTTTAAATTGATCAACCTCTTTTTGAGAAAGCTGTTCACCTTTTAATTTCTTAGCAAAAATAGCGGATACTTCTTCTTTCGTTGCTTCTTCATAGAAAAGAACACTTAATCCGTGGTCAGAGCTTTTACAGCCTTGCGCATCAAAGAATTCAACACGTTCTGCAAGTGCACGTAGGAAAGCTTCATAATTTTCAATTGCTTGGTTTGTTACTTGGCCCAGCTTTTCAACCCATTGTATGAAGTCATCTTTCTCAATCGTTAACCCTTTATCAGGTCGGAATGATGGAGATACTTGTACTTTATATCCTTCGTCCTTAAGTTTAATATGGCTTGCTAAGTCATCGGTTGGGTCATCAGTCGTACCAACAAATTCAACGTTGAATTTTTCAAAAATAGAGCGTACTGATAATTCAGGTGAAGCAAGTTTTTTATTGGCTTCTTCCCAAATAGTTGGTGCAGTTGTTTCGTCTAATAAATCATCAATACCAAAGTAGCGTAAAAGCTCCAAATGAGTCCAATGATAAAGCGGATTTCCAAGCGTATTTGGAACAGTTTTAGCCCATGCCATATACTTTTCATAATCTGGTTTGTTCCCAGTAATGAAGTCTTCACTAATGCCATTTGCTCTCATTAATCTCCATTTATAGTGATCCCCGCCAAGCCAAATTTCAGATAGGTTGCTGAAGTTTTTGTTCTCCAGAATCTCAACTTGGTTCAAATGGTTATGGTAGTCGATAATCGGCAAATGTTTTGCCACATTATGATACAACTCTTTCGCCGTTTCATTTTCTAAAAGAAAATCATCGTTAATAAATGTTTTCATTTCTTTCATCCTTTCGAGTTAACGTATACGATTTAGTATTTAAATAAACATACAAAAAGATTCTAACTTAGTTAGTTAGGATAGTAAACAAACTATTTAACAATATTAATCATACGAGAAAACGCTTTTATTTTCAATAGAGAGATTTTGGCTTTTAATAAAGGCTGTATGGATTTAGTTCATCTTTTCTTTTGTTTTATACTTATAATCCCCTGGTGTCATTCCGAAATACTTTTTAAATGTTTTAGAAAAATAACTCTTATTTTCGAAACCTAGCTCAAATGCAATCTGTTCAATTGATTTTGTTGAATGTTCTAGTAATTCGATTGCTTTTGTCATTTTCGTTTTCGTCACATATTCAACAAAACCTTCTCCTGTTTCTTTCTTGTACATCCTACTAAAATAACTAGAATTCAAATGTAAATGGGCTGCAACATCTTTCAAAGAAATCTTTGCTCCTATATGGGTCTGTACAAATTTTTGTGCTTTTAGTATATCTTCATTTCTAGTAGTTAGATTGGTTGATCTTATCTGTTCAAGAAACTTCTCACATATATCAGCTAGTACATATTCTAAATGCTCGAACGTTTCAACATACTGAATGACTTGGTCCGCAATTGTGATGACAACAGATTGCCGTTCAAAATGGTTTAATGCATGTAAGGATAATTTAATATCAATGATTAATTTAATGGCCCAATCTTTTATCGAATCTGGGGAATATTTTTTTTCTCTTATTTGTTTTAACTGTTGGGAGATGCATTCAAGTATTTGATCTTTTTTATCCTTTAATATCAACTCTTTTATTGTCTGAGAAATCTCTACATAATCTTGAAAAATAGAATCGCGTGTGTATGAGATAGGATAAAAATTTTGAATACTATTATATTTGTAATAAAATCGCTGCTCCTTATTTTTAAGTAAAATCCTCATACTTTCTAGTAATGACTGTTCTTTTACATTTAATTCACCAATTACAGATGTAATGCTCACCTCGAAGCCGGCGTAAATGGTTTCATGTAATTCTTTTAAAATAGCTTCTATCTGATGTTTTGTTTTTTCACGGGTGTTGTACTTCATAGGAAGAAGAATAAGAAATTTACCTTGTGTAAAGAATATCTGAACATCTTGCTGATCCTTAGCAGTAAATATTTCTTCTAACAAATTGTTAATACTAAATTGAAGTGACGTTTCATTTTCATAATGATTAATTGCTTCTTGATATCGATCGATAAAGCATAGTATTGGGGTGAAATATTTGTCTGAAAAGTTTAATTTTAAAAGTTCCTCTTGCTCTTTCCACCAACCATCCTTTGTTATATTCTGTTCTTTCATAAGCTTTTCTATAAACTTTGATTTTAATGTCATATTATTTCTTTCTAAAAACTTGGTGACTTTTAAGTGCTGATTTCTTGTAAATTGTTCTTGGTCCAACTTCTCCTTTAATCTTCCTAGTAAAGCAATGATATTCGTCTCTTCCATTGTTTCTTTTAAAATATAATCAAAGACTTCTAATTTAAAAGCTTGTTGTGCATAACGAAATTCATCATGGCATGAAAGGATAATGTGATATGAGTTAGATTTTGATTTTTTCAGTTGTTCGATTAATTCAATTCCATTTAATTTTGGCATCCCAATATCCGTAACTAACACATCATACGTATTTTCCAGCAGATATTCTAAAGCAGAATGACTATCTTGAAAGGATGCAACTACTTTAAATCCATGCTCTTCCCAAGGGATGTATCTCTTCAAAAACTGGGTAACGATCACATCATCATCTACCAAGACTACTTCATACATTCTACTCACTCCTTACGCAATGGAATTTCAAAGGTTACAGTTGTTCCTTTTCCTTCTATACTATCGATATTCATATGAAAATCTTTTCCGTAAATCAACTTCATCCGTTGATAAACATTTTGCAACCCTATTCCATTAAATGATTGATTATTTTTATCACGTTGAATATTGGTTGATTGATAGACTTTCTCTTGTAATCTTTTTAATGTGTGCTCATTCATACCTTTCCCATTATCTATAATAGTTAGTTTCAAGGTAGTCTCCATTTGCTCATTAGAAATAATTTGGATGATTTCGTTGCTATTATTATTACCATGTATGATAGCGTTTTCTATAACGGGTTGCAAAAAGAATCTCGGTACGTTAATACTAGAGGCCGCCTCCATAATATGAATGTGTATCTCTACTTCATGTTGATGACGGAAGTTCATTAATTCTACATAATGCTTTACAATCGATAACTCTTCTTCTAAAGGAATAAAAGCATTGTTACGATTAATTGACATTCTTAGAAGTGCTGATAACGAATAAATAAGTGAAGCGCTGCTATTATTGCCTTCCATTTTTATTTTTAAGCGAATGGCATTCAGTACATTAAATAAAAAATGAGGATTAATTTGAGCTTGAAGCATTTCTAATTCCGCGTTCCGCTTCGCTTCTTCCTTCATTTTAATTTGCTCAATCATTTCCTCAATTGTATCTAACATATGATTAAATGAATGGCTTACCTGTGCAACATCATTATTTCCTGTTATTTGTATCCTTGCTGATAATTCTCCTCGTTCGATGGCTTTTGTAACATCATTTAACCGGATAATTGGTTTCGTGAATTCACGTACAAGCATGATGAGTCCAAATAAAAATAGGGCTAAGAATCCACCTTGAATTAAAATAGTCGTTCTAGTCACCGTATTGATTGATCCAATTGTGTCTTTATAAGGTACTAGACTAACCAATCTCCAATTGGAATAGGAAACTGGATATGACACCAGTAAATGTTTTTCTCCCTCATAGTCAACTATTTGATAAACAGATTCTGTTACATCATACGGTAACCTCGCTCCTATTTCATTAGTTTGTAAACTAGAATATACTTCACCTGCCGTATTGGTCAAATAAAATTTTGCTCGTTTATCACTTTGATACTGACTTAAAAGTCTCTTTATCTCGTCCTCTTTTAAACTAATGATTAAATAGATATCCGAGGCATTTGCTTTTTGAATTCTTCTACCAATGGTAATAAGATATGGGTAGGAATCTTTTTCAGATTGAATGTAGGTGGGATGTGCCCCTAACCAAAAAGTTTGGTAAAAATTTAAGTCATCCAATTTTTCAAACCATGGTTTTTCTTTGAATTGTAAAGGATCAAAGTTTATCAGTGAGTAATTGGTGTAAAAAAGGTCATTTTCAAATAAGATTGTAATATAAAAAGGCATCAGTAAATCCGTAATACTAGATAATTCATTCGATATATGAATATAGTTAAGAGCAATTTTTTCTTTTACAGTTGGTGAATCTGCTTCAATTAACTCATGTGATTTTAGTAACTGACTCATATTGGCATCAAATTGAATATAGTTAGAGGTATACATAATATCATCTAAAATATTCTTAATTCCTAATTCAATCATCCTTAGATTATCTTCGGATTGTTTCGCTGCACGTTGTTCAAGTACATCCTTTGTAAAATAGTTTGAAACGATATAAGTACCAACCCATGGAAATAGAATACATAGAATAACTGAAATGATTAATCTTGATCTTAGGGACATTTGATTTATCCTTTTCCATAAAAACTTCACTTTTTAACCACCACTTCAAAAAAAATAATAGAGAGAAGATTTTTCTCTCTATTATAGCATGAATATTCTAATTATTGATTCGCATCTATTATTGCTTGTACTTTTTTCTCGATATTTTTCATTGTTGTATCCAGGTCCTGCTCACCAAGAAGATATAGTTCAACCTCTGCACCATATTCAGTATATATTTCCGTAATATATGGAGGTGGTGCAATTGTTTTTGTAGGTTTAACAGAAACAAGGGCATGCTTTAATGAATCCATATGAACTGCATCTGGTTTCGCTGTTCCATTAACCATTGTTTCTAATACCTTATCTACATCTGCATCCTTCCATGAAGGTGACCATATTCCTTGTTCAACAATACCTTCTGTAGTCAACCAACGCATGAAGTCATATGCCTCTTGTTTATGTTTGGAGCTCTTTGCTATAGAAACTAAATCCCCACCCATTGGTGCAGTAGATTCGTCACTTTCACTGTTTTTAGGCCATGGTGCCCAAGCGATTTCAAATTCAGGTGTAAATTGACCCCATTCTGTCACCATGTAACTATATATAGGAACCATTGATGCTGCTTGACTAAAGAATTGTTGACGATAATCTAGTTTTTGGGACAAAATCTCGGTAAATGGGACAGATGATTTTTCCACATTTTCTAATTCATTACGTAGTTCCAGCGAACCACTTACCATTGAATCACCTGCATTAGATGTACCATCCTCATTTACAATCATATTATTTTCCGCTTTACTTATAAGTTTTAAAGAGGAAAAGAGCTCATGCCATGTGTGTAAATAGGATCCATGGTGTTGGTCTGTTGTTAGCTTTTTAGCATATTCCTTATAATCATCCCATGTCCATTCAGTTGGAATATCTAAGCCGGCTTCATCAAGATGAGCTTTATTCATCATAACAAGCCCTGTAATATTTTTCATTGGTAACCCATAGTACTCCCCGTCATATGCCGGATAACTATTATTGTATACCTCATTAATATCAATGCCTTCTGCTTTCGTAAATTCAGTAATTGGTTCAACAAGTCCTGCATCAATTCGTTTAACTAAATCATTAACATTGGAGAACATAATTACATCCATTTCTTCTCCCGCAGAAGCCATTAAATCTAATTGTTTAAAATAATCTCGAGAATTCATGTTTTCTACGAGTGGCATGGATTCGACTTTAACCCCTGGATTTTCTGCTTCATATTTTGCAATTACATCTTCCCATTTTCCAACATCCTCATTTACCCAGTGGACAAATTTCAATGTAACTTCACCATCAGATGATTCTGATCCATCTTTACTTGATGAAGCCTTATCTTTTCCGGAACAAGCGACTATCGTGAACATTGCCAAAAGTCCAACTAGTAACAATAACCCCCATTTTTTCATGTTAAAAACCTCCCTTTATTTATGGTTTGTATATCAACTCGCTCTACATAGAGAGAGTAAATATCTTTTTACCCTTTCACCCCACCGAGCTGTATGCCTTCAATAACGTTTTTCTGCCCAATAATAAAGATAATAAGTAATGGTAAAATCGCGGACACAGATGCTGCCATCATCAACGAGTAGACGCTTCCGTGCTGATCTGAAAAGCTTTGTACACCTAGTTGAATCGTATATAGTTCTTCTGACCTTAGAAAGATTAATGGATTTTGGAAGTCATTCCAGGTCCAAATAAAACGTAATATTGCATAAGTAGCGATTGCTGGCCGTACTAAAGGTAAAGCAATCGATGCAAAAATTCTAAAATGACCCGCTCCATCCATTCTCGCTGATTCAATAATTTCATTACTAATTCCTAGATAGAATTGGCGGAGCATAAAGGTCCCAAACACACTGAAACTATTTAATAGAATGAGACCAGTGTGAGTATCGTAAAGACCTATCCATCTATATAATAGAAACTGTGTAACTAACAAAGTTTGAGGTGGAATCATGAAGGTCGCCAGTACGATTAAAAAAAGTAAATCTCTTCCTTTAAAATTGATTTTGGCAAAACCATATGCTGCTAAACACGAAACCGTACATGAAATTAATGTGGTTAGTACAGTAACTTTAATAGAATTCCAGTATAGGAGTAAAAACGGCATTGAGCCTGTCCAAACCTCTTTATAGTTTTCAATCGCATTCCACGTTTCAGGTATCCATTTAATTGGAAACGTTAATACGTCTTCTTCGATTTTTAAAGAAGCAGATATCATCCACAAAAATGGCATTAGAAAAGCAATTCCCATTAGAATCATGATAATTGTCATTATCAATTTCCGCACATCTAGTCTTTCTACCATCGTAACTGCTCCTTCCTCTTAATAATTCACCCATTTTTTTTGACCAATAAATTGGATATAGGTAATAATTAAAATAATGATAAACATAACTAACGAAATTGCAGAAGCATAGCCAGTTTTTAATTCAAGAAATGCTTGCTGATATAAATAAACTACGGGTGTTATTGTTGAATTTGCTGGACCCCCATTTGTTAAAACGATAATTAAATCGAACACTTTAAAGCTTGAAATCACACCTGTAACAAATAATAAGAAGGTGGTCGGAGATACTAAAGGAATTATAATTTTTTTAAATTGGGATAAAGCATTAGCTCCATCCATTTGTGCTGCTTCATATAATTCTTTAGGGATATTCTGCAAGCCTGCCAAGTAAATGATTAAATTAAATCCAATTCCTGTCCAAATCATAATTAACATTACCGATGGTAGAGCATAGGTAACGTCTGCTATCCAACCAGGTGGATTTTCAATCCCAATTGCCTGCAAAAATTGGTTAATAGGCCCTTTTGTTGGATGGAAAAGCACTTGAAAGACAACCGCAACAGCTACAACACTCGAAATAAACGGCATAAAATAAATAACTTTAAACAAATCCTTTAAATACACATATTTGTTAATGATTACAGCTAATCCTAACGATAATATTAAAGTAATAGGTATAGCTAAAATTAAGATAATATTATGGATTAATCCTTTAATGAATAATGGATCGTTCGCTAATTTCGAGAAATTCTCAAATCCTACAAAATTGGCATTTTCATACCCAGCTACAAAATTCCAATCTGTAAAGCTTAAAACAAACGAAGATAGAATTGGAAATAAGACTAATATTGAGGTACCAATAAACATTGGTGCGATAAATACATATCCTGATAGATTTTCCTTCCAACCACTAAAAGGAGTGTTTTTCCCTTTTTTTGCTCGTTTTCGAACTTTGTTTTTTGTTTGTACTAGGTCTGACTCTAGCTTTATTTCGCTTTTCATGATTTTCACCTCTTCTTCTTTAGTTGGATGATGTAAGAATCTCTAATGTAGACTTAGTATAGTTTTAGAAACCGCTTTCAACAATCTATTATTTTTACATTATTAGCAAAATTTTTACTGTTTTTATTCTACCTTCCTAACTGCTACTCCCTTTTGGGTGTCATTCAGTCAATACGGCAGCACTTTTTTTACTTTTCAGGAAATTTTTTTACCTTATTATAAAAAAGAAAACGTTCGTTTACGCTGCATGATATATTATTGGTAAGGAGGAATCACTATGCAATTAGGAGCATTTTCCGGTTCAATTCTTACCTTTTGTGAGTGGGTTGCAAGGCTAGCATATTTGAATGTATTATGGATTTTTTTCACTTTAAGTGGATTTGTTATTTTTGGATTCTTTCCAGCTACAATTGCGATGTTAGCTACATTAAGACAGTTTCTAATCAAGAATCACCCACACGTATTCAAAACCTTTTGGCACTACTATAAAAAAGAGTTTTTAGGTAGCAATAAATTAGGATTAATCATTGTAGTTATCGGTTTTATTTTGTATATGAATATTAACTTTTTACAATCTAATTCTAATGAGGGATCCTCTCTTCTTTTTTACTCTAGTATGATTATGAGTTGTATGTATTTTCTAATCATTTGCTACACATTCGCTTCCTTTGTTGAATTTGAGCAACCATTAGGAATACATTTAAAAAATGCGCTTCTTATTACAATCTATAGTCCAATCCCTAGTCTATTTATTATTTTTGGATTTGTTGCCGTGTACTTTGCTGTTACTACCATTTCTGGAGTAGGATTCTTTTTTAGTGTGAGCCTATTGGGTCTTGTGGTTCTCTCTTCGGCAAATCTTGCATATAAGAGAATTGCAAGAAAACAAGAACAACTAGGTAGTCGGCTAGGAAATTAATTAGGATATATTTTATAAAGCAAATTAGCTTCATCAAGAGGCCTAAAGGAACAGTTTCAGTGTCCTTTTGCCTTATGATGAAGCTAACTTTTTGAAGGAAATTAGAGTAGTTCCTTATATAGGTTAAGTTCTGTGCTTTCACGTAATTTCTTTAACTCAGGAACAATTTCTAGAACATGTTTACTTTTATTATGTTCATTTAATGCTTCTTCATCTTCCCATTCCTCAAGCATGGAAATGATGGATGGATCATTGATATCTTGATTAAGCGTATACGTAATACATCCTCTTTCTTTTCGAGTTTCTTCCACAACTTCTCGAGCCAGTTTTATATATTCCTCAACACTTGCTTCTGGCTTTAATTTAATTTTACATACGACTTTAATCATATTATATATCTCCTATTCAAGTTAAGTTGACAATTATTTTTTAGGTTTTCTACCCTTAGGAGCTGGTGTTTTCATTTCTCGAGCGTCTACGATTTCTCCCTTGTAAAAATCCTTTTTGCTAAATGTGATCCCAAGGTCATGTCCCATTTTTTTGAGGAAACTTTCCTCACGTGAATTGACGATCGAGATGACTACCCCCTTTTTTCCCATTCGCCCTGTTCGACCTGAGCGGTGAACATATTGTTCTGTTGTTTTCGGAAAATCAAAATGAATCACATAGGTGACATCCTGAATATCAAGACCCCTTGCGGCTACATCGGTCGTTAGCAATAAAGGAATTTTTCCAGCACGAAAATTTTTCAATGATTGCTGTCGCTCCTGCTTCTTGGCTTCCCCAGCAAGAACTGCAACATCAATATGGTTATAGGTTAACTTCGCTTCAATTTCTTCTACTTTATCGAGACTTTTTATAAAAGCAATGGCCTTGTCTGGTTCTGTGAACATGATTTTACGAAGCACATCGATTTTATCCCGCTGTTCAGATAAGAAATAGATATGTGATGTGTTTGCCTGGTTGAGAGTTTGTTGCACCCGAATGATCTCCGCGTTATTCATCAAGGACTTCGCAATCTTTTCGGTTTGCTCAGAGATTGTAGCCGAGAAGAAAAGAATTTGGCGGTCCCTTAATGTTGATTTAATAATACTTTGCACATTGGATAGATGTTCATTTGAAACGAGTTGATCTGCCTCATCAACAATGACAGTCGTAACCTCGTGCATTTTCATTTTTTTCAGTTTGATTAGTTCAATGATTCGGCCTGTTGTACCAATAACGATTTGTGGACGTTCTTTCAGCTTTTCGACCTGCTTTTTAATATTTGCTCCGCCGATGAAGGACGCGCTTACGATGTTTGTGCCTTTCGTCCATTTTCGGACTTCCTCTAGAATTTGCATGACGAGCTCACGGGATGGAGCCAGGATCACTATCTGGGTGCCACTTTTTGTTTCGTCGAGCTTTTGAATAGCAGGAAGTAAATACGACAGGGTTTTTCCTGATCCTGTCGGGGATTCGCAAATTACATCCTTCCCTTCGAGTATGGCAGGAATCGCTTTCTCCTGTATAGCTGTTGGTGATTCAAAGCCTGACTCCTGCCAGACTTGCTGTATAAAAGGTTTCATTTCTTCTAATTGAGACCATTTTGACATTTTGATATACCTTCCTTATACGTACTTGTATGTTTAGACTATTGTATATTCTAACTATCTTTTGGCTGAAGTGCAAAATTTAATTGGATTGAGGGGAGTTTTTGGCTTATTGGAGGTTGGCGGTTTGTTTTTGTGCGGGAGTGGATGGCTTCAAGTGTGTTTGGCCTTGAGTGGCATCAACTATCTAATTACTGGTAGGTGAGGGACCTCCAGGGCTGCTTGAGTACCATCACCTTCCTAATATCTGGTAAGCGGGGTGCCTCCAGGGCTGCTGGAGTACCACCACCTTCCTAATATCTGGTAGGCAGGGTACCTCCAGGGCTGCTGGAGTACCACCACCTTCCTAATATCTGGTAGACATGGCACCTCCAGGGCTGCTGGAGTACCACCATCTTCCTAATATCTGGTAGCTGAGGGACCTCCAGGGCTGCTGGAGTACCACCATCTTCCTAATATCTGGTAGGTGAGGGACCTCCAGGGCTGCTGGAGTACCACCATCTTCCTAATATCTGGTAGGTGAGGGACCTCCAGAGTAGCTAGAGTACCACAAACCTCCTAATAACTGGAATTCAGGGTACTTCCAGAGCAACTGGAGTACCACCATCTTCCTAATATCTGGTAGGCGGGGTACCTCCAGGGCTGCTGGAGTACCACCACCTTCCCAATACCTGGTATTTAGGGTAATCCAAGGTGTCCGGGAAAACCACGTGTCCCGTATAACAAAAATGCCCTCCACCAAGAATGAAGGACATCAACAAAACATTGTTCTATTAAATTTGTTTAGCTTCTAGTACTTTTGCAGATGGGTCTTGCGAAAATGTACCTTTGTATTCAACAACGTCAATATGGCAGTGCGGGCCAATGACGACGTTATCTCCTCGAACCATTTTAGCATTGGTATATTCAATTTCAATTTCATCTGCCTCGATTATTTCCGTTGTCAGTGAAACGGGATAAACAGCTTTAAATAGATTATTAAGGAAACTAAAAATTCCTTTTTTGACTGTAATGGTTCGACCACCGATTTCTTTCGCACGACATTCACCGGCAATGGAGATATCGATTACGTCCGCGTTTAATAATCCTCCGATTACAAAACCGCCTGTGCCTTTGAACTCCTCAGCCTCACAATCTTCTGCAATCGTGGCTTTACCTCGTATTTTTATTTCTTCCGCTTTCAAGGTGCCCCCGATTTTTGAGTTACCTGATATTTTCATGTTAGTAATTTTGGCATCCCCTTGAATTCCACCAGTACCTTCAATCGTAAATTGCTCAAATTCGATAGACCCTTCAATATTTCCACTACCGCTTATTTTTCCTTCATTACCTTTAACATTCCCTTTAACGGTACCAGTCCCATTTATCGTGAAGTCATTGCATTCAACGTCCCCTTGCACATTCCCTTTTCCGTTAATTAAAACTTTATTAAAACTACCACCACCGGAAGATCCCATTCCGTTAATAAGTAAGTCTCCTTGATTCTCAAAATTCACCATTGCAGCCGCCTCCCATTTAGATTAATTTCGTTCTCAATTCTTCCATTTCATTTGTAAAAGCTATTTTGACAATTAGTTTAGTTCCTTTGTCCATCACAAAATCTGTTGTACTTTGCACGATAAAACAGGTTGTAATTCCTAGCTTGCGGACAATCACCAGTTCACCGTAGCTTTGTTTTTCCTTAGAAAAATAATCGTTTGCAACTTGGATTACCATTTTTGCTTCTTCAAGGCTGATATCTCCTGATTGAAGTAATTTTTCGACCAAATAAACCGTTAGGATTCCTTCAAACTGAAACTTTTCCGGACTGTCTTTGAACTGGTCTAGATAGAGGTTGATGGTTGTTTCAGAGGCGAGACCACGTTTCACCAGTTCCATTTTACTGAGGTTTACTTCACCTACACTTGGTGAGAACATTTCCGCCATTTCATCAAGGGATAGATTTTCCTTCATCTTTTGAATCCGGTCAACTCGCTCTAAGATCCTTTCTTTTGGAAAAAACGTCTCCTGCCCGGTAAAAGTTGATTTTCGTATAAACCACTCCTCCGGAATCAAGTCTTTTCGCTTCCATCTGTAAAGCTGCCCATAAGAAATGCCTGTTACTTCAAGTAATTCCTTTTTCGATAATAACTCTTCACTCATCTCTAAACGGCTCCTTTCTTATAAGGCTAATGTAACATAACACTGTTACGTTAAACAACATAAAATTGCTTAAACTTGAAAAAAAATTTATTAAACAGCTCATTTAAAATGTTCTAGTTTGTAATAGAGGAATTGAAGGTGAATTAGGATAGGGACATGGTGTCAAGGTCCCTCCTCCATCCCTATTCAAAACTCCTAATTATAAAAACTATCAAAAAACTTATTGACCTTCTCTCACTTCCCTGTTATTATACCAATATATTAAAAATCGATGACGAGAAAGAGTACGATAGGAATTCTGTTCCCCAGAGAGTCGACAGTTGGTGAAAGTCGATGTTCAGAGCCATC
Source organism: Bacillus timonensis (assembly GCF_004799755.1). Taxonomy (GTDB): domain Bacteria; phylum Bacillota; class Bacilli; order Bacillales; family Bacillaceae_L; genus Ferdinandcohnia; species Ferdinandcohnia timonensis_A. The sequence continues at coordinate 31,723 of NZ_SLUB01000013.1, read as the reverse complement.
CGAAAATCATCTCAGAGATGCAAAGCTGAAACAAGTAAGCTTTGACGGAGAGTCCGCCGTTACGAAGGAACACGTATGTTAGTACGTTAGTGAGCGTCGCGCCTTTTTGGCTGCGGAATCAGGGTGGTATCGCGAGTTAAACCTCGTCCCTATTATAGGGGCGGGGTTTTTTGTTTTTTCGTCGGGACAATGGACCTGTCCCTCTGTCCCAAAAATAGTATTGAAGGAGAGTAATTCCCATGAAGAAATTGGACACTTTATTTATCGGTTTTATGTTATTTTCAATGTTTTTTGGTGCTGGTAATTTAATTTTTCCACCGTTTTTAGGTGCTGGGGCTGGTACTAACTTTTGGACTGGTATGCTTGGTTTTATCGTAACAGGAGTTGGTTTACCTGTTCTTGTTATCTTTGCAGTTTCTCTTGTAAAAGGTGGCGCTCAGGCAATGGGCGATCGGGTTCACCCTGTATTTAGCACAGCTTTTATGGTGGCTGTGTATCTATGTATCGGGCCATTTCTGGCAATCCCAAGAAACGCGAATGTTGCGTTCGAAATGGGAATTACCCCATTTTTACCTGAGTCAACCAATACTGCACTCATTCTTTTGCTTTTCTCAGTTGTCTTTTTCGGTATTGTTTATGTTATCAGTTTAAACCCTAGCAAAATGGAACAATATATGGGGCGCTTTATTGCTCCAACCTTGGTCGTTGCCATTGTCATTTTAATCGTCGTTGGATTATTTAAGCTTGATACACCGTTCCTTAACCCAACAGAAGACTATCAAACAGGTGCGTTTTTCAAAGGTTTCCTAGAAGGCTACAACACAATGGATGCTCTTGCTTCGTTAGCATTCGGAATTGTCATCTTAAACTCGATTCAAAAAAAGGGCATCGAAAATCGCTCACAGTTAACGCGCTATACGTTCAAAGCTGGATTGATTGCAGGTATCCTCCTTTCTGCCATTTACGTTGGAATTGGATTAGTTGGCGCTAAGATGGCAGGTCATGGCACATTTGCAGATGGTACAGGAATCTTATCTTCCGCTGCCACCCTTTTATTTGGTCCAAGCGGAACTCTACTTCTTGGCTTGATTTTCACATTAGCTTGTTTCACAACTGTTGTTGGATTAACGACTGCTTGTGGTCAGTATTTTTCAAACTTACTTCCAAAGTTAAGCTATAAAACAGTAGTAACTATTGTAACGTTAGTTGGATTTACGCTTTCAAACCTTGGATTAGCACAGATTTTAAAAGTCTCTGTTCCTTTCTTAGTAATGACGTACCCACTATTAATCATGTTAGTGGTATTAACGTTCTTTAGTCGTTATTTTAAAAATGTCAAAACGGTATATGGTTCAGCTTTTATTTTCACAGGTGTATTTGCCTTAATTAGTGGATTAAATGCATTTGGTCTAGACCTTGGACCTGTTCAGGATATGAAAAATATGCTTCCACTTGCATCTGCTGGATTAGAGTGGATCGTTCCGGCTCTCGTTGGTACAGCACTCGGACTGGTAATGAGCCAATTTAGTAAAAAGGTATTCACAGTGCACGACATGGAAATAAAAGGGTTAACACAAAAATGATTGATTGAAAAGAGTACTTATGGTACTCTTTTTAAATGTTGAATTTGTTTGTTTTCTAAACAAATCAATTGTTCCAGTTTTTAGGATAAGTTCTACTATCCAACACAAAATAGTAAAATGGAACCGTTTAATTTTAATTCTAGGAGGAAGCAGCATGAGAAAGATTGCCCTAATATTACTTGTTGGATTACTCACATTTTTCATTGTAGGGTGTAACAATCAAGAGGCTGGGGTTAAAGAATTGAAGCTTGCCCACAACCAAACGTTAGACCATCCAGTCCATTTATCCCTCGTGGAATTTGGCCGATTAGTTGAAGAAAAATCAAATCATAAAATCCAGGTGGAAATCTATCCAAATGGTCAGTTGGGAAGTGAACGTGAAGTACTTGAATTAACACAATCAGGTGCTGTTGACGTTGCAAAGGTAAGTGCAAGTGCTTTAGAAGGTTTTGAATCCGATTACTCAATTTTCAGCTTGCCATATGTATTTGAGAGTTACGACGAATTTGAAAAGAAAATGAATGATAAAAGTATCACCGATCAACTTTATTACAAAACCGAGGATATCGGCTTCATTGCCTTAACCTACTTCAATGCCGGTTCTCGTAATTTATATACAAAGGATCGTGAAGTAAATACGGTTGCTGATGTGTCTGGTTTAAAAACAAGGGTTCAACCAAGTCAAACGAGCGTAAATATGATTGAGGCTTTCGGTGGTCTTCCTACTCCAATGGCGTATGGCGAGGTTTATACAGCCCTTCAATCAGGAGTGATCGATGCTGCTGAGAATAATGAAACCGCTCTAGTCGGTAACAATCATGGAGAAGTTGCCAAATATTATATGTATACCGGTCACCAAATCGTACCCGATATGCTCATCATCAATTCAAAAAGATACAACGAATTTACCGATGATGAAAAAAGAATTATTCAGGAAGCAGCAAAGGAAGCTACCCTCTATCACGAAGATGTTTGGGCAAAAACAATTAAAGAACAGACTGAAATCGCCAAAACAAAAATGGGTGTTCATTTTATCGACGTAGATAAAAGCTCCTTCATCAATGCTGTAAAGCCACTTCATGAGGCTTACGCAAAGGATGAAAAAACAAAAGATATTTACAAATTAATGAAGGGGACATCAGCTAATGAATAAGGTAAAACAAATTCTGGACAAAGTATTAATCGTCTTCTCAAGTTTACTGCTTGTCTCCATGGTTGTACTATCGTCCTGGCAAGTATTATCTCGATATGTTTTTAATATTTCCTCTCCCGGAACTGAGGAATTAACACGATATATGTTAATTTGGTTCGGACTCATGTCAGCTGCCTATGTGTTCGGTGCGAAAAAGCATATAGGAATTCTTTTTATAAGAGAAAAATTTAGTCCAAAGGTACAGCTTCAAATTGAATTTGTAACCGATATTATTATTCTTTTAACGGCTGCCATTTTAATGGTTTACGGCGGTATTAGAATCGTGATTCTAACTTCCGCACAAGCTGCAGCGGCAACGGGTTTATCTATGGGAGTTGTTTATGCCGCCATCCTTGTTTCCGGTATATGCATCGTCCTCTATCAAATTCACAGTTTGATGTCCTATAAAGAAAGAAAAAGAGAGGTGATCTTATAATGGAAGCGATTGCTGGTCTTATTCTTTTTGCTACCTTTTTCTTTTTACTATTATTTGGTGCACCAATTGCGATCGCCATTATTTTAAGTTCAGTTGTTACATTTTTATTTGTATTGCCTTTCGATGTTGCCATTTTAACATCAGCTCAACGTATGGTAACGGGTATTGATAACTTTACAATGTTAGCGATTCCTTTATTCGTGCTTTCAGGGATTATAATGAATAATGGTGGAATTGCCTTTCGACTTGTCAATTTTGCGAAGGTACTGGTTGGAAAGCTGCCAGGTTCATTAGCGCACACGAATGCGGTTGGAAATATGTTATTTGGCTCAATATCTGGTTCAAGCGTTGCCTCTGCTGCTGCGATGGGACGTATTATGACACCGATGCAAACGAATCAAGGCTACAAATTGACTTATTCGGCAGCTGTTAATATTGCTTCCGCTCCAACTGGATTAATCATTCCGCCAAGTTCAGTATTGATTGTGTACTCACTGGTTAGTGGTGGTACTTCAGTTGCGGCACTTTTTATGGCTGGATACATTCCAGGAATTCTATGGGGTCTTGCCGTGATGGTTGTGGCTTATTTTATGGCGAAAAAAGAAAACTACCCTGTTTCACAATTACCAAGTGCGAGAGATGTATTTTATATTATCTTGAGTGCGATTCCAAGTTTATTATTGATTGTTATTGTAATCGGAGGAATTGTTGCCGGTGTTTTTACAGCCACTGAGGGTGCAGCTGTTGCCGTTATTTATTCGGTTATTCTTTCAATCATTTATAAAAACTTTAAGCTTAAGGATTTGCCAGCTATTTTTATCGAAACGATTGAAATTACGGGTATGATTCTTTTCTTAATTACAGCTTCAGCATTATTTTCACTTGTAATGTCCTATATGAGATTACCTGAAGCAATCAGTAGTTCTTTACTATCAATTACAGATAATCAAGTTGGGATTATTCTCATTATCATTTTTATCTTATTACTCGTTGGTACGTTTATGGATATTACACCAGCTGTACTAATTTTCACACCAATCTTTTTACCAGTGGCGCAGAGCTTTGGAATGGACCCGATTCATTTTGGAATGATCATCTGTTTCGGACTTTGTATCGGAAACATGACACCACCTGTAGGAAGTGCATTATTTGTTGGTTGTAGTGTCGCAAAGGTTAAAATTGAAGAAGTGGTCCCAACATTATTACCTTATTTCGGGGTTGTTATTTTGGTGTTACTACTCGTTGCCTTTGTTCCTCAAATTTCATTATTCTTACCACAACTGTTTGGACTATAAAAAAAGAAAGGATAGGTACCGTGTTTTGGTACCTATCCTTTTATTTAGTCTGTTTTGATGTCTAGTAGTTTTTGACGTAATTCTGTTTCCATTGAAGCAAGTTCAAGCTCGGCTTGGCGACGCTTGTTACGCCCTTCTTCTTGGATTCTCAATGTTTCCTCTAATGTAGAAATGAGGTTTTCCTTTGTTCTCTTCAGTGTTTCTACATCTACTAAACCACGCTCATTTTCCCTCGCTGTTTCAAGCGTATTGCTTTTTAGCATTTCAGCATTCTTCAATAAAAGCTCATTTGTTGTTTTCGCCACTTGTTTTTGCGCTTCTACCGCATGGCGCTGTCTAATTAAAGTTAACGCAATTGCCACTTGGTTTTTCCATAATGGAATTGCCGTCATGATTGATGATTGGATTTTTTCAACAAGAGCCTGGTTCGTGTTTTGGATCAAACGGATTTGTGGCGCACTTTGAATTGTGATTTCACGGCTTAATTTTAAGTCATGAACACGTTTTTCAAGGCGGTCCGCAAATTGAACCATATCGTTTACTTCTTGAACTTTCATTTGGTCATTTGTTAATTCCGCTTGTTTCTTTAATTCTGGGATGACTTGCTTATGCATCTCTTCAAGCTTCAATTCACCAGCGGCAATATAGACGTTTAAGGCATCAAAATAATCCTTATTGTTGTCGTAAAGCTTCTCTAAAATCGCAATATCAGATAAAAGGACATTTTTGCTTCGGTCAAGCTTCACACTGATTCGGTCGATTTGTGCACCTGTTTTTTGGTATTTTGATAAAACCTCTTGAACGGAATTTGAAATTTTTCCAAACATCCGTGCAATCACTGAACGCTTTTCAGGATTCAATTCCTCAGGCTTCATGTCATCTAGACGCTTCATAAGGTCTGAAATAATTTGGCCAACTTCACCCACATCATTCTTTTGAACATGCTCTAGCATTGTGTTAGAAAACGAAAGCAATTTGTTTTGCGCTGGCGTACCATATGAAATCATGGCTTGGTGGTTGGTTGGATCAATTTGTTTTGCCAACTGTAAGGCTTTTTCCTTATTTTCTTCAGGCAGTACATCTAGTAATCGAATAGGCTTTTTTTCTTCTTCTTGGGTGAGAACAATTGGGTTTTCCTGCCCCTCTTTTTTCTCATCAAATGGATTGGCAAGTAATTCATCCATTAAATTTGTCGGCTCTTTAAAATTTGGAGAATTCTGTTCACTCATACTCATTTACCTCCTGTTTTGATCAAGAAATGCAGAATCATTTGCTTGTTTATTCGAGTTCTTTGCCACATCAATTTCGAAATGTAAGTCGTCTATATCATTCGTGAGCATTTTGTGTAAATCCTTCTCAATCGTGTGTGTTAATTCTTCAAGTACCCTTCGTGTTTCGTGCAGTGACCGCTCAAGCTCGCTATTTTTCTTCGGTTGGGATGATAGAAACGCATACTTCTCTGTTAACTCCACAACTGAATCAAGATGTGAAAAATAGAATCGTTCTGCCAGGTAAAAGCGTCGCGGTTCACTCTTCGATAAGCGATAAATTTTCTTGGTGACACGATGCAGGTCGACTCTTTGTTTTAATGACGGGATGTGACGAACGGTAAAAAGGGATTTATTGAGTCTCGCAAGTTTTTTCTTTGCTTCTTTTAAATTTCTCTCAATATACTGATATTCCTTCCTCGTTAGGCGATGTTTTCGTAAAAAGGATTGTTTGATAATGGCTGACGTTCCAAAATAGGCAATACCGCCACCCACTAATGCAAATCCAGACGAAAGTAGGAATGTTTGATCAAATGCAAAAAAGCTTACTAACCAAACAGTAGCCGTTGTTGGCACTGAAATAAACGATTTAACAATAAAAGCGAGAAACGAATTCATACCATCGACTCCTAACATACTGTCTTATTATTATATACGAACCAACACGAACGTTGGTTTCAAAAACTTTAGAGGGAAAAAATGGTGTTGTTCATGTATGTGACGCCCTACGAAAAGGGGTGATGATGGACTTTGTTGGTTTCTTGGTTCTGGGTGTGGAGCTCTGGGTTTTGGGAGACATAAGCTGGATGAGGGACTCTCACACGGGATGATCGCTCCGTTCGGGTCTTAATCGACTTGATGAACAGGATTTCCATCGCACCATCGCGGACTTTTTCCTTTCATCCCCTCGATGAACGGGATTTCCTCGTTACCAACACTGCCTTTTCCTCTTCGTCCTCTCGATGAACGTGATTTCCACACCACCAGCAAGTCCTTTTCCCCTTCATCTCCTCAATGAACGGGATTTCCACACCATCAACTCAACCTTTTCCCCTTCATATTCTCTTTTTCCTCAAGTTAACTATACTATAAGATATTTATTCAAACTATGGACCTAGAAATTACAAGAATCTAAGACTTGAGGCGTATTTTCAACAAAAGTACTTTCCACAAATCTCTACCCTAATTATAGTCCATTTTCGAAAAATATAGTAAATTATCTGGAAATTCTTCATAGGATGTAGTATAGTACATTATATCACTAATGCACTAATGTACATATTCACCTAAGGAGGTGTTTATATGAAGTTTAAGCAGGATGGCGCAAAACCTATTTATGTCCAAATATCTGAATGGATTGAAACTGAGATTTTGAGTGGAGCGATACCTGAGGATCATAAGGTGTTTTCCCAGTATCAGCTTGCGGAGATGTTCAATATTAATCCTGCTACTGCTGCGAAGGGGCTCAATCTCCTTGCAGACGAAAATATCCTCTATAAAAAGCGCGGCCTTGGCATGTTTGTGACGCCGAATGCCACGCAATTTATTTTAGAGAAAAGGAAAAGTCAAACAATGAAAAATCTCGTTTACGAACTAGTGCTGGAAGCGGAACGTCTAGGGGTTAACGAAACAGAATTGATCAATCTAATTAAGGAAGAAAAGGAACGGCAAAGGGGGAATCAGAAGTGAATGCGATTGATGTGAACAACGTATCAAAACTGTATGGTGATATGAAAGCTTTAGATCACCTCACTTTTACAATCAAGCCAAATACAATAACAGGCGTCATTGGGAGAAATGGTGCAGGAAAAACAACTCTTTTAAAAATTATCGCTGGATTTTTCCCAGTTTCTTCTGGAGAGGTTGACGTGTTTTCTGAGAATCCGTTCAATAATTTAAAAGTATCTTCCAATCTTATTTTTGTGGATGACAATATGGTCTTTCCGCCTTGGTTAAATTTATCCGAGATTTTAAAAGCAAGTGCAGGCTTTTATCCGAATTGGGATGACCACTTGGCCAAACGTCTATTTGATTACTTTGATTTAAATCCAAAGCAGCTACATCATCATCTCTCGAAAGGAATGAAAAGTACCTTTAATATGATTATCGGTCTCTCAGCCCGCTGCCCAATTACAATCTTCGATGAACCAACAACCGGAATGGATGCGGCAATACGTAAGGACTTTTACAAGGCATTATTGAAAGATTACATTGCACACCCGAGAACCATCCTCTTTTCAAGCCATCTTCTAAATGAAATCGATAGTATTCTAGAAAATGTTCTCCTCATTCGGAATGGCAGTGTCGTGCTTCATGAGCCAATTGACGATTTAAAGGAGTTTGCGGTCGGGCTTCGCGGAAAAACGGACGTGATCGAACAAGTGACAAAAGGCATGGAAGTTATTTATGTTGAGGACTTCGGTCATGACTATACGTATTCCGTTGTAAAGGATATTTATCCAGAGGCAACTTGGCTGGAAGCGAAGAAACGTGGGATTGAACTTTCACCTGTTGCGACAGAAGATCTTTGTGTGTATCTCACGGCAAAGAATAAGGGGGGTATCAATGATGTCTTTAACTAATGCTAGTTTACTTGATGTTGTAAAAAAGCAATTATTTTTTAAGGTACGCGCGTATTACGGTGCGTTTACAAGCCTTGTAATTGTGCAGGCCATTGCGCTAATGTTTTCTTTTAATGGCGTTGGGCAGATGGGGCTTAGTGGAATATCCATTTCCACCTACTCCGGAAGCATGGTTTTTGTGTTTACAGCCTTCTGGGCTTTTATTACGGCAATCACACTAACGACAAAACCCTATCATTATATTGATTTTTCATTTGTGACAAACCGAATGAGTAGCCATCTCTCCACGTTCGGAATGCTAGTGGTCTATTCTTTCATTGCCAGTATCACCTCAACTTTTGTTGGGATTCTGTTAAGGGTGATTCTTTACTTCAAAGAAAGCAACAAGTTGATCATCACCCCTCATTTTTTTCTATCCTTTTCTGATTTGCTAGTTGGAATTTATATTGGTGCCTTATACCTGATTTTGTTTGCGGCACTTGGATATTTCGTCGGAATGTTTACACAAATAAACAAACTGTTCGGGTTTGTGATACCAGCCCTATTCATGGGATGGGCAATTTATGAAGGAAGAACGTATCACACATTTTCAGGGTTTATGTTTTTTGCAAACGAAACATCGATTCTGCTATTCACCATCAAGGTTGTCGTGACAGTTGCCCTATTGGTGTGGATTGTGATTGCGGCAACTAACCGATTGGAGGTTCGAAAATAATGACAGTAATCGGTACTGTACTTCCCTTTATCATCTTGTTGTTTATTTTAGCTTTTGTTTTTCTAACCATATTTTTCGGTAAAAAGTATACAGGTGCAAAGCTCACGAAACTATTACTCGGGACATATTTTATGATCTTGGCAGTCGCCGTCATTGTCTATTATTGCCTCCCAAAGTCAACCATTGATACAGCTGAAAGCCCTGATCTGTCATTCGAGCAAATTCATCAGGCGATTGAACAAGAGACATTTGAAAACGTGGAAGCGATAAAAGAAAAAGAAAGATGGAATATCCCGTTTGACCAAGCGAATCTTAATATTCAATATTTGGATAACATCAACATGTATACCATTTTTGACCGTAAAGAAAATGACGACCAAACGATCGAGATTATTTATTATGTAGCAAATACACAATTCAATGGGTACGATTTTTACGACGAAATCCCAACGCCAACCTTCTCAATCCAGGGTAATTCTTTGATTGCGAATCCTGCAATGGAGCATGAGGTAAAACTTCATAGCTTTCATAATGATTTTGTAATTTCCCAATTTAGAGGTGGGGGGATAACAGATGAGTTTGATAGAAGGTTTAATGGTGAAAAGCCCCTTAATTATGATTTTCTCATCATCCGTGTTCCGAAAAACCTTGAATTAACCGGAAGCGAGTTTGTGAACTTTCTTGGAGAACAATAAAAAAAGGAAGGGGCTCCCCTTCCTTTTTTATACATATTTTTGTTTGACTGGATCTTTTACTACATGTAAGTAGCTGTAAAGCAGGTTTTCATACACATTCATTCGATTCAGACATTGGCGCAAACACCTTCACATCCAAAAGTTAGTAATGAGGATCCAGGACATTTCTTAACCTGAGTGGTCTGGTTTTGTCTCTGAGAGCAGATCCCAAAGACATCTGAAGTGAAAGTTCGCCCAGTTTGTTTTTGAAAACTAAATCTTAGCATTCGGAAGCCCTTATCGAAGCTTATCCCACCATCTTCTCCTCGGAAAACCGTGTGCGTTGTATGTGATTGAGTCTTGCTGATAATCCAACACCTGCTGCGAGTAAACCGAATGACAGTCCGAGCCAGTAACCGGCTGCCCCTAAATCTGTGAAGTGCGCCAGCCCCCATCCAGCTGGTAAGCAGATGAGCCAATAGGCAATCAATGTCATCACGAACGCGATATTGACATCTTTATATCCTCTTAAAGCAGCCTGTGCCGTTGCTTGAATGGCATCTGACACCTGAAAAAATAAAGCGTAAATCAAGAATTGTGCGGTTAATGTGATAACCGCAGTTTCCGTTGAATATAGTCCTGCCACTTCAAAGCGGAAGAGAATCACAAATAATCCCGTGACGAGCGCAATCAACATGGAGAGTGCAATCCCGAGCCATGAGTAAATTTTTGCATCCTTATAGCGGCGCGCACCTACCTCATATCCCACTAAAACCGTCAATGCCATCGAAATGCTCACCGGAATCATATAGAGGAACGAAACGATGTTTAAGGCGGATTGATACGCCGCAACGGTTGTGACCGAAAACTTACTTATTAAAATGGTTACGACTGCAAACATACTTGTTTCGAAAAAGGTGGATAGACCCATAGGGATACCGATTTTTAAAATCTCCTTACTTTCTTTAAAAGTAAACCCTTTTAGCCCCACGAAGACTTTATAAGATGAAAACGGTTCTTTTGCGATCACGATGAAAGCCGTAATGACCACAACCACCCAATACGTTATCGAGGTTGCAAGTCCTGCTCCCCCACCGCCGAGCGCAGGAAAGCCCCATGCTCCAAAAATCAACACGTAATTTAATAGAAGATTAATAGGCACAGATACCAATAATACAAACATAACTACTCTCGTAATCCCTAACGCATAAATAAATGACCGTAGTACATTAAAAATAAACAGTGGAATGATTCCAAAGCTCAAGCCTACTAAATAGTCATGCGCCGTTTGGTGAACACTTTCGGGAAGGTTCATCATGTTTAACAATGGGTTTAAAAAGATGACTCCCGCTAAGATAACTACAGCCCCAATAATGAAGCTTAAATAAATTCCGCTCGATACAACAGTTGATACCTCATTGCTCTTCTTTTCACCAAACCTTTGGGCAGCAATGGGTGATACCGCAAGTAAAATGGCACTAAGCCCTGTAAAAATCGGATTCCATATCGAAGAACCGATGGCTACCCCTGCCAAGTCTGAAGAATTAAACCGCCCCGTCATGATCGTATTAAAAAAGACCATGGAAAACATACTGAGCTGAGTAATTAAAATCGGGATCAGCATCACAAAAATCAATTTTATTTTTTCTCTAATGGTGTGTGTTTCGTACATGATACGTTCTCCTTGCTTATATCCCTATTATTAAAATGGAAACTTCACTGAATAAAGTTAAATCAACATAACATTTATTATATTCCATCCACCATCGAAATGAATACTTTTTTACGTTGCGTTTACACTATTTTCATATTTTAATTGCCAATTTTCTGTTATATTAAAAGTAGATTATAAGACTTTTGGAGGATGAACATCCCTATGTCTCGACTTACTAATCATTTACTCGTCATTTCATTTGACTGTCTATCATCACTCGATTTTCCAATCATCGAAAAGCTTCCCAACTTTAAGAAGCTATTAGAACATGCTTCGTATTGCCGGAATGTTGAAACAATCTATCCTTCTGTGACTTACCCATGTCATGCGACGATTGTCACAGGTAAGTTTCCGAGGAATCATGGGATTGTGAACAATACATTTCTTCAACCTGGCAGGATTTCGCCGGATTGGTATTGGCATCGTCGTCATGTGAAAAGTACAACCTTATATGATGAAGCTAAAAAAGCCGGTATGACGACAGCAGCTCTTCTGTGGCCTGTTACGGCTAAAGCTAGTATTGATTACAATATGCCAGAGATTTTCGCAAATCGTCCTTGGCAAAACCAAATTTTTGTTTCCCTATTTAATGGAAGCCCGCTGTATCAGTTGGAAATGAATCGTAAATTTGGCCACTTACGAAATGGGCTAAATCAGCCTGAACTTGATGATTTCGTCCTGGAGTCGACCGTTGAAACGATTAAGACGAAACAGCCAAATTTAATGCTTGTCCATTTTGTCGATTTAGATTCACAGCGCCATTATCATGGGTTTTCCTCGGATGAAGCAATGGCTGCCCTTCTTCGCCATGACGAACGACTTGGTCGAATCATAAATGCACTTGAGGAAACTGGAATCTATGATAAAACGACGATCATCGCATTAGGTGACCATAGTGCGTTAGATGAATCCAAAGCGGTCAAACCGAATGTACTGTTAAAAAAAGCTGGACTTCTTACTGTGAACAATGAGGGGAAAGTGCTAGATTGGAAAGCCTACTGCAAAAGCTGCGACGGCTCCGCATATATTTATCTCAAAGATAAAAATGATACGAAAACGCAAGAACAAGTATGGACTCTTTTAACCGATTTAAGCGAACATGAAGAGAACGGAATTGAACGCATTCGAACTACGAGTGAGGCTAAAGAAAAAGGCGCCGATGATAATGCAACATTTATGATCGAAGCGCGCCTCGGCTACTATTTCAAGGAAAATCTTGAAGGTGAGTACATCGATGAAATCAAAGCTGAAGATGTCCGCGAAAAACGCTATACATATGCTAGTCACGGCTACTCACCGGAAAAAGAGAACTACACAACTGTGCTCATCGCATCTGGAAAGGGCATTCGACCAAACATCGAGATTCCAGCAATGCACCTAGTAGACGAAGGCCCAACCTTTGCCCGCCTACTAGGCCTCGACCTCGGAACAACCGACGGTCATGTTATTGAAGAGCTGTTGTGGGACCACGGGGACCACGGGGACGGTTCTTCCGGTTCCAGGAACCGCAGGGACGGTTCTTCTGGCTCCATCTAAATATCATTGAATAAGGGACCAATGGAATCGTCCCTCTGGTTCAACTAAATATCATTGAATAAGGGACCAGTGGAACCGTCCCTCTGGTCACTCTTAAGGGGGTTATGGGATGAAGGGGTTTACGAGAGAGGAATCGAGTTGGATGTATTATGATTGGGCCAATTCGGCGTATTCGATTATTATTACAACCGCTGTTTTTCCGATTTTTTACAAGGCTGCTGCAACGAATGCGGGTGTTGATGCTGCAGATTCAACGGCTTATCTTGGTTACACCATTGCCATTTTTACGTTTATTTTAGCGATGCTAGGTCCTATTTTAGGAACGATTGCAGATTACCAAGGCTACAAAAAGAAATTTTTCACGTTCTTCTTTGCTTTAGGGGTATCTGCTACAGCTTTATTGGCGTTTGTTCCAAGTGATAATTGGCTGCTTTTATTGATTGTTTATACGTTTGCCGCCTTAGGCTCAACAGGAGCGAATGTGTTCTATGATGCCTTTCTTGTTGATGTCACATCCGAGGAAAAAATGGACCGCGTCTCTGCACGCGGATATGGACTCGGTTATATCGGTAGTACAATTCCATTCCTGCTTGCAATCGCGATTATTTTACTTGCACAAAAAGAAATTCTACCGATCTCTGCAACAGTTGCCAGCAAGATTGCCTTTCTCATCACTGCCATCTGGTGGGGGCTTTTCTCAATCCCGCTTTTTAAAAATGTCCATCAGCGCTACTATATTGAGCGTGAACCAAACCCGGTCGCGAATAGCTTCAAACGACTTGAAACGACCTTTAAAGAAATCAAAAAATACCGTGCCGTGTTTTTGTTCTTAGTAGCCTACTTCTTTTATATCGACGGAGTTGGTACCGTTATTTCAATGTCAACAGCCTACGGAACAGATCTTGGTATTAATGCTACAAATCTATTAATTGTGTTATTTGTGACACAGGTTGTCGCTGCTCCATTTGCCATTCTTTACGGTAGATTGGCACAAAAATTCACGGGTAAAAAGATGCTTTATGTTGGAATTTTTGTTTACATCATTGTTTGCGTGTATGCGTATTTCTTAAAAACCACTTTGGATTTCTGGATCCTCGCGATGCTTGTCGCAACTTCACAGGGTGGAATCCAGGCATTAAGTCGCTCCTATTTTGCGAAGCTTGTACCCAAACAAAATGCGAATGAGTTCTTTGGTTTTTACAATATCTTTGGAAAGTTTGCAGCCATTATGGGCCCGCTATTAGTGGGCGTAACAGCCCAAATTACAGGCAAATCAAATACCGGTGTCTTTAGCTTAGTCATCTTATTCATCATCGGTTTTATCATTTTAACGCGCGTTCCTGAACCAAGCGAAGCAAAATGACGCATGTTATAATGTAAGAAAAACGTGGAAAGAGGCCAATTAATGGATAAAAAAGAAATAGAATACAAACTGGGCGAGCTAAAATTAGACTATGTCCGCCTTCAAAACGATTTAGAAAAATTAGATTCTGTAAACGGGAATATTTCACCGTTGGAGCGTCAAATTGCAGAACTTGAAGACGAAATCAGTTCTTTATCTAAACAACTGCGTGAAATGTAAAAAGAGTTGCAGCCAATCAGGTTGCAACTCTTTTTTTATAAAAACATAATCGTTCTTGCGATTGAACTCAGATGAACTTCTTCCGCCCATAAAATAATGTAATTATAGGTTGAACCGTCAATTTTTACAGGGACAGAATATCTAACGATGGCTGCTGCCTGGCGCTTCATTTCAGGGGGTTGATCTGCAGACGGAAAAATTAAGCAGGCCTCTTGACCGCTTATTCTTGTTCGGTAAATCCGAGGTGAGGAACCATATGGCATCAACTGGTGATAGGCCTCTCCCTTGCACACTTCATGAATATCATCCCCACCCCCGATGGCGGAAATCTGAAAGAATCCATCTGCCCCTTCATATCTCTCCGGATCTACCTGTTCCCAGTTCGATGGATACTGGAATCGCACTCTATACGTTCCATTTGAATAGACCGCTTGCTCAGGTCGAATATTCCCAGAAGACCAACTCAGATTTCCAATTACATTTTCTCTCGTGAGCATGACTGGGGACGGATTCTGTAAATCTATCATCCACATTTCGGTTGCCAAGCCTTGTTGAGAGCAGCCAGATAAATAAGCAATAAAACGGCTATCAGGGGACCATGTAACAGGTGTTGCATAGCATGTAGATTTCGTAAGCACTCGTTCGTTTCCACCGCGTTTTCCCACAATCCGTATTTCATTATAATAGCCAGTTCCTTCAGTGTAGGCTGTTGCACTAAAGGCAATTTGCTGTGAGTTCGGAGACCATGTTGGGTAGAAATTTTTTGCTTGCTTACCGCCTTTGATTTCGTAAACATCTCCCGACATTAAATCAACTGTACGAATCAGTGAAATACTCGCTCCCGGTGTCGTGTAAAGGGCAAATGTTCCGTCTGGAGATAGTGAAACATCATGTAACGGATCTTCTGTATTTCCTGTAATTTGCCTTCTACCAGAGCCATTTATATTAATACGGAATAGTTGCTGGATGCCTGAAGAATCGTCTCCTTGAAAAAGAAGCTCTCTTCCATTTGGAAACCACTGTACATTCGTTGCACTCGGAGCCGAAATACTTGCTGCTCGGTGTGAGATAACATCATAAAGTATAATCTGATTTCGCGTTGTGTAAGCTAGTGTCCGATGATTTGGTGACCAATCCAATGTTAGATCCTCATCGGGACCAATTTGATCGATGGCTGCAATTCGACCAGTTGAAAGGTAGATGACATATATGATCCGATTCTTCCCAACAAAAGCTATTTTACTATTATCACCTGACCAAAAAGGTTTTGAAAAAGAATCAGCTACTCCATTCGTAAGCTGTACCCGAGTTCCATTTTGAAGATTAAAAAGCCAAATGTCATATTGTCCACCTTGACTAGAAGTATAGGCAATAACCCCAATGGGTCGCGCCCTATTATAAAAAGACAAAATACATCATCCTCTCTAAAGATGTCTTTTGCCTATTTTATTCATTCAATCAATTTCGGTTCACTTACTACTTTTTATGTATTTATTTTTCTGAGACGTATTGTAAGAATAGTTTGTCCCTCCCGGCATAGTGTAATAGAAAAGGAGGGAAGAATCATGAATAAAACATTTTCCAGCTTAAAACTTATTCGTTATGCTGTTGGCTATGTATTTATGACAGCTGGTGCTATGAAACTTCTTAGCAATGAACTAAGCTCAACCTTTATGAATCTACCATTACCTGCACCAGAATTGGTCATGTATATTGTCGCTATCCTTGAAATTCTTTGTGGAACTCTTATTTTACTCAATAAGGAAGTTAAAAAAGCAACGATTCCATTACTTGTCATTATGATTGCAGCCATCCTGTTAGTAAAAGTTCCTATCCTACATACAGGCTTCCTACACTTTGCATTTGCGGTAAGATTAGATATTGTGATGCTGGCATTATTATACATTTTATATAATTCACACCATAAATGATTGAAAAATTACCCTTTTATAGAAACATCAAGCAGATTGCAAATGCAATCTGCTTATTTTATTAAAAAAACAATCTATAAAACCTTTTCAATCCACCAAAAATTTAAAACCTTATAAAATATGGTGTTAAATCGGAATTTTCTTATGTTTGACATAGTGAAATTTTTTAGATTATTATATTAACATACTATTTTGGAGGTTTTGTTATGTCAGGCTATAATAGACAGAAAATTGTGGATAGTGTTCCTCAAAAGGGATTCTTCGGACATCCTAAAGGACTATTCACACTTTTCTTCACAGAATTTTGGGAGCGATTCTCATATTATGGTATGAGAGCTATTCTATTATTCTACATGTACTACGAAGTAACTGAAGGTGGTCTTGGTCTTAACCAGCATACCGCGATGGCAATCATGTCTATTTATGGATCACTCGTATACATGTCAGGTATTATTGGTGGTTGGTTAGCAGACCGGATTTTCGGTACTTCAAAAGCCGTGTTCTACGGTGGGATTTTAATTATGTTAGGTCATATCGCACTTTCGATTCCTGGAACCATCACTTTATTCTTTATCTCAATGGTCCTTATTGTACTTGGTACAGGATTATTAAAACCGAATGTATCTAGTGTTGTCGGTGAGATTTATAGTGAAACAGATTCACGTCGTGATGCCGGATTTAGTATTTTCTATATGGGTATCAACCTTGGTGGCTTCCTTGCTCCATTAATCGTTGGTGAAGTTGGAATGAAGCATAATTTCCACTTAGGTTTCTCAATTGCCGCTGTTGGTATGTTCGTAGGTTTAGTTATGTTTGTTTTAACAAAGAAAAAGAATCTTGGACTTGCTGGTACAATTGTTCCTAACCCACTTGCACCAACTGAAAAGAAAGAAGTTTATACACAAATTGCTATAGGTGTAATTGTTGTTGCCATTTTAGTTGCAGTTGGAATCCCAACAGGTTTCCTTACATTTGATTCATTTATTGCACTTATTGGTATACTTGGTTTCTTAATTCCTACTCTTTATTTTGTTACAATGTACCGTAGTTCAAAAACAACAGATGTTGAGCGTTCAAGAATCTTAGCGTATATTCCTTTATTCTTAGCAGCTGTTATGTTCTGGTCTATTCAAGAGCAAGGGGCAACCATTCTTGCTAACTATGCTGATACACGTACACAATTAAATTTTGCAGGTATGGAAATTTCACCAGCTTGGTTCCAATCATTAAACCCATTATTTATTATTGTCCTTGCACCGGTTTTCGCATGGTTTTGGGTGAAGCTTGGAAATCGCCAACCTTCAGTTCCTAAGAAATTCTCATTAGGATTGCTGTTTGCTGGTCTTTCATTCCTTGTGATTCTTTTACCAGGTTATTTTGCAGGAGCGGATGCATTAGTCAATCCATTATGGCTAGTACTAAGTTATTTCATCGTTGTTCTTGGAGAACTATTAATTTCACCAGTCGGACTTTCCGCTACAACGAAATTAGCACCTGCTGCTTTTACTGCACAGATGATGAGCTTATGGATGCTTTCAAATGCTGCAGCGCAAGCTCTTAATGCACAGCTTGTTAAATTCTATACACCTGAAACAGAAATGGCTTATTTCGGAATCATTGGTGGGGCATCTATCGTTTTAGGTATTATCCTATTATTTGTTTCACCTAAGATTCAAAAGTTCATGAAGGGTGTTAACTAATACTGAAAAGACCTGTCCATTGCGATAAAGGGTTCCGATTTAGGGTGCTTTATTACTAAATGACATTAAAAATGACGTGTAAATTGGCACACGTCATTTTCTTTATTTGCAAAGGTTTTTATTTTCGACATACAATTGACACTCTTATCGGTTGTGGGAACAGGCTACGCACCCCGGCCGTTGATTAGACGGACAAATTCCGCCTAATCAGTAAAAAGCACTGAAATTAGCCAATATAGACGGAGAGATTCCGCTTATGGACTCTAAAAATACAAAAAAGAAGGCTTTTCCTTTGGATAACCGGAAATCCTCCTTTTATATTTGCCTATCCGAAGCCCATTCGGAAATTAAACGGAAAACCTCCGCTTATATATTTTCAGCAGTTCCTTATTAATGGCCCAAAACAACTTCCCAATTGCTGGAACAATTATGAATGCCGAATCTACTTGTCATTTCGGCACTAATTTTTTAAAAAGCACCTCAAAACAAACCCCTATCCTATGCGGACAGGGGTTTTTCGTATCATAAATTTTTGATAAACAATCTTACAACATCTGCGCCACCAATAAATAAGCCGAGAGTTGTACCGAGGTTACATAAAACAATAATCAGTAAGATGCGTGTTACTTTGTTGTGCCAGAAACCTTTTACACTGTAGACATCTGTTGAAAGTGTTTCAAAGTCCTTCACGCTTGGGCGGCGTAAAAAGGCTTGGACAAAGCCAGCTATCCATCCCGCTGCAATTAATGGATGCATCACCCCTATTGGTGCTGCAAAAAAGGCAGTTACAATTGTTAATGGATGTCCTAAAGCAATTGCAGCGCCAATTGCTGAAAATGAGCCAGTCCACAAAACTAAGCTTAAGGTTTGCTGTAGGCCTGCTTCTGGATTGGAAAAAAAGGTATAGACAATGATTGCCACAATTAAAATCGGAATCGCCCAACCTAGCATTTTTGGCACTTTCGATTTTGGAGGAAGCTGAGTTAACTTCTTCAAATCATGTTCCTTTTTGATTTCTTCCTTGATTCCCGGAACATGTGCAGCCCCAAGTACGGCTACTACTTTTTCTCCAGGGGCATGTTTAATTTTTTGTGCTAAATACTGATCCCGCTCATCGATGAGAGGCGTTTTTAACCTTGGAAAACTTGTTGAGAATTCAGTAAGCATGGAATTCAGCATATCTTGGGACTTCATTTTTTCAAGCTCTTCCTCAGATATCGTTTCGTTGCTAAATATACTGTAAATAATCGACATTAATAATTTCATCTTGCCGGTGAACCCAACAGCATTCCAAATCCTCGAAAACGTTACTTGAATGTTACGGTCCGCCAAAACGAGTTCGGCTCCAACTTCTTTTGCTGACTCTATCCCCTGCAGCATTTCTTGACCGGCATTGATTCCAAATTGACTTGCCATTCGTTTTTGAAAGGAGGAAATCGCTAGGTTCATGAGAAGCAATGTGGCTTTTTTCTCTTTAATGACTTTAAAGATATCCATTTCCTTCCACTTGTTACCTTCCATCATCGACTGATATCTCTGTTCATCCAGTTCAATACATACTGAATCTGGTTGTTCTGCTTCAATCACTTCTTTAACTTGTTCTGCACTATGCTTTGAAACATGTGCTGTACCAATTAATATGTATTCCTTACCATCTAATTCGATCCTCGTTATATTTTCTTCAGACATAGTAGACCTTCCTTATACATGCTCAAATTGTGTATATGTTCAATTTTAAACTAGATTAGCATAGATTTGAATTCTTTTATCAAATAAAACCGTTGTAAGTGTTGTAAAACGTATCTTTCATACGGAAATGATATACTTAAAATAACAGATAGTTAAAAATGTGAGGGATTTAGAATGATTAAATTGTAACAGATAGCTCTGCAGACCTCCCAATTGAGCTACTTCAAAAATATGATATTACGGTAGTTCCTATGAATGTGTCGATTGAAGGGAAGGATTATCAAGAAGGTGTGGATTTAACGCCACAGGAGTTCTTTAAGAAGATGTTTGTGGCAGCCGAACTTCCAAAAACTTCTCAACCATCCCCTGCTACTTTTGCAGCAGCATACTCCAAGTTCCCAGCTGATTCAGATATTCTATGTTTGACGATTTCTTCTGGATTAAGCGGAACCTACCAGTCTGCAACGATAGGAAAGGATCTTACCGAAAATAAAGTAACTGTTTTCGATACATTAGCAGGCTCTTTAGGACACGGCATGCAAATTTTAAGAGCTGCTGAACTTGCTGAACAAGGGCATTCGCTGGATGAAATTATCGCAAATCTCACTGAATACCGTGAAAACATGAACATTTACATTCTCCTTGATACACTTGAAAATATTGTAAAAGGTGGCCGGTTAAGCAAATTTCAAGGATCTCTTGCAAAGCTCCTCAATATAAAAGTGTTATTACAAAGAGGAAACGGTGGCACTGTCGAGATATCTGAAAAAATCCGCGGGAAGAAAAAATCACAAAAGAGATTGTTAGAGGTCATCAAGCAATCTAAATCGGATTTTTCAGAGACCGTTTTTGGCATCACTCATACAGGTAACATCGAAGAAGCGGAAGCACTTAAAAATGAAATCATTGCTCAATGTCATCCGAAAGATGTCATGCTTAATTATATGGGTGCCACGATGGGAACCTACGCGGGTAAGGGTGGAATGATTATATCTTATTAATAAAAAAGGGACCGTGACCTAAAGTCGACGATCCCTCCCCCTTTTATCCTGGGAATGACTTATCCTTATTAGCTAGTGAACCTGATGGATTGTCATCGTGTACATAATCATTCACCCAGTAATCTGCATTTTTAATTCCAAGCTTTTCCGGATCAAAGACTGGATCAACACCTGCCTTACGCTGTTTCTCGTAGTCCTTCAATGTTATCAATGCCGGTTTCGCTAAAATGAGGATGGCAATGACGTTCAGCCAAACCATTAAACCTAACCCAATATCACCGAATGCCCATGCTAGCTTTGCCTCATTCACTGTTCCGTAAGTCATTGATGCTAATAATACAATTTTAAGAATCAACATGGCCACCCGACTGTCCCTGCCTCTTATTAAATAGGCAATATTCGTTTCAGCCATATAGTAGTAAGCCATAATGGTTGTGAAGGCAAAGAAGAATAAAGCGATTGCTGTAAATCCTGCACCAAATCCAGGAAGTGCCGTTTCAACAGCTGCCTGAGTATACGCTGGTCCTGCCTCAACGGTTTCACCTAAATTGCTTACAATATAAGACTCGTCTGGTGCTTGCACATTGTACATACCCGTGAATAAAATCATGAAGGCAGTTGCTGAACATACTAATAATGTATCAATATATACAGCCGATGCCTGAACCAAACCTTGTTTAGCCGGATGCGATACTTCCGCCGCAGCTGCTGCGTGTGGACCTGTTCCTTGGCCAGCTTCATTTGAGTAAATACCACGTTTTACTCCCCACGAAATCGCCATCCCGATAATACCACCAAATGCTTGCTCTGCTCCAAAAGCACTCTTAAAAATTAAAGCAATGACAGCCGGAAACTGATCAATATTCATAATCATAATAACAATTGCCATTAAAATATAACCTAATGCCATAAATGGCACTACAAACTGCGCAACATTTGCAATCCTTTTGATACCCCCAAAAATAATTGCACCAATTAAGACGACCAGAATGGCTGCAGTTACCCATTTGTTAATCCCAAAAGCATTGTCAAGTCCAGCGGCAATCGAATTCGATTGGATTCCTGGCATTAGAAACGCCATCGCTAGAAGAGTCGCGATCGCAAATACAATTCCATACCACTTCCAACCAATTCCTTTTTCTATGTAATATGCTGGTCCTCCTCGATATTGACCATCTTGCTTTTCTTTGTAGATTTGAGCTAATGTTGATTCAATAAAGGACGTAGATGCTCCGATAAAAGCAATGGCCCACATCCAAAAAACAGCACCGGGACCACCAAACGCAATGGCAGTTGCAGTACCAGCAATGTTCCCTGTTCCTACGCGACCTGATAACGAAACAGCTAAGGCCTGGAACGAAGAAACCCCTGCATCTGAGCTTTTCCCTTTAAACATAAGGGTTGTCATATCCTTGATGTGCCTTACCTGTAAAAAGCGAGTTAAAATTGAAAATAAAAGTCCTACCCCAAGCATCCCATAAATCATGACCGGGCTCCAAAGGATCCCATTTACCCAATCTGTAAAAGCCTGCACATACATTCCCCCTTTTTTGTTTTGTAATATTCCGTATATTAAGAATTATAGTCCAACTTGGTAGACAACTCAATATTATTGTTATATAACACTTATCTATTCGGAGTTATCAAAAAAAAGGAAACAGGACCCCCTTTTAATTATTTGGTCCCACTTCCTATTTAATCGATATATTTTATTCATTCCCAAATACTGTTCGATAATAGTCTAGCTCTACTATTTTCGCAGAGTAATAGAACATTTCCTGCACACGTCGGAGTATGTTCTGGACATACCCCTCATTCACAGCTTCTCCTTCATTTGGAGTAAACGCATTGGTAATCGAGTTGTAGCTTCCTTTATCCGTAATAAAGCTTTGATTTTGAAAAACGACAAGCGGTTCGGCATCCGAGAAAATATCTCTTCCCATCAATAGCCTTGAGTCATATTCAAGCCCAAGCAAATTAGATAGAGTCGGGAGAATATCTAAACTAGAAACAGGTTTTTCAATGACGACTGGCTTCATTCCTTTTGTATACAGGATAAATGTACTTTTATAGAGTTCAAAATTTTCCTCAACCTTATGGTCTGCAAGTTCGTCGATCGTTTCCTTCTCAAGCCCATATGGATAGTGGTCAGCGCTTAAGGCAATCAATGTGTGCTCAGCAATCCCCTTCTTCTCAAGTTCAGCCATCAGTGTTTCCAGCGCTCTGTCTAACTCAATTTGTGTTGCCAGATAGGCCTTTGCCTGTTCAGAATACGGAAGCTCTTCCACAAGCTGTTTGTTTTTATTTGCGATAAAATTTCCCATAAATGAGTATTGCATATGGCCACTAACAGTCATGTAATACGTATGAAAAGGCTCGTTTTCTATATAATCTGGAATTGTCTTTTCCATCATCTCAAGGTCTGATTCTGGCCAGGTCTTTTTTATATCCAAACCATTTCCAAGACCATAATAGTCATAACCCATATTTGGATGTGAGATGTCCCGTCCATAATACGTATAGGTATGATTGTGATATGCGGTTGTTTTATATCCTTGTTTCTTCAATTGGTTTCCCATGACAAACGGTAAGAGATTGCTCCCCGAACGTTGAAAGCTCCAAACTCCACTTTTCGGTATTAAACTATTTAAAGCCACATATTCTCCATCTGACGTACTTACTCCCCAAATCGGATTATAAAAATTGGTAAATTGATAACCTTCATTGACGAGCTTATAAAGGGTCGGTGTTACCTCCTTATGAACAGCATAAGATGAAAAACCTTCAGCTGTAATCAGGATAAGGTTATATCCCTTGTATTTACCGGTGTATGCATTCTTCTTAGTGGGTTCAACTGAGGTAAAGTAACGATGCATGTTTCGGATTTCCTCATTTGCTTCGTTTGCAATTAATTCATCAAAGTCGATCACTAGTTTGTTATATTCTATGGGCTTTGGATCTATTTTTTCTGGCGTTTTTTTTACATTAGACTCCCTTTGTGGTAGTGGTTTATGACTGAAAACTGGTTTTGACGTATTAGTAGGTACCTCAATTTTAGGCGTCCACCCTACAAGCAGTCGTTGAAGATCAATGCGCATCTCTGTTAGGATGCCAAATCGTTCAACAGAAAGGTTTGGAAGATTGCTATTGTAATATAAATCATAGGCTGAATGTGATTCCTTTCCGCCTGCGTAAATTGTTGCCATTCCAGTAAATTGAAAGAGAATGATACAAAATAAAACAATGAGTCGATTTAACCAGCCAATTTTCATAAATGTTATCCACTTCTTTTTAAACAAGACCAAACCAATAAAGGGTAGAAAAAGGAAAATAAGGAAAATCACGTTTTCAACAATTACATTGAAAATATCTCGTTTAAATTCCATGATTTGACCTGTATTTCCAAGTGAGTAAATCATGTAATACGTTTTAAAAAACTTATAGTAAATAATCTGGGATGAATAAATCAATGAAGCTATACCTAAAAGTAAAAGTGCAATTATAAAGTTAAATGATCCATTAAAAAAACTGCAAATTAAAAAGAGGACTAAACAAATGGGAAGTAAAAAAACGACAGATCGAACATAATCAACAGTAAATAAAACTTCAGCTGTTATAATCCTAAAAATCGTTTCCATAAAGAGAAATGATCCAAAAAAGTAAAATAATAAAGACTCATTTTTCATTAATCGCTTCATTAAAACACCCTTTCGAACAAGTTAGACAATACTACTTTAGTCGTAATACTACCATTATACTGAAGTTTCTTTTAACTTAGATGTGGATTATTCATTTTCCATCAAAAAAATGATATAAATCACAGTCATGCTTTTAATCCTACTCTATAATGGGTATAGATAGACGGAGAATATGATTAGGGAGCGATTCAAATGAAAAAGGAAATGCTCGACAATTTTATTGAATATAATGAGGAAAGACTTACAAAACGGATCATTTTTAAAGAAGGCGGGAGTACTGTCTTTGTATTAAACTTTATGCCAAAACAAATACTACCTGCTCATAAACATCCGGGTTCAAATGTATATCTACATGTTCTTACTGGCGAAGGGACCTTTACAATTGATGAGCAAGAAGTAAAAGTAAAAAAGAACGATGTCATCGTCATTAATGGTGAAGAGAGCCTAAGTTTTCTAAATGACGGATCTGAAAATGTGAGTCTATATGTCACACTTACAAAGATTCCAGATGAGCGTTTTGCTCAAGATGTTTGATAAGAAAACGGCCAACCTGAATCGGTTGGCCGTTTTTTCGTTAGTTCATCACCCATTTATCTTTCATAAACATGATTCTACCAATTACAAAGAAAATGATCATACATGCAATGTTGCTACCGAAGGCAAGTAGAATATGTTCATAGTCAATAATTCCGAACATCAATTCTTTTAATAATGTAAACAAATTCATAATTGGTACAGCGAAATGATAAGATGTAAGTTCATTCACTCCAATCCCTACTATAATCATGGCAGGGAACATCGCAATCATCATGACAGGACTGCTATAGCTTCCCGCTTCTTTAATGGTCTTCGCAGCAATACTTGTAATCATAATTAATGAGGCGGTGAATGCTGCATAAATAATTGAAAGTAAAATCGCGATTCCGATGATTAAATAAGCATCATCTCCAAATGATACAGCATTTTTTAGATTTTCAGTAAACAAACTAATCTCCAATGCAACTACACCCAATGTAATAATAGCTATCACTGACCCAATTGTGGCAATCGTTAGCCATTTTGCAAGCAGCAAGGTAGATCTTTTAACCGGCGTCATTAAGAGAGCTTCCATTGTTTTCTTCTCTTTTTCCCCTGCAAATAAGTCTGATGCAGAAGGTCCAGAGCCAACCCCAATTGCAACTGATAAGATCAAGGGAATTAAAAATGCAAGCATTTCAATATTTGGATCCTCATTTGTAAGCTCGATTTGTTCAACTGCAAATGGCTGCATAACAGACGGGTTTACTCCGTCTTCCTGAAGATTCTCAGCTACAACTGTTTTTTCAAAAACCGCCAAAGCATTCATAATAATCACATTTAATTGAGTAGACTTTGTACTGAAGGAATCCCCAATTAGAGTTACTGTTGCTTCCTCCCCATTTTGTGTAGCCTCAATGAAATTTGGCGTTAATTTCAAGCCGGCTTGTGCATCCCCGTCTTGAATGGATTGTTCCAGATTGGAAGATTGAATGACATCAACATTCTCTACTCCTGAAAGTATCCTTTCTGCTTCAATCATGGAAGTTTCTTCAACTGCAAGCTGGAATGTATCCCCTTCGCCATCTGAAATCATATTTTCATAGAAAAATGTCATTCCGGACATCATGATTATTGGTAATAAGACAGTAAGTATTAATGTTCGACGATCGCGAAAGCAATCTTTTAATTCCTTCACATATATTTTACGAAGCATATGTTTCGTTCCCCCTCACAAGTTTACTCATGAATATATAGTTTAAATCCTGGCTTCCCTCTGATTGGTAAAGCTCCTCTATGTGACCGTGGTAGACAAGTTCTCCCTTATGCATCATTGCCACTGAATCACAAAGCATGGAAACCTCCTCCATGATGTGGCTAGAAAAGATGATTGTTTTTCCATCACGTTTGAGTTGGTGAACAAGCTGTCTGAACACATTGGATGAAGTAATATCTAAACCTGTCGTTGGTTCATCAAATAGAATAATTTCTGGATTATGAATGAGTGTTCTCGCAATCGCTACCTTTTGCCTCATCCCTTTAGAAAACCCGCCAACCTTTCGATTCAAGTAATCTCTCATTCCAAACATTCGCGCTAGTTCATCAATCCTTACTTTTGTTTCATGCTTGCTTAACCCATACAGGACTGCAAAATACTCTAGATTTTCGCGAGCTGTTAAGCGATCATACAATCCGGTTTCACCGCCAAATAAAACACCGATTCTCTTTTTCACTTCTTCGGGATTTTTTTGTGTATCGTACCCAGCCACCTTTACATAACCGTCTGTCGGAGTTAAAAGAGTGGCAATTGTTCGAAGGAGAGTTGTTTTTCCTGCTCCATTTTCTCCTAGCAGGCCAACCACTTGCCCTTTTTCAACAGTAAATTTCACATGTTTTAACGCAGTAATTGAAGTCTTTTTATCTTTGAATTTTTTTGTCACTTCATTTATTTCAATCATTTTTTCCACCTCGTCTTGTTCTTATGTCTATATCATAGCCATACCAATCTGCAAAATCTCTAGTTATGTCGCGAATGTTCCCTTTTTTGTCGTGAATAGGTCAAATTTCCCTATAAAGATGTTAAAATAATAAGATACTATATTTGGAAATTACTATTTGGATGTTTTTTGTGAGGTCGATAGCGATATGAAGGTTGGTCTTGTAGATGACCGTTTGATTGATTTGGATAAGTTAAAAGCCATTGTGAGTGGCATTCCCGAAGTCGAGATTGTCTTCTCTACCTTGTCTGCCGAGGAAGCCTATGAACAAATAAAAAAAGAAGAAATTGATTTGTTGATCGCTGACATCGAGATGCCAAATTTATCTGGATATGAGCTTGCTGATATTATTCACTCGCATGCGCTCAATATTTCCGTGATTTTTGTAACCGGAAATAGCGGCTATGCCGTCCACGCTTTTGAGCTGAATGTTCACGATTATATTATGAAGCCCTACCCGAAGGAACGATTAGTGAAATCCATTGAGCGATTACTTGAGAAAACAAAATCTGCTGAAATTCATGGAAGACTTTATTTAAAGCAAAAAAATGAAATCCATATTCTGCAGAAAAAGGACATCATTTTTATCGAGCGTTCTGGCCGGTCGACGACGATTTATACAAAAACAGGACCGATTAAAACATACCAAACTCTTAATGATCTGGAGGGAGAATTGCGGGAACGTGATTTTATTCGGTCACACAGGTCGTTTATCATCAATATCCATTATGTAAAAAACTTTTCGCTCTATGCCAAAAACTCGTATATTGTCACATTCGAGGGCATCGAAGAACAAGCAATGATTACAAAAGAAAAAGTTGACTTTTTACAACAAAATTATTTTTAAGGTGGCGTAACAATGTATTGGGGCATCACATTAGTCTTAGGGATTCTATGCCTTTATTTATTTTTATCGCGATATGCTCTTTCAAAAAAAGTGAACACTCTGTTGGAAGAAGCTAAACATTTCGATGAGCAACGTGCTCAATTTAATGAAACGTTTCGTGTTGTTCGAAGTGAACGCCATGATTTTTTAAAGCATGTATCTGCGATTCATTTTATGCTGGAAACGAACAAGAACGTGGAAGCCAAACAATATTTGGATGAATTGGTGGAAGGCTACAAGGAGACAAACCTCTCTATCAAAGGGGAGCGTGGCGTCGTGGCAGGTATTCTCCATCAAATGTACCGTAAAGCAAGTGCACTACATATTGAGGTCGTATATGATTTTGATGTACCTCTTTCTACTTTACCGTTGTCTGATCAGCAAATCGTCACGCTAATCGGCAATCTCTTATCAAATAGCATCGATGCGTGTGAGGAATGGCAAAACAAATATAATAAACAAGCCTTTTTAACGCTGCAATTTTATAAGAGAAGTGGTTTGTTTATTTTACAATGTAAAAATAGTTCTCTTCCGATTCCCACACACGTCCTTGATCAGCTGTTCGTGAGCTATGGTAAAACAACGAAAGGTGATGGTCACAAGGGGCTTGGTACTAAACTCATTCAAGATGTCGTCCATGAAGCTAATGGATTTTTAGACTTTGTTCATAAAGACGAGGAATTTAACATCAAAATTAAAATACCTGCTTTAAGACAGTAAAAAGGAGAAACCCATGTTGGTGGATTTCTCCTTTTTTTAACTCTTGGCTAATGTAGGTTTGATGCCAGGGTTTGTTTTATTTTTTCCGGTAATATCCTCTTCCTGTTTTGCACGTTTGATAAAGAATGCAAGAATGAGAGCAAGGAAAATAAGGAAAGTTGACACGAAAAATGTGAAATTAATACCATCAAGCATACCTTGTAATTGAATTTGACCCATTTGTGCCTCGGTAGGCTGTCCCTGAATATTCTTCAACAAATTCGCGATAGATGATTCCTCTTTAAGTGACATAAGCGTAATTAAAAAGCCTGTTCCGATCGCTGCAGAAACTTGGTTCAACGTATTGTTCACCGCCGTACCATGTGGATACAGATTACGTGGCAGTTGATTCAATCCATTTGTTGAAACTGGCATGAATACCATGGACATCCCAAACATTCTCACCGCATGTAAAATCACGAGATGGGTATAGGTTGTTTCAAATGTTAACTGACTAAAAAAATAGGTAGTCACAGTTGTGATTGCTAATCCTACCGTAGCTAATATACGTCCACCAAACTTATCAAATAAGCGCCCATTAATTGGTGACATAATCGCATTTAAAATTGCCCCAGGCAACAACATGAGACCTGTATCCATTGGCGAAATACGTAAAATCGTTTGAGCATATATCGGTAAAAGTAAAAAGCCTGAAAACATCGCCATATTGACAACCATTGTAATTGCTGAAGCTAAAGCAAACATCGGATAACGATAGACCCCAAAGTTCAGCATTGGAATGTCGAGCTTCGATTGACGGATAATAAACCAAGTTAAAGAAAGAATTCCGATTATAATGGTTCCGTAGACATACGGACTCCCCCAACCCATATTTCCAGCGGAACTGAATCCATATAATAAGCCTCCAAAACCAATACTTGATAACACTAAGGAGAAAAAGTCGAGTCGTAATGAGACTTTTTCCTTTTTATCCTTCAGCATGATAAATCCAAGGATAAACACGACAGCTGCAATTGGAGTGATAAAATGGAAGAGCATTCTCCAGTCATAATGTTCAATAATCCAACCTGATAAAGTTGGCCCGATTGCAGGTGCAAACATCAGGATTAATCCAAATACCCCCATCGCAGTTCCCCTTTTTTCAACTGGGAAACTTACCAACATCACGTTCATCAATAGTGGCATCATAATCGCAGATCCAGACGCTTGAATCATACGCCCGGCAAGCAGGATGGAGAAAACATGAGCCGTACCTGACAGAATTGTACCAATTGTAAACAATCCCATCGCAACTAAAAATAAACGGCGAACTGTAAATTTTTCGATTAAAAATGCTGTTGTCGGAATCAGGATTCCGTTAACTAGCATGAAGCCCGTTGTTAACCATTGAACGGTTGATGGATCAACCTTTAATTCCGTCATAATCGAGGGCAAAGCAACATTTAGTAACGTATTATTTAAAAATGAAATAAAAGCTCCAACCATCAAGACGGTAAGAATACCGTAATTAGGGCGGATGTGTTTGTCGGAAAAATCCATTACCCTTCCCCCTTTTTTATACGCTTTGTTCAATTTTTATACCATTGTTTTATGTAGGCATAAGCTATAATATATCATGCGGTGTAAGTTTGCAATGAAATTGTATCCATTATGTTTTCGTTTCAGAACATACTTAGGTTATACGTTTTTGACAAGAGCTCTAGAAGTCTTATTCCTGCAATACTATTACCTTTATCATCTAATGCTGGACCAAAGATACCGATTCCAAATTTTCCAGGCACAGCTCCCATAATCCCGCCAGAAACGCCACTCTTTGCAGGTATGCCAATTTTTATCGCGAACTCCCCCGAGGCGTTATACATGCCACAGGTCACCATAAAAGTTTTACAAATGCGCGCTATGTTCATGGGCATGATTTGTTTTCCTAATTGTGGGTCAACCCCGTCCAATGCAAAAACAAGTCCAATTCTAGATAAATCAAGACAATTCATTTCAATTGCACATTGCTTTGTATAGAGGTCAATTAACTGCTCAACATCCCCTTCAATGATATGATGTTGCTTCAAGAAATAACATAAAGCTCGATTGAGATGAGCTGTTTCGAATTCTGAGCGAGCAATTTCTTCATTATATTCAATCGTATCATTACCCGACAAATTTCGTATAAATGCTAGTAGTCGTTGAAATCGCTCTTCCACTGAATCCCCTTTTATCATATTGGTTACAGCAAGCGCCCCCGCATTGATCATTGGATTCAGTGGCTTTGATGGAGCCATCGTTTCTAGCTTTGCAATTGAGTTAAACGGATCCCCTGTGGGCTCCATTCCAACTCGTGCAAAGACATACTCCTTGCTTCTGTCCATTAAAACAAGAGCAAGTGTTATGACTTTCGAGATGCTTTGTAAGGAGATTTTTCGTTCAATGTCCCCGGCAGAGAAACAGCGACCGTCCGGATAGTTAATTGCAATCGACAGGTCATTGGGATTTGCTTTTCCGAGTGCAGGTATATAGTCTGCCACTCGGCCTTGTTTTGCGATTGGGCGCGCTTCTTTGACCAATTCTTTTAATTCATCACTTGATTGACAAGGCATTTTCATCACCAGTTGTAGTATTTACTAAATGGAAATTTACTATGTTATATCTTGGGTAATTTTTTGGTTGAATGTGCTAAAGGAGGTAGTTTTGGGCTTCCTCTTTAATACTGATAATATTCCTCCCAAAAACAGTTTTGTGCACCACTAACTACCTAGTATTTTGAATTGGATGTCCATCCAGACTGCTTGGAACACCACCAACTCACTAATATCTGGAAACCAACGTCTCTCCAGAATACTTGGAGTACCAACAACTGACTAATATCTGGAAATCGACGTCCCTCCAGAATACTTGGAGTACCACCAACTCACTAATATCTGGAAACCAACGTCTCTCCAGACTGCTTGGAGCACCACCAACTCACTAATATCTGGAAATTGACGTCCCTCCAGACCTGTCTCTTATACACATCT
>NZ_SLUB01000125.1 GCF_004799755.1 Bacillus timonensis | reverse complement strand
GCCCGTGTAGTAGACGAAATGGTTGAAGCTATTCCTGATGAGAATCTATTTTCGTACTATGTAGGTGGTGGCAGAAGTAGTTACCATCCCAAAATGATGCTTAAAGTCATTCTTTATGGTTACTCCCAAAAAGTATATTCGTGCCGTGGAATCGAGAAATTAACAACTGAAAGTATCCCCGCCATGTGGTTATCAGCAATGCAACAACCAGATTTCCGTACAATCAATGAGTTCCGTGGGGGACGCATGAAAGACTTTATGGATGAACTCTTCGAAACTATGATTCACAAGTTAATTGAAGAGAACTACATAACATTCGAAAATTACTTTTTGGATGGTACTAAGATTGAAGCCAATGCCAACAAGTATAGTTTTGTATGGAAACGGGCGACTTCAAATTTTGAAGAGAAACTAAAAGAAAAAATCAAGGAAACCCTTCAGCATATACACGAATTAATCCAGTCAGAAGCACAACCAGCAGATCAAGAACAAGAAATCACTGGACAAGAATTAGTAGAAGTTGCCGAAAAACTCGAGGAAAAAGTTGAGGCATTAACAGAGGTAATTGATAGCGAAACGGATAAAGACGTTCGAAAAGAAAAAAGGCAAGAACGCAGTCAATTAAAGAAATCAATCAAACAAATCCGCGAGGATTTTATACCTCGATTGACCAAGTACAAAGAACAAAATGAAATATTCGGTGATCGTAATAGTTATTCTAAAACGGACAAAGATGCCACCTTCATGCGTATGAAAGAAGATCATATGAAAAATGGACAACTTAAGCCAGGATATAACGTACAAATAGGAACTGAAAAACAGTTTATTCTTAATTATTCAATCCATCAACGCCCAACGGACACTCGCTGTTTTATCCCGCACATGGAAAAGCTAGCCAGATCCTCTCTACCAATGCCTAAAGTAGTGAGTGCAGACGCTGGATATGGCAGTGAAGAAAATTATCTGTATGCCGTTGGTGAGGAGAGAGAGCAACGATTCGAGTTTCTTATCCCTTACGGGAGCTATGTAAAGGAACAAACACGCAAATATAAAAAAGACATCAAAAACGCAAAAAACTGGACTTATGTGGAAAAGGATGACTGTTTTATTTGCCCGAACGGAATGAAAGTGACGTTTAAAAAATACTTAAACAAAAAGAATCAGTCTGGCTTCGAGCAAAGTTTCAAAATATATGAATGTGAAGATTGTACAGATTGCCCACTAAAAGCACAATGCACAAAAGCAAAAGGCAATCGTCAGGTTCACTGGAATACAATCTTTGAAGAAATGAAAGCCAAGGCGAAAGCAGCCCTTGAATGTGAAGAAAAGGCCGCTATCTACGCTCAACGTAAAGTTGAGGTAGAAAGTGTGTTCGGTCACATCAAGGGCAATAGGTCGTTCCGCAGATTTTCCTTGCGGGGGCTCGACAAAGTACATGTCGAGTTTGGGATTGTGGCATTAGCCCACAATATGCTGAAAGTAGCAGGCATCCGCCAGTTACTTTCAGAGAAAAATCGAAAAACTCAAAA
>NZ_SLUB01000124.1 GCF_004799755.1 Bacillus timonensis | reverse complement strand
CCTGAATCCGTGATAAAAAATAATTTTTCCGATAATTTTAGGAATTCCTTATTTTCTTGCCATTCGTACTAATTTAAGTTGGATTGATTGGTTTTTGTGTACACTAAATAAAACCTGCTTACCTATAATTTTTTTCAGGTCTTATTACCTATTCAGTTTCCTAGGCTTATGTTGAAAATGAAAGATACAGTCGTTTAAAAGTAGGAAACCAAGGACTATGATTTCCAAACTTTAAGTAAATTCTTCGGGAATGCTTTACCAATTTTGCAGCTAATGTAATCAAATTCTGGATAACCGTTTTTACTCGGCGACGGAAGACCTTTCTTTTAAGCGGCGCATCCCCTGATTTCAGGCTTTCTTGGCCAATAATCCGAAGGAGATTGTAGGTTAAACATCCAAGATGTAAGATTAATTCATTGGTGGCAAATTTCCCAGAAGGGAAACGTTCTAGGTCTAAATCCGTTTTTAATTCACTGTGGAATTGTTCACAAGTGCCATGTTCGTGATAAAGGCTAATTATTTCCTCTGTTTCATTAGGTAGGGTAGTCCAATAGCTCTCAAACTCAACATCTGGGACTAAGAGGATTTGGCCGTTTTTATCAATCGTTCTTTCTGTTACTTTATAGACTTGGCGAATGGCTTTTTTCATTCCCTTTGGAGTTGTTTCTAAAGCACCATAGAATACACGTTTTCCTTCTCGCTCCTGAACGCATTTACCGAATTGTTCAGCTACCATGAGCCAGTTTTCAGGCTTTTCACGGCGAGGATTTCGTTTAATTATGAAATCGGCCTTTTCATTTACACAAACTTTTAGGTTTTCGACACTATCGTTTCCTGCATCCATACGGACCAATAACGATAGATCAGTAATCATCCGAGAATATATAATACTTTTCTCGAGAAATTTCTCAGTATCCTTTTGAACGTGTGTGCTTCCTTCCCGAAGTTCCACATTTACAACGTAGCCTTCTTGACCCAAATAGGAGAAGTTAGGGGAATACCCGTCACATCCTTTGTATGTGCGACTAACCCCTTCTTTCTTAGTATTTGAGTTATCAAATGGCGATACATCAATATCCAGAGGTACGTATGATTTTTTGTCACTAGTAATTGTTGGAGTGACAGGAGAATCAAATTGCCGTATTAGTTTAGCCGATTCTTCCAGAACAATGGATTTCCATCCAGTCACCTTGGCAATTTGATCGAGTCGTTGCCGTAGTGTGGGACTTGATGGAACCACTTGAATATCCAATGCACGATAAAAGAAGGGATCATCTCGAAATTCTTCGATATGGTCGAAATCATTCTTACCTTGGCACAATAGACCCACA
Source organism: Bacillus timonensis (assembly GCF_004799755.1). Classification (GTDB taxonomy): domain Bacteria; phylum Bacillota; class Bacilli; order Bacillales; family Bacillaceae_L; genus Ferdinandcohnia; species Ferdinandcohnia timonensis_A. The sequence goes on along the minus strand of NZ_SLUB01000124.1, from coordinate 283 downwards.
TAAGAAGTGGTAACATCGCCATTAAGAATGGCCGGAGACGACTTGATTTCTGGGACCTTTAAGGATGAAAAACGTTTGTAAAATTTTGTTTTTGATAAAAGCAAACCTATTAAACCTAGACCCGAATGGGTCGTTAATGTATCATCGGAATCTTCTAAAATAAACTTAACCAATTTCAACACCTGCCTGGTGAAATAAAATTATCAACATAAATCAGCTGATAACATTATTATATCAGGCTTTGTGGGCACATTTATTATTAATTACGTCACGGACTCAGGAT
>NZ_SLUB01000123.1 GCF_004799755.1 Bacillus timonensis | reverse complement strand
TGCTAATTATGTTCAATATAATAATATAAACATAATTTAATATTCATTCTATCCAACAACTCACAATAAAAAACCGAAATAATCGTTCCATTAAAAATATTTTCACTAAAAAACTAATAATCGCCGTCAAATTTTGACAATAGAACTTATTGTTTTTGTTATTATTATTTAAACTAGTTTGAATAATAATACTTATATTTTTTAGTTAAGGCGGTAGAAGAAGATAGAAAAGAGTGCCCTTAAGAATGGATGAAATTGAAAAAATGTTCGAAGGAGTAATTAGTTTCATAATCTGAGTTACTCCAAAAAGATATAGAATTGATAATTGCAGAAGATGAAAGAGCATGAGTACCGGAAAAACCTTCCAGGACCCAGTTTTTCAAAGGGATTTGCTTCCTAAGGGCTGGATTGTAATAAAGTTAGAGAACTATTTTGGATATCCACCAGCTACTATCAATCCTACCCATCCGTTATTATTAGTCTTTTTTTAAGGAAGGAATTAAAATCGACGTGATAAGGCACTCAATCCATTTGGAGAGATCTACATCTAACGGAGGTGGACCATGAATATTTAAAATTCCTCAAGCTCTTATATTCATGAACTAACTTACTCTTCACTGTTCTTGCTAATAACTCCTTTTGTTAAACGAAATACATTTTCATTCCTTTCTTTTTTTGTAGTAAGATAAACTCCAATAAAAACGAGTATTCCTCCAATTATCTGTATTAGGGTGATTTGTTGTCCTAATAAAAAACTAATAATAACTGTAAAAACGACAATTAAATTCATATAGACGCCCGCTTGACTAGCATCGATATGACGAAGGGCAACATTCCAAAAAATAAACGATCCTACAGATGGAAAAATTCCAAAATACAAAAGTCCAATTACTACTTTCTTATTATGAAGTGGATAATGAATACCAGAAAAGATGATAAATGGAAATAATATTAGTAGACCAAGAAAAACTGATACAGCAGTTGCAGAAATAGGTGGAACGGTTCGTAGTTTTTTTCCTATTAATGAATAAAATGTCCAAGCTAGAATAGCTACTAGCATTAAAAGATCACCTTGATTGTAGTTGATATGAAATATTTGCTGCAGATGGCCGTTTGTTAAGACAAGCAAAACACCAAAAAGGGAAATAAAGAGGCCAAGTCCCCTACGAAATGAAATTCTTTCCTTAAGGAACAAAGCGGATAAAAGAAAAATTACAACGGGGTTAATTGCATTAACAAGGGATGCATTAACCGGTGTGGTATATTGAAGAGCAATATATAAAAGAGAGTTATATCCCACAACGCCTAATACGGCCATTGTCAAAAGAATCTTCCACTCTTTCCACACACTTTTCCATGTGGGGTGTTCAACGAAATAAGCGATAGGAATTAAAAGAAAAAAGGCTATTAGCCACCTTGCGAATGTCATTTGTAGTGGAGCTAATTCGGTCACCACATACTTTCCGAACACAAAATTACCGGCCCAAAACAAATTAGCAAATATTAGAAAAAGTAGGATATAGTATTTTTTCATTTTGAAACAACCTCTTCTTATTTGATCTAATAACTTAAAACATTTTAAACTCTAATACTGTCTCTTATACACATCT
>NZ_SLUB01000122.1 GCF_004799755.1 Bacillus timonensis | reverse complement strand
TCCTCCCTCTATAAATGTTGATTTATCAACGGTTTGATCCGTTGATGGGGTGTCAAAAAAATATTTTTCGACACGATTACTAACAAAGTCTTCATAATATGTGAAACTATTCCAATACATGGGTACGCTACGCGGTCACTACTGGGTAATGATGGTAAGTAGTGCTAGGAAAGTATGCGATGCACAATGGATCTCTGCGTAGCTTATGATGACGTACCCTCCCATGTCTCTTGGCATCTGTGTGCCTACATTCCTTCGTTCGGTCTAGTCATAAGGCAGAGGCTAGCGAAGCTCCTTTAGGGACTCAAGGTCGAATGGAAAAAATAGTGCCAGCTTCTCCGTGTCATCCTGTTGTCTAGGTCTAATTAAGGGTTGTAGGACCTTATGCAGCCTCTTCGAGACCAGGAATATCCCTCATCATTCGCTGTGCGTCAAACGCTTTGTGCTTCGTGCAAATTCCGTGTAATACTTTTAATAGTTTTCCGCATAGAACCACGATGGATTGCTTCTTACGTAAAGGATTAACCTGACGGTTTGTGTAATACTCGTGTAGCTTTTTGAAAGCTTCATTGTGACGAATCATCGGCATCATTACTCGGAACAGGAGGGCACGTAGTTTCCTTCTGCCTCGTTTAGAGATGCGTTTTTGTCCTTTATGCAGTCCGGAGGAATTTTCACGTAACGTTAATCCCGCGAGTTTGATTAGTTGGCGTGGATTCTCGTAGTGTGAAAAGCTTCCTATTTCGGCTAATAAATCGACAATGGTGGTATCTCCAAGTCCTTCAACCGTTGATAGCCATTCGTATTCTACAGATGTTTTTACAAGTTCAACTAAGCGTTGAGTAATGCTTTCGATTTCTTGTTCCAACTGATGGTAACGACGAACGAGTGTGGCGATTTCAAAACGGGCCATCTCACGTCCTTCTGTTACACCAATGGAGTTAGCTGCTACTTCAATTAGACGCGTAGCTTTCGGTTTCTGAGGAGATTTCATCCCCTCTACTTTACGGTACATTACGAGTACCTCATCGGGCTGCTTCTGATATAGATCACCCGGGAATGGGGTACATTCTAGTACAGCCAGTGCCATTTTTCCGAATTTCGGAAATACCTGTGTAAATTCAGGAAAATAACGATCTAGCCATCGAATCATCATGTTTTTGACCGCACCTAATTCCTCTGTCAATTTCCCTCGAAAAGTTGACCCTACTCGAAGTTCAGCTTCCACTTCTTTAAGAATACGTGGATAACTGAAGCGTCCGTCTTTTAATAGTCGCGCAATAACCAGCGCATCTTTACGGTCGTGTTTCGATTGTAGATTGTCATCTAACTCCTTTGAACGTTTGACGTGCATAGGATTCGTCATGACAAGTGGAATGCCTCGCTCTTCAAGAAAATAGGCTAAATTGAGCCAGTAGTGCCCAGTAGGTTCAATTCCAACGATGACTTCTGTTTTCTCGTATTCTTTCATGGCTGTCAGAATCCGTTTGTAGAATACCTCAAAGCCATCCCGAGATTGAGATACAGAAAATGATTTTTGGAGCACTCTACCGCGATCATCTACAAAACAAGCGAAATGTGTACGCTTCGCAATGTCGATTCCTACGACGAGTGTTTTTTCAGTGACTTGATTAATTTTTTGATTTTGTATAAAATCCATTATGGAGTCCTCCTTGGTTACAAATTAGGGGTCATTTCGTCGCGATTTGACACCCCGCATCATACCAAGAGGGCTCTTTTTGTTCAAGTCCCCGAAAATCCTTCTAACAGGAATGCTCCTTT
>NZ_SLUB01000121.1 GCF_004799755.1 Bacillus timonensis | reverse complement strand
TATAAATGTCAACACAAATATGTACATTTTTGCTTGTTTAAGGATGTACAAAATTACTCATTTTCTATCGTAAAATGATCCTTTAAGCGGTAGGAATCCCCCACCATTGTCACGACTGTCGCATGGTGTAAAATACGGTCTAGAATGGCATTTGCCAGTTTAGGTTCCTGAAAGACTTCATCCCATGCTTTAAAATTTACATTTGTTGTTAAGATAGTACTTCGCTTTTCATATCGCATATCAATCAGCTGAAAAAACAACTTTGCGTCCTCTTGATCAATGGGCAAATAACCGATCTCATCGATAATTAATAGTTTATACTTTGTATAATGCTTTAAACGTGCTTCTAGGCGGTTCTCCAGTCGTGCCCGTCTTAAATTCTGGATTAAATCATGACACTTAATGAAATAGGTGCTCGTCCGTTTCTTTGCAGCGGCAATCCCTATTCCTGTGGCCAAGTGGGTTTTACCAACTCCACTTGGTCCTAGAAAAACAATATTCTCGTTCAACTCAATAAACCGAAGGGTTAGAAAATCTAAAATTTGTTGTTGATTGACTGACGGTTGGAAGGCAAAATCAAAATCCTTTATTTCCTTGAAATGTGGGAAAGCTGCAACCTTCACCATTGCTTGTGTCATATTTTGCTCTCGCACATCAATTTCATAATTGGTTAATTTGATTAACGTATCGATAAATGACATTTGGTTCTGTACACCAAAATCTACAACTTCATTTAAATGTAAGGTCATTTGCTTTAGTTTTAGATACTCTAAGTTTCTTAATAACTGCTGGTAATTTGTAGCTGGATTCATTATTTGTACACCTCTCCAATCGTGGCTAGATTTTTCTTAGCCAAGTCATCAATTTCAGGGTAGTAAGGGGCTGAAACAGTCAAACCTGCTTTATAATGTGCCTCCTGATAATTTAGCTTAGCCTTACTGACTGGATGCTGTGCAATGAGTTTCATGTTATAATAAATCCATAAGCGGTCATCATACACCTGTAAGCCTACTTTCTTTCCTTGATATTCTGGTGGTACGGAGTACTGGTTCGATTTGTAGGAAATCATGTTGGATGCATTAACTTTTACTAGTGTATGCTTGATACGGTAGGAATCTCTTACTTTTTCAGTTGGTAGCTGGAGTAAGTGGTTCCTTTCTTTTTTAAATTCAATGACTGGAATTTTCCCCGTCCCCTGGTGGATCTGGTGGTTAACTCTATTGGCTAAATCCTGTATAAACTGATACAACTCCTCTAATGTCAATTGACCTTGATACGCATGGATTTCATCTAATAGCTTCATTGTCGTTTCAATTTTCCCTTTTGTCCTTGGCCGTCCTGCAATACATGCCCTTACTTTAAAGCCAAAGTCTTTTGCAAATTGCTCAAACTTCGCATTCACTTTACCCGGATAATGTTCGGTTCTCGCTTCATCCATAACTGTTTTCATATTATCTGTAAGTAGTTCCGCAGGAACTCCCCCAAACGCTTCAAAGGCTTCTGTTAAAAAGGAAAACAGGGTACTTTGCGATTTTGATATGCTCATGTAAAATGTTCGTATCCTTGAAGTAGAAAGAATAAGTGCAGCTACATTTATCTCGACCTGTTCACCATCCTTTGTCTCATATAGAATGTTTTCCTTCCAATCTAATTGGGCTTGTTTGCCTGGAGGAGTTTCATAACGAACAGTCCCCTTTGGTGAAGCAATACGCTTGTCCTCCACAAAGTAAGCATTAAATTCTGGTGTGCGTGCTATATATGCACGGAAGGTAGAAGCCCCACACTCCAAACCATGATTATCCCTTAAGTACTGCCAAAGCACTCGCCGATAATAAAACACTTGCTTGGAATCCTCTGACAAAAGTGCAGCGATTACTTCATAGTATTCATCAATTTTTGAAGACTTTTTTCTCGTCCTTTTAGGAACAAAACCATTCAGGTATTTTTCGACTGTTCGGCGATCTACCCCTAATTCCTCTGCCAATTTGCTCTTATTAATTTTCATTTTCATATGCTCCATTATTTGCTTGAATTTTGGTAAGTCTAAAAGACTATTAATCTCAAAATCAACATCGACATT
>NZ_SLUB01000120.1 GCF_004799755.1 Bacillus timonensis | reverse complement strand
AAAGAAATATTCTACGGAAGTGTTGCGCTAATTGGTGAGAAAAAGAAACGTATTAAAAGGAAAATAAAGTAAAGAAAATACCAAAAAATGGGAACAAACAACAATTTTATTCATGATTGTTGTTTTAGCTCCCAAGCAAAAAAACTAACTGTAAATATATTACTTTTTATCAAAATAAATGCAATTATGCAAAGCTAGTGGGACAGGTACCGCGTCCCACCAATTTAAGGAAAATGGGACAGTGAACCTGTCCCTCCGTCCCTAGTTAGATCAATCTTCTGAGTCGTCTGCTGCTCCAGCTCCGGCAGCTGCATCGTCAGAGAATTTGTCAGAGAACTTGTCTGAGAATTTATCAGAGAATTTATCAGAACCTGATTGTTGAGAAAGTGTTGTTAGACTTTCAGAAAATCCGGTTGAAAAAGCTTGTGCAAAGGATTCAGCAATGACTGGTGCAAGCGCATTTAGTTGCGCTAATGCTGGATTGTTTTTTTCTGTTGCGGCTGCTTTTTTAATGCCTTCTGCAAAAGAATTCGAAAAAGCCTCAGCAAATGCTGTTGCAAAGGAAGAAACTGAAGCTTCGACCAAGTTCTTCACTTGTTCTCTATTGATTTTTTTATCCACAATGATCCCTCCCTCCGAATGGATTACTCTATCTTACGTATCCGTACACTGACTGTACACGCCATTTACCTCACTGCAAAAACACATTTTTTTAACAAAAAGCTTTTCCTTTCATATAGTGAAAACAAAAATAGTATAGGAGGGGAAAATGGTGGAGGTTCGTACTCGAATACCTGAAAAGGATGATTCTCATATCATTGCAATGGGTGCTGCTATTTTTGGAGTGGATGCCGGATTGATTAAAAATAGGTTAAACCAAGCAGAGGAAGTGTTACTCGTTTGTGAGGATCAAGATAAAATAGTAGGCTTCTTAAGCTATCGCCTAAAAGAGAAAAATGAATTTTTCATAGATATGGTGGCTTTTGACCCATTCTATCAAGGCAGAGGGATTGCACAGTCTTTTTTGCCGACTTTACTTGAATATGCGAAAGACAAAGGGGCTTTAACAATTGGAGGCATGGTTTACAAAAAGAATGAGCGTGTATTGAAATTATTCAAGCATTGGGGCTTTCGCATCAAGAGATATTATGTTGATACTGTCTATATAGAAAAGGTCATTTAACAGGGGGGAAGTCATGAATATTGATTGTTCCAAGATGCTTATGGAGCATTATGAGCTGGTTTTGGAAAGCTGCGAAATCATACGTAAAACAAAACGTTCATTCGTAATAAAGTGCAGGACCAATCAAGGTCTTTTCCTGTTGAAACAAGTATTTATAAGTTTTGAGAGGCTTCATTTTCTTTTGCAAGCAACGGAGTATTTAAGGGGAGAAGGCCTTCTCATTCCTAAACTAGTAAAAACGATCCATCAAAATGATTATGTTATATGGGAAGGAAATATCTATTATCTTCAAGAATGGATACCGTCCGTCTCGACACCGGTTATTTCAGTAGAAGACTTGATAGGACTATCAAAACAAATTGGAAGGGTTCACAAGTTGTCGTTGAACTATCATTCTCCCAACGCACACCTCTTCTTTAAGGAAATCAACTGGGAAGATAATATGAAGCGGGCTCTTTTCCTTTTGGAGGGAATGCGTCTGGTGAAGTCCTCCAACAGGGAGGAGATTGATTTCTTTTTGGAGGCTGGGATTAGGGTTGTAAACGAATTGGACAAATCATCCACCTTTCAGGTTTTGAAAAACCTTCCTTTAGAAAAACAGTTTTTGTGTCATAATGATCTTCACATTGGTAATCTATTAAAAAGTGAATCAGGACTCTTTATCATAGATTGGGATTTAGCAAAATATGATGTTCCTGCTAAGGACCTGAATGGATTAATCAAAATAGTGGGGAAGGTAACAGGGAAGTGGGACACCACGGTTTTCGAATCCATTTTAGAAGCATATACCCAAGAAAATCCAATAACTGATCAAATGGTATCTCTTATTATTTTGTATCTCGCATTTCCACATAATGCCTTGCATCTTTTTGTAAAAGAGCTTACTCAAACCGAATCCCTCCAGCAAATCCAATCACTGCTCCAATTTGAAAAAGAAAAAACCGAATACTTGTTAATGGGACAAGGGGACAGGTACACTAGCTTTGCATAATTGCATTTATTTTGATAAAAAGTAATATATTTACAGTTAGTTTTTTTGCTTGGGAGCTAAAACAACAATCATGAATAAAATTGTTGTTTGTTCCCATTTTTTGGTATTTTC
>NZ_SLUB01000119.1 GCF_004799755.1 Bacillus timonensis | reverse complement strand
GGGTAGCTATGTGTGGAAGGGATAAGTGCTGAAAGCATCTAAGCATGAAGCCCCCCTCAAGATGAGATTTCCCATAGTGTTAAACTAGTAAGATCCCTCGAAGATGACGAGGTTGATAGGTCAGAGGTGGAAGCATGGTGACATGTGCAGCTGACTGATACTAATCGATCGAGGACTTAACCAAAATGATGAATGTTGGAGCGTTATCTAGTTTTGAAGGAATGAATCCTTCAACATAGTCTAGTGGTGATAGCGAAGAGGTCACACCCGTTCCCATACCGAACACGGAAGTTAAGCTCCTCAGCGCCAATGGTAGTTGGGACTTTGTCCCTGTGAGAGTAGGACGTCGCTAGGCACACTGATGATCAGCCGAATGGTTGGTCTTTTTTTGTATTGTTTTTTGGGGAGCAGAATTGTTGGGGTACTATGGTTAGCAGAACATGCTTTTTTGGTAGTTGTTATGGGAAAGACTAACGTATAGTGCTGATTCATTCCAGTTTCATCGTTTAGATGAAGAAATAGGTAATGCAAGCCAATGCAAAAGCTTTTTTAGATTGTCATTTTTAATAACCGCAAAAAAAGATGAACAAGCAAACGTTATAAAGAGGTTCTTAATTGTAAAAGATTAGTGTATGCTAATCCCGCAAACATCTTAAAGAGGTTCGCGATTGTAAAAAACTAGGAAATGCTAATCCCGCAAACGTCATAAAGAGGTTAGTATTTGTGAAAAATTAGGAAAAGCCGAGCCAGCAAACGTTATAAAGAGGTTCTCTTTTGTAAAAAATTAGGGAACGCTAAACCCGCAAACACCAATACCGGTATATCACCCAATCGAAAAACGATAAATGGTGTATCGCAAATCCCATTTTCGGTATATCACCCAATCGAAAAACGATAAATGGTATACCGTAAACCCCATTATCGGTATATCACCCAATCGAAAAACGATAAATGGTATACCGTAACCCCATTTTCGGTATATCACCCAATCGAAAAACGATAAATGGTGTATCGCAAATCCAATTATCGGTATATCACTCAATCGAAAAACGATAAATGGTGTATCGCAAATCCAATTTTCGGTATATCACCCAATCGAAAAATGATAAATGGTATACCGTAAACCTCATTATCGGTATACCACCCAATCGAAAAACGATAAATGGTATACAGCAAACAGCATCATTTGAGCTGTTGATTTAGTCTAACAACCCGAGTCATCTCCTTATTATCCTCTAAATGATTAAACGAACAAATATTCTCTTTTAACTTTAACATTTTCGGTTTCTTATAAAAAAACATCCTGTCTTTACAACAGGATGCAGGAGCATAAGGAAGAGTATAGTATATCGGTTATTTGAAAAACCTTCTTGATTGTCGAACTAAGTATCAAGAAAATAAAGCAGGTTCCTCTTTTAGGATATGAGTTAGCAATTCAGTCATTTTGACAGTATCGCAAACTCTTACAGTAGCATCGCCAAAATGACCTTTGTGCATCGCCTGATTAGTAAGAAAAACGTCGTCAACTCGTTCATATTTTTCAGAGGTGTGACCAATATGCCTTCTTTGGGGTACGGCGATTTCAGTATGATCCGGTAATACGGTGTAAAGCTTTTCATGATGATTGGTCAAACGGCCAGGTATATCAAGCCATTCCTCAACTCCGTGAATATATGTACACCTTCGTAAATCGACCCCGATTAATAAAATGCTCGCCTTTTTATCCAGTAATTTTCCCCAACTCGATTCCCTTGCACAGGGAGTGTCAAATTTTTCATTTCCCTCAACAAATTCACGAGAACCTTTCCCTAATGCTGCTACAGAATGAGTAGGATGCCATGAGCGAATAACGCCGGGACGGTTTCGGAAAAGTTCTGTTAATAGACCAACACAAGAAGGGGACTCATCAACATAAAACCGAGGATTGTCAGCATTTATATATGACCATGTATGGGTTGGAAATACTAAAAGGCCATTTTTCATGTATTCGGACAAAGCATCAAGGACGGTATCTGCGCCACCCTCCACTTGGCCAATACTTTTCATCGACGAATGAACTAGTAAGGTTCCATTTTCATCAATATTTAATGTTCTAAGATGATCTAATAAGTCTTGTTTTGTGTACATCACATTCTACCTTTCTCTCATTATAGCAATAGAATACCATATATTATTGGTAAGTCTAATGAAAGAGTAGACACGATTGTAACTTTTTCATTTTTCCGATTTTTGTAGTACCTCGATTTAAATTTACCGATCCAGTAGTAAGGACAGGTCCGTTACCTCAATTGGGACGACGGACCTGTCCCACTAGCTTTGCACAGATTCCATAAAATGTAAAAATGCTAATTGTATGTAGACATAAAAAAAGAAAGCCCTTATTGTAGAAGTGTTAGATGTTTGTTTGTTCCCAAAAACAATACAAAC
>NZ_SLUB01000118.1 GCF_004799755.1 Bacillus timonensis | reverse complement strand
TTCGTCGGCAGCGTCAGATGTGTATAAGAGACAGACCCCTTTGGGATTACCTAATAAGTTTGGATATGTGATGTATGTTATTTTTGCACTATTAATTCCATTAATATTTTATAATAATAAAAGAAACAAACAGTATTTAACGAAATATTACTTTTTCTATACGTATGCAATTTTAAGTTTTGTAAATGATCTAATCACATACTGGAATATGCCTAATGAATTTTCAAGTGGGAATGCAGTTGAGCTTTTTCTTGTATTATTATCTCCTATTTTTATAAACAAAAAATATTTCTGGATTGTTACCATAGGATTAATAGCTAAATATCTGTTGAGTGGTGTGATACTTGTAACTGTAAGGGTTGGTCTTCCGATTGTATTAATTATACTACTGGGTATTGTGGCATATATTCTACTTACGAGGTTTTATGGATACGTAAATGCACTAAGCACTTCCTACGATCAACAAATGGTTGGAATTGTAAAAGGTGTAATAGCTGCCCTTGAATTAAAAGACCCATATACAAGAGGTCATAGCGAAAGGGTTGCGAAATACGCATTGGTATTAGCAAAAGAACTAGGAGCTTATTCAAAAGAAGAATTAAAATCCTTTAACTATGCATGTCTATTACACGATATTGGTAAAGTTAATATCCCAGATTCAATCCTAATGAAACCAGCAAAATTAACAGATGAAGAATATGAAATCATTAAAACACATCCGGTTGTCGGGGTAGATGCAGTTAAAAGTGTTGAAGGATTGGGAACAAGTTTAAGTATTATACGTTCACATCATGAAAGATGGGATGGTAAAGGATATCCTGACCAGCTTAAAGGTGAAGATATTCCATTAAATGCACGAATCACCGCAATAGCAGATGCATTCGATGCCATGACTTCTTCTCGTTCCTATCGTGGAGCCTTACCTGTTGAAGAAGCATATAATCGAATAATTCAAGGGCAAGGCACTCAATTTGATCCAAACCTTGTGGAATTATTTAAAAAAGTATATCCACAATGGATTGATATACAAAAAGAATCATAGAAAATATTATATTTAGGTGGTGAAAACATTGAAAATCAAAAAGTTAAAAAAAATCAAAGCAACTTGCTGGTGGTGTGTTTTTATACCAGGACAAGGAAAATAATAATTTTTGAAGAAGGATGCTTATCATAGATAATAGCATCCTTTTATTATGTGAAAAGGGTAGGTGTGAAGATTGCAATTAACTACTGAATCAATTTTAAGTTTACATGAGTTAGAGATTCGAAAAGATAAGAAACATTATATTATTGAAGATTTAGTAACTCACGAATTTTATGAAATGCCAGTAGTCTGTATTGATGCAATTGAGTTGATTAACAGCGGCTTATCGCTTGGTGAAATAGAACGCCTACTCAAAGAAAAATATCCCAAGGAAGAAGTCGATTTACTAGACTTTGGCCATCAATTGCTAGATTTAGATTTAGTCGATATGGTAGATGGAACAAAAGTAAGTGTAGAAAAGGCACGTATTCCTGAAGAATTAGGGGTTACATGGATTTCACCCAAAATAGGGAAGATCTTCTTTAATCGGTTTACTCGCTTTTTCTATCCATTACTTTTATTAGTAAATATCATGCTTTTTATTAGTCACACTAATCTTCTTCCGAGATACCAGGATTTATTTGTTTTTGATACGATGATGTTTAATATTCTTTTGTATGCGGGAATTTCGATAGTTTTAATCTTTATGCACGAAAGTGGGCATATTTTAGCGATTCGCTCGTTCAACCTTCCAACTCAATTACAAATAGGAAATCGATTGTTTTTTGTTGTGTTGGAAACAGATCTAACAAAAGCTTGGAGTCTTTCTTCGAAGGATCGAAATCTCTTATTTTTAGCGGGGATTTATTTTGATAGTGTACTTCTTTTTATTACATTAATTTTAAAGATGACGAATCCATTCTCCTCAGGAATGATGAATGGGATCATAGGATTAATTACGTTTGATATTGTAATACGAATCATTTATCAGTGCTGTATTTATATGAAAACAGACCTTTATTATGTGTTTGAAAATAGCACTGGAAATTATAATTTGATGGAAAGTAGTATTGAATTTATAAAAGGTCGTTTTTCTAAAAAACATATAGAACAAAAAAATAGAGTGATTATTTTTTATTCCTTTTTCTTTTTGGTTGGAATATTATTAACTTTCACAATGTTTGGTTTTTACTATATACCGCAATTAGTTTATATGGTGTCAAATGTACTACCTGGGTTTACTGAATCTGTGTCAACCCTTCAATTCTGGGATGCTGCCGTTTTTTGTGCACAGTTTTTAATCTTGTTTATATTACTTTTCTTTTCATTAACTAAAAAATACGGAAATAGGAAAAAATATAGGACTATATACTCCTGTCTCTTATACACATCT
>NZ_SLUB01000117.1 GCF_004799755.1 Bacillus timonensis | reverse complement strand
CACCTCTGACCTATCAACCTCGTCATCTTCGAGGGATCTTACTAGTTTAACACTATGGGAAATCTCATCTTGAGGGGGGCTTCATGCTTAGATGCTTTCAGCACTTATCCCTTCCACACATAGCTACCCAGCTATGCCCTTGGCAGGACAACTGGTACACCAGCGGTGTGTCCATCCCGGTCCTCTCGTACTAAGGACAGCTCCTCTCAAATTTCCTACGCCCACGACGGATAGGGACCGAACTGTCTCACGACGTTCTGAACCCAGCTCGCGTACCGCTTTAATGGGCGAACAGCCCAACCCTTGGGACCGACTACAGCCCCAGGATGCGATGAGCCGACATCGAGGTGCCAAACCTCCCCGTCGATGTGGACTCTTGGGGGAGATAAGCCTGTTATCCCCGGGGTAGCTTTTATCCGTTGAGCGATGGCCCTTCCATGCGGAACCACCGGATCACTAAGCCCGACTTTCGTCCCTGCTCGACTTGTAGGTCTCGCAGTCAAGCTCCCTTGTGCCTTTACACTCTACGAATGATTTCCAACCATTCTGAGGGAACCTTTGGGCGCCTCCGTTACTCTTTAGGAGGCGACCGCCCCAGTCAAACTGCCCACCTGACACTGTCTCCAAGGCCGATAAGGCCTTCGGGTTAGAATTTCAATACAGCCAGGGTAGTATCCCACCGACGCCTCCACCGAAGCTGGCGCTCCGGCTTCCAAGGCTCCTACCTATCCTGTACAAGCTGTACCAAAATTCAATATCAGGTTGCAGTAAAGCTCCACGGGGTCTTTCCGTCCTGTCGCGGGTAACCTGCATCTTCACAGGTACTATAATTTCACCGAGTCTCTCGTTGAGACAGTGCCCAGATCGTTACACCTTTCGTGCGGGTCAGAACTTACCTGACAAGGAATTTCGCTACCTTAGGACCGTTATAGTTACGGCCGCCGTTTACTGGGGCTTCGATTCAGAGCTTCGCTTGCGCTAACCCCTCCTCTTAACCTTCCAGCACCGGGCAGGTGTCAGCCCCTATACTTCGCCTTGCGGCTTCGCAGAGACCTGTGTTTTTGCTAAACAGTCGCCTGGGCCTATTCACTGCGGCTTTTCAGGGCTATTCACCCTAAAAAGCACCCCTTCTCCCGAAGTTACGGGGTCATTTTGCCGAGTTCCTTAACGAGAGTTCTCTCGATCACCTTAGGATTCTCTCCTCGCCTACCTGTGTCGGTTTGCGGTACGGGCACCTTCTACCTCGCTAGAAGCTTTTCTTGGCAGTGTGGAATCAGGAACTTCGGTACTTTATTTCCCTCGCCATCACAGCTCAACCTTACGGTAAGCGGATTTGCCTACTTACCAGTCTAACTGCTTGGACGCGCATATCCAACAGCGCGCTTACCCTATCCTCCTGCGTCCCTCCATTGCTCAAACGGTAATGAGGTGGTACAGGAATATCAACCTGTTGTCCATCGCCTACGCTTTTCAGCCTCGGCTTAGGTCCCGACTAACCCTGAGCGGACGAGCCTTCCTCAGGAAACCTTAGGCATTCGGTGGAGGGGATTCTCACCCCTCTTTCGCTACTCATACCGGCATTCTCACTTCTAAGCGCTCCACCAGTCCTTACGGTCTGACTTCGCTGCACTTAGAACGCTCTCCTACCATTGTTCGTAAGAACAATCCACAGCTTCGGTGATACGTTTAGCCCCGGTACATTTTCGGCGCAGAGTCACTCGACCAGTGAGCTATTACGCACTCTTTAAATGGTGGCTGCTTCTAAGCCAACATCCTGGTTGTCTAAGCAACTCCACATCCTTTTCCACTTAACGTATACTTTGGGACCTTAGCTGGTGGTCTGGGCTGTTTCCCTCTTGACTACGGATCTTATCACTCGCAGTCTGACTCCCGAGAATCAAGTCTTTGGCATTCGGAGTTTGACTGAATTCGGTAACCCGATGAGGGCCCCTAGTCCAATCAGTGCTCTACCTCCAAGACTCTAACTCGAGGCTAGCCCTAAAGCTATTTCGGAGAGAACCAGCTATCTCCAAGTTCGATTGGAATTTCTCCGCTACCCACACCTCATCCCCGCACTTTTCAACGTGCGTGGGTTCGGGCCTCCATTCAGTGTTACCTGAACTTCACCCTGGACATGGGTAGATCACCTGGTTTCGGGTCTACGACCACGTACTATGTCGCCCTATTCAGACTCGCTTTCGCTGCGGCTCCGTCTCTTCAACTTAACCTTGCACGGGATCGTAACTCGCCGGTTCATTCTACAAAAGGCACGCCATCACACATAAATGTGCTTTGACTACTTGTAGGCACACGGTTTCAGGTTCTCTTTCACTCCCCTCCCGGGGTGCTTTTCACCTTTCCCTCACGGTACTGGTTCACTATCGGTCACTAGGGAGTATTTAGCCTTGGGAGATGGTCCTCCCAGCTTCCGACGGGATTTCTCGTGTCCCGCCGTACTCAGGATCCACTCAAGAGAGAACGAAGTTTCAACTACAGGGTTGTTACCTTCTCTGACGGACCTTTCCAGGTC
>NZ_SLUB01000116.1 GCF_004799755.1 Bacillus timonensis | reverse complement strand
AAAAACATATTTTTGGTTCTTTAGCTGTCATTATTGCAGTATCAATTCCTTTTGCAGTGCCATTTTTTCCATTTATCATCTCAGATGTTATGTATGCAACAAAGGAAACTTGGTTTATTCAAACACCTAAAGCGGCTTATTTTTTATATGGGGCTGGATTTCTCTTATGGTTATTAGCTACATTTATTTTATATTTGTTGAATGCTAACATTACCTCGATTATAATTGGAGTAATTTTAATAATTTCAAGTATTTTTCCCCTTGTATTAGGGGTCAATCATTATAAAGAACTAAGTGAAGATGGAGTATCATATAGTGAGATAAATTCACTTGAACACAAACATTATCAATGGGATGAAGTAATTAAAATTGTATATCATCTCGAAAAAGAACGGGGTAAAAAATCCAACTTAGAGTTCCAATTTAATGATGGCAACAAAGTAACTTTTGCCAGGGATAGTGATTTCTCAAATGATTATTATAAACTAAGGGAAAAAATTTCGGAATATCAAATTGAATTTGTTAGCAGTAAAAATAATAATAAAAAGAATTGAATAATTGCATAAAACACAAGTAAAACTCGTCATATTGACGAGTTTTTTTCTGTTGGAATTTCATTCTAAAAATATGTTCTTATTGAAGATAAATAATATCATTCAATGTAAAAAACCTTTGAGTTAATCCTAATCGTTGTGCTGGTGTCTTAACGATTTCTTTTTTACCTTCCTTCGTTTTATAAGGTAGACAGAAATTGTAATAGGTACGGAGAATTGTTAGTGCGTACTGAGCATATTTAGGATTAAAATTAGAGTAAATGTAACTCTTACCATCACCCCTGGCGGTTGTTAATGGTCTTTCTAAAAAAGATAGTCTCCTACGAATTAACTGGATAAAGTTATTTGTCGCATTATCGTTCACATTCAATATTAGTTCCGCAATGTCTTTTGGATCTAAGGATGAAAGGTCCGTTTTGCAGTCAACCCAACGGTAGCCTCGATCTTGAGTCGCTAACGGATGTTGTATTGGATTATCCGCATAAACTATTCCGCCGTTTACTTCTTTGTGAAATTGATGACTTTCAAACAAATCTGTTAAATAAAGTTTAGCTAGTTTCCTTAATGTTTGCGTGTTTATATCCCTTTGCAAACCCCATTCTAATAAAAATGTCCTAGCATCTATAAATTCCTCTTTTGCCTCTTTTCTTGTCTTAGTTTTATCAGTCTGGCACAAAAAATGATGAGCGTCATATTTGCGAATTTCATCAGAAAATACACGGTAGATTGAAGTCATTAATGTTGCATCTTCGTCCGTAACAAAACGCCATTCTTTTGAATTAATCATTTGTTTTAACAACCACATATGAGCGATGGAAGTATAAGTTGAATTAACGTGTAAACCATCGATAAACTTTGCCCTATGTTCCACTTTAGAAAGGTTCTGATAATACTCTGATTTTGTTTCTGTGTCATTGGGTGAAGGTGGCTGCGGAAAATGAGAGTAATCGCCGAATCTAGCGTGTTTCTTTACAAAGTCGTTAAGGTGATCTTCTTTTGTCAGTATTGTATCAAGGGCAATGTCATTCAGGTCTATATCCCAATCGTAGGCTACATCTGCACGAAATACATATCTAGAAGATAAATCAGAAGTTATAACAACAGAAGTAGGCAATTGCAACTCCTCAAATGAATCAAATCTAGAACTAGCTTGACCTTTCTTTCTGACATTGTTTAAAACATAATTCATTTTATCCGTATTTAGCCATATTTCATCAAATTTAAGCTGTTTAATTGGCTTCGTTTCGTATCTCTCTAGAAATTCCAGGCACCTTCTATATAAAATCTCGAGTTTGTCATAGTAAGTTCCTTTGCCAATTCCTAAAATATCACAAGCTCGATTAATAGGAGTTTTATTAATCAATAGATTCGCGAAAGTTGGCATTATCTCACTCCGCTTTTGTCGGTACTTAGTTGTTTGTTTTGTGTTAGGTAAGATATTCGTCTTTTTCTTACATACTTTACATTGCCAAACTTGAGCCCCAACTTTACTTTTCCCTTGTTTGTAAAATCCTTTAGGTGTTTCAAAAGGTGTCAGTTTTTCAGTTGGACAATCTTCTTTATGAAACTGGTATTCAGGAGTGATATTTTCAACTTTGCCGATTCTAATAAGTCTTTCTATTTCAAGAGCTATCGACCAATTTGAAAGGGGCCTAGTATGGCAACCAAGTGTAATCCCTTTACGTGGTTCGATTGGATCGGGATTACAAACGATTGACTTATTATTACCACCAGCTAACTTATATCTTTGGGATTTTCCTTTGACATTAAATTTGATTTGCTCAAGTCCGTGCCATTTACAAAACGGGTTATGGCAAAAATTAAACTGTATATGGTGGGTTTGCCCGTTCCAATTAAATTCAATCGGTTGGAATAACAACCCTTTATACCTTGTACCAAATTGTCGAGGAGTCAGTTTATTATAATCTTTAAGTCGATTATCGATTTCAACTTTATTAATCGGAAATTGAATTGATATAATACTATCTTCTGGTGTGGCTAATCTCTTCAAATTAGCCACGTTCTTTT
>NZ_SLUB01000012.1 GCF_004799755.1 Bacillus timonensis | reverse complement strand
AGATGTGTATAAGAGACAGTCATAGTTTAATATTGTATTATTATCGGTCAGTACCTCTTCGAAGTAAGAGGTGATTTTATGAATGAAACATTAATATTATTGATACTACTTATTATTGTTATTAAATTGTTGTTCCAAAAATAACAATTTTTGCTGAACGTATACCACTCGATATGAACGAAAGTACTGACTCGGTAGGGCCTAATTTTTGTTAGGTATTGCCGAGTTAAATAAATTATATTAATATACAAGCACATATTTACTCATCAAAATCCCTTTTAGGCACAATAAAAAGCACCCCGAAGGATGCTATTAATTAAATCTAAACATGGAACTATCTATTTTTCCACTCCACTTTAATACACTATTTTCTCCTTCACCAATTAAAGAAAGTGGTTTAGAATAACCGGGCTTTATAAAATTTAATGAATCATTTGTTATTATAATGACTACATCATTCCTAGCCCATAGCCCTTCTACTTTTACTAATCCTGGCTTTAAAACTTCGACATCAGTTAAGGTGAGAACACCATCAACAATTTTGTAATTTGGCTGCATTTTATGAATTATTGGCATAGACCATATTGGAATAAAATCAATTATTCTGTTTGTTGTGATTTTGAAACGCCCTGGCCTTCTTTCAAAATTTATTTTGTCATCTACAATATATTTCACATGATTTTCAATAACCTTTAGTACTTCTTTTCCATTTTGATTAGATATACTTAAATTCATTAAAAAAATATCTTCATCTTCAATTCTATATGTTAATTTTGTGTTATTTGTTAATTCGAATACTTTTACTCCATTATCTCCTGTAACTGAAATACTCCCAAGTAACAACTTTGATGTATAGCTTGGTTCAATATATAGATGATCTCTATTTGATTTTTCTCTTTTAATATTTTTCCAAAGATAAACCGTTTCATCATCAATCGTTAATTTGCCATAGTGGATTTCATCGTGACAGCTTGGGCAAACCGCAATCATATGTTCACTATCGTGAGTTTGATATACTGACCACTCTTTTATGTGATGAATATGAGTCCTGTAATTATTACACCCAGGATTTGCACATTTCATCCCTGCCTCTTCAAATAAGTAAGACTTTATTTTTTCTGGTATCTTTGTTCTCTTAGCCATTTTTTATCATCCCCTCTGAATTCATTCGACAAAAGGAGATATTTTCCTGCAAACTCTCTATTATTTATACTGCTTAATCTATACGGTTCTTCAATAAGCCCTGCTTATAAGTGTGGTATTTTTCCTCCGCTTCTTTCCTTGCCCGTACTGCATCTTCTCTTTTTACGAATTTTCCTAAGTATTTCTTTTTCCTATTTACACCTATTTTCGCAATCCACATTTTGCTTTTATTTTCATAGTGAACCCCTAATACACCACTCTTATTATTTGTGCCTATCCTTCTATTTTGTTGGTTTTCCTCTTTTGTAACTAATCTTAATTCTGATTTACGATTGTCTAATGTATTATGATTAATGTGGACAACTTCCTTGTTGAATACATTTAACGAATTGGTTACCAGCCTGTGAAGAAATATATTACGATCATATAAATTCCCCGTAACGTAAAAGCTTCCAGCGGCATTTTTTTGCACTCTCCAATTTCCACCAATCCACTTGACCAGTTCTAAATCTTCTGTATCTATTAAGGCTTCATGAGTTATCCCATTCGAATCTTTCACAAAAATCTTAGTGACGTCTCCAACTATTTCATAATCGTTTTTCAATTAATAACCTCCCTAAGGTTAATCCTGAAAATTAAAGTAAAGGCAGGCAAGTCAGGGTACTTGCTTTTCGGTAGCTAACCTAGCCCCCCAAAAAAACTTGTTTCAACAATAAGGACAACGTACGTCAGAGCGTACGTCATGAAACTCTTTGTTCAACTTTTTTTCTTGCTCGTTCAATATATTGTTGAACTGTTCTCTTTTTTAATCCCAGCTCATCAGCGATTTCTTGCATGCTCATACCTTGAGCTGCATGTAGAATATAGCATTGTCTTTCCCTCAATGAAAACGATGAAAGAATATTAATCAATACTCGTTTTTGGTCAGCTGGAATATACAATGATTTATCATCCTCATCAAGTTGACTCGTAATATCCGGGATAATATCCATGCTTTCCAATGATCGTTTTTGATAAATCGTTCTTTTGTCAATTCCCCGCATAAGATCAGGTTGTCTCCCAGTCTCTAACCACTCGATAGTAAAATCCATATCGTCAACCATGCCGTTAATTAAACTTTTATCAACACGATCGGTAGGCTTATCCCCTAATTTTTTTCGCAACCTGTTTAAATCCTTCTTACCATCAGTGTATTCATGAATTAACTTATCTGCCCAGTTTGACATATGAATTCCCCCTATCGTTGTCTTAATGCGCCTTTATTTCTTCGATATGTTGGTCTACCAGTACCCATCAAATACCGCAAATCTGATTCAGAAAGCTTATCCATTTTCTTTGGCGGTGATTTCTTCGGACTCTCCACAATTGGTGGATCCTTATGCTGCATTCCATTCTCCTTTTTCCACTGTTTCAATTGGTCTCTAAAAGTTGGATTCATGTAATCTCTCCTTTCAAAATAAAAAGAGCACTAAACAAACGCTATTGCGCTCATTCAGTGCCCTGCAGTTCTTGCTCGGGACATTATTCTATTTTTCAAAACAAGAATATACATTGTAGTTACCTTCATCGTACTCCATTTCAGGGGTTACCAAAATTTGATTAACTTTATGTATGTGTATAAGTTTTGCTTATTCCGATGGGTATGTCTCTTGTAAGAATTTTATCGATTGGGTAATAAGATCTTTTAGCACTTCTACA
Organism: Bacillus timonensis; assembly: GCF_004799755.1. GTDB lineage: Bacteria > Bacillota > Bacilli > Bacillales > Bacillaceae_L > Ferdinandcohnia > Ferdinandcohnia timonensis_A. The sequence continues at coordinate 91,834 of NZ_SLUB01000012.1, read as the reverse complement.
TCGATATCCGCAATTTTATTGATGTAGACACAGGCTTTTCCAGATGTATGTTTACCAAATTTTTCGAGCAATTCTTGTCGCTTTGTATCGCCAGTTGCAAAATACAAACTAATTTTTGCCTTGCGTGGTGAAAAACCAACAAGTGGCGCATCGCCCTCATGGCCAGTCGCATATTTGTAATGGTAGGAACCAAACCCAATTATGCTCGGTCCCCACATTTTGGCCGGATACCCAGAGGTTTCTATAAAAATGTCTAATAGCTTGTAAGCATCTTCCTTCTTTTTCGGATTGTCGACTTTTTCAATAAATTCAATGACACTCGCATCGTTTTCTTTTGTTTTTAATTCGTACATATTTGGTGGACCTCCTTTTTAGTAGTAGGATTGACATTGTTTATTCATTCGAGACGTTGGGTGGGGATTCCTGCTTTTTTCATAGTGGAAAGTGCTAGTGACAGTATTTTTAAAATAGTGACAGTAAAATTCAGTTAATGACAGTAAATCTGCAATAGTGACAGTATTTTTCGATTAGTGACAGTAAATTTTGGGAATAATCCTATTCGAATCAATTATTGTGCATGTTTTTTAAAGCCTCCTCTTTCAATAGATAAATTCTATCTTTAAAGCTCCCATTATACTGTAGATTTAATGAAGTTAAGATGTGTTTAGCAGTTGAAATCGACTGTATATCTAGAAAATCACGCAATGGTTTATTCGTAATTGTGTTTCCAAAGAGAAGCTCATACTCCATTAAAGATTGGTAATAGGGTTTGGATGAAGAATGGTTGCAAGATGGGCAAGTCCAGGACCGGGGATTACGTTTCATTGGTAGAAAATCGCATTTTGGGCACCTTACACCTTTTATAAGTTCATGCTCTTTTATTCCGAATTGTGACAGTATATCTTGGTCGTGAGGTGTATGCTGCTTTAATAGGAATCTGCTAAGCTTTAGCAAATGCTTCCGATCCAATACTTCTTCCCTATTCCTCTTTTCAAACAGCTCCACTTTCGAAATAAAACTTGGGCTTTTAATTACTTTATTATAGTGTTTAAAGTCTTTACTAGCATCAATAATCGCATTTGGGTTTGTGAAGATAACAAGGGTTTCAATCGGAATGGAGGGGAATTTCAAGGATTCTAGAAGTCTTTTAAGCTGTAACTGATGTCTGGTAATTTGAGTGACAGGACAGTTATACGATTTCCTCGTATCCTTGTAGGTTTGGATTAATTGGTCAAACTTCCCATCAAAATATAATTCTCCGCGATAATTTTTTGCGTCAATGATTAATATAAAGGTGGGACTCATTAGAAGGATATCAATTTCAAAAAAGTGCTTACCGGAGATGTCTGGAAGACGAAGGTTGTGGAAGTTAAGGTAGGTTTTTTCGTTTAAAAAGGTTAAATAATATTGTAACGATTGTTCTCCGCGGTAACCCGACATTCTTCTGCCGTACTCATCACTAAGTTCTTGATATTTTGGGTGAGATTCTGACGTTCTTCTTAATGCCGCTTTTAATTTTAATATCCTTTGCGGGATTTTTAATTCTTTTCTGTTCATTTAGCATGCTCCTTTACATTTGATAAGTCTTTTTTCTACTATTTTTTTCAAAATCCTGCAAACTTTTTATTTTTTTATCCCTATGGCCATTATTTTGTTTCTATGGGCGTTATTTCAATTCTATGGGCGTTTGCTTAATCACACAAATATTCTCGCCACGTATTCTTACATATTTTGGAACACTCAATAAATAATTCCACCGACCTCTGGTAAAACTAAGGACACGATGTAAGAAGTAGGAGGCGTGTGTAATGGAGAATGGATTGTCCATTTTTGCACTTGGTGGAATTAACGAAATTGGGAAAAATATGTATGTTGTGCAATACGATGATGATATTTTGGTGATTGATTGTGGGGGAAAATTTCCGGATGAGAGCTTACTCGGAATTGATTTGATTATTCCGGACCTGACGTATTTGGAGGAAAATCGAGAAAAAATTCGTGGGATGTTGATTACACATGGGCATGAGGACCATATTGGCGGGATTCCTTATTTTCTTAAAAGGCTCAATGTGCCAATTTATGCGACTCGGTTTACGCTTGGTTTAATTGAATTGAAGTTAACTGAACATCGTCTTCTTGCCGATACTAAGCTAATTCCGATTGATGCAGATTCTGAGCTTGAGTTTGGCAAAATAGGGGTTTCCTTTTTCAAGGTAAATCATAGTATTCCGGATTGCCTAGGGATTGTATTTGATACGCCTGAAGGGAAGGTTGTACATACAGGAGATTTCAAGTTTGATCTAACACCGGTGAATGACCAACATTCAGATATTCATCGGATGGCCGAAATTGGGCGTGAGGGTGTACTTGTTTTATTATCTGAAAGTACAAATGCAGAGAGACCGGGATCAACACCGACTGAGTCGAAGGTTGGGGACGTCATTGAGGAAGCCATTATGAAAGCGAAAAGAAAGGTATTTGTCTCGACATTTGCCTCGAATATCAGCCGGGTTCAGCAGGTTGTTGAGGCTGTGATGAAAACGAACCGTAAGCTCGCCCTGCTAGGAAGAAGTATGGTGAATGTCGTGGATGTCGCGGTTGAACGTGGCTATCTCCACATTCCCGATGGCATGCTGATTGATGCTCAAGAAGTAGAAAATCTCGCACCGGAGAAGGTTTGTATTTTATGTACAGGAAGTCAAGGGGAACCAATGGCTGCGCTTGCTCGTCTATCAAATGCCAGCTATCGTGACGTGCAGATTCTCCCGGAAGATACGGTTGTTTTAGCTGCTGGTCCGATTCCTGGGAATGAAAAAAATGTGTCTCGCATTATCGATAACTTATTCCAGCTTGGGGCAGTTGTTTTATATGGAGGAAGCTCGACTGGTATGCATGTATCCGGCCATGGGTTTCAGGAGGATCTTAAGCTAATGTTGACCTTAATGAAACCAACATACTTTATCCCTATACACGGTGAATATCGGATGCTTCATCAACACAAATCTCTTGCAGTATCTGTAGGAGTGGAACCTGAAAATATTTTTATCATTCAAAATGGCGATGTGGTTGATGTGAAACATTCGGAGGCGCGTCAAACTCGGAAAATTCCTTCGGGTGATACATATGTGGATGGGATTGGTGTTGGCGATGTTGGCGACATTATTCTGCGTGACCGTAAGCAGCTTTCAGAGGATGGCATGGTCGTCATAGTTGTCACGCTAAGTAAAAGAGATCAGAAAATCATTTCTGGACCTGATACGATTACGCGCGGTTTTGTGTTCAATCGAGACTCTGAAGAGCTTCTCCGAGAGACAAATCGCCTCGTAAAAAAAGCGATTCTTAATTTGCAAAGTGAAAACAAGTACCAGTGGAATGCCATGAAAAAGGAGATTAAAAAGGCAGTAGGACAATATTTATTTGCACAAACAAAACGCAAACCGATGATTCTGCCGTTTATCATAGAAGTATAACCCTCCAAGCAGGAGGGTTATTTTAGTTCCAGACTTCATCTAGCTTATCGGCATAAAATTGAATGGCACGCTTGTACTGTTGGATAGATGCATCACTCGAAGTCGCAGCTAAACTTTTTAAAAGAAGTTCCATGGCTTCCTGATGTCTCCCAAGATTATAGAGTACCATTGAGTAAAAAGCCTTCATCGCGTGGTTATTTGGAAATAACGTTATCCCTTTTAACAGTGTCGCCTCTGATTTTTCATATTCTCCGAGGGTTCGATAGGTACTGCCTAAACCTAATAAGGCACCTTCCAAATCTTCGTTCTGTAGACCTAGTCCGATTGCCTTTTCATAAAAAGCGACAGCTTCTAATTCTAATCCTAGGACATCAAAACTCCAGGCAACTTGATAGTTTAGTTGAGGATCTTTGGGATTCTCGTTTACTAACCTTAACAGCCGTTCGTTCGATTCTTTGAGCCGGCCCTCTTTTCTAAGCTCTATGGCTTGCTTCATCCCTGATAGGTCTCCTTATATTCGTCGTAATAAAGGACCTCTGTTGTTTCTGACCAGTTAAGGACGGTTCCCACAAAATCCTTAATATCGAGCCCCTTCATCTCATATGTATCTTCGCTATTTGTTGTCCCTGTAGCATCTTCAATAAAGGTTACTTTGTACCCTCGGTCATATCCCGAAATTGCTGTAAACATACAGCAGAATTCGGTTTCAAAACCGGTTATGAAAATATGTTTAACCCCTAATTCCTCTAGTATGGATGCAAGATTTGTCTGAAAAAAGGCACTTGGTGTCTCTTTTTCAACTATATAATCTGCAAAATCTCGCACCGATTCATGAATCTCGGAACCGCTTGAATTTCTGTGAAGAGGGTTCTCTTCAATTTTATCAAAATGTCTAACCATGATCACAGGCAGATTTTTTGCTTTAAAATCTTGGATGATGTGTTGAATTTTAGTAAGTTCCTCGCTAGAATCTTTAAAATTCACAATTCCGTTTTGGACATCAATCACTAGTAGTGCTTGCATTTTCATTCCTCCTCTTTTTAAAAATGGGACTAAGCTCGCTCCAGACGTCAAATAGGTTTCCATCCGGATCCTCGAATACAAAATTCTTCCCGGCATGGCCACGGTCTTCAATTTCCCCGACCGCGATATGACGTTCTATGAATTCTTTATGTAAGTTCTCTAAAGCTTGTAAACCGTCAACCTCAAAGGTTACTGAAAATTGTTCATGTCCTTTTACATCAACGAAATTTGAGGTTTGACCTTCCTTTGCAGCAACGAGGAAAAAACTTTGATCCGCTAAGTCAAGGATAGCTTTATCCTTATCCATGTAATTTAATGCTGCACCAAGGTTTTCTGTGTACCAGGTCGCTGAACGCTGTACATTTGTAACTGGCAGATAGGTCGTTCCGATACGAAGAAGTGTTTGTTTCATTTTAGGAGTCCTCCTATTCTTTATCTTCCGTTCTCCCCATTGTCATGTCATCGAACGGGGTATATTCATTACTAGGCATTTTTTTCTTTCGAACAGCTTTAAAAATAGACAAACTTACGGCTCCGACTACAATGGCAAGAAAAACATATATCATCGGCACGCTCTCCATTTCGCATAGGAATATGTTATGTATTAAATTCGAGATATATTTTCATATTCCTTCAATTCTTTTCCAGCAAAAAAAGAAGCCACATCCATTATTAGGATAGGCTTCGCTTAGGTTATTTGGTTAAATCGTTGATGGCTTGGACGTATTTTTCGTTCGTTACTATTACTTTACCTCAAGCGCAAAGGCATAAAATGCGTCAGCGTTTGATACATTCTCTTCATTTTCATCCATCCACCAAACTCCATAGGAATAGTAATACACGCCTTTTTCCTTAGGTGCTGTAAAACGATGGTTTTCTACTTTCACTTCCGTTTCCTTGCCACCTTGGTAATAGGCTACATGAACTTCATTGGGCAGTGGTTCATAATCCATTTCGAAAACAACTTCATCACCAGGCTGAACGACAATTGGCGCTTTTCCTTCTAAAAGCTCTTCTGGTCCTGCTGTGTCTGCACATACACTTTTGAACATACTGCTCCAGCAATAGGTACCGAGTATCGTTGGAAAGGTTTCGTTTCCGATTTGTATCTTCGTTTCAGGTGGTTTGCTTCCCGAAAGCTTACTTGATGTATTTCCTCCACAACTTGATAAAATAATCGAAATTCCTATTGAAAAGACTAGCATCCATTTTTTCATCCTATATCCTCCAATTGAGCGCTTTTACTAAATTGACGAAACTTTCATAAAAAGGTTGCACAATTTGAAACCAATCTGCTTATTTTTCCGTATATTTGGTATAATGAAATATAGATGAAGAAACCGGTTATATTGGTCAGGAGGTTATTCAATGACGGGTCTAGTTGCGGTTGTCATGGTATTTTCAATTCCACTAGTTGCGATTATTACGAGCCATTTTCAAACACAATCAAAATACAAACAAAGAATCATTCAGGATGAATTGGAGTTAGAAAAATTAAAGCATGAGAATTACTTGCTTGAAACAGAGAAAATGCGTGTCGAGCTTGAAAAAATGAAGCTAGACGCTCCAAAGGATGAAACAAAGATTATCTAAGCACCCAACTGGGTGTTTTTTATTTTACATCAATTAATTTGAATCGTTCACAAACAAGTAACATATCCTCCGAAAATTCACGGCCGATTTTCCGTAGTTCTTCCGTAAAAAACTTAACATGAACGTCTCTCCAATACTGGTAGGTTCGATCACCCTCCCCTTCAGCAATTGCGAATTCCTCAGGGACTTCATTCATTGATTGGATCGTTACCTCAACTGTTCGAATGATCGCCACCGGTTCATCCTTGCTATTTAATAGAATGCTATAATCGTCTACCTTTGGAAGGGGTGCGTTTTCGAGTTCATAAAAAACATATCCAGAACAGGTGGCTGTCTTGATACCATCAATCACTAATTGTGCAAGGTAGTCAGGGTCATCCCCAAACTGCCATGCATCTACTAATTCTGGTTTATCTTTTCCTTCCCAGAAGTCATTCCAATATTGTTGGGCTGCTTTGTTCATCTTACATCCTCCCAGTTATTTTTTACAAAGTTATTAATCTCTTTTGTCCCTCGCAGACTAATCACTGTTTTATCTTGAGATAATCGGTTTAGGCGTTCCTGCATTTTACGTATTCTTGGCTTGTAGGTCGTCCAGATGAATTTGATAAACTGCCAATCTATTTTTTCGGTACAGCCAAGATCTGGACGTTTTTTTCCGATATGTTTAAAATAGCGTTTGAACACTCGGTAAAGGCACTGATATCTAGGAAGTTCAAGATAGATGATAGTATCAGCATGGTTTGCGCGCATTTCGAAGGTTTTGCTATAATTTCCATCAATAATCCAGCTGTCTTTTGTGAGAATTTCCTCTTGGGCTGTTTTGAATTCCTCATGTGATGCTTCTACCCAGCCTGGTTTCCAAAAATAGCGGTCTAAATGGTATACGTCGATTTCAAGTTTTTCACCTAATTGATGAGCGAAAGTTGATTTTCCAACACCAGCTGAAACTCCGATAACCATGATTTTTTTCATGTATTTCCTCACTTTATTCGTATTTATTTCATGCTATAATTTTACTAGATTAAAAGTCATTCAAAAGGGGTAAGTCAAAGTGTATCATTTCATTGCATCTATTGTTAAAGGCATTCTTACATTAACAGGTGGTATTAAGGTTTATAACAGAGAAAAGCTGCCAAAGGACGGCGCCTACGTGATTGCATGTACACATACAGGGTATATCGATATTTTGTGGCTGGGTGTTTCTTTATTGCCACGCCAAATTCATTACATGGCCAAAAAGGAATTATTCAAAAACAAGCGAATTGGTACTTTTTTATCAAAGCTTAATGCATTCCCAGTTGACCGTGATAACCCAGGTCCAAGCGTTTTAAAAATTCCATCCCGTTTACTCTCAAAGGGAGAGATTGTAGGTATGTTCCCAAGCGGAACACGTACGAATGAGCAAACTGCCTTAAAGCAGGGGGCCATTACGATCGCACAACGAAGCAAGGTTCCTGTTGTTCCCGCTGCGTATGTTGGACCAAATACAGTTAAAGAATTATTGAAGTTTAAAAAGGCAAAGCTTATTTTCGGTGATCCGATGTTTATTGCATCACCAGATATGGATGCTAAACAGGCACGTGAGCATTTCACGCATGAATTGGAGAGAAAATTTGAGTTGCTTCGTGATGAGTTACAGAACGGGCATAACTAACGCTTGGAGTGTGAATTCCAAGCGTTGTTTTTTATAATTGAAACTTTTCCTTGATCAACTTGGCTACTTCTTCAGCGCTTAGGTTGGTGTTGTCTATCCTGAGGTAGTTGCCGAACGAAATTTCACCTTCATATGAATTCAAGCGATGCTTCTTCATCGTTTGTTTTATGTCATTTTCTGACCATTCAATGTCGCGTTTTTTCGGTTTGTGTTCCAATCGATTTGGCGTTTTATTTCTTTCAAGTCTCTCCTCCAGGTCGGCTTCAAGTTCAACATAATATACTGTGGCCCCTCTGGATTCAAACAACTTAGAAAGTCCCTTTACATACTCCCAATCAGACTCAAGGTTAAACATCCAGACGTATGTGAAAATCATGCCGTACAAATCACTTTTTGAAACTTCTTCAAAAATCTCCTGACGGAACAATTTGACTAGTCGTTTCGCTTCTTTTGTACTGTAGTCGAAGAAGTGGCTTACTAAATCGATTGTCATGTGGTTATGAAAAAGCTTTAAATCTGTTATTTTTGCTAATTCCTGCCCAACTGTCATCTTCCCAACCGCTTGAGGTCCAAAGATATGTACAAATTTCATAAGGCTTCCTCTTTTCTTTTTGAATATTCTACCATAAATGCACAAAATTTCACGCACTATTTTTAATGCGTAACCTTTTGACCTTAAATTTCGCCAAATAAGATGAGGTGACGGTATGAAGCGGATAGTTTTTCTTTTCATTTTTTTACTTGTTGGTTGTGGTACGAGTGGTCAAAATGGTGATGTTGCCGAAATGACTGTAACTGGTTACGTTCTTGAGGTTGGCGAGCGAATTTTAGTAAATGAAAAAATTATAGAAGAGGAATTTGAAACAAAAACAGAACAGGAAATTCATGATGAATACTACCTTTCAAGTACTTTTTTCAGTATTCGTTCTGTCAATCAGTCGATTGTTTCAAAGCTTGAGGTTGGTCAAAAGGTTAAGATTGTGGTTGAGGGCGCCATCGCAGAATCTGCACCAGCACAGGCGAAGGCAAGAGAGATTGAAATAGTGAAGGAGTGAGGGCTGCGACTTTTGGTCGCAGCATTTTTTTGAGATTTTATCTCATTCCTACTTCTACCTTTTCCTCCGTAAAATATACTTTTTTTGTTTGCTGTGATACGAGAATAATCACAAAAACAGCAAGTATCAAGCTAATTATAGATAAGGTAACAATCGTGTATCTCAGTGGAAGTAGGTCTCCCATGATTCCAATAAATAATAGGAACACTACAGACACTGCACTTTGCAGCACACTTACCATACTTGTGACACGCCCCATGATTTCCATAGGTACATTGTTTTGATAAAAGGTGTTAAATCCTGTATTTGAAAAGGCAAAAAAGAAGCCCAAAATGATAAAACCAGTCGCCGCCATTGCAAAGGAGGTTGACAGGGAGTAGATTAAATAGCCTGCCGCAAGCATAAAGAGTCCCGTTCCGATTAGAGCGCGAATCGATAGAAATCTTGAAATAAAAATAACCAATAAACCTCCTGCCGCATAGCCAATCCCAGTCACACTCATAAGTAAACTATATTCTACCTCAGTTAAGCCTATTACCCTTTGTGTAAAAACAACCTCCTGGGAATCCATCGCCATTGTAAAAATATCAAATATGATAAAGCTTGAGTATATGGTCATTACAAATGCTGCATTTTTTCCAAAGCGGATGACCACTCGCCAATCTTCTAGTAAATTTTTAAATTGAAGCTTATCGGTTGTTTGTTCTCCGCTACTATCGATATTTGGTAAAAATGCGATGAGAATTGCGGAAATAGCCAAGGAAATTGCATTACTATAGATAGCTATTTCAAGACTACCAATCATAAAAAGCATACCAGCGATAGCTGGGCCTGTAATAAACGCACCGGAAGAAACTAAGCTTCTGATTGAATTAAAGGTTTTCCGCTGTTCTTTTGGAATAAGGGCAGTTATATAGGCAGTGGATGTCGGGTTGAAAAAGGATTTTGCTACACTGATTATAAATAGCAAAGCATAGATCATCCAAATACTCGGAAGTAGTGGGATGATGGCAACTGCAATGGCTCGAATGATATCCGTGATGATCATGATTTTCCGTTTATTCGAGCGGTCAATGATGCTCCCAGACCACCCATTTACAAGAATCGATGTGATGGGTCCGACAACCCACAAAGCAGCAACTGCCGCGGCCGAGCCCGTCATTTTTAAAACTAATAGATTAATAGCTACGAGATAAATAAAATCACCCAATGAGGATAATCCTAACCCGGTTAAAAGCATTGCAGGGAATTTCCATTTTTCAATTACTTGTTTCATTTGATGGCCCTCATTTTCAAAAGATTTCCTCTCCCCTGAATCTTACAAGAAATTCAGTATAAAAAGAAGTCCAAACTTGAATCTCAAACGAACATCCTTTACGATTGTGGTAATTCGTACATAAGGGAGTGGAAAAAATGGCAAGTGTGTATGATTTTGAAGTAAAAACGGTGAATGGGGAATTAAAGTCGTTTAAAGAATACGTGGGGAAACCACTTTTAATCGTCAATACCGCAAGTAAATGTGGATTTACTCCGCAATTTAAGGGATTGCAAGAGCTGTATGAAAAATATCAACAAGATGGCTTGGTTATTCTTGGATTCCCGTGTGCTCAGTTTGGCAATCAAGAATTCGAAAAAATCGAGGAAACGACCTCTTTTTGTGAGATGAATTATGGCGTGACATTCCCGATGTTTGCAAAAATTGACGTAAATGGTGAGAATGCAGATCCACTGTTTCAATTTTTAAAAGACGAACAAAAAGGGGTATTGTCAAAAGCGATTAAATGGAACTTCACTAAGTTTTTAGTCGATCGCAATGGGCAGGTTGTGGAACGCTATGCCCCACAAACCGAGCCAGCTAAAATAGAGGAAGACATCGAAAAGGTGCTATAGATAGTCTTTTATGATTTTCCACTCTTGGAGCTTGCCTTCAAGAGTTTTGTTATATTTGCCGGGGACAGGGCTCGTTGACGGAAGCTTAATCACCTCAACCCCAGGTAAGCGATGTAGCCCAATGTATTTTTGATAACTTTTATACGATTTTGTGCCATTACAAGCGATTAAGCGAAGATTCGGGTGATTTTTTACAAATGCCTCAATCTCATTCGGTTCCTCATTTTTTATACTGGAGTCCAAACTGCCTTCACGATGGCAGCTATATAACACGTCCCAGAGAGCAATCTTTCGTTCTTTTACAAAGGCAATCTTATCCTTGTAGTCTGTTAGCTCATGACTATCAAAAAGCATGAACATGATCTTCCAAAAATGATTGCGTTGGTTGCCATAGTACTCTTGTTTCCTTAATGATTCGACACTGGGCATTGAGCCAAGAATCAATATTCTTGGATCCTCACCAACAATAGGCTCGAGACCAAAAATTCTCTCCACAAGCATCACCTTTTCTGCTATGTTTAATCTATCATACCATTCGAGGTCATTTAAAATGAAACAATCTATCGTTATCGAAGCACCCATTGTAGATGTATTTGACAGTATTGCAAAGTCAAATTTACGTGAAAAATGGTTTCCAAACGTGACTTCTATTCGTTATTCTCACCCAAAGGATGAGTCGAACACAGGAGCTACCTTCCAGCTAACAGCCGAAGAAGGAAAGGAACATGTTTTGTTACAGGGGAGAAATAAGGAAGTCATTCACCCCTCGTTCTTTGCGTTTGAGATTGAATCACAAACCTATATCATGACTTTTTCGTATCACTTACACAAAAAAGGTGAGCACACGCTAGTGGATCAAGAATTTGAAACCAAGTATCATCGTCCTTTTATGAATGTAATTGATAAGATCTTTAAAAGTTCAACAAAGCAGACTGGGGAATTTGTTCTTAACAATTTGGAAAACTTTTGTGTTTTGAATAGGTCTAACTAGCTTATCTCTTAAAAAAACACAGGTACTTTTCCTCCGTGAAGAAAAGTACCTGCTACATCGTTATCCCTATGAGGCTTTTTCTTTTAGATGTTTCTTATTACTTGGTGCAAACCAGCCGAATAAGGCAATGGCGACTAATACTCCATAGAAGATAATCGTCCAAACGGTACTATGGGGAAAGTCGTGATCTAAAATCCCAATATCCTTATGGGCAAGGGTAATGACAGCAAGTTTGACACCGACCCAGGCTACAATGGCATAAGCGGTTGTTTCTAATGCAGGACGTTTTTCAAGAAGCTGTACAAACCATGTCGCTGCAAATTTGATTAGGATTAAGCCAGCAACTCCTCCAAGAACGACAACAATAAATTGCCCTCCATCAATACCACCGAAATCGCCAAGTGGTGAATCTGGGAGACCAAGAGCAAGTGCAACTGCTGCTAAAATCGAGTCAATGGCAAAAGCAAGGTCTGCTAATGCAATCTTCCCAACAGTAGGCCAAAAACCTTTCCCGGCTGCTTCCTTTTCATCATCTTTATGAACATTCTTATTTGCTTTTCCGAACTTCGCTTGGATGACATGCTTTAACCCTAGATAAAGGAGATAAAGTGCACCAATTGCCTGTATTTGCCACACATTTGCGATAAATGAAATGGCAAAAAGGGCTACAAATCGGAATGCAAAGGCCATTATGATTCCGTAATTTATGGCTTTCTTTTTCTGATCCTCTGGTAAATGTCTGGCTATAACTGCAAGTACGAGGGCATTATCAGCTGATAGCAATCCTTCCAAGCCAATTAAAATTAACAATGCCCAAGCGTATTCTAGCCATATTGTCTCCATCTATTTCGCTCCCAACGTAACAAAGAATATCATTCAAACCCCATTAATATTAGAATTTCCCTTAATAAAAGGGCTATCCTTTAATTTTAAAAAGGATGCAATTACCAAGCTGTCTCGTTTAGACCTATACACCTCAAATAATCTTCAAATCTTTAGAAAACAATAAAATCAGCACCATCCTTAAATAAATCCATAATCCAAATAATTCCCATGAAAAAGATCCATAATAAAAAAGGAATGGCAAGACCAATGAAAGCTTGACGCCATTTGTATCGATTCTTCATTTTTCGTAACATACGGTCTATTATAAAATACAGGATTGCAGCGCCGAGACTAACCCATTGGAGGATGGAACCGAACAGCAAGTGTAAGACAAAGGACAGATATGGCTCCGACCGTTTCATCCTATTTTTCGCAATGAGCCCAGATAAGAAGTCACTTATGATAGATGTCACCGTTCCGTAAACGAAGATGACTGGGAAACTGTACATGAGGTATAATGGCACAGTTGTAGTAAAGCTCCACAAATATTCTTTTATGGAATTGATTTCACTTCCAAATGGACTTGGAACGAATAAGCCTAGGAGGATTGCAAATAGCGCCCCTGTGAGGGATGCTGTGAGTAGTTTTCTTTGTAGTACATGTTGTTTTTTATCTACCAAATCCATTCAACTCCATCTAAAAATTACCTTTGCTTCGATCGTAACACCGTTATCCCGACCAATAGCACAATACTAACGCCAAAGATGGTCCAAAAGTTAACGCTCATTAGTACATTTTTGAAACTAGAGGGCGCATCGTGAACATAGACTGCCTTTACATAGTGACCTTCTACCGTTTGCACAGCAATAGCTTCATTGATTGGAATATCTTCAATTTTAAAATATACTGTGTCGATTTCATAGTAGTTGGATGCATTTCCGTAATAGTCACCAGTATATTCATCCGCTTTTGTTTCGACTTTGCCAATCATTTCTCCTACCTCATATTGTTTGAGTAGCATGTCTTCTTTAATCTCATATACTTTCCCATCATGAACAACAAAGAAATAGGCCCAACTAAGAGCGCTGGCACATGTTTGAGTTACCAACAAAAATACGATCGTTAAACAGATTATTTTTTTCATTTTCAATTTTCCATTACGTTAAAAACCCTACATAATATAAAACAAAATACATGCCAAAACAGAAAATCGAACCGACTAAAAAGGGACTAATTCTTAATGTCATTTTCTCGTGCTGTGGTTTGTAGCCCCCTAAAAGCGCATCAAAAACGGCCATTTGACCACTTTTCGATAAAACATCTCCAGTTGAACTCATCAAAAAGGCAAAGATGGCGAATATGCAGGAGCCAAGGAATATCGTGTTAGCAAGGTTTGTATCAAAAAACAACGATATACCGAACAGCAAGCATAGCTCCACAATTACCACTAATAAAACAACGATCATGTATCTTTTCAAGGATCCCACTCCCTTCTTTATACATTTACGTAAAATATTAGCAGAAGTTTCAGTATTTTATCATTTTTTTCAATCAAAAAACACTTACCCTTTTTCTTTTTTTAGTTCCTCTACAATATATCTTGAACCTAAAATTGTACATAGAATCACAGTAAAGATTAGCGTTACTAATAAGGCATGCGTTTGTAAATGATACGATGATTCCACCGAAGAATAGCCTATATTAGACATAATCGGACTCACTATAAAAACGCTCATAAAAAATAAAGCAATTGTGGACAAAAGCGAAATTCCTATTGTTTTCATGGAATGCTCTCCTTTCATTAAGGGTTATTCTATATTTATGTAATTCGGTGTTAGAGATTATCCTTTTCTGCTTCCCAAATCCGTTCTAGGGAAATATGTTGGTCTAGTTTTAAAATGTAAATATCAGGGTTACTCAGTGTTCTCCATTGTTCAAATCCAAAGTTTTTATTGTAATGATTTAATAGCAATGATATTAAGCCGCCATGTGTGACTAAAATGGTATCTTCCGCGTCACTTTTTAAAACATCGTCAACAACGCCAAGAATTCGGTTTGCAGCTTCTCGACTAGTTTCTCCACCTTCATATGCAAGGTCAAAATCATCATATGTTGCTCTTAATTTCACAAACCAATCTGGCATTATTAGTGAACTTAACACGCGTTCGGCCAGTTGCTGATCTGTTTCAATCTCTATATTTATTTCATTTGCGAGTGGCTGTATTGATTGAATGGCACGTTTAAAGGGACTTGAAATTATTCGATCGATTTTTCTATTTTCAAAAAAGGCGGCTACATCAACAGCTTGTGTTTGACCATTATTGGTTAGAGGTGCCTCCGGTTCCTGCCCCTCCGCTTCGCAATGCCTGATAATATAGATGTTTTTCATAAGGATCACTCCCTTTTTGGGCCTCTTCATTTGTATGTTTTATTCAACAAAAAAAGTGTGAATCCTGCTTGGAAGTTCACACTTTTCAATTCACAAAATCTTTGCCATATAGTATTCATCCACAAAGACTCCATCGATTAATAGGGAATGTCGTTTTGTACCCTCGATTTCAAATCCCATCTTTTTATATAAAGATAAACCTGCTGTATTTTGAATCACAACGGTCAATTCTAAGCGATGGATTTGATGGGTTATCGCCCATTTTTCCATTTCTTTAAATAGCTTTGTACCCACGCCTTTTCCCCTAAAATCCTTCAAGATTCCAATCACGATGTACACGGAATGTTTGTTTCTTCTTGCATTGCCGCCAATAGCCATTAAGAAACCAATCAACTGATTGTTTTCCTCCGCAACAAGAATCGTCGAGTTCTCATCTGATTCGATTCTTTCGATCATTTTCCGTTGCTGGTCAGGACTCACTTTCCTTTCCCCCGCTTCCCATAGCATATAATCTGATGTATTTTCCACCTGCTGGGTCAGCAGAACAAAGTTTTCTGCATCTGCGGGTGTAATTTCTCTAACTAGCAATCTACTTCCCTCCTACCTTTCGATAATTTTCTCCATTATGACATAGGATTTACCGCCTTTTGTAAAACGATGATGGGTTTCTTTTAAACCGAACTTTTTATAAAAATCCATCTTATTCTGTCTGGCGTTACACCATATTCTGTTCAAGTCTTGATTCCTTGCCTCATTTATCACAAAGTCTAATAATCTACTTCCGTACCCTTTACCTTGTTCATGTTGAAGTGTTGCAAACTTACGAAACTGAGCCTCATCATGATTTATAAAGAGGGAGATAACCGAAATGAGCTTGTCCTCCTTAAAAAGACCATAATGAATCCCACTATCATCATCTTCTAATTTTATGTAGTCAAAATCCTTATCAGGCCACATGACTTTATGTCGGATCTCCCAGGCTTTTTCCTTATCGATTGTTTTAATTATAGTTTTCATAGTTCCCTCCCTAGTGGGTCAGAGGGACAGGTACATTGTCCCAAATGGGACGATGTACCTGTCCCCGTGTCCCGTTATAATTCCTTTGTATAAAGGATGTAATCGGTGAAGTAACCATCTATTTGCAAGTCTTTCAACCGAGTTTGCTCCCTTTTTTGGGTTTTCTTATTTGTAAAATAAACATGTACTTTCTTACCATTGCCGTGTAATTTCTTAACAATGCGGGATGTTACATCATTTGATTCTATCCCGATAATGGGGTAGTCTGTTGCAATAGCCTTATTCAAATCAAATTTCCCTTTTTTAAACAAAAGGGTAAGTGGAATATCCGGTGCTAACGTACTAATCTTATCTAAACTTTTTGTAGAAAAGGATTGAAGGATGACTCTTTTATCATCAAGTAACTGATATTCGTCTAAAAGCTCAATTACTTTCTCCTCCATAGCTAACTGGTTGTTCACAAGTCTTGTTTCGATATAAAAATTCTCCGTATCAGAAAACTCATCAAAAATTTCCCTCAAACTTGGAATTTCCTCTGATACCTTTTTATTTTCAAAAGTTGATACTGTCTGATATTTTTTAAGCTCTGACAAAGTATAACCAGAAACCTTCCCTTTTCCATTTGTCGTTCGATCGATAGTATAATCATGCATGGCTACCAGTTCGCCATCCTTTGTCATACGCAGATCAATTTCTAAATAATCAACCCCATCTTGAGAAGCAATTTTATAAGCCGTTAAAGTATGTTCATTAAAGCGATCATTTGCTCCTCGATGGGCTATGATCAATGATTCCCCTGCTCTCACGGGCTCTTCTTTACGCTCTGTTATAGCTAATGCAATTGTTGCAAATCCGAGACTTATTAACAATGTAAGAACCAAATACCTTTTTACCAAACGAATCCTTCCCATCGTTTCATCATTTACTACCATTTAAACATATTAACAAGCTGTTTTTCCACTTACTTACAAGGACTTAATATAAAAATAAAAAAGCGTTGATTCACATTTAGATCAACGCTTCAAAATTTTATTTATTGAAAATCATCGGGGGTAAGATCCCATTCAAGTTTGGTAGTTTCTGCTTTGCTACCAAGCATGATTTTGTACGTATCTGATTCTCTCGCATCAAATATAATTTCACCCGTTACGGAGTCTCCTTCCTTTATTTCTCCCGAGATTTGAGTTCCAAAACTGAATTCCGTTCCAGCTGTAACGTTATTCCAGTTGACGACATTGTCGACAAAGATTTTAAATGGTAAAACATCTTCTATATTTACCGCTTTTGATGCTCGGCTTGTTACGGTTGCATTCGCCACAACGTATGTACCTCTTAGAGCCTTTTCACCATCTTCACCTGTTTCAAACTTAACACTATTTAGTGTTACCTCAAAATCACCTGCAGTTGATGAGTAAAGGCCGGTTTCACCTATTGTTAAGGTTCCATCCTCACTAATTCCGTCTCCTCCGGTTTCTGAACTTCCTCCACATGCACTAATTAGGAAAACCGATAAAACAAGTACAAACAAAAACCCCCATTTCTTCATTCCATAAGCCCCCCCTTTTTTTATTTTAAAATTGATAATATTCAGAAATATTATATCAAAAGTCTTGTATGAAAGATAGCTATTACATGCCATTATTGGTAAAAAAACAGTTGTACTGAAATGCAGAAACATAATCTCCTGCATTTCAGTGGAAAGACTTAAACAAGGGTCTTGTTTAGTAACTGCTGCAAATCATGATCCATGGAGAAATGGGAATTTTGCTCTAATACGTTCTCAAAAAGACCGATTACCTTTTCTGCCGATGTTTCTATAGTTATTGGATCCACTTTTTCAGGGTAAGTTGATAGATAGGATGTAATAAAGGATGGATCTAATGAATCATACGCCTTAAATTGGTGTAGTTTCTTATCCTCATTCATCGCTTGTACTAATAAAGTGTAGGTTCTCATTGTCTCAAGCATTTTGAGTGCATAAATAACTTTTTCTTTCCTCTGGACTATACATCTTTTTCATCGTCTCCCTGTTATTAGCCGAATAATGGCTCTTCTTTGTTTGAAGTTTCTAGGTAAAATGGATAAATTACTATAAAAAGTGACAAAAAGCCTAACATTATAAACAATATGACATGAGGAGAATCAGAATAGAAATTCAAAAAAAGACCCAAAATAGGTGCTATAAAACTAATCGATGCAGATATCTTTCTTGTACGAGCGGTAATGTATTGTTTTTCCCCGCAATAGGGGCAAGTTATTGCATTCGTAAATGTAAAGGATTTTTTTAAGGTTTGTTTCCAGCTCCACTTTTTATTACACTTTTGGCATGTAGGCATATAACAACCTCCCTTCCACTCATAACGGACATTCTATTCAAGTTCACTTCCATATTTTTCAGGCAACAATTGCATGATATTGCATTTTACTAATTCACCGTTATATGAAATGATCACATCGGTATCTGTACCATAGTCGCTGATGAGTTCTCGGCACATGCCGCAAGGGGCTACCACCCAGCACTTTTCAATATTTTCATGAGGATGTGGGTGTGCGACTGCTACGATTGTTTCAAATTCGTGATCCCCTTCAGAGATGGACTTCCCCATGGCCATTGCTTCTCCGCAAACCGCTATTCTTCCGACATTCGCTTCCAAATGAACCGCAGCATGCACATTGCCAGACGTTGTTCGAATTGCTGCGCCAATATGATGGCGGCCATTTCTATAATTCTTTTGTACTACCCTTTCCGCTGCTTCAATAAGTTCATAATCTCTATCTTCTAATGGTTTTACATGTAACATTGGTATCCCTCACTCTATTTCTCTAATTTTTTCAGAAGTTCTTCTCTCTCCCATGTATTATCCTTATATTTTGATGTATAGAATCTGCAACTCCTTCTACTGTTTGAATGGCCCTTTTATAGGGGCTTGAAATGACTATATCAATCTTTTCTTTTACAAGAATGCTAGTAACTCTTTACGCATCCGCCTTGCCATTTTCAGATAGGGGTCTTGTTAGTTCTTCTGGGGTGTAAATCGAGTGGGCATGACGTACAAAATACAAATTCGTTCGCAAATTAGGCTGCCCCCTCTATTCACAAATACTTCCTTCGAGCTTGCAGTGGTCCATTCTTCGACAAGCGCATTAGGATCTAACGTATACTTTTAAGGGATTCCTATCTTTAATAATCAATATTTTTTCTTGATATGCTCCATACTTATTTAGGAAATTGGGTTTACCCACCTCTTCAAAATGACGGTTCCATTTGAACATTTTCAAGAAGATTTTCCATGTTGGTTTATAATTTGAATCCTCTAACCAAAGTTTTTGTTTCAGAAACCTTTTAATGATACGATATGTCCGGGTTTGATAACTTGGATCTAGAAAGATAATCAAATCAGCTTGATGAAAACTACTTGATACCCATTCTTCGTTATGGACACCTTCAATGATCCAACTATCGGATTGAATAATCGTATCTAGATACACTTCTCTTTCCTTTTCGCTTCTCCTTATATCTCCAGCCTTATCCCTTATCCAGACAACATTGTCTAACTCATAAAATGGGATATTCAACTTTGAAGAGAGTCGTTTTGCGAATGTTGTTTTGCCACTTCCAACTGACCCAATAATGTGGATTCGCTTTGGTATGTTATTTGCCAAGTTCAACCACCTTCCATAATATGTATATTCGATATCGACAGGATTTTTCCTCTAACTCTCAGAAACATTGGCAAGAAACCTCTCAAAATGGAGCAGTTTCAATTCTAATAAAAGAGACCAAGGGGTAAACCTTGGCCTTACACATTTTTCGAAATTCCTATGATTCTTTCAATAACAGAATCTACTTCCTCACTGTCCCTTATTACAAATAAATGATCTGCTTCACAAACGTTTTTGCGAATTTAGTTTTCCCGCTAGAATTCTTTTCACAAAATGTTCATTGATAAGCCCGACGAATATTCACTTAGTTAGAATAGGTTCTACGAATGGTATTCTAGAGAAATCAACAACATTGTCCCCATCATACACAAATCGATGTTCATAATTCGTTTCATCATTAAGAATCTCATGTAAAAAGTATTTTAAGTTGGCTAATCCTACGTTTTTCGGATGCATGATCCAAGATAGATCTTTCCAATCCAAGATACCTTCATCGGTTTTGAGTGGTGTATGGTATTCGTATGCCTCTGACAACTCAGCAACAAATACATACATACCGTCAAAATACGAATGCCTAGGATTTGTCCACGTAATGTTGCCCTTATGCCAAACACTTTCATGCTTCATCTTGATACCCGTTTCTTCCCAAATTTCTCGAAGAACACATTCGAGCGGAGTCTCACCTTGCTCTAACTTTCCTCCAACACCATTCCAGATTCCCATCCACTCAGGCGACTCCCGATTTAGCAGCAAAATTTTATTTCCTTGTTTGATAAAACAGATAGTATATGAATACATTTGTAATTCCTCCGTGTAAAAAACTTTAGTCATTATTTCCACAAAAATTGTTTTAATCCTTTTTCATTTTTCAAGAAAAATAAAAATCACCATAGTCTTTACTATAGATTATGGTGAACTAGTAATCGTTTCATTTTCCCCAACCAATATTTCAAGTAAAGCCTCTGAGTCTTCCTTGTTTAGTTGAACGTACTCATCATTACCTCTTACTAAAGCCAGAATGTATTTATTTACCCAAAGCATATGTAATACCGCTTTAGCCTCAGTATCAGGATCTTTAAAATGGAATGTAAATTGGTAATCAGGAGGCCTATCCATTTCAACTTTCACTTTTTCCCAATCTGCATCATCTAATATCCTTTTCACCGTTTGAACTTGTTCGTTATCGGTTATTTCTTTAAAGTCTTCATACTTATTTTCATTGCCAATACGCTTATGAAATTTTATGGATTGTTCATCCTGGTCTTGAGCATTTAAGCATCCAGTCATCACAAACAGCATCAATACAAATAAAATAGCCTGTTTAATGTCATTTCCCCCTATTTTGGCAATAATTGAAAGGAAGAACATAGGCTACGTAGTGTATGCAGTCTACCGGTTAAGATAAATAAATCATTGTAGTTCCGCTTCACATATTCCTCAATTACGCCCAATCCTTTTTTTACATCTTCAACTAATAGATAGGTGTACTTTTCATTCCAAGAAAATCGATTAATTCTACGTAGTTCTGCAGCGTTAAGTTGGAACTTATATTCATCGATTAATAGCTTGACCTGATACAATTTATCGGGATTTTCCACATAGCTTTTATGTTTATGATCATAGTTTTCTTGAACAAATTGAATAAAACCATCAACCTGGTCAGCTAGCATTGTCGCAATCCGCATCTCGTAACTCATTTTGCCATCTCCCCTCTGATACATGACTTTGATACAGGAGAACTTGTCGTATGTAAAATATATGTTTCTATTATTCAATCATGAGGGATTTCAACTATTTTAGCATTCAGCACGAACTAAATAATGTTCACCGCATTTTCGCATTTCAATTTTAAAAGATTGTGACGTTCTTTTGTGGTAAAAATCTGTACCCATGGTAAATAATTCGCTGTGCTATTCTTAAAATCCTTTGCTTTTTTGTACTAAATTGAATCTCCTTGTTCATTTTTATACGAAAAGAGCGATTGCCTATGTTTAGCAATCGCCTTCACTTTTCATTATTTCGTTTTTAAATATTCTTTCCACGCAGTGATTCCACCCTCTAATACAGCAACATTATACTCATGCTCTGAAAGGATGTTCGCACACTTAGTGGCAGAGTTACCTGTTGTGCACGTTACGATAATTTCTTTATTCTTTGGCAATGAATCAATCGCCTTGCCATTGTTTAATATTTCAGCTTTATATAAATTTTGACTTTCGATAGTGGGACCTTCTATATGAAAATCATTGTATTTATCCTCAGCCCTTACATCTAGGAGAACAACCTTTTCTTGCTCGTTCATTTTTTGATACAATTCTTCAGGTGTAATCTTTTTAAGGGGCATTTTTGTTCCTCCTTTTTACGAATAGCTTCCAGGACCTGTTAATACTAATCCAACACCATTTTCATTCTCTTCCTTGTCTAACGTTAAAATCTCGGTTCCTGTTACGCTAGGATCGAATGCTACTTTAATCCCTTTAATCGTTTGAACACGGTCAAATTCATGGGGTTCATCAATCGCTAAAGCAATTTGCGGTCCGTCATTGCTGTTCGGAACGGTGTATAGACGAATCCCCACCACTCCCGACTTTTCCAACAATTGCTTAGCCTCGTCAGTTATGTACATCGTATACTCCTCCTAAAACCATCTGTACCTTCATTATAAACGATATTTGAAACTTGCCCAAACCTTGTGGACATTAAATATGAATCTCCTACGGCATTTTTCGAAACCGAAATATAAGCACAGGCGGTATCTCATTCCACTCAAATTTATTGGTTTCGTTTTGGAAGCTTGGCTCCTCCGTCCCGTCCAATACAAAATTCGATTCGAAAAATAGATTCAGATAATACGATAAGGGGCGGTGGAACATAAGATGAGGGATGGACTGTCCTTTTATACCAATCGCTTTATAGGGTTCCGGGGTGAGATATTTTGATATTTGGATGCTGTGGGTGGTGACTACATGTCCATTTCTATCTTCGGTTTCGGTGATTTTTCGTAAACCTGGGGGTTGAAAGCAAGGATGTGTGATAGAAAAAACAAAAATCCCATCAGGCTTTAACATCTTCTGTAGGGATTTGGCTAATGGGCGAATATCCGCAATGTCCATTAAGCCCATATTTGCAACAGCACTATCAAATTTTTCATCACCTAGTTCGAATAATTGCTCGTAACTGGTCGCGTCTATCACTTTGTAATCGATTTGATTGATGTATTCCTTTGTTCTTATTTTTGCTCGTTCTATCATTTTAGATGAGTAATCAAATGCAACAACCTTTGCTCCTAATTCTGCAAGCCTCTTCAAAAAATTCCCATTTCCACATGCAATATCTAAAATGGTTTGGTCTGTTTTTACATTTAATAGTTTTTCAGTATAAGGGCGGATCAGTTCTCGATGAAATCGATTGCTCTCTTCCCCCATATAATTATCCCAATGTTCCGCATTCTGTTCCCATCTCTGTTGCGATTCATTGGTAAGTTTCTTCCATTCACTCAATTGGCATTCTCCTTTCTATTTATCTTTATTACGCATCATCTTGATTACAATACTTATTATAAATTAATTTCACAGCTTCCATCATTTTTTCATCAGCCAATTTTTCTGTGTACCGATTGGGGAGATTCTTAGCCCCTAATACATATAATAATGGATGTTTAGTGAATTCACCCATTATCCCCATATCAACGATTAGGTCTTCTAATCCTCCCGTCATATGGTTTAACAAATGGGACGGTATTCCGTCTATCTCCCCACGTTGCCTTACTAAGCCGTTTATAAGTGGATGCCATAACTCTGGATTATGTTCATAGCCTTTGTATACTTCACATAGGAGGTTCATTAAATGATTCAATTCGCCGTTGTTATCTGAACTCCTGGGATCTGGGGAGATATTCACTCTATGATAATAGGATTTAATCATTTTATTAACCTTTTCCCATCCACCTAAAAATTGAACAATACGATTAGCAATGAATTGGTCGTGACAAGCTATCATTACTTCAACAGCTGCTTGAAGGGCTATGTTATCCCTATTTTGAAAATGAGGATATAATTCGTTACTATCCTCTTTCGGGTCATAGCTAATATTTGTTAGAATGTCATTCCATTTGCAATGTCCTTCCTCTACCAATTTTGCTATACAAAACCCAATGGCAACTTTGGCAGTTGAAGCTAGTGGTACTACTAATTTTTCATTATGCGACAATACAATCTCCTGTTTGAGCTGTGAATAAATAATTATTCCCACTTCGCCTGATTTTATTTCGTTTACCTTTTCAAGGATTTTCAGCATATCAAAATTACTCCTTTTATTTTAATTTAAATCCCCTTAGATACTCACCCATATTTTTACAATACATGTTAAAATAGCCAATGGCAACGATTAATATTAAGTGATCCAAACTAGTAAACAATCGTTATATGTCTAAATATGATAATATTCCTATTTTTTTTGAGCGAATACTGATAAAATCAGTTCATTATAACTTTTATCGATTAGAAAGCGAAGGGTTTTTTTAAGGAGATTAATGATGAAATATACAGGTAGAATAGTGATGATGCTTATTTACGTTATTGTAACAGCTGCTTTTAAAACTTTTGATTACATGGAGTTAGGGTACGTACCTATATTCGAATACATCATTTCCGCAATAATGGTTTATCCTGTATGGTGGACTGGGCTACAGTATGATAAAGCTAAATATTATGCTAAGGAAGCTCAGAAAAAAGATAAGGAATTAAATGATCTTTTCAACAATGTAGATGCTGCCATTTACTCATATGATTTCCGTTCTAATAGATTGATGGTTTCATCAAAAATTAGTGATGTCTTTGGGTATTCACCTACTAAATTTAAAGAAAACATCATGTTCTGGAAAGAACTCGTTATCCAGGAAGATATCAATATTGTAAACGAATTAGAGCAGAAGTTAAGAAATGGAGAAAAATGCATTGCTGAGTACCGAATACTACTACCGAACGGTCAATTAAAGTGGATTCAAAAACGCATTACACCTATTTTTGACCTGGACGGTAATCTTATAAAGTTTAATGGAATTGATATTGATATCGATCAACGTAAAAAAGTAGAGGAACTACTTACTCAAAGCCAGGAACAAAATCGTAAACTATTAGAAAAACGCCTTAAGGAAAGCGAAAAACGTTTTGAGTCATTATTTGCTCATAATTCTGACCCCATCTTTACATTTAATCTAGACAGGAGATTAATAGAAGCAAATCCAGCTGCAGAGAATATACTTGGTTATCCGATTACAGAGCTCCAACAAATGGAGTGGGATTCTGTTATCGCACCAGAAGACCTAGATTTATATAATGAGCACTTTAAGCTTGTTAGCCAAGGTGAATGGAAGGAATCTACCCTATCAATGGTTCATAAAGATGGTAGTAACAGAGTAATGGAGTTAAAAATGATACCCATCATAATAGATCATCAATGTATTGGAATCTATCAAATTACAAAGGATATCACTGATTCTAAATTAGCAGCGGAAAGAATTAGAAGGTCCGATAAGCTGGCAGCTGTAGGTCTCTTAGCTGCTGGAGTGGCTCATGAGATTCGAAATCCACTAACGACTCTTAAAGGTTTTGTTCAATTACTTACATCTGATATTGATAAACATTATGCAAGTATTTTGTTATCGGAAATCGATCGAATAAACCAGATAGTGAGTGAATTCCTAATCCTATCAAAGCCACAAGTAACAAAATATGCAACGCAAAATATAAAACGTATCCTAAACAATATTACATCACTTCTTGAAACCGAGGCCAGATTAAAAGGTATACAACTTATATCAGAATATGATGTAAATTTACCGCTCATTAATTGTGAGCAAAATCAGCTAAAACAAGTTTTTATTAATCTTATAAAAAACGCGATAGAAGCTATGCCAAATGGTGGGAAAATTATAGTAAAGGCTCAGATAATCAATAACAAGATGGTAAGTATTCAAATTGTTGATCAAGGAATGGGGATAGAAGAGGAGAGAATCCCAAAACTAGGAGAACCCTTTTATACAACAAAAGAAAATGGAACTGGATTAGGTTTAATGGTTTGTTATAGAATCATTGAACAACACGGTGGCATTATGAACATTACTAGTCAGTTAAATAGAGGCACAACAGTGGAAGTTTGCTTACCTCTTGATTGCCCTTTAATAAATGAGTAAGAGATACTATAACATGATTAAATTATCTTTTAACTAGACTATTATTAGAGGGACTCCTGCCCTTTTCATATAGACTGCATAGAAGAAAGTTAGGGATTCCAATATACTGTATCCTCCAACTTTCTTCAACTACCTGTAAAAAAAGTTAAAGTACATTCTCTCATAAGTTCAGCTCTACTTTAAATCAAAAACCCGGCACTGGAAAGGTATTTTTTATAAGGTTACCGAATAAATACGAGAACTCGCTCCCCACGGGTGATAGCCTGTTCCAACATGGTTGAATCCGTATTTTTCATATAATCCAATATGATCTGTACAAAGGTATACATTCGAAAAACCTCCTGCTTTTGCATCCTTTTTTGCGCGTTCTAGCAGGATAGAACTATAATTATTTCCTCTATATTTCTCCTCAATGTATACAGCACATACCCAAGGATACAGGTCCATTCGACTTATAAAGTCATTTGTAATGAGCCCTGCGCAGCCAATTATTTTTTCATCCTTCATCAAAAGATACCATTGAGGTAATGGATTCGGACTCGTCATACAATGTTCAATACAATCTTCATATACCATCATGCTTTGTTCATTAGCCCATTTACTTTGAAAATATGTGATTGCTCTTTTCATATATTCGGGATTTTCTTTTATAGAGATTATTTTCATTTTTTGAACCCTCCAGTTAAACCATAACGTTACAATTCAAGGGATTTATAAATTTCACCGATAATCCCTTCCATTTGGTGAACACCTAATTCAGCATTGGTCATAATTACTGAACCTGTCTCTTTATTCGGAAATGCTACTAGCATACTTTGAAACCCTACTCCCCAACCAAGTGAAGAAACTTCAAGTTCTGTTCCTGCACCTTCCAAAAACACTCCTAATCCGCACCACTTCATATCCCTCTGTGGGCCTATCATTTCTTTTGCTTTACTTGCAGAAATGCTAACGATACTTTCACCTTTTAATGCATTCATTAATTCAATGACCAGCCGAGCCAGATCGGTAGTGGTTGTCCATAATCCTGAAGCAGCTGGGTACGGATAGATCGGATAGTTACCAGCTACGACTTCACCATTTTTGTTATGTCCACTTGAAAAGTCTTCATTTCCTACATCTGAGATTTCCGTGATAAACAAGCTATTTTTCATTTTTAATGGTTTAAATAAGAGTTCGTTCGCAACCTGCTTAAATGTTTTTTTTGTAACATCTTCAATTAACTGCTGAATAATACAAAAACCTGCATCCGAGTAATGAAATTTACTTTCAGGTTCATATTTTACTCTAATTGGTTCCTTACAATAAGGTGTTTTCCCCTCTAATACGTCCAACATAGAAGGCGCGCCTAGACTCGATTTTAGTTCAGTAAAACTTTGTTTAGGATCTAGAAATCCAGATTGGTGACTAAGCAAATTTCTTAACGTTACCTTTTTCGAGTATTCATTTTTAGGTAATTTCCAAGATTCTAGTTTTATGTTTACATCTTCATCTAAATCAAGAAGGCCTTGTTCAGTTAATTTTATAACTACCATTCCTGTTAAAAACTTACTAATGGAACAAGCATTAAAAATGGAATTTTCGGTAACACTTTTAGCATCACCTATCTGTAGGACGCCATAGTCCCCTCTTTCACTGATTTGAGCTTTTTCAATTAATGCAATGCTCAAACCCGGTACATGATAATGTTCCATAAGCTCTGGAATGTTCATGTTTTTTAATTTCATAGATTGATTCCCCTTACTTAATCTCAAGGCTGCTTATTCATACCACGCTTTTTGTGGCCTGTCCTTTGGGTATCCATACTTTTGACGATATAACTTTCTATCATCTGTAAAATCAAACCATTGTTTATTGTTATTTGGATTGTTCGCAAAATGTATCACACAGCGTATTTGATCTTCCACACAGCTATCCATCCATACACCTAATTCCTTTTCCAATAGGTCAAATAGGCGAGCTCCATCTTTTTGTTTAATATCTTGCAATGAAAGGATATGTAAGTTGTTCACCAGTTTAGAAGCCAATTCAAAACCAATTGAAGGAACAGATTGGAATTCAGCCAATCCTTTAATGAGACGTGCTCTATCTTCCGGAACATCTATAGTTTGTCTTAGTTGAGAAGTACTAAGCTTGTGTATCTCTCCGATTTTAACCTTCGCTTTTCTAAGCCTTCCTTTTTCCTCAAGCGTTAGTGGCAATTTAGGATTCGTGCCCAAAATACTCCTCCTTTTCCATGCATGTAGTTGATCACAATTTACCCGCGATAGACTCTTATCATTGGCCAGATAGACTTCCAGTTTTTCTTACCTATCCGTTTCTCAAAAATCACAATTCGTTCTTTCGTTTCTGCAAAAAACCTTGTTGGCTTTAACACCATGTTGATAACATCCTCTATTCCACAAGGAGCCGTAAGAATTACATTTTCTTTATCATCTATTTTCACCCCAAGTGCAGTTGCTGTTTCTGGAAATTTGGAAATGGCATCAACTGCGGATGTATATGGGAGGATATTGTTTACAACGTGCATTCTTGCTTCATTTTTGACCGACCAAGGAATGTCAGGAATAAGACTTCTTAATGCTGCTTCAAAAAATTTCTCTGTTGATTCTTCTATCTTTTCTTTATCAAAGTAAATAACATCAACATCAGGTGTATTCGTTCTTTCGGTAAAGCCGTGTAATGTATCCCATATTTTAGAACGTACAAACCCTGCACATATCCACCAGTCAGGTAATTGTAAAGATTTTGCAGCCCTTAATATCTCCATCATCCGGTCATCTTCAGATATTATTTTTATCACATCATCTTCATTTCTTAGCATTATTACATCTCCATCAAAAATTCATAATAATCTCTTTATCTGCATTAATTCTGCTTATCCCCGTTATTTTGTTTATATATTTGTTTAAGCGTGGTGTGGATATTATTTAAAGCTAGTAATATAAATCCTAGCATGATAAAAGTTACAATTTCTCCAGTAAAAAAGGACACTATGCCTATAACCAAAAAATAAAAACTAAACCACCAATTATTCATCTTCATATTCTCTCCTGTATAAAAAGCCTTATTTTTAAAATAGTGTTCTCCTACAAACTCCTTCAGGGAAACGAACCAGTTTTTGAATATGATTTATAAAGTCTTTTTAAGGAGATTCTCAGCTTCCTTTACGCTCTCAATTAACCAAATCGGTGCTTTAGGATGGCTAACGATTTCCTCAGTAGACATCCAATATACTGCATCAACTTCATCTGGGCTTTTAGAAAAAGGTTCTCCTTCTTTGAATTCACATAAAAAAACTATATCAATCACTTCACTACCGTCATCTAATTGAAATGAGGTATTTCTTACAAAATTCATCTTTTCTTTCACCTTCACTCCTACTTCCTCGAACAATTCCTTGCTTAATGTTCTTTCTAATATATTTATAGAATTACCCTCTTTTTCTACAGTTCCCCCTACCAGTGACAATAAACCTCCAGCGTGTTCCTCCTTCATACTACGTTCAATAATCAACCATTTGTCTTCCTTATAAACGGCACCTTCAACATTCACATAGAACATACTCACACCACCTTTTTGGGAAATACCTTTATTCAACAAATGGATTAATTTTACAAACCTTTTCTATTAATTCTTCAATCGTACCAATGCACTTTTCCACCTCAGGCAAATGATAAAATGTACTTGTTGTTTCAAAATGATTTATTTCATCATCCGGTGAATATAGGTAAATCTTCTTACCTTGTCCAAGCGCGATTCCAAGTTCAATATGACTTCCTTTTCCTGCTGGTAATATGACTATAAGAAAATCTGATTCTAATACCGCACTTTTCTCTTGGATACCAATCGCTTTTAAATCATTGAATGTCGAAACTCTTTCGTTTTGGGTCCAATCATATGTATGTAAAAAACCTCTTTTTATTAATTGTTGTGATACAAAACGAACCATTTCTATGTTCTTAAAACTTGATGCAATATAAAACTTTTTCATAGTTCCCCCCAGATATTTTGCTAAAACAAGCTAATCATTGTTACGACTCACAGTTGGCTCAATGCTAAATCAAGTATTTCTTGATATAGTTCGTTCCAGTGGACATAATACTTTTTCACATCGTTCGGATCTATAAGGAGCCTTTCTTTTGACTCATACATCTCCAGAAATTCATGTAATGCGTCAATGTCCATGCGATAAAACACCTGATACCCTACTTTTGGATAAGGACTAGACTCATTCCAATTTAGGTTCTCGCTGTGATCAACTACAATATACCCTAATTGATAGCATCTCCCTGTGACGTAGCCTTCTTCATACGCTTCACGCTTGATACATTCTTCAGGGGATTCGTTCAACTCAATATGACCTCCTGGGAAGTCCCAACCTCTATCTTGTAACTTAACTAACAACAACTTACCATCCTTAAAGCAAAAAGCATGGACACTAGTAATTAACTCCCTTGGTGGTAATTGTGGAACAGGATTCCATGTTAACTTTACTTTTGCGCTTCCCCAGTTCACATATTTTTTGGTCATTTTGCCCTCTCCTAAAATAATTTACACAGTTAAAATTCTATTAAAAAAGGCTGGGAGTCTTCATCTAAGCAGAATTCAATTCTTTCTCTGAAATTCTTAAAAGTTACCATTTCTAGAGCTTTCTCAATCGGATAGAATCCAACCTCTAAGCTTTCTGGTGAAGTGGTTAATGTCCCTCCCACCGGTTTTGCTAAGAACAATGTATTACATATTGACTTGTTCACATTTTGGAAAATCCCACAAAACCGTAAAACCTCAACATCAATACCTGTTTCCTCTTTCGTTTCCCTAATTGCGGCTTCCTTTAATGACTCACCTTCTTCAACCTGTCCACCAGGCATTTCCCAACCTCTTCTAGGACCTTTAATTAATAGAATTTCATTGTTTTCATTGATTACAATAGTCGCAGCTGAAACGATATGTTTAGGTGGCGAGTATGTAGTTTGACTTTTTTGTACCAATTGATTTCCTCATTTCCTAGTATTCTTAATTTTACCTATTCTCCTATTATTTTGGAAAATCCTTCTAAAAAACAAAAAACATTGGGGTCTAAATATACGAAAAGAGCGCAAACTCAACTTGCGCTCCTTGTTCTATAGGTATTCTTTTTTCTACTGTTAACAGAAAGAATTACAGTAATGAATGATAATATGATGAAGATTCCGGCAGCATATGGATTTACATTGACTGAAAGGGTATCTACTATTCCAGCTCCAATCACCGATCCGACAGCAACACCTAAGTGAAGTGATGAATTATTTAAGCTTTGCTGAATTTCCGACGAATCGGGTGCTATTTCAATCAAATACGATTGCATGGCCGGTGAAATCGCCCAGCTGAGAATCCCCCACACGATTAAGATGATAAAAAATACTGGGTAGTAATCTGTTGTATATGGAAATACAAAGAATATGGTACTAAATACGATTAAAGCAATAACCATTGTTTTTCTTGAACCCAATAGATCTGCTAATACACCGCCAATCCCTCCACCGAATACAGCAGAAACGCCAAAAATTAAATAAATGATACTAATCCAGTTTGCACTAAAATCAGTATTTGCTTCTAAATAAGGCTTAAAATAGGTGTACATAATAGAATGGCCCGTCATATAAAGGAATGTTGTTGTCAGCCCTAATGTAATTTTGTGATTTTTAAATGCAGCAAACTGTTGTCGCAATGGAATTTGAGGTTTTGATTGTATTCTTCCCATTAAAACATGAACGCCAATAATGGATAGTGCAGTTAATACCGTGATAAGTACAAAGGGTGCTCTCCAGCCAAAATTATTTCCTAGGATAAGTCCAATCGGTACCCCTAATACTAAGGAAGCACTCACTCCCATCGAGACAATCCCAATCGCCCTACCTTTATACTGTTCGCCTGCTAAGCTAGGTGCCATAACTAAACATAATATGATTAATAAAGCTCCACTTAGCGCTAAGATAATTCTTCCTATAAACAAAATCGAAAAAGTTGGTGCAAAGACTGTGACGATACAGCCAATTAAAAAGGTATATAAGCAAACCAACATCAGCCGTTTTCTTTCAATTTTAGCTGTCATGACTAATAAAACGGGTGATGCCACTGCAAAAATGACAGCAAAAACAGTAATTAGCAAACCCGCTTGTCCAAGCGTTACATGTAAATCCTCTGCAATTAAATCTAAAATACCACTAATGATCAATTCAACCATCCCTATTACAAAGGCGATGACCATTAAAAAATATATACGTTTATCCATGTTGTCTTCCTTCCTAATTAAATCCCACACTCTATACTAGCTTTTGATGAAAGTATACTCAAGAATAACATATTAAAATCACAAAAACTCCATTACATAAATATTCAGGGATTGGAAAATTTACGCAATTAAAGTAGTGCCCATTCCTATGTATCATAGTAAGATAGGAATGGAAAGGATTGATACAATGGAAGCTATTCTACATGGAATCATCTTAGCATTTGGACTTATTTTACCTTTAGGTGTACAGAATGTATTCGTTTTTTCTCAAGGAGCGACACAGCCAAAACTACTTCGAGCATTTCCAGCGACAATTACAGCTGCAATTTGTGATACACTTTTAATTCTTTTAGCTGTCTTTGGCTTATCCGTTATTGTTCTACAATTTGAATGGCTACGGATTGGTCTGATGAGTGCTGGGGTTTTATTTTTACTTTACATGGGGTTTGCCATTTGGCGTTCTGAACCAACTAAAAATGAAACAAACAAAGCATTACCCATTCGTCAACAAATCATTTTTGCTTCATCTGTTTCATTCTTAAACCCTCACGCCATTTTAGATATCGTCGGTGTGATTGGGACAAGCGCCTTAAAATATGTTGGAACCGATCAAATTTTATTTACAGCTGCTTGTATTATCGTATCTTGGTTATGGTTCTTTGGCTTAACGTTAGCAGGTGCGGTTATGAAAAAATTAGATGGTACTGGGGCACTAATGAAAATGTTCAACAAATTCTCCGCCATCTTTATCTGGGGAACAGCGCTTTATCTTTTAATTGGGCTGGTGTGATACACTATAACACCCTACTTCCAATAACAAACTTCCAGCTTATTACCATCAGGGTCATAAAATTCAAAAAATCGATTCACTCCATCAATTTGTATTTTACTGACCTTAACATGTTTTTCTTGTAGCACTTTATACACTTCTTCGATATTTTCCGTGTAAAAAATAGGGTAAACTTGTCTATTTGATGGGTTTACCTTTCCCTCCTCAATCGTTAAAGGTACTCCACTATTTCCTACACTCAATATCCGATAATGACCTCCATTATAGGATTCGCTTAATTCCAAAACTTCTTGATACCAAGTACTTGCTTTTTCAACGTCACTCACTGTTAAACAAATGGTGTCAATCCGCTCCAATAGACTCATTTCACATTACTCTCCTTAATTTAATTTAGTTTTTCAATGCTCCACGAAGCATTTTTCCTTGTTTTTTTAATGATTGAATGTAGTTTGACAGTCCTTCAATATCGCTTTTCTGTTTGTTCATTCGTGAAGGATGGAGTTCTTTCATTTTTGAATAAGTGATTTCACTTGAGATGATTTTACTTTCTTTGAAGGTTTGGTTACCGCGAATATGGTCATCGTGCCAATGACTATTAGTGACCGTTGTTACTGGTTGGCTGGTTATTTTTTCTGCGAACGCTTTTAAATATTCCGAGGATTGCTGTGTGTTAAATGTATCGAAATGATTATCTGATCACCGAGGTCAACAAAGCCTGCATTGGCTACCGAACCTCCTCCTTCCTTTTTTCAAATAAAAAACAGGAACAATCATACTGATGGCTCCTGTTGTTATCAAACTTCGACTTGTATTGTGTATTTAGATTTTAACTGTGAAAAGATAGCTAAATTTATTATACCATTTAACTTTAATTACAAAGCAAACGGTTCATATGGTTTACAAAGATAACGTTCGATAAAGTCAGCTAATCCATCATTTTGGTGGTGCCCTGTCACAAAATCAGCCGCTGTTTTAACATCCTCACTTGCGTTCCCCATTGCTACACCTGTACCAGCATGACGAAGCATTTCGATATCATTGGGTCCATCTCCAATGGCAACAACTTCGTTTGGGTTTATTCGATAGGCATGAATTAAGCTTTTTATCGCAGACCATTTAGAAACTTTAGGAGCAATTAATTCAAACCCGTCATTCCAATCGATGACTTCTGCTTCCTTTTTAAATAAAGCTGAAAACTCAGGATTTGCTGAACCTGTACGAACACTATATTTAAGAACATCTTCATAATCCGCTTGCCTTAAATCCCCAATATATCGTGGCGGAATTTGGCCCACCTTTGTCCAATAATCGACTTCATCATCTTGTTCCTTACAATAAAGCCCCTCTGCTGTATGAACGATAACATTACAAGGTCTTTCAGCAGTCAGATGATGAAATCGTTCTTCGTTTAATCGGACAGTTCTCGTTTGTATCGCTTTTCCCGTCAATGCTTCGTGAATAGCGGCCCCATTCAAACAGATCATGGGAGTTCGCAATCCAATTTCTTTATGGTACGGAGCAGTTACTTCATAGTGTCGACCAGTGGCTAGAAAGACCTTTACTCCCTGATTAATCAACCGATAAATAGCTTCCAAGTTTCGTTGAGAAATGTTATTTGAGGCTGTTAACAATGTCCCATCCATGTCAATAAATATTGCACGTACATTCATTTAAAATGCCTCCTTATTCGTTGGTAAAGCAATCATACCATCCGAATATTAAAGCCAAGTAAACTCTGTGTGCAGATTAAATGAAGTTTGTTGGGAAGCAGGGAACAGTTTCCTCAAGTCGGGCAACTAAATGGCAAAAAGGTGCTATTGGAGCGCACCTTTCTAGAATTTATTTATCAATTATTTTGATCTCCTGAATTGGCCATAACACAATATTCGTGGTTCCGACTATCTTTTCCATTGGAATTGCCCCGATGTGACGACTATCCATACTATTTCGGCGATTGTCTCCCATTACAAATAAATGTCCTTCTGGGACCACATCACCACCAACCGGGGTTTCCCTTAGTGTAAATGAATACGTGAGTGGACCATCCTTTACAGCTTCTTTACTTTTATCTAAATAGGGCTCATTGTAAGGTTCACCGTTTATATACAACGTATCATTTTTATATTCGATGCGATCTCCTGGTAAACCAATTACTCTTTTAATAAAGTCTTTTTCCCCTGTCGCGTGAAAGACAACAATATCAAATCGTTTCGGTTCTCCTATTTTTGTGACAATCATTCGATTTTGATCGTGCAAAGTCGGCGCCATCGAAGCCCCTTCCACGACAACAGGAGTAAAGAAAAAGGCACGAACAATAAAAGCTACAATAATTGCAATAAAGAGGGCTTTCATCCATTCCCAAATCTCATTTCTCTTTTCAACCAATTCTTCACCTTCTCACGTTTTCTATTCTTTGAACAAGGAATCCTGTTTTAATTATTATATTCCACAAATAAGTTCAAATTCCTGCTAGATACAGCGCAACCAAAGGATTATTTTTGTTAATCTTACGATGATTTTATCCATCTTTATATTTTTTACAATTATATACTTGATTGAAGTATATAGTTGAATTAAAGTGTAAATATGGACAGAACAAGTTTAATAAAAGGACATTTAGAAATGTGTGTGTTATCAATTTTATCTCGTCAGAAAAGCTATGGATACGAAATTATGAAGGAACTAGAAAAACATAATTTAAAGTTGAAAGGAGTAGGCAGTATTTATCCAATCCTCACAAAACTTAGCGAGCAGGAATTGGTTTATACATCAAGGGAATTAACTGAATCAGGAAAAGTAAGAGTGTATTATGAAATCAATAAAAATGGTCAACGTGCCCTTACAAATAAAATAGCCGAATGGCTTCATTTACAAAATGATATAAAGTCCTTACTTGCTAATAACATGAAGGAGACAAATGAAGATGACTACATTAACAAAAATTGAAAAAGATTATGTAGAAAAGGTTCTTTTGGAATTAAAAAAATACAAGATTAATAAGGAGCAATTGAATAGCATTAAAGAGCAGTTATTGGATCACATTTCATCCTCACATGAAAACGGTGAAAATAGCATCGAACAACTTGGCGATTCTGAAACACTCGTTAAAGATTATTTAGAAATATACGGGATCGATAAGGAATATCCAGAAAAACAGAAATTAAAACCATTTCCTTTCTTTTTGGGGGCCATCTCATTTCCAGTTGTGTATCTATTCAGTCAGTTAATCTTATCCTTATTTTTAACCCAATCTTTCTCACAGCAAAAGTCGTTTGAATACAATATCATTTATCGAATTTCTGAACAGCCATGGTGGAATACGTTACTAGTTTCAATAAGCTTATTCACAGCCCTCGCCTTTTCGGTTGTTATAACTGTCATTTTGAGGAGGTGGTCGACAAGGTGAAAAGAATATCACATTACCTCATTTTTACGATAATAATCATATTCTTGTTGCCCTCTTCTCAAAGTTCTGCCCAGGATACGATAGAGTCAAAGTTACATTTGTATATTGAGAGATACATCGAAGAGCAACGCATCCCAGGTGCTGCGGTTTCAATTGTTGAAAATGATAAGGTCATATACTCTGAATCATTTGGAAAAACAGGAGGGAATGAATTAGAAGTAACACCTGACACTCCATTTTTATTAGGTTCCATTAGCAAGTCCTTCACAGCACTTGCAGTTCTTAAACTTGCAGAAGAAGGAATGATAGGACTAGAGGATCCAATCAAAAAACACCTCCCCTCTTTTACGCTAAAAGATAAAAAGGCTGCATCAAAGATAACCATTAAACAACTTCTTACACAAACTAGTGGGTTTAGTACATATAAAGGGATGACCATCTCAGATTTAGGGTCTAATGAGCCCGATGCAATTCAAACGAATATACAATTACTCTCAGATACAAAATTGACAGAAACTCCTGGAACTAAACACCAATACAGTAATGCAAACTACTCTATTCTTGCAGCATTAATTGAGGAAGTGTCTGGGCGATCTTATGCAGACTTTATGGATAAACGTGTTTTTAAACCATTAGGAATGAATCATGCTGCCGCCGACATGGAAAGAGCAACTGACCGAGGGTATCAATCAGGCTACCAATCCTGGTTCGGATTCCCTGTTAAAAGTAAAGTCCCATATGACAATGGCGGTGCCCCGTACGGATACATAGCAGCAAGTTCAAATGACATGGTTCATTATTTGAAGGCCCTAATTGACGGGAATACGAAAAAACTTGTGAACGAAGAGCTTTTAAATCTGGCCTTTTCACCACATGTGAAAACAGGAGAATCACGGTATTATGGCTTTGGTTGGAGAATAACAGACCCAGATTCTGACAACGAAATGATCTGGCATTCCGGATCCACCCCTGACTCTCGGACAGACCTTTTTTTCTATCCTGAAAGCAAGTGGGGAGCTGTCATTTTAACAAATAAGGAACATATTTTAGAAGAAGCCGCCCTTATCCATTTCAGGAATGGGATTATATCCATTATGAATGGCGAAGAACCAATGGATGTGGATGCCTATAAACCAACTGTTCAAATTGCTATTACTCTTTTACTATTGATTCTTGCAGGAAACTTTATTCGAATCCTATTAAACTATAAATCTATTAAAGAAATTGAATATCGTCGTATGAATATAGCTTTAGGAATAATAATGGTTTTACTAGCTATTATATTAATTCCATTGCTCATCTTTTTTTCATCATCACCTTGGCATTCAATCACATTATTTGCAGCTGATATTGCTCTCCTCACAGTATTCTTAACCGTGTTATTGTTTGTAAACGGCGCCCTTCTCCTTGTCACTAGAAGAAAAATGAAAAATGCTTAAATAGGTGTAGCGGAAACTCTTTTTGAGCTTCCGGCCTTTTTTTACACCTATATGGTTTGATTCATTCACATCTTAGGTGCTTCCCTTCCAATCACAGCCCATTCCTCTTTTGCTGGTCCATATATGCCTGGGACAGGTAAACCCGCTTGACGCATAAGAATGGTCATTTGACCACGATGGTGAATCTGATGTTGAATCATAAAAAATAGCAGTTCGGAATTGGAAAAGTTCTGTCCGAAAACATCTTGTACTTCCTTAAGTTTTTCGTCAGTCCATTGGTTTTGTAAAGCTTCACACAAAGCGACACTTGCTTTTTTATAGCTTTCTAATATGTACTTTGCTGAGGTTGGGACAGGATAATCTTGTGTAGGCGAGTCAAAGGAGAGATCTGTTTGAGAAGCGATAACACCAATTGCCGTTACAGTATGCCACGCGATTCGGCCTAGAGTCCAATTTTGAGGTGTTACTTCTTGGGATAAGGATTCATCTGTAAGTTGATTAAGAATTTTTTGCGTAGCATCTGATTCAAATTTCCATAATGTAAAAAAACCGTTTAGTGTTTGAAACATTTATCGTCCTCCTAACTTAAATATTTCATATATATTCAACTCATGACAGAATTTTTCCTGTCCTGTTCATTCATTCAAAAATATCTCCACTGCAAAAAAGCGATCATCCTTTTGGATCAACGCTTCTAAGTAAAAAGTTATTCAGCTAACTCTAATTCATAATGATAAAATTGAGAATCCCTCTTATATCCATTCTTTTCATATAATCGTTGCGCAGTATGGTTATCTGGTGCTGTACTGAGACTAAGGCTTTTAGCACCTGTTTCAAGTGCGTATTCTTTTGCTTTCTGTAAAAGCCTTTCTCCAACACCTTGTTTTCTCGCCTTTGAATCAACATACAAATCATTTAAGATCCAAACCTTTTTCATCGATATAGACGAAAATGTAGGATACAGTTGAGTGAAGCCAACATAGTTTTCTTTATCTTTAGCCACAAAGATAACAGATTCATTGGTTTCCATTCGCGCTTTTATGTAAGTCATGGCGCCTTCCACATCGGATTCTTGTTGATAAAACATTCGATACGAATTAAATAAGTTTGCTACACCATCTAAATCTTCTATTGTTGCTTGAAATATTTCCATCGTTTTCCCACCTCTTAATCAATTACTTTATCATTACTTTACACTAAATTTGTAAATTTCAGGGTAAAATCTCTACTAACCGCATTATTAAACATCGCTTGGGATATTCGTCATGTTTAGCATGTGGTTTATCCGTTCTTTAGCTTCCAGACTATGGTTCCTAGCATAATTCGTAATATGATCTATCGCCATTTGTTGAGATTGTATTCCACCTACATTCCATTCCTCCTCTAAATGAATTACTACTTTTATGTATTATAGAAACCATTCACCTTGAGCCATTTTCACTACTTTACCGCCTACATGAACATTCATTTTCCCGTTGTCTTCATCTGCTTTTAAAAATAATAAAGAAGGTCTTTTTATTTCATACCCCTGTTCCACTCGAACGTTAATTTCGCTTTTATTGAAATATCGGTATTTAACTAAGTACGCGGCTAAACACCCATTCGAACTCCCCGTAGCTGGATCTTCGGGAATTCCATAGTAATCTGCGAAGTCTCGAACATTTAAATCATTTTCCGTACGGTATGTTTCCGGAGAAAAAACCAAAATAGCTTTTGCA
Source organism: Bacillus timonensis (assembly GCF_004799755.1). Classification (GTDB taxonomy): domain Bacteria; phylum Bacillota; class Bacilli; order Bacillales; family Bacillaceae_L; genus Ferdinandcohnia; species Ferdinandcohnia timonensis_A. The sequence goes on along the minus strand of NZ_SLUB01000012.1, from coordinate 52,438 downwards.
TCCGTTTGTTCAATTAACGTAAAATATTTTTCTCTATTCATATTTACTTTCTTAACCGCCTCCAATGATTTCAAAGGGACAACAATGACTGGAAGTCCAGTTGAAACCTCTTGGATAGGGAACCGATCGTCAATGTATTCACCATCTATGTTTAAAACATCCGAAATTATATTTTTATCTAAAATTTGTCCAAAGGAAGGTTCGTTTTGTTTCATCCATAGGACTTCTTCCCGATTATCAAATGAAACTGGTATCTGTCCCGCTTTAAAATTCAGATGAAGTTTTTCCAACGGTTCCTCTAGCACTTCATTTTGAAGGATAAAAGCTGTTCCTAATGTAGGGTGACCAGCAAACGGAACCTCTTCATTTGGTGTAAATATACGAACATCAAAACCATTATTATTTTTCAAATTAGACAAGATAAAAGTAGTTTCGGAGTAATTAATTTCTTTGGCTATTTGCTGCATTTCCCGTTCAGAAAGAGTTCCTGCGTTTTTAAAAACGGCGAGTGGATTTCCTGTATATTTTCCTTCTGAAAACACATCCACAATAGAATAATTAATTTTCACCATTCATCGCTCCAAGTAATTATTGTTTTATCCTACGTAAGGACACATGTATCCCCTTTTTCATCAAAAGCATGCTTAAAGTCAAACGCAAAGGGCGAAGGACCATGTTGAATATAATAGTCGTATCTCTTAAATGCCTCTTCCCATGAGACATCCTTCACCTTCTCTGTCCACCACACGACATATGAAAGGTGCTTCTCATGATCAGGTTCCATCCATCTGCTCCTATTTCGTAACGCTTGACTATGCTTACCTGAATAAGTAAAACGATACAAAGAATGAAGGCTTTCCCAGACAGTTAATGTCACGACAGGGTACCCAATCCCTTTTTCTTCTTTCGGGTTAGGCACTGCCTCTGATGAAAAATCTTCTATAAGATATCCTGATACATATGCCTGACGCATTACTTTATATCCAAATTCATAAAAATCACGAGAGACAGGGTGGTCATAGGGTTGATTTAACCTGCCAACCGTATAAATTGCAATTAAAGCCATAACCATTTTCCATTCACAGTCTATATAAAGGTATATTCATGAAAGAAGGAATCTTATAACTTGTAGTTATATTTTCTGCGGCATCTTTACAACAAAGTTTCTAGAACATTATTCCAATGTCTTTTTTCCTCACTAAAATCCTGATTCTATTTAAATACAATTCTATTGATCAATAACCTTTGGTTTTTCGTTGCACCCATTCATCCTCTAAAATACTCATTTCCCATACACTCCAGTATTCTTCACCATTTTTTCCTATATCCCTAAGTAAGCCCTCTTTGATAAATCCTGCTTTTTCATAACAAGCAATAGCAGAATGATTAAAGTCAAAGACTGCCAAACTGACTCTATGTAAGTGAAAATCCTCAAATGCAATTTTTAGGACTTCCTTAATCATTTGTTGGCCAATTCCTTTGCCTCTTACACTTTTATCACCAATTAATACTTTTCCTATTCTTGCCGATTTGTTCCTCCTGTCAATTTTCCCCAAAGAAATATGTCCAATAATAGTTCCAGTTTCTTTATGTAATACCTTATAAATCATTGCTTCTGATTTATTGCTATTCGCATTCTCCATATATTTTTCTAATTGGCTTTCCGTTAATGGATACTCGAATGCAGGGCCTCCCCATTGGAGCAGGAACTGAGGTGTTTCAATCCAATCAATCAGTTGTCTAAAATCCGAGCGTTCAAAGTATTGAAGTTCAATCATTCTATTTTCCTCCTTATTCACACTTAAAAACCTTCTCTTTTTATTATTTCAAATAATTTTAAAAAGTAAAATGCTATCATTTACACATTCATGATGTATCAAACAATAAGAAAGGAAGAAGGGACCTTTTTCTTGTATAATCAAAATAAAAAAAGAAGAACAAGTTAACTTCTACGAGTCACTTCTTGTTCTTCTATCTCTTACCCTATTATTATGAGACAAGTTTCAATCCGACAGCTGCCCCTAAAACCATGGCAATGAAGACCAGCCTTTTCCAATCCTTTGATTCTCCATAAAAGAGCATCCCGATGATGGCACTTCCAACAACACCAATTCCTGTCCAAATCGCGTAACCAGTCCCCATTGGAATATATCGCAGAGAATAACTAAGCAAGGCAAGGCTAAAACCAAATCCCACTATGAGTAAAACGACTGTTTGCCAATTTCGCTTTACTGATAACTGATTGATCATGGCAACACCAAATGTCTCCAATAAGCCTGCCAAAATTAACGTAAACCAAGCCATCAAGATTCAGCCCCTTTCTCGACCTTTTCATCGGTGACTAGTTTTAAACCAATTACACCAACTAATAAAAGTAAGATTAATAGAATTTTTGTCCATTTAAATGATTCTCCAAAGAACAAAATGTCTGCAATGACGGTGCCTCCTGTTCCTAAACCCACAAAAATGGCATAAACCGTCCCAGCCGGAAGTACTTGTGCGGCTGTAATCATTAAATAGTTACTAATGATAATGGCGATAACAGTCCCAGTCCATGTCCAGAAATCATAGGAATGAGTCAATCCAATCACCCAAAACACTTCCAATACGGCTGCAATAAAGACTTTAATCCAATTTGTATTCATCTATAGGACACCTCCAATTTTTTTACTCTCAAAACAAAAAAGCCCAAGAGAAACTGTTTTACTAGTATTCTCCCAGGCTTTTATCCCTCCGTGACACAGCAAAGCTGTGAGTTTTCTCTCGGACCAGACCAACAATACGGTTGCGGAACCCTAGAAAACATTTCATTTATGCAATTGCTTTTCATTATACACACATCTAAATCAAATTCCAAGATTAAAGTTTTGGAAACAATTAGATAAGGGTGTCAATCCTACTTAGATCAACACCCCGATCTTTTTAACACCTTACATATTTTCGTTTGAAACCAAGTCTTCCTTTATCCAGTTCTTTTTGAATATTTTCATACGCATTTAGGAAGCTGCTTTTTTTCTTCTCCCTTTTGACTTCTACAATACCTACTTCCTGTGCCGTTTCTGCCGCTTTTTCATGTAGTGGGACATAGGAAATTCCTACGGTATATAAAAAATTATTCATAGCAGACTTCGTCCGTTCCGGTGCATCATGGATCGTATTCTTAACCATATCAAGCATATCGGAAAGCTTGCTTTCGGAGAATTCATGGTCTTTGCGATTTCCTAATAGCCAGCAATAACAGCTCCATCCCGCTGACATTCTCAGTTCCTCACCACTTGCAATCCATTTATCGGCAACTTCTTGTGCAATATCGGACTCTGACAAAGTAACGGCGACTACATAATCAGAAAGCATATAAAAATACGCCCCATTCATCCAACGGTCATAATCCGCCTCCGTCATAGCCTTCGGGTCCGCAATGATTCCCGCAAAATACATCGCATCATAGTTCCCTGTAGCATAAAGCTCCTCAGCTAAAGGCTGATTTATTTTTATTTTTTTGGCAATTGGTTTCATAGCTCCCGTTGCTACACCAAAAACAGGCTCTTTTGCACCATTCGATATGTAGATTTTTTTAGTTCGTTCTTTGCCGAGAGCTTCAAGCTCCTTCATTACTGTTTCAAAATCCATTGTATGCACTCCTTTTTTAAACTATTTATTACTAAATATAACAGCCTTTGTCCCATTTATCACATTTTTACTAACCATATACGTTATACTAACATGTTGTTTCAAATTTCTATTGATGTTTTTCCACGAGAATAGACGACCATTTTACTGGTCTGCCCAACATATCGAGTCAGTTTTTTACTTTTGCTATTAAAATCATTTGTGCCAATAGGCCTTTACTTCTTTCTCAAGCACCTTTAGTCTTTTGAAGTAGCATCCATATAAGTATTTCATCACCCTCATGAAAACCCTAAATATAATACAATAGACTGCTCAAGGAGGAATTAGAATGATGAACGATTTCAGACAAATAAGGAACGTACGACAACCATTTTTGCCATGGTATTATGGTTTCACGTATTTTTTAAATGGAGGATTTCCTCCTTATGGTTCAGGTTATTTATATCCCCCTTCATTCCAACAAATATCACCACTTTCAAACATATCCGTAGTAATTCCATCTGTTGGAGGCCACCCCGTCGGTGCTTATCATGGAGCACACGGATTTGTTGGATCACATGGATTTCATGGAGGTGGAGGTATACATGGTTTTCACGGCGGAGGATTTGCCGGCGGAGGAATTCACGGCAGATCATTTTAGCCTTTAAAGCACATTAGTCTACCAACACTTGATAGTTATTATTCTTAAATTCTATGACTAGTAAATAAAACTATTTTTAAAAGAATCTAATGGATTTGTCCGTTTCAAAATATACCATTTCCTCATCTTATATAAGGTAAGAGGGAGGTGAAATAATAATGAATCGCACAAGACCGGTCTATTTTCCTCCAAAGTATCGAGTTCGAAATGAATATGTTAGACGAGTCCACCCTATCATCCAACCCATTGTCGAAGTTAATCGTATTAATGTAATAGATGTACCAAAGCGTATTATTCAACCAATAAGAAGAACTGAAGTTGTGCATCATAGACGAAGATACTAATCGTGTTATAATTCCACACTTGTCTATGACGGGTCCTATTGCTGAAGCATACACTATGCTATCTTCGAAAAAGGGGGTATATCTATGAGCTATGGCGGCGGATACGGTATGGGTGCAGGATTTGCATTAATTGTTGTGCTCTTCATCCTATTAATCATTGTTGGTACTGGATACATGGGTGGTGGATACTAATCCCTACTAGGAGCGCATTACAGCTTCTATTTTAATCTTATTCCTAAGTATTTAACATCAAATAGTCCCTACCTTTCGTGAGGTCGGGACTATTACGAAATTAGTTTTTCTCCAAAACCGCAAAATAGTTTTATTCGTTATCAGCAAAATTAAATACTCTTCCTGGAGGCATCGTTACAATTTCTCCGACTGTTACATTTTTGTTGGTTAAAGTGTTTCCAGAAACTTTCCTCCTACTGATCTTCAATCACTAGCATATTTGATTCATCGAACTCCCAGAATTCACCATAGGCCACTTCCCAATAGTAACCATCTAGGTCCGTAAAATACCCCCCATAGCCACCCCAATCGGTCTTTTTCGGTGCTTTTTGAATTGTTGCACCAGCCAGTTCAGCCTGATTTAAAACCTCATCCACTTCTTCGATGGATTTTGCATTATAGGCGAGAGTTATCCCCGGAAAACCTGTTCCAATCTTTGGCGGATTTTCTTCATTAATATCCAGTGCCAGCTCTTCAATAGGATATAGTGCGATTCTCGTGCCTTCATTTCTAAAAAAAATAATGTCCGGATTCGATTCGCTCCCTCTTATAGAAGTATCAAATCCTACCTTTTTGAAAAACTCGTGCGACCTCACAATGTCCTTGGTACCAAGTGTAATCAGGTTTAGTCTATTCATCCTTTTTCCTCCTCAAAAGTCCATGTTAAATTAATTCTCCAGGTTTATCCAATCACCTTCTATCTAACTCCAATTCCCTTAAATGTATCGGACATTCACCTACATGGTGCTTTACGAATATGCTAGTAAACATCAAACTTGTTTATTTTTAAAGGAGGGTCAAAAGTTGAATCGTTTTTACACACATTCCGTTCAACCAGGGGACAGTATTGAGCGGTTGGCTCTGGCATACAAAACAACGGTAGAGGATATTTTTACAGCAAATCCCGGAATAAATCCATATTATTTACGGGTTGGAGAGTTTATTAAAATTCCAAATATCCAATTAAATAAGGATCGTTGCATTAGCCAAGCCGAAGTAGATTATCGGAACGATTTGCGTAGCCTTTGGGAGGAGCATGTGGCATGGACAAGGATGGCGATTATTAGTCTAATATTCAAGCTCCCTGACATCGAGTTTGTACTTCAGCGATTATTAAGAAACGCCACGGATATGGGAAATATGATACGACGATTATATGGGGATGTTGCCGCCACAACCTATGGAAATTTAATTAAGGAGCATTTATTAATTGCAGCAGACCTTGTCAAAGCCGCCTTAGCTGGGGACCAACAAGCCGCTATGACAGCTGAAAAGAAATGGTATCAAAATGCGGATGCAATCGCGAAGTTTTTAAGTACGGGGAATCCATATATATCTGAAGAAACGTTTAGAAAAATGTTCTATGAACATCTAGATTTAACGAAACAGGAAGCTGTCTTTATGATCAATAAGGATTACCAAAAAGACATTGATGTATATGACAAGATTGAAAAGCAGGCAAGAATGATGGCAGATACTATTTCTGACGCTATGGTGCTACTATATCCGGATATGTTTTGAAGTGATGACCCTCCTGCATATTTAGGAGGGATTTATTTTGGACCAAATCTTTGTGCTGATCGAATACGAGCACGCTCTGCTTCTACCTCACGATTACGAGGTTCGGCACTTGTCTCCAAATCATTTAATAACTTTCTGGTTACCAAAGCAATTTCATGGATTGCTTGATTAAATGCCTCTTCGTTCATTTTTGAGGGCTTATTAAAACCTGTTATCTTTCTAACGTACTGTAATGATGCTGCATGAATCTCTTCATCGGTAGCTGGTGGGTCGAAATTAAATAAGGTTCGAATGTTTCTGCACATAAGTTACTCCTTTTTGTTTTTATATTGAAAACAACTCTAAATATTTTTTACAAATATGTAAAGAATAAATTTGTCATGATTGAAAAAGCAATCTTCATGTATAAATCATCACGACATTTAGAAATAGCCTTGAATGCCCAAATCCGTAATTCTTACAGGCTAAAGCCGTAACGAAACATCAATTTACTTTTTTCACGAAATGCAGAAACCATCTAATAATTCCAATCATAAGAATGAGAATCCCATTAACCAATGTTATAAGTCCTAAAAATGCTCCACCATAGCCTGCACCCTCTCCTGTTCCTCCTGAACTCCAATCATAGAAATGAAGAAATAATGCTCCGCTTGAAAAACCAATAACTGGAGCAAGAATCGTCATAATAATGCCCGATACCATAAGATTTAGTTTTCCTTTTTTAAACAATGTTAAGAAAGCAACATTAAGCGATATTAAAATTAAAATAAATAATGCCAATATTAAACCTTCCAAAAATGCCCCCCCCTGATCAGTAAATTTTACCACTGACAGCAAAAATTATTGAATAAACTTGCACCGTTACTTAAAGAAGAAAAAGCAATCTTCCCTTTAGAAAAGTGACTTTAACTGTTGCTAGTGGAGTCATTTTCACCATGCGCTTTTTTTATACCTTTACTTATATAGGGTTTTGCACTCTTTTTTTTGTTTGCGCTAGCTTGCCAACGATTCCATCCCTTCTTGTCTGTCCCTCTCCCAGTTCCACCTTTTCCTTTAGCTTTACTCATAAAATCACTCCCATTATAATTAAGTGACGTATCTGGTTAATTTTCGTATTTTACTCGGTTATTAACCAGCAAAATTCAATAATTTATCTCCTCCAAGTCACCCATACTATTGTGTACCGATTTTAAACTAACCTGCAAATTTGTACAATAACTTAACAAAAATATACGCTATTCCTTTAAAGTATGTATCCATCTAGAGTTCGTAAATAAATTGAACAAAAATAATGTATGTATAAAATATAATACCACTAAATTTTAAATTATTAGATACTTTTTCAATTACCACAGTACAGTCAGGAATACAAAAACAAGGGGTGAGCGAGATTTTGAATATCCGATTGGTAGTTTCATAAAATGTAATGACTGGGTATTAGCAGTTGATAAATTGAATCAACTACAAGAGGAGAATTATAGATGATTATACATTGGATTTCCTTATTAATTGTTATTTGCTTCTTAGCATTCTCATATTATAAACGATATTCTCTTAAAACAAGACTTTCCTATTTAGGCGCACTATTTATATTATCATTACTTATGACTCTCCCGATATTAGGATTTTCTGTTTTTACATTAATTGGGTTATTTTTTATTGAAAAGATTTGGGTTTTATTGGCGGCAGTATTTTTTATTGAAGCAGCGATAAACAATGATGGTCGAATAGTTAGATTTATTTTGGCGGTTGTTTCCATTGTTATTTACCTTTTTATCCGAAAGTTTATTTAAAAGCCAGCAAAAACACTAGTTTGTTAGCTTAATAACTTAAACCGAAAAAGCGTTAATCTTTCTGCTTGATTAACGCTCACTTTTATTGATTGAGTAAATTTGTTTTGCATACAACTCCCACTCTTTCCTATCAGTATTTATTTCGATTGTGGGAATGATTGAATGATCAGCCTGAACTCGATATTCCTGTTGCTGTTTTAATAACAGCTCATACGCTAATCTGATGTCTTCCTCACTTTTCTTATTCCATACTTCCGGATTTCTACTTATTATCCTTTTCACCGCATTCTCTGGAGATATTGTAAGCAGAGCGCACTTTGCCCCCATCCGATACAGCTCATCTTCAATTTCTTCTATTTCGTCCATTAAACAATTAGGGTATGCAACCCTATGATTTAGATGAAACCTCTCCAAGATAAAAAATATACCTTTAGAACGTTGAGTTTGTCCAAGTTCTTTTTCCCAATCACGTAATTTTCTCAGCATCTTAACTCTATCAGTTAAAAGTTGCAAATGTTCATTTCTGTATAGTTTCCTCAGTTCCCCATTAACCCTATGGAGAATTTGCGAATAATGTTCACTTAGAACAATCACACTACGTTCTGCAGAATCATCACGAGCCTGAATTTGTTTTAACGATTTTAATACAGATGTCTTGCCTGCGTTCGAGTAGCCCTCTAAGATAACTCCTCTAAATTGGCTCATTTTGTCCCCCGTTGATCCGTTAATTAATGATTCTTACTTTACTAGCAATAACGTTAATAAAATAGGTTGAATACTAGAACTCTACTTTTTTATCTGCAATAAGCTTGTCCAGAGAAAGTCTTCTCCTAATACGTCATTTGGTTGTAAAATCTTTTTCATTTTCCTGAATTCCTTAATGGTAAAATCCGCCTCAAATATTTTTCTTAGTCTCTCTTCCGTATAGCCTATTCCTCTTTTTAAGCTTTTTTCTTTATAGATATCCCAATCTGATGTGGCTAATGCTCCATCTGTATTAAAACAAACAAGAGCAAAATGTCCGTCTGGCTTTAAAGCTCTTTTTATTATTTCCATGTAAGTTAAACGTCTATGGGGTGCTAAATGATGAAATAGTCCACACTCATAAATAAAATCATAAGAATGTGGCTCGAATTCATAGTCAAAAAGAGACGTGCAGTGAAAATTAATATTTACCCCTTCCTCAATAGCTCTTTCCTTTGCCCACGCTATTGCATTTTCAGCAATATCCAAAGCATCTACTTTACAACCCTTTTTAGCCATATAAATTGCATTTCTTCCAGGTCCACATCCTAATTCCAAAACTTTTCTAGGTGCAAGTCCATCATTAAAATAATCTACTAAATTTTCATCAGGACCTGTTACCTTAAAAAATGGAATCTCCTTTGCTCGATCCTCATAAAAATGTTCCCAAAACTCTTTTGGCTCTCGTAAAAAATCATCCAACATTTCTAGTAAATCATCATAATTTAGAATCGCTTTTTCCACCAAACTTCCCCCTTTAAACATTCATTCGATCAACCATGATTAGTAGAGCATTTACTAACAAATATGTTGCAAAGCCGTATTTCAAGAAGGGAAATACTCCATGGGCTCCGTACAATGAACATATCCATTTTTCTTATAATAATGAATCGATTCATCGCTTGGCCATACAATAACAAATTCAAAATTGTTTTCTTTAATCCATTCATTGATTGTGCTCAGCACTTTACTTCCAATCCCCTTATTTCTATATTCCGGAAGAGTATATACATTTGTCATATACGCAAATGGATAAGTTGTTCTACCAGGGCGTGGAATTTTTTGAATCAACTCTATGTAAATATGAGAAGTAATTTTCCCATGATCCTCCGCAACCCAAATAAACCATTGTCCAGATTTAATGGCTTCCTCTAAGAATTGTCGACATTCCATTTCAAAATCATCGTATGCAAAATTCTTTTTACTTTCATCATACTCAATTGTAAAATCCCATCTCATTCTTACTAATTGACTAATATCTTTTGCTTCAGCAAGTCTTATTTTCATTGATAAATTCCTTTCCACCATCTTCTGAAAATTTTGATCGTTCCAATGTTAAAACACCTACATTTTAGCTACTGGAGCTTAGGAGCTTTTAAATTAATTTTAACATAATTTTCCAATAATTTCTCCAAAAAAATAAAGACCATCTTATGAATGATCTCTAGACTTCTAACTCTTTAGTTGTAGAATTTTACTTTTGCTTATATAGTTATCCCTCCACTATCTTCTTAAAAAAAATGGATGGAGGACTTTAAAAACATAGATACTCACTACTTTCCATATCCAGCAATATAATAAAGAAAAGGCAAATGTCCCTAGAACAACCATACTATTAAAATGCGATGTTACTGATGGTCCCAGTATTGGAAATTTTAATACATATAATAAAATACTTATTCCAAGTGTCAAACATGCTCCCGCAAATAGAATAATCAATTTGCTTTTCTTTAAATACTTCAGACCAATGCCTAAGCTGAGTCCTAATAAACCTGTCGTAAACATGAACACCAATAGCTCACTCGGCTGGAGAAGTGTTAATAGAAAGATCGTTACGAAGTAAGTCATCACACCTATTCTTAGTGACATAAGGCTAGCAAGCACTAAAGGCCCAGTGCTCATCATACTCATGATGTAACCAATCCCCGTAAAAATCCCTGCCGATTGAAAAATTACAGCTATTGATCCTAATAAGGCACCCATAACAATCCGCGTTGTCTTAGAATACCTATCCATTGATGGATTTAGTTCCTCTCCCCAGACACTAGATGTTACTTTCTTGAAAAATAACCTCATCGTACACCCCCATACATAATAGGTAAATGCAGGTTAAAAGAGGATTATGCCAGAAATTAAATAAAGAGAAGTTGTCCTTTTTTCAGGACATTCCCCGTCTTACCGAGCCTTTAAGATTCTTCACCGCTAATTGGTACTATTAGAACCTTCCTAATCATATTCTGATACAAGAAAACAACGAGAAGGGGTGTAAAGTTCGATGAGAAAAGTTAAGGTGCGTTTACGTCCCATAGTGAATAAGATCAATTTACCCACTGTTATAAAAACGACTGTACTCCCAGGTGACTTCACTGAAAGATTATTTATTGCAACACAGGTTGGAGAGATCTTTTACATAGGAAACGGTGAAATTAGACTTTTTTTAGATATTCGCTCCCGCATTCTAAAACTGGGTTCTTCTGAACCCGGTGTTTCTGGCCGTGGATATGATGAGCGAGGTTTACTAGGACTAGCATTTCATCCCGGTTTTCATATTAACGGTTTGTTTTATCTTCATTATTCAGTGGTTGGCACACAAGGTCCAGGTGCTCTTTCTGAATCTTTTAAACCTAACCCGTGCGACCCTAAAACGTTAAACCTAAGGTGGACAAATAGAGATACCCAATATGATCATATTGATACAGTTGAAGAATGGATGTTTCAATCAAATGGTCAACCTCAAAAACGACGGACATTACTCAACTTAAGAAGGCCATTTTTTAATCATAATGGAGTAAACAGCTTAAACTTTTCACCTGAAACGGGAAAGCTTGTTTTAACAACAGGAGATGGTGGGGCAGGCTATGATCCATTTAATTTAAGTCAGGATGAAATGGAAATCGCGGGTAAAATCATTGAAATAGATGTTGAGAAACAAACCTCTATCGCTAATCCACCAGTCGTTACACGTTTTAATGAACTACCGATACCTATTCAAGAAACACTTACGGTCATTGCCAAAGGCGTTCGCAACATACCAGGGATTTCGTTTCAAAGGTATCACAATCAATATATTAAATATGTGGGAAATGTCGGACAGGATTTAGTTGAATCCATTTTTTCATTTGTTCAATACAAACCAATCCCAGTTACACAGATTGTGGGACACGGGGGCGGTCCGACTAACCAAAATGGATTTATAAATTTTGGGTGGCGAGGGTGGGAAGGTTCTTTTCCAACTTCGACGATTAGCGGTTGCACTGCAAATCCACAATTGGATGAAAAGGTGATTGCGTATTACAATGAAGCCATTCAGACTTCAGTGAGGCGGATTCAGCCATTAACTAGTTATTTTCATAAAGATCCTCGCTCCGATAAGTTTGAAGGAACGGCGCTTACTGGTGTCCAACCATATATGGGAACAGGAATCCCCGCTTTAACGGGAAGTGTGGTGTTTACTGACATTGCCCGGAAAGAGGAATCACTGTCCCCGGTAAGAGGTGCTTTAGCTTTTACGACGGTAAGACCAGATTGTAAACTAAGTGATTTTCAAGTGATCGAGACCGATTATGATTTTGGACCACAATCCGCCTATTACGTAAGCCTGGGAACGAATCTAGACCAAACTAGACTATTTTTAGGCGTTTATGGCTCAATGAATGTGACTAATTTAAACCAAGGTACTGTATTTGAGGTAATTCCATGATTTGTTTACTTTTAGCAGGTGTTATTTTAACACCTGCTTTTGTACTTTTTAAAAGAAAATGAGCAGCAGCAATGCCCCAACAATGAAACAATAATTGGTGAAATACACTAGTTTTCCGTTCTTCATAATTCCCATAAACCATCTCCGGAAATCACTCATTATAAAACTCCATATGTAACTTTTCTGCTTTGTAATAATCTAGCCTGTCTTTTAAAGTACCTGTATGAAATTCAAACTTATGTCCGTCAGGGTCGGTAAAGTAAATTGACTTTTTATCTCTTTCGTCCCTTGTACGACCTGGTAGAATGTTTACATTCAATTTCTTTAGTTTATGGTACATCTTATCAAAATCTTTTTCTTCTATTGTAAAAGCAATATGTGTATATGATTGGCTAATTTCATTCCTCGGAATATCTTTTTCCACATTAAGGGCGAGCCATATCCCATTTAAATCAAAATAGGCGGTGCTCTTTCCCTTAACTAACAACTTTGCATCGAAAACATTTTTGTAAAATTCAATTGAATCGTCTAAATTTGATACAGAAAATAAAAGATGATTAAGACCTGTTACTAACAACATATCACCCCATTTTAGAGATTTTTATCATATCTTGCACTCGTATTGGTGATTCAGTTAACAAAAATACAAGTAAACCATTAGAGGCAATTTGATCGGAACAATAACAAGAGTTGTAGGCACCTTATACCTTTATTCTATAATTATTATTAAATAGATTCGTAGAAGAGTCACTTATTTATTCTCAATGTGACAAAAATGTAACCCGAATTGATGGTGACCTTACTCCATCTTATTGAATCAAAAAGAAAAAAACGATTACTTGGTATCGTAATCGCCTTCACTTTCCTTCAACTTTCTTTGCAAACTCATCGAGAGTGGTTGAATACGTAATATAGATCCGTGGTAAAAGATAGACTTCGTCTTTTATGCCTTTCTCTGAAAATAGTTCAGGAGTTGTCGTAATTCCAAACAAATAGTATTTTTTCGTTTCTGCTACGACCTTATTATTGAAATTTCCGTATGGATACGCGAGTGCAATAACCGGTTTGCCCGTTACTTTTTGAATTTTATCTCTAGACGCTTTCAGTTCATATTCATAATCTTTTATTTTCGTCAAATCAGGGTGGGTAGCAGTATGAGACTGGATAGAGATGATCCCTGAATCAGCCATCATTTTTAAATCCGATTTTGATAATCGGTTGGAGCGACCGATAAAGTCAGAAATAACAAAAATCGTACCAGTTGGTTTAAAATGTTCGTTTTTCAGCTTTTGAAAGATACCAAAGGCATTCAGATTGTTTTTGTACCCATCATCAAAAGTAATGAAAATGGGCTTGTTTACTTTATCAATGTCTTGCCATCGATCAAAGGTTAATAATGTGAAGCCATGGTCTCTTAAATAAATCATTTGTTTTTCGAAATTCTTGGGTGTTACATATAACTCCCCAGAGCCTAGTCCTTTATATTCTTCAATTGAATGATAGATTAAAATAGGTACTTTAGGTTGTGCAAAGACTTGTGACGGAAGAATGACTATAAAAATACAGAAGAAAGACATCGCGACTTTTTTCATAAAGCTCCTCACTTTATCCTTTTTATTCCTTTTTCAACATTTATTATTCCCCAAAAACATTGGACTATGTTGATTTCTACTAAATTAATTCCATCTACCATTGATTAATTATGATCTTTAGATTTGAAAAACTTTGTATTCAAAAGAAAAAAGACGATGCCTTTTTTAAGGCCTCGCCACCCAACCAACAACGATTCAAATCAAAATAATCAACTTATCTTTTAAATAGCCTTGCTGCTTTTGCTGCCTCAAAGCTTTTTGTCGCAAAATCAAACGGGTCATCTCCAGCATTTTCCCAGTGCATATACATTAATCTTGGTTCATCAAATAGCCAGTGGTTATGAACGGCAGTTACTATTAATCCTCTTTTTTGTAATTCTCTCATGAATGGGTTAATTTCTCTTTGAAGAACTACCGATTCTCCTAAATTCAAACCGTTACTTTCAAACGAAAGGGCAAAAGGAAGGGCTAAAGGTGATTGAGTTTGAAGTCTCAAAATCGTTGCATTAATATCACGAAGGCGTTGAACTACACAAACTGGAGCTGCTGTAATAACCACACCCCCTATAATATCAGCGAGTTGTTGGCATGTTGATGTACTTTTCCCCCTGACTTCACCACGAGATACAGAAGTGTCATTATTATTTGAATATGAAAAAGTATTACGTGAAACTCCTCTTCTTTCCATTAAAATCACCTCCTGTTCCTAATATATTAATAGTTTATTCAGGGATGATTGAAAAGAATGGACAAATAGTCAAGAGGAAAAGCCTTTTTTAATATGTTTGAGATTATACGTTATCCATGAAAAATACTTCCCATAAATGACCGTCAAGGTCGGCGAAGCTCCGTGAGTACATGAAGCCGTGGTCCTGGGGTTCACTTGTAGGCTTTGCGCCCGCTGTCAATGCCTTTTCCGTAAGTTCATCCACTTCTTCCCTGCTTTCAACAGACAAAGCGATAATAGCTTCTGCGCTTTTGGTCGTATCTGGAATGTCCTTTTTTGTAAAAGATTTAAAATAATCCTCTACTAAAAGCATGGCATACAAACTTTTTCCAATAACCATACAAGTGGCCGATTCATTAGTGAACTGGGGATTAAACTCAAAACCTAATTTTGAAAAAAACTCCATTGTCTTTTCCAGATTTTTAACTGGCAAATTTACAAAAATGTTTTGAACTCCCATACTATCCATCTTCCTTTCTTTTAAAAACTATCATTCTTACCTTATTTGACTTAGATATTCTTCTAGACGGTTCCAGGTTTCGGCGATACCTTGTTCCATACCCATATCCATAACGGTCTTGAGCGCATCAGCAGAAATATATTCTCCCCGATTAACTAGTTTCGTCTTACCGTCCATTTCGATGAATTCCAACGTGACCTCAGTTGAAGGCAATTTCTCATCAATATTGCCTTCAACATCCGAGAAATAATCTGTATACATAATTAACTCCGGTACAACAATAGCCTTGTAAATTCCTTTCCCCCAGGATTCCATTCCATAAAATTGTCCTTGATTCCGGTCAACACATTTCATGCAATAGTGCCAAATACCCCCTGGTCGGAAGTCAACAGTACAAACCGGAAGTTCCCAGCCTTTTGGTCCCCACCAATTTTTGAGATGCTCAGGCTCTTTAAACATAGTGAACACGAGGTCTCGCGGTGCATTGAATATGCGTTCTAGAATTAGTACCCGATCGTTCTCTACTCTTGTAATCATTTCATTTTTTGACATTATCAACTTTCCCCCAATTAAGTAGTATTTGAATTACTTAGAGCTAGATCATCAGTCTGTTGTTATCCAGTGTTTAATTCCTTTCCATAACGGCAAAGTAATGATCCTCATCGTCGGCAAAATTAAATACTTTTCCAGAAGGCATATCAACAATATCTCCGACTTTGACATTTTTACTTTTTAAGTTCGAATATAATTGTTCGACATCGTCAGTAAAGAACATCAAAGAGGGGGTACCTAAGTTTAATTCCGGTTCCATTTGAGCAATGAAGTCTTTATTGTGAATGACGATACTTGTTTCCGCATTTTCAGGGGCTACTTCAATCCATCTCATACCTTGACCGTTATCCTCTTCTGCCACTACCTTAAACCCTGCTTTTTCCGTCCAAAAATCACGTGCTTGATCTTGATTCTCGACGTACAACATCACTTGACCTAAATTACGAATCATTCATTTTCACTCCTTATTAAATTTTTTTCGTTAATTCAATGTCTTTTTGCCCTGCAATACATTTAGATAATCGTCCAACCTATCCATCCTGTCTTCCCACAATCGCCTGTAGGAGTTCAACCATTTATCTAGCTCTTGAAACGGTTCTGGTTTTATCCTATAAATTCGGCGATTAGCTATTGGCTGAACTTCAACTAACCCAGCGTCACAGAGCACGCGAAGATGTTTGGAGGTTTGCGGTTGCTTTAATTCTAACTTTTCGGCTATTTCGCCCACCGGAAGTGGTCCTTCTAGTAGTAGGTCAACGATATCAAGGCGGTTGGGCTCAGCCAGGGCACTGAAGGTTTGTGGGTTCATGTTGAATCATCTCCCAACTTTTGCTTTTATAAACCCATTATCTTGTTTCATTCCCAGGCTTCAGATATAAAGCCTATCATGTAATATCTATCTTAATTAGAATATACCCCAAACGGAATATTCCTGTCAAGGAATATTAAAAACAAAATAAAAAAACCTTTTAAGAGCAATTTTTACAGATACTTATTCCCTTGTAACATAAACCTGTCATTTACTTAATTGATGACTGAGTACCCCGCATCCAATTTGACCAGTATGATATGTGTTATAAAGCATGATGTAATAATATTAAACAAGCCCATTCCGCTTATGGCGGAAGGACTTGAGTCTGAACGATTATCATTTCTGTTTTTTTATTAATTCGTCACGATTGGGTACCATTGGAGGCTGTTCCATCCAGCCATTTTTTATTAAAATATTTGCTCCATCCTCAGAATACAATTGAACCTCTAGGGATAGTCTGTTATACATTGAAGCCAGATCCGCTCTAGGACTCTGACTGACAGCTGTACCGTAATATCCAACACTCATCGAAATCAATCCAGATGTCATGAACATCATCAGTTTATCAGAAAAAGTTTTCGAGGTACTGTTTGTTATTTCTGAATCCCAGCCCATCGGTACAGGAAGTTTACTTTCCTCTAACTTCCCTCTAAATAATTGAATGTGTTTGTTTCCTATTTCTAAGCCTTTTAAAAAAAATTGTTTTACATTCTTATCCTGTGCAACCTGACTAAATCCAGTGAGTACGGCTACTCCGAGAGCATTTCTTTGCAGATTCGCGAATAAATTATCTACTTCCGCAGCAATTAACGGTCTTTTTTCTCCAAAAACATCAAACATAAACCATTGCTTTTTTACGAATTCAATTTTCTCTAAATTAGGAAGGCTGGGAGATCGTATAAACAATCCTTTTGATAATAATAAATCCGTGGAACGTTTATATAATTCCATTGTTTCATTAAGGCAATCCATGTAATAAGCTTTAATATCACTTCTTACAGAGGCTGCTACAGCTGCTCCATATAGGGTAAGACCGACCCTCGACATCTGGTGTACATAGCTCAGCACAAAACCGTCAGAATATAATCTTGGAGCAGTTAAATCAACATCTTCTTCCATTTTAAAACCATAAGGAACTACATGTTTTTCCTCCGTCAATATTGCAGCAATTATTTCTATGTGTGATGTAGATAATCCTAGAGCAAATTCAATGATCGGTTTTATCTCCTCATCCTCCACTTTTTCTAAGAAGTATGCGAGGACACATTTGCTGCTACTATCATTTAAATATTGCACCCAAAGCTGCGCTATCTCACCAGCAGTTAACCTTATCTGGGTTTTCTTATCCTCCATATGTTACCTCCAAAAAGAAATACTATAAAAATACCATCCCCATAAATTTCCTCTAATATGTATTGGAAGTTTATGCTTTTTAAAGTTCTCGTTCTCATCCTACGTAGTTGTAATTTCTCTCTACTCCCAATCAATCCCTGTCCGCCGGATTGTATAGTCGAAAGCCACTTTTATCTCCATGTCCTTGTATATGTCAGACCATTTTTCATCGGTTTTTACTTCCTCGTCCCAATACGTACCGAATTTAGCTCGGATTCGAGCGCCTAGGCCAAGAACATCGGCCCCCTGCTCCTGGAGCCGATTGATAAACTCACTACTGACTTCCTCCATTTTATTACTGGCTGCTTTTTCGATTTCCTTGATTTTGCCACCGTTCACAGTTACGCCAATGGCTTCCTCAATGCTTGCCTCTATTTCAACATGAATCGTTGCACTAGGTGTTCCGTTTTTCACATCCACTTTTATTTTAGAGTTTCGTTCTTGAGTTTGAATTACTATAACACTTTCATCACCTAGCGACACACTAATAGGGTATCCGCCAGAGGCTTTTTCTTTCAAATCCATAAATGCACCTATTTCTATCGGGGACGCTAGACCTACCATTTTCCCCCCTCGAAAATAGGCGATTCCATCTACCATGATTCGATCATTGTTAATGACCTTTATCCCTGGCAGAACTGGGTCAATTCCTTTATCTGATAAATCGATCCAAAAGTTCCCGAGATACTCCCTTGGTAGCTTACCAAACCGAACCGCATTATCGAGTGTATCTCCTAAATAAAGTGCAGGTACTGTTTCAAGTGGAGGAGCTGTTCTCAATACTTTTGCTGCATCCTTTTTATTAATAGCCATCCAGGCTGTTCGTCGAACCTCATAATTACGTTTTAAATATTCGCTTATATCGGTTATATCTTTCTTTGCAATTTCATCAGAAACTACAATAATCTGTAGATGACCCAGATATAACTTTTCAGCAAGCTGTTGCTGGAGATTGGACATGGCATCCTTTATCGTATGACCGTATGTTTCTAGTAACCAAGCTGTTTTCTCAGATCCCTGTCCTCCTCCACCTTCAGGACCAAGCTTTATTTTTCCAGGTAATGCTACTTGAGCAGTCACCTTATATAAAATATCCTTCTCATCTCTTGGAAAGTCCCCATCACGATGTGTAACTTCTCCTTGATAATCTCCATCAGCTAGATCAATCGCAAGTGCCAGTATATTTGCACGTTCCTCGAGTTCGTACCTATCCCAGCATCCTGTTAAAAAAAGAGTAAATACAAGAAGGAGCATAAAAGTTCGGAGCATTTTCATCCTGAAACCCCTCCTTTTTTCCGGACCTTCGCAATTCCTAGAAGAATTACTGGATAGACAATCGTTAACAGAAGGCCATACAATGTTACGAGCAATATTTGATCATACATTTGAAAAATATTTCGTGGGAAAATAGCGATACAAAAAACAACTGGAAATCCAATTATGGCGATCACCCGGTAATTAAAATATCGAAAAAGTTCCCCTATCCCGCGAACAATTAAAAAATAATTGGACAGAAGTGTTGTAAAAACACCATATATCCAGGAAATAACCAAAATGGCATCCACTCTTGCTAAAATATCGCCAGGTACAGTAATCATTCTACCTAAAATTAAGGTTGGCCAAATCATTTGACTAATTTCCTCATCTCCAAATACCCCCACTGTCATGAACACAATAAAAATGACAATAAAGCCTGCTATCAAAAGGCCCCAGACTCCACCCTTTAGACATTTTTTTGGTTGTTTCATATATGGGATGACCATTGAAATAATAAAAAAACTTAACGTCGACTGTGTGACTATAATACTTCCTCTTAAAAATTCTCTCCAAGTTGGGTCATTTCCTAAAAAGGGAGTAATGTGATACACCTCGATATCACCAAATGCTGGGAGTAAGACGAGTGCTATTGGAAAAATGATCAACGGCATGTAGAAAAAATGGATATAGGCAAAGGTTGAAACATTTTGAAACCCTGTTGATACACATAAGAAAATCATCATAAAAATGGCAACTTGAATGGGTGTATTCGGTAGGAGTGCACCTGTTTTGACTACTTCGGCAAATTGTCGCGTTTCAAGGCCCATATTTACAGTGAAAAATAGAATAATGATCACACTAAAAAAACGACCCATGAATTTTCCCAAAATGATTTCATTGTATGTAATGAGTGTATGCTTCGGAAATCTTTTTCCCAAATAGACAACAGCTAAAAGACCGATGAATGTAATTCCAACTCCAATTATACTTGCAAATGGAGCACCTATCCCGGCCCCCTTGACAACAAACCTTGGGATGGCGAGCATGGCAACACCGAGGACAGAGCTGATTACAATGAACACCAATTGTACCGTTGTGATTTTTTCTCGTTGTTTATCCATTGGTATCACCATCCTTTTGACCATTCAATGAAGACTTCGGTTTCCATTCTTCTTTAGAATCCCATCTTTTCACATCCTGTGGTTGGAGCTCAGCTGGCCGCTTCTTTAACCATCGAAGCGGAGCACGAATGAGTGAATCTTTAATACCCGATGTATTCCCTGGGGCAACAGGTACCATATATGGAACACCAAAGGAACGCAATGATAACATATGATTAAGGATAAAGATAATCCCAAATGCCAATCCAAGTAATCCAAAGGTTCCAGCGAGAATGATTAAGGGGAAACGCAGCATCCGAAAAGCTGTGGCTGCATTATACGAAGGTGTAGCGAATGACCCAATAGTTGATAGTGCAATGATGACAACTGTTATTGGACTAACGAATCCCGCTAATACAGCCGCTTGTCCAATGACAAGCACCCCCACAATTGAGAGCGCCCCACCGACCTGCTGAGGCATACGGACGGTTGCCTCACGTAATATTTCCATCGCCACCTCCATCAAGAACACTTCAATAAACGCAGGAAAGGGAACACCAGCACGACCACTTGATGCTGCGACAACAAATTTTGCTGGAATCATTTCTGGATGATAGGAAAGAACCGTTACATAAAAGGACGAAAATGTTAAAGAGAAAATAAGAGCCATAAAACGAATCAGTCGAATGGCACTCGTTATCAAGAATCTCTCATTATAATCCTCACTCGTTTGATAAAATTGATTGAAAGTGGCGGGTACAATCAAAACAAAAGGGGAACCATCTACGATAAGTGCAATTCTACCTTCTAGTAAATTGCCTACCGCTTTATCAGGACGTTCCGTACTTTGAACTTGCGGAAACGGGGACCGGGGGTTATCCTCAATAAACTGCTCAATATATCCCGCATCCAGGACACGGTCGATATCAATCTGATCTAAACGCTTTTTCACCTCATTCAATAACTCTTTGTTTACAATTCCCTCAATATAACAAATTCCCACTCTCGTTTTTGTACGTCTCCCCACTTCCGTTTGCTCGATCCTGAATTCAGGAACAGGCAATCGATAGCGGAGCAGGGATACATTCGTCATGATTTGTTCGATAAACCCATCACGAGGACCCCGAACCACGCGTTCAGTCTCAGGTTGTTCAAGACTCCGCTTTTCAGGCTTGAATGCATCAAGAAAAAGAGCTTGATCGGAACCCTCGATTAAAACGACACATTTCCCTCTCAATAGACCAGACAGTAAAGTTGATAGTCTTGACTCGGATGTTCCTGAACAATGATAGAGCACATCTTCAAGCAGGCAGGACATGAGACTATTCGTACTAAGTTTAGATGGAATGTATTCCTGACTAATTCTTGTCTCTTGAAGGGGTTTAATAATATCCCTATCCAATTTTTCTTGATCCACTAAGCTACTCATATAAAGCACGACAGATAGGGTTTCACCAAATAAATGAAACCTTCTCGTTGAAAAATCGATATCCTTTTTAAAAATTTGCGTAATCTTTTCTACTGTTTGTTCCGCATCACTGCTTATATGAGCTTGCATTGGTTCTATAGCTCGATTCGCAGGTAAGGAGACTTTCTGTTCGTGTCTTTCTTTCTTTTTAAAAAATAATGGCATCCTTCTCCCTCCTTCAGTTTGGTATTTTGTTCCACACGCGTATTTTCATGTAAAATTTAGGTGAAATAGTACTTTTATAGGCCTTTTGGATTACAAAGCGGCAGAAGGGAGATTTTTAGAGAAGCGAATTAAGGAGTCTTACCGATGTGATAGCGTAGCAAAATTTTAAAACTAATAGCAATAAATACATGGATTTCTATCCCTGAAAATGGTCAATAATGAACCTTTCGTAAAGAGGTAGTTATCTTTGTTATTTTTTTGTCACATTCTTTTTAGCTTCTTTTGACTTATTTTGTCGAAAGTCTTTTATTTTTGTTAAGAATTTTGCATAATAATGTTTGTGTTTGTTTTTAGTAAAGCGTTAAATAAATAAAGAGGTGTATAAATTGTTACAAGAAAGTACACAACCTAATAGAGAATTTCTTATTCTATCAATCGTTCAAAAGAGAGATGAAATGATTCGACTTGCTACTTTAAATGGGATGTTAAACAGTGAGACCATTAAGTGTAGTCAAGAACTTGATCGTTTATTAAATGCTTTTAAGAAATATCAAATTCATTAATCTATTTCAAGGTGTCCTACGTTCGCCTGCACATTTAGTTCATTTGTGACACCCATTTTCCACACCTTTTCTTTAACTTTTGCCTCACGAAAAAACTTCAATATCATAACCTAACTTTCATATAGAGGTCATCTGCTTTTTTAAACAAAATAAGCGATAATCCTTTTTGGATTATCGCTAAAGTGCATGCTTCTTTTTTGTCTATACCCCTGTTCTTAAAGAACTATTTTGGGGCCACAAGTTCTACTTTTATTCTATCTGGGTCTTCAAAATAGACGGCAAAATGATCATCCCCTCCGGCAAACGGATGCTTTGATGGATAGAGAATCTTGAAACCCTTTTCTATCAATTTGTTTGTCATTTCATCGACATGTTGACGTGAGCTTGCGTGAAACGCCAGATGATTTAGACCTACTCGGCATCTATGATATGGAATATCTAAAAACCTGTCCTCGGTTTGGACAAAAACTATGTATGTGTCTCCCATTTTCCAGCTTCGTCCGCTTTCCCAATCTTGAAATGGAGTATATCCTAATTCTTCAAGAAACCAACCCCAAAAATCTACTGTTCTTTTTATATCTGAAACATATATTTCAATATGATGGAGCAACCCCGTCGACCTCCTTATGACGATGATACCAATAGTCATAGACTCCAAAGAATATTTGGCATCTTTTTAGTAATCCTGATTTCAATAACTGGTGAAGCTTCTATATGAATAAATGAATCTTCTAATTCTAAAACAACCAAGGTTAATCTTTCCACATTCGATTCACTAAAACCATAGCCCCATACTTTCTTGATTAAGTTGTGATTTGTAGAGTAGCTTGAAGCAGAAATTAATACTTCTCATGAAGACCATCAATAACTTCATATTCAAGTGGATCTGGCACTCCTTGTTCATTCAATAAAAGGATATTTTCCCCAGTTGCTAACTCTTCCCATTCAAACAGCCAAAATCTTTCATCAATGATAATGGCTACTTTAAGATTTTAAATAAAATCTTCTTATGTCTGTTAGACATTTTTATCAAATTGAAGTTATTTGTGCTAATTAAATGTTTAATTTTGTTCATTTCACTCCACGCTAATTCGTAAAGAGATTTATCAATAATTCCTTTAGATAAAGTATTTTCAAGTTCATCTGCATCCTTTTCAATGATTTCTCCAGATGGGAGCAAAATGACATCTAGAAATAAATCTTCCATCCAAGGAATACCATTTTCAACTCCGTTACAAAGGCATATATCAATGTACCACTGAACGATCTCCCCATTCGCATCAAACATCGTTGTGACCGAATGATGTTCGTTAAGAGGAAATTGTTGCAGCCACATATAGCCATTATCAACAATACGTACATTTTTTTCTCCATAGCTAACTGATAATGGTTCTGTTACTTTTATTGTTTGTAATAATGTGATATAGCCCTTATAATCATTTTCTTCAAGATATGTTTGAGAATACTTTCTCTTTAGAACCCGCTTCCATTCCGAACGATCACCGTATTTACGTTTCAACATCCCATTCTCCTCTTTTTCCTAATTACACCATTATTTTAGTTAATACAGATCATCAACAACCGGACTATATACCAGATTAAAAGTTTCAGGAGAGGGTTTGGTTAATAATAATGTTGAAAAAAATAGGAAAATAAGAGCGGAAACGAAGACTGTTATTCGTTTTTCACACATACATTCCCTCCCTAAGATTTAGACTAATAGAATGATATCCATTACAAGGTTATATCCTGTAGATACCATTCTTCCTTTATCTTTACGAAGATTAAATGGAAGTATCTAGCTTCTAGAACCGCATCACTTTCCCCAATATAATGTGGACGAATTGTTACTTCAGCTCTATTATCCATGGGTTCAAATGAAATCCCTTCGATATACCAATTTTCCAAGGTCTGATTATCCGTATTATAAGTGACTTTTCTTTCATAACTTTGCGTTATCGCATATATTTCACCATTCTTTTTTTCAAAACGAAGTTCATCAGTGGTATGTTCATTCAACCATTCCACGTTTTCTTTTTGTAAATTATAAAACAAGAAAGAGGTATTCATGTTAATATATGGGGTGTTTGTGAATTGGTACTTGTATTGTCTTTCAATATCACGTAATGCCTCTAGTTCTTTTTCTGTTTTCAAGGCTTCATCCTTCAAGACTTGGATCTCTTCTACTAATCTTTCAACTTTCTTAAAATCTGTGGAAACTTCTTTATTTTGGCATCCAGTCATTACAGTTAAAAACACAAATGACATAAATATTTTTTTTATCTCACTCACCTCATTTTTAACTCTTCTTCATCCTTTAGAGAAGCTTGGTATTATTCGAATAGCCCTCTAGAGATTACATTTGCTGTCACCGGTTCCCGTCCAAGCTCGCTCGCCCACACAGACAACTGACCAATGTGATGTATCTCGTGAGCGATGACATGCCGCATGATTTCTCCTTGCTTAAAGGTATCACTTTGACCATTAGGGTAAGAAATTGTAACGGATTGTACGTCCATTTCATTTGACCAAGACCTAATATACGATTCGATTTCTTTATGAAACTGGTTCGATAGAGCCTCGAAATAGCGTTTTATTTTAAATATCCTCCCATATGTCATAATCCTTAGTTAAAAATATCTGTAAAAATTCGACACTGATGTGCCAATCTCCTTTTCTGTTAACTAACGCATGGCTATTTCTATTTGTTTTTTATCAAGTTTGCCTAGAGGTGTGTAGGGCAGATAGTCAACTATTGAAATTTCTTTTGGGAGTTGAAATCTAGCTACCCTAGTACTGAGCCACTCTCGTAATTCTTCTTCTGTAAGGCTCGCGTTTTTCACAGGAACAACAATTGCTTTTAAGCGTTGGCCAAATTGCTCATCGTCAATTCCAATAATCGCAACGTCGTGAATGTATGGGTGCTGGATGAGGACTTGTTCAACTTCAACTGGGTAAACATTTTCTCCGCCTGAAATGACCATATCGTCTATTCTTCCACACAAAAAATAATAGCCATTTTCATCACAATAGCCAGCATCTCCAGTTCCAATCCAAATGTCTTTGTGAATGGACCAATCATTTTGAATATGGAGTTGACCGATTTTACCCGTCGGAACTTCATGGTGGGTGTGATCTAAAGTCCTAATTTTGAGCCCATCTATCTTTTTACCAATGGTTGTCGCCGAATACAGTAAGTCCTGCGGGGTGGCGATGAAGTTCAAGCCTGATTCTGAGGTGCCGTACAAGTTGTATAGGATTGGACCTAGTTTTTGAAACGTCTCATCAATAAGCTTTGTTGGGAGCTTTGCTCCACCAGATGCGATACATTTAAGCGATTTTAAATGTTCATGGTTCGTTTGCAGCATTTTTTGGAGCATTAACGGGACAACAGTGACGACCTCGATTTGTTTATTATTTATGATTTCGCAGGCTCTTTTTGCATTGAAACCACTGGTGATGACGACCTTTTTCCCTAACGGTATGAATAAAAGTAGAACTGCAATCCCATATCCATGATAAATTGGGGTTGCTATGAAGGCATTGTGATGATCCAAAATCCGCAATCGTTTAATAAATGCCACAAATGGATGTAAATAATGAATAATGGAAGGCTGATGAGCAGCATCTTTAGACATTCCCGTTGTACCGCTGGTTTGCAGGACGATTTTTCCTTTTGTGGTACGTGGCAAGACTACTACTGGTTTTGTATTTTCTTTTAGACCATTACTGATAGAAGGGTGGTCAGAGTGATAACTCAAAATTTTTTGGTTGGTGTAGTTTTCAAGGATGGGACTTAATTCGGCATCATAGATGACGAGGTCGAAATTGTGTCGCTCTGCAAAAGCGTTGAATTGTTGCTTGCTGATTTCCGTGTTTAAAAGATAAAGGTCTGCACCTACTCGGGAAGTGGCGAAAATTGATTTGACGAGTGAAGCATGATTTCTGCATAAAATACCGACTTTCTGTCCACTTTGAAGGTCGGCCTTTTCTACTAGTGAATGAGCTAATTTCGTTGATTGGTCTAGAAGTTGTTTGTAGGTGAGTGCTTCATGGTCATCCACGAGTGCAATTCTGTTGGAGTATTTCTTTTCTGCAAAATGTAAGAGTGTCATCAAATTAATACCGCATGTAATGACCGATGTGAATAAGCGATACAAGCCTATTGGAGAAAGCAGTTTTATTTTATATAGCACATAAAAAAGTCTAATCATTTTGCTTTCCCTTCTTTGAAAAATCTCTTAAATTCGTTAGGAAAATGGAGACCAGTTGTCCGAAAATAAGCCACCATGGTTGATACTTTTTCTGGCGAGTGTACATTGCTTTACAGATGATTTTGGCAGCATCGTGTGTTGGCATTGCAGGCACATGGCGATACCCCTCCGTTGGTTCAATCATTGGTGTCCGGACTAGTGGTAAGTATATGGACGTTGCTGCGACTTTCATTAATTCAGGTGAAACCGATCTTAGCCATACATCAAATGCTGACTTTGATGCCTGATAGGCCGCGAAATAGGGCACTGGTGCTAACCTTGTGTTGACAGTCGATACATTGATAATCTGTCCTTGGCTTTTTTGTAGCACTGGCATGATAGATAACATTATTTTTACTGGCACAAAGTAGTTAATTGCCATTGTCCTTGTAAAATCGTGATATCGATCAAGAGATTCATAGATGGACCTTCTAATGGAGAGACCGGCGTTGTTAATGAAGATATCGATAGTTGGCTGATTGTGTAAAAAGGATAGGAAGTTGTTGAGCTCGTCCTCTTTTCTAAGGTCTGCTTGGATGATACTCACTTTGGTGGTTTGCCTTTCGATGTTCTTTTTAATAGTTTCAAGCAGTTCGCCTCTTCTCGCGACTAGAATTAGATGACAATGGATGCCTGCTAATTGATAGGCCACTTCCTTGCCAATTCCGGAACTCGCACCCGTGATGACGATGGTTTTTCCGGTTAATTGGGCGTGGAGCTTCTTTTTATTTAAATAGGTAGGTAAAAACAGAAGGGATTCTATCAATCTTCGCATATGGGCACCTTTTTTAAGAATGTTTTTTAGGATGAAGGACTTTTCCATGGGCTTGGTGGGGTGTTTAGGTGTTCATCGAGCTTATAAAAACCTTTTCCTAGTCTCGGATGCCCGTTTGGGTCTTCATCGACGTTATGAAGACCTTTTGCTAGAATCCAGCAGCCCGTTCGGGTCTTCATCGACCTTATGAAGACCTTTTCCATGGACCAAGCAGCTCGTTTAGGTCTTCATCTACCTTATGATGACCTTTTCCCGTACCTAAGCTCCTAGTTCAGGTCCTCACTACAAATTATTACTCTTTTATTAAATAAACAACATCATCTTCCCGCTTCACCTTAAACTTCAGGTCTTCATGACTATTTAAAACCGCTGCTTCCCCCGAGGTAACGCCCCCTGAGTAATAAATTCCATACCCGTTGTTAGTCGGGTACCCATATATATAACAAACTACTTTTCCATCCTGAAGAAACACGATTTGGTTCATTCCCTCATTCACGGTTTCTTGAATCCGGTCCCATTTGTACCCGACAGTTTCATAAATTGCTTCTCTTGGGGTATACGGACTAAACGAATAAACCTTATCCCATTCAAACGGAGTGACTTCGGTTAAATCAATTGTTTCGACGGATTGTCCAATCTTTAGGACGTTCTCCTGAAGCAATTCTTCATTTTTATCCCACAAATCTTTTTTAAATTGCAAGAAACCAGCAATAACTATGATTCCTATAAGGATGATTGTCTTTTTGTACTTCATCAAACTTCTCCCTCAAAAACTACTCTAAATACCGTTCAATACTGTACCAGGCATACAACCGCATAAGCGGAAGGTATAGGGCAACAATGCCTATAAGCGAATATAAACTACTAGTTAAAAATAGAATCATAGCTAAAACAAATCCAAGAATCGCTTTAACGTTTCCTGAAGTGCCATTTATTGGTTCATTCCCGCCAAACACCGTTTCCCAGCCTTTTAATGATTTGGAATAACAACGGTCATGATAGGCCCTGACAAAGAGGAAATACGTTGTGATCACAAGATTGCTTTTATCCGTGATTTCTGCGGAACATTTTTCACAGTAAATGTTTTTCACTCTTCCAACTCCCCAAATGAACTTGTTATCCCCTTTTACGAATGTTCTCACAAAAGGTTTCAAAAAATTAAAAGCTAGCTTCTAATCTTGTTAACCGCTCATGCAACATCTCTTTCCACTCATCCGCTAATTCCTCAACTGATAAAATCTTTTGAATCCCCTCTATATCCCTTGGCTTTTTAAAATAGATCTCATTCGCTTCAAGAATCGAGACCTGGTTGGAATTTCGCTCTACTAATGAAATAACGGAGTCCTTTTGCACCATACCTTCTTTTAAAACACGTGCCAAGTAGCCAGTAAATCCTGTTTGGACCATCATTTTTAAAAGGTATGGGTTGTTTGTTTTTTTGGTGATGGTGCTACATGGAATGCGACCTTGGGTGATTTGGATAACTGCATCTCCAACCTGATAAATGTCGCCGATATACACAGCCTTTTCTTCCATATTTGTGAGGGTTAAGTTTTCCCCGAATGTTGGAAGTGGAAGCTGAACTAAAAATTCACTTTCCCACAGTGAATAATGTTCAAATGGATATATACAAACAGCACGGTCAGGCCCACCATGGTGCTTTAGATCGGCAACTCCATCTCCACGGAATCCGTCTTTTGTTAAAAATGCTTCCTCCACAGCCTGCTTACGAATCGCTGTCATCATTTCCTCATTTTTTCCGTACGTCATTTTTTCAGGTAGCCCAATTGAAAAATTCTTGATTTCGATTGTCATAGCTGTTCCCCCTTTCTACCTATCATTTTACTATAACGGAAGAGAAGATATGTGCCAATAAGGCAAGCAACAAAAGTCCGAATGCTTTATTAGACATGGCTCTCCCGTAAAAATTTCTTCGATCACATGAATGAGATATAGCGGTGGGAACAATAGGATCTATAGATTTAATTTTGATTTTTAATTACGTCAACCGGCCGCTCACTTCACCGCTTCTTCCATTAATTGATTCCGTTCTCCTTTATAAAATTCTTTCGTGAAATCGGGATGAGTTAGTGCTCCAAGCTGCTCCGCAACGGCAAGCCCAAAGTCAACATAGGCATGCCCCTGTGCAGTGATCACATTTCCCGCTTTCACAACCGGCTCATACCGAAAATTTTCTTCTACAAAACAGCCTAGGAAGTTTCGTTGCTTCTGATTAAGAGTGACTGTATATGGTTTGTCTCCAAGTACTCCCGCTCTGGCTAGCGCATATGTACCACTGCAAATGGCTGCAGTTAGTTTATTTTGTTTGTAAAAGATGTTTGTGAGTTCAAACAGTTCTTCCGTGTCCTTCACATTAATCAGGTCTCCCCCAGGGATAATAATGCCCTCATACTCTGTTGCATTCACCTGTTGATACATCAAATGCGGAACAAATTGCAGCCCTGATTCACCCGTGATCGTTTTGAGCGAATCGGCAACAGTTACAATCTCATAAGTCCCTCTCAGCATCGCGGTCGCCACGGTTATCTCAAACTCAGAAAAAGAATCATAAATGGCGAGTAACATTTTCTTCATTAAAAAGCACCCCTTTTCTATAGAGATTCTACAAAGTTGAAACATTTCCCTTCTCTTTTAAAAAGAAGCATTGCAATAACTCAAAGTATAAAAATAAGTGATGTAACTAGTTCCTTTCAACAACTTACCCTCTATTCTCTGCCACTTACCGCAATTTTCCAGACATGAAAGATATTTCACCGTACAATGGAAATAGAAAAACAATACGAGGGGGTAATGAAGAAGAGGGATATTGCAAGACGGAAAACTACTTTATATCTAAAATGAGGTGTCTAATAGTTGAAGCTATTCGTAAATATTGATAAAGCGTTTAAGGAAGCAAGAGTCACCATCGAATCCCCGAACTTAGATGAAAACATTAAGGAGCTAATTGATTTTATCCACGAAAGAGAGCACCCGTTCATCATTGGAAGAAAGGGTGAAATGCAGCGAAATGCAGCATATTCTAAAACCAGCTGATATTCACTATTTTCATCTTCTAATGTAATCTCTATATTTTTCTTTCCGCTTTTTGGGGCACAGGCTACTAATAAAATGATACACAATAAAATCAGAGCCAAGCTCCCCCTCTTCAAACGAAAACATCAACTTCACTCTCCTAATTTATAAGAAACTATCAATTTAGTATTCGGTAAATACTCAAACGTCATATAACGTCCTTCATGTTTTTCTTTTATTTTAGTTGAGTAAAACAATTCTCCATTAATCTCAACTTCGTTATCCCAACTTTTTCCTTGATTATATACATCATCAATATATCCTTCTTCGGAAGAATATTCTCGTTGAATGACATGTGGAAAATCGTGCAGATACGGAACGCTCATATATCCCAAAAAGGTGGCAACAAGGGCAAAAACAAGGAGTGCTCCAATTAATTTCGCTACCCACTTCACATTTTCAAACGGCTTACCCTTTTCGCTTTTCGGTTTCCTAGGTTTTTTAATCCGTTCACGAAAGGTCTCCAACCCTAAAGCTATGATAATCCAAGGTATAATAACAATGGCCATAAGAACAATCGCCAAACAAAAAATAAGCGTAAACCAGTAGTACCACATCCGTTTTTCCCCCAGTCTATCCCTTGCTACATCCATTTTACTAAATTTATAAGAAGGTGTATCCATAAAAAATCGACAAGTGTAATACTTGTCGAGAATGTGGTTTATGGTTTTAATACAACTTTTATACAATCATCGTCCCGGCCGTTGAAGATTTTGTAGCCGTGGCTTGCCTCATCAAGAGATAGCTTGTGGGTGATGATATCAGTTGGGTCAAATTCCTTGTCGACGATTTTTTTGTAGAGCTCAGGCATGAAATGGACCACAGGGGCTTGTCCCATTTTTAAGGTAATGTTACGTGAGAAAAAAGCACCGAGTGGGAACATGTTATAATTTGCACCATACACACCTGTGAGGTGGACTGTTCCTCCCTTTCGAACAGCTTTCGTTGAGATTTGAATCGGTCCCAGTGTTCCCCCTTGAAGCTTTAGCTTTTGCTCGATAAATTCGAGTGGGGATTTTTTTCCGTCCATTCCGACACAGTCAATGACAACATCGGCACCACCGCTCGTAATTTCTTTTAAATGCTCGCCCATATCATCATTCTTTGTAAAATCAAAAACTTCCACTTTGTTTGTCGATTTCGCATGGTCCAATCGATAGCCGATGTAGTCGACGGCGATGACACGCTTTGCGCCTTTCATCCAGGCGAATTTCTGCGCCATCAAACCGATTGGCCCACATCCAAGGACAATCACTGTGTCTCCTTCCTTAACACCCGCATTCACCACGCTCCAATAAGCCGTTGGAAGCACATCACTTAGAAAAAGTAAGGCCTCATCCTCTAACTCGCATGATTCTGGTATTTTAAAAGGGGTAAAGTTTCCGAATGGCACTCTTATGTATTCTGCTTGTCCTCCTGGGTGGTCACCAAATTTTTCAGAATAGCCAAAGTAGCCACCAGAATCATAATGTGGATTTGCATTGTCACACTGACTTTCTAGTTCGTGTTCACAATAGTAGCATTTGCCACAAGCGACCGTAAATGGGATAACGACGCGATCGCCTTTTTTGACATGAGTGACTTCTGGACCTACTTCCTCGACAATCCCCATTGGCTCGTGTCCAATCACATAGCCATCTGGCAGTGGGAAATTCCCTTGATATAAATGGAGATCTGACCCGCAAATCGCAGTTGAGGTAATACGCACAATGACATCGTCCTCTTTGACAAGTTTCGGATCCTCGACTTCTTTAACTTCAACTTTATATGGATTTTGATACGTAACAGCCTTCATGTTTACGCCCCTCCCATTTTATTTTCTAGGTTATTTTTTGCCATGTGTGGGAAGTTATACTTATGCTGTTTTGGCATAAAAATCCTTTATTCGAAGAAGCTAAAAATTAGTGAGATAAAACAATTGACATACTTGTATATACAGGTTAAAATGAAAACGTAATCACGACATGTATATACAAGATTCGACATCTTGTGGAGTAAGGGGGAAATAACAATGAGTAAGTATACTGATCCTGCGAAGGATTTGCTTGACCACATTGGTGGTAAAGAAAATATCGCTGCAGTTACACATTGCGCAACGAGAATGCGCTTCGTTTTAAACGATCCGAAAAACGCCGATATAGAAAAAATTGAAGAGATTGGGCTAGTAAAAGGCACTTTCACACAAGCCGGTCAATTCCAAGTCATTGTTGGTAATGAAGTTGCTTCTTTTTATAATGAATTCGTAAAACACGCTGGTGTTGATGGCACAAGCAAAGAAGGAGCAAAGGTTGCTGCAAAGCAAAATATGAACTGGCTTCAACGAATGATGGGCCATTTAGCGGACATTTTCACGCCGATTATTCCAGCACTTGTTGTTGGGGGTTTGATTTTAGGATTCCGAAATGTCATCGGGGATATTAAGTTACTTGATGATGGTACAAAAACAATCGTTGAGGTCTCACAGTTTTGGGCAGGAGTGCATGCGTTCCTTTGGCTAATTGGTGAAGCGGTCTTCCACTTCCTACCGGTAGCCATCACATGGTCCATTACTCGTAAGATGGGAACTTCACAGATTCTTGGGATTATTTTGGGGATTACACTTGTATCTCCACAACTATTAAACGCATATGGCGTTGCCGAAGCAGATAAAATACCAGTTTGGGATTTTGGGTTTGCACAGATTGAAATGATCGGATATCAAGCACAGGTAATACCTGCTATTCTAGCTGGTTTCGTTCTTGTTTATTTAGAGCGCTTCTTCCGTAAGATTTCACCAAATGCGATTTCCATGATCATTGTTCCATTTTTTGCATTAGTTCCTACAGTGTTAATTGCACATACCGTTCTTGGACCAATCGGTTGGACAATTGGTTCTTGGATTTCTGACGTGGTTTACACAAGCTTAACTTCAGCATTTGGTTGGTTATTTGCGGCTATCTTCGGATTTGCCTATGCACCTCTTGTTATTACTGGTCTACACCATATGACAAATGCGATTGACCTTCAATTGATGAGTGAGTTTAACGGAACAAACCTATGGCCAATGATTGCATTATCAAATATTGCCCAAGGTTCTGCCGTTCTTGCGATGATTTATATTAATCGTAAAAATGAAGAAGAAAAACAAGTTTCCATCCCAGCATGTATTTCATGTTACCTCGGTGTAACAGAACCTGCGATGTTTGGTATTAACTTAAAATATGGTTTCCCATTCTTAGCAGCGATGCTTGGTTCCATGGTTGCGGCGATTATCTCAGTGGGTAGCGGCGTAATGGCTAACTCCATCGGGGTTGGTGGTATTCCTGGTTTCTTATCAATTCAAGCAGGAGACTGGGGTATGTTCTTCATCTCAATGGCAGTCGCAATTATCATTCCATTTATCTTAACTGTGATCTTCGCGAAAGCTAATGTTGGTAAAATTTCATTTGGTAAAAAATAATGCTGGTGGGAGGGGAAAATTCCCCTCCCCTTTTTTGCGTTAATGCGGTAAAATAGGTATAAATATTTATACAATGATTGGGGATTCTTTATGAATAACAAGTATCTAACAATCTATAGCGATATAGTTGAAGAAATTAAAAACGGAAACATTAAAACGAATAGTCTTTTACCTTCTGAAAATGAGCTAAAGGACACATATAATACCTCTCGTGAAACAATCAGAAAAGCACTCAACCTGCTTTCGCAAAATGGGTATATTCAAAAGATAAAAGGCAAAGGTTCTATTGTCATTGATGTGAATAAGTTTGATTTTCCTGTTTCCGGGCTTGTGAGCTTTAAGGAACTTGCAGAGAAGATGGGGGATAAGCCGAAGACAACTGTGCATGAATTGACGGTTGGTAAGCCAGATACATTCATTAAGCAACAGCTTCAGCTTGCAAGCAAGGAACAAGTTTGGAAAGTCGTTCGGACAAGGGAAATGGGTGGCGAGAAAATTATTTTGGACAAGGACTTTATTTCTCGAAAATATGTCCCAGAACTCAGCAAGGAGATTTGCGAGGATTCCATTTATGCCTATTTGGAAAATGAATTGGAGTTAACGATTAGTTTTGCCAAGAAAGAAATTACAGTTGTCGAGCCGACCGATGAAGACCTGGAACTTCTAGATTTGGATGGCTTCCATAATGTTGTGGTCATCAAAAACTTTGTGTATTTGGATAATGCTAGTTTATTTCAATACACTGAGTCCCGTCACCGCCCAGACAAATTCCGGTTTGTCGATTTTGCGCGGAGGGCACATGTGTAGATGGCATTGGGGCTATTTATCTAGTTTGCAAATGGATACTATTAGGAGATTGCGAACTAGGTACGGCTCTTTGCGGGTTTGTGGTTGGATATTTTTAGGGGATCTGAGCTAGATAACGCTGTTTGCGAGTTCGTAGTTGGATATTTCTAGGAGGATGTGGGCTAGTTAACGCTCTTTGCGGGTTCGCAGTTGGATATTTTTAGGAGATCGTGAGCTAGATAACGCTGTTTGCGAGTTCGTATCTGGATATTTCTAGGAGAATGCGTGCTAGATAACGCTGTTTGCGAGTTCGTAGTTGGATATTTCTAGGAGGATGTGGGCTAGTTAACGCTCTTTGCGGGTTCGTATTTGGATATTTTTAGGAGAATGCGTGCTAGATAACGCTGTTTGCGGGTAAGCAGTTGGGGATTTCTAGGAGATACACAACTAAATAAAACTAATTACTAAGTTCACATAAAAACAGGATGGCCCACTTAAAGGCTCATCCTGTTTTTTTCGTTATTAGCGTACTGTTTTTAATGCTCCGCTCCAAGCTACTACTTGGTCTAACATTAAGTTTACGTTGTCTAAGTGTAGATCTTGAGGTTTGAACTCAGAACCGTTTTCGAAGTCAGTGAATAATGAAAGAGTTGGATGTGTACGAACGTCCGCGATCATTAATTCACCCATGATTCCACGTAGGTGTTCTGCAGCACGTGCACCACCAGTTGAACCGTAACTTACGATACCAGCAGCTTTGTTGTTCCAAGCTTCACGAGCTAGGTCTAACGCATTTTTCAATGCTCCAGTGATAGAATGGTTATATTCTTGAACGATGAATACGAATCCATCAAGATTAGCTAATTTTTCGTTCCAAGCCCCGATTCCAGGTGCATCTGCTTCACCTAAGAATGGTAATTTGAAGTCTGCGATATCAACGATTTCGTAGTTAGCATCTCCACGCTTATCCGCGATTTCTTTTACCCATGCTCCTACTTGAGGACTTACGCGTCCTTCACGAGTACTACCTAAAATAATACCAATGTTTAATTTTTCGTTTGACATTACTTTTTCCTCCTTTTGTTGGTTACCAAAAAGTTTATCTAATAAACCCATGATGTCTCTCCTTTTTTATATTAAAGGATATTTTTGTAAAATACCTTTAATTATTTTATCTCAGAAGTATTTATCTTAACTTCAAGATAAATGTTATATTAAAAAAAGGATCTTGTCAACCAAAAGACCTAAAAAAGATTAAAATTAAAAACGCCTAGTTAAACTAAGCGTCTATTTCGTATTATTGAATTGGATTTCCGGCACGTATGTTTTCGGGTATATGCCTTCTAATTGCAAATAGGAGTTCACCGAGAAAATAGAGTGCTACTGTTGGCCAGATCCACGCCCAATAACTTCCGACAACCTCATACAAATCCTTAAGTACTGGTTGGACGTAGGCAAGGCACACTAACGATAGCGCAATCCAGCAAACCGAATACGAAAAACAAATATGTCCTTGCAGTTGCCACTTATGCCCTGAATAGTCCCAACCATTTCCGGCCAAAGAACCACTCTAGAAGGAAGCCACTGCAATACTCCACTATTGTTGGAATTAGAAAACAAAGAAACAATACCATGAACCAATGCATATCTCTTCCTATTATAAAGATGAGCAAAAGGGGGGCGAACCCGTACATTGGCTTAAATGGTCCGAAAAAAAAGTTCTCCTTAAAAAACACTCGTTTTCTGGCATAGTTATAGCTATTTTCCAGGAGCCATCCCAAAAACGAATAGATGGTAAAGAAAAATACGACAGCCATTGCGCCATCCCAGGATAGAAGCACTGGCATCTCAAAATTAAAACCAGTCACTAAATTCTGAAACACCGACAAATCACCTCAAGCATAAATATTCTTGATTAGGATTTGCCCTTTTTTGGTTAAATATACTTTTTTTTAAAAAAGACCTAGAGTCGGTAGATTCATAAAATCCATTCAAAAGTCAGTTAATTTTCTCTTCAATGGCTTTTACTACCGAATCCATACCTGCATAGCCATTGTACCGAACAAAAATGACATTTTTTCCTTTGGAAGCGAAAACTTCTTTATACTCCTTATCCTCATGAATAATTAACTGATCAAAGCTTGGATGCTTTGTTTTGACGTAATTATCAAGAGAATCATTATACCGATACCATTCTATTAAATCAGCAACAAAATGATCCGCCATCGAAGGGATACTTAGTTGATAAAAAATTGAAGTAATACTAGGTGAGTATTCACCGCTTCCGTCTGCCCACCTTTTTCCGGGGACTACTCCATTTTCATCTGCTTCATATTGCACAGGTGCAAACGGACTCCAACTACTTGTATATCGATTGGACCAATCCACATTGTCGCTCATATATTCAGACTCTCCACGAACTAAAGCTGGATTCTGCTCTACATCCGCTAATCTGATAATCGGTAAATCTGAATTTCCCTCGGGCAATGTTTTCGTTTCATGTTTATACAGTTGCATGAATGGAATAATAGCACTCAGTCCCACCACGATGGTAAGTAGAAAAGCTAAAGTCGAATTTAATCGATGCCGCT
Organism: Bacillus timonensis; assembly: GCF_004799755.1. Taxonomy (GTDB): domain Bacteria; phylum Bacillota; class Bacilli; order Bacillales; family Bacillaceae_L; genus Ferdinandcohnia; species Ferdinandcohnia timonensis_A. The sequence goes on along the minus strand of NZ_SLUB01000012.1, from coordinate 14,811 downwards.
TTTTCCAAGGGGCATGATGATTAATTGCTTTACCTGCAATCAGGTCTTTTTTCAAAGTACGAATCGATAGTGTTGCTTGCAAGGAAGTATAAGCCAAATAGGCAATGAAGATGGATAAAATCGTTTGTTGAATGGCTCCCCCATCAATCATTACATAGATTGGTGTTCCATCAAGAAACCAAACCGAAGACATCATGCCAACTATTAATAGAAATGCGACAACAACGAAACCTGCATTTAAGGCTAATTTTTTATCTAGTTCCGTTAATGTATATGATTGCTCGGCCGGGTCAGTATGGATCTCTGGTGCATCAAGCTCTTCTGGTGATGAATACACTTGAAAATATTGATAGCTTGTCACATAATCCCAGCCACTTTCTGCATACATCTCGATTTGTTCTGACGAAATCTTCTTTTTCATCGATACATCTATTCTGTATCTCATTTTTTTCGGTTCACCTTTAACAAAATGAGCAAAAAATTTCCCCATCTTTTTTAGATGTAACCCTTGAGCTGCCATATCTTGAAACCAGCTTTCATGCTCTCCGATTCGCCAATAATCACTGGGACGAATTTTTCGTACGATTCTATTCATTCCCCTCACCACCCTCTAATATATTCCCATCTTGGATCATGGATTTGAGTCGATCATACTCCACCCTTAGTGCATGTTCTCCCTCATGTGTAATTTCATAAGTCTTTCTCCTACCGTCATCTTCCGCTAATGAAATGAGGCCGTCCTTTTGCATCCGTGATAGGACTCCGTAGAGTGTTCCAGGCCCCATTTTCACTCGACCATTTGAAACTTCCGTAATTGCATGCATAAGCTGATACCCATGATTAGGATGCATTAATGCCAGTAGTACATAATACATTGCTTCTGTCATCGGTCCCCCATTGTATGCCATACTGATATCCCTTCTTTCGTTGGGACAAGGAACCTGTCCCCGTGTCCCTAAGTATTATGTGCCTCGATATATCGCATAACATAATAGTACTTTATAAGGTATTGAAAGTAAATAAAAAAGATCACCATTTTGATGATCTCTTCACTAGTTTAGATTCCGCCATATCTTCTTTTTCGGTTCCTGAATTCATCCAGGGCTTGCAGAAATTCCTTTTCGGAGAAATCTGGCCACAGCACATCGGTGAACCAGAATTCTGTATAGGCTAATTGCCAAAGGAGAAAATTGCTCAGGCGCTTTTCCCCACCCGTACGAATCAGTAGATCAGGGTCTGGTAGATCAGCTGTATACAAATACCTTGAAAACCGCTGTTCATCCAGTTCATCCAGCGACATTTTCGAATCGTTCATATCCGAGAACATTTTTTTCATGGCATTCAAAATCTCAGTTCTGCCCCCATAGTTGAGTGCAAAATTCAGCTGAAGACCGTCATTGTCTCGGGTTCGTTGGATTGCATACTGAATCGCTTCACGTGTATGGGCTGGAAGATTGTCCATATCCCCGATTGCCTCAATGCGCACATTATTCGATATAAGCTCAGGCAAATATATATGAAGAAACTCCTTAGGAAGTCTCAAAATCGTTTCAACCTCGGATTTTGGTCGTTTCCAGTTTTCCGTAGAAAACGTATAAAGTGTCAGTACCTTCACATTACATTTGGCTGCAGCCTTAACAATTTTAAAAACAGTAGATACCCCTTCTTTATGTCCTGCAACTCTGGGCAAGCCACGCTTCTTAGCCCAGCGTCCGTTTCCGTCCATCACAATTGCGATGTGTTCCGGTGTATCTTGGTCAGAAACCTGTAGTGAATTGTTTAATTGTCTTTGATTAAAAAATGGAATTTTCATTGACATTGTTTTCTCCTCCATTGGTACGAGTAGTGAGTCCTGAGTGTCCCATCAATTATCGCTTCGATATTCTAGTAGATCCCCTGGTTGACAGTCCAAAGCTTTGCAGATTGCATCTAATGTGGATAGTCGAATCGCTTTTGCTTTTCCATTTTTTAATATAGAAATGTTTGCGATTGTGATCCCAACTCTTTCAGATAGTTCTGTTACACTCATTTTCCTTTTTGCCAACATCACATCTATATTGATTATAATTGCCATTGTTTTCACCTCAGACCGTTAAATCATTTTCTGTTTTGATACGAATTGCTTCTTGTAAAAGTTTTTTTAGAACTGCAGCAAAGACAGCAATCACCATTGATGCACCAACAACGACCAATCCAATTAAGACAAGACCTGGTGCATCATCCCACTGTGCTATGAAAAAGACGAATGGTAAGGCAGCTAGGTACAAGCAACTGATGGTGATAGCACAGTTTCGAATTTTCTTTAGAGCACTTACTGATAAATCCGAAAACGCAATGTTCTTGTCTATATAATTCAACAGCTTAAACGCTTGAAACAATGCAACATAATACGGGACCGCCGAAATGTACATAAGTGTTAAAATGCCAAGAACCATATAACCCAGCGTTGCACCATCTGCCGCTTCCCCAAATGCAACTTTTACTATATTAGGTAATAAAAATAGGCACAGAGCCAAAACGGGAATTCCCATTATAATAACAGCTAGCTTTAAAAAAAGGGTTGAACTTTGTTTCATAAAAAGCACCTCATTCATTTATTGTCAATTTAATTTATCATAGTTTTTATCGTTTTACAATAAAATATTATTGAATTTAGTCTTATTTTTGTTGAAACTTTGCTTTTTAAAACATAAAAAAGCGTTAATCCTTCATAGATTAACGCATAGTTCTAATTTTATTTATGGTCATCTTCCTTTTTTGGTAAACAATCTTCTTCAGGCTTGATATGAACCTGATCCCAAGATCCATCCCCTACTTTGCGAAATTGTGCAATTTCTACGTCTGTTCCATTTGTTAAGGTAAAAAAAACGATACAATAATCCGCTCCGTCATTGCCATGAAAGCAGATATTTTTTGTGTATCCATTTTTCATTGTGGGGTATTTATGGTGAATCATTTTGCACCATTGCCCAAATTTAATGTCTACGACCGATTCCCCATCATGGCTCCAGCCGTGATACGGTGCACATAGAAAATCTTCTCTCGTTTTACTCACATTGGAAATTCGAAAGCCATCTTTTTCGTGTTCAAGCTGGATGAATCCATACGAATAGCCAAAGTACTCAACCATCAGCTCTTCCCGCAATTCTATTGTTTCAATTTCATAAAAAAATCTGATTTCCCGCTCATCAGCTGGTACTCGGCAAAGCTTTAGCAAACTCGTATGTCCAATTCCAGCAAACGAATCTACATATTTTTCATAGCTTAGTTTTTCTTGGTATTCTCTTGACAAAAAATGATAGGCAATCGGGAATGGAAGATCACCATGGCCTATCGAACCGCAAGACCTCACCCCTAAAGTTGCCGCTTCCCGTAGAATACTAAAATAGTTGATTAGTGTATCCTCAGGTGTCTTCGTTAACTCTCGCGGTAGCTGGATCTGATCATACGTCTTATCATAATAAGGATCGTAGAATTTCCAATCATTAAATCTTACATTTAAAGCTTTCAAACATGATGGACGAAAATACTTTTGATGATAAGCGGTAAATTCTTTTTGATTTTGAGTTCGCATCATTAATCACCCTAGATTCAATTTATGGGTATGTGAGGAAAAAGTGTGCGTTTTAATCAAAAAAAGTGCCCGTTAAGGACACTTCATTTTCATGTGTACATCTTAATATAAATTCCAACTGCAATCAAAGAGAGCAGAATCACAACGGCATAAATGACGGTTAGATTGATGCTGTTTCTCTTCGTTTTTTCACGGTAGTTTGCATCGCCTTTACCTGCTATCATAATTGTACCGATAAATGCAGCGATTCCAAGAATGATGACGATAATAAATGCTAGTTTCATTGTCTATATTCACCTCTTTTATAAAGATGCCTCATTATCTGCTATAGTTTTTTCCGGAAGACTCCGACTATTTTCTTGAACGATGATGACGGCGGCAATCACCATGATAATCCCTACATATTGCCACATTTGCAACGTTTCTTGGAAGATAAAAAAACCAATAATGGCGGCGACAACAGGTTCAATGGTTGCTATGATGGAAGCTCGGCTTGATTCAATATACTGTAATCCCTTTGTATATAGAATAAACGCCAGCATCGATGAAAGAAAGCCAAGTCCTGCAATATACAACCATGATTTGATATCTGCAAACAAATTTACAGCAGACCAGATTCCACTAAACGGTGTCACGGCAACTGCTGCAAATATAAACGTATATACCGTGACAGTAAGAGAATCATATTTTTCAAGAGCAAACTTGCCAAAAATGCTATATAGCGCATAAAAGAAACCGGAACCGATTCCAACCACAAGTCCAAAGAGCGAGATCGTCCCCGAAAAATTAGGAAAGACCCCAACTACAAATGCACAGCCTACAATGGTTACGGCAAGTGCCAGCATTTTTCGAAGGGTGAGTTTCTCTTTAAATAGGAGTCTTGCAAAAATCGTGACAAATGCTGGTGCAGTATAAAGCAGAATGGCAGCAACGGATATCGAGGTTTCCTCAATCGCCACAAACATGCACCAGTTAAATAGGACAATACTAATGATTCCAGTTCCAATAAAATATTTGCTGTCAGGTATCTTGATTTTAAAGGCTTGAGGGTTTGTTAGTAAGGCATATGTAATCAGAAAAATGGAAGCTGCGATTGCTCTTACCCCCACAACTTGAAGTGGCGTAAAGCCAATTGCGTACAGATTGCTTACAAACAAGCCGATAATCCCCCATAATGTTGCACCTGCTGCAATGGAAAGCCCCGCCATTTTTTTGTTCATCAGCGCTTCCTCCGATTTATGTATTGCCCATATGTTACCAAAATTTGAAAGACTTGAAAAGGCTATTCCTTAAATAAGAAAAAAGCCGAGCACCAATTGGCTCAGCTTTTCCTATTTGTTTCTTATCTTTTAGACTTTTGACTAATTCTTTTACGATTGCTATATTGCTTCATTGTAGCTTTTTTTCTTTAAAAAGGTCAGTTTTGTTTCTGAAATGATGATTGCTACAAGGATCAGGATTGCTCCGATTACCATTTTTATCGTTAAAAGATCGCTTAAGATGATAATGGAGAACACGGTTCCCCATAACGCCTCCGTTGACAAGATAATTGCTGCCTTCGTTTCTGTTGTATATTTTTGTGCGACTGTTTGTAATAAAAAAGCAATTGTTGTGGAGAACACTCCTAGATATAGGACATTGAACACTCCTTCTACATTCATCGAAAAATCTGTTTCTCCCCGAAAAATGACCACAGTAAATCCTAAAATTGCAGCAACGCCCATTTGAATAACCGTTAATAGTACTGGATCTTCGTCTTTTACAAATTGAGCTGTGTAAAAAATATGAAATGCAAACCCGACAGCACATAATAATGTAAGCAGATCCCCAATATTGACTTCCCCAGTGAACTTCAGTGACAACACACCAATTCCTGTAATGGCTAAAAATGCACCCAGCCATTCGAACCTATCCATTTTTCGCTTATATAGGAAAAACGCGATAAACGGAACAATGACCACATTCACCGCTGTCAAAAATGCGTTTTTCGATGGTGTCGTATAAACCAATCCAACTGTTTGAAGGGCAAATGCCAAGTATAAAAAGATTCCTATGATGGACCCTTTTATAAGCGTGCTCTTTTTGATTTTTTTTAGTTTCTTAAAAAACACCAGGCTTAACAAAATGAAACCTACTAGGAAACGAATAGCAAGAATTTGATAAGGTGTGTAATGTTCGAGCGACACCGCACTTGCCACAAACCCACTCCCCCAGATGATGGCTACAATTGTAAGACCTAGTTCCCCCATATATTTACGCATATTTTCCTCCGCGACTCTATCCTTTTGTTCTCATTTTAGCACGAAAAAGAGGAGTGAGGATAATTTCGTTACCCATCTTTTAAAGAACAAATATAGGAAACCATTTCTCTTGCAGCAAAGGAAACATATTTATCTTTCTTTAAAATAATGCCTATCTTCCAGATGATGGTTGGATTAACGATAGGAATCGCTTTAATGATATCTTGGTCTACTCTAATTGCAAGGGATTGAGGAAAAATGGAGACGCCAAGGTTCTGCTTCACCATCTCCGTGATAAAATCCCAGTAAATACTTTGGTACGTAACATGGGGACGAAACCCTGCATTTATGCACTCCTGCATGACTTGCTGATAGAGGGTAGAATCATCTTGAAAATGGACAAATGATTCGTCTTTTAGTTCCAATAAGGAAATCTGATCTCTATTTGCAAGAGGATGAGAAGAATGAACAAACAAAACCATCTCCTCCTCTACAATAGGTATCACATCAAATTCATCTTCCTCAACAGGGATTGCAGCTACACCCAAATCAAGTATTCCCTCTTGAACCGCTTCCTTTATTTTTAATGCACTATTTTCTACTAATTGTATCGAAATATTGGGATATAAATCTTGAAATCCTTTTATGATTTTCGGAAAAAATAAAAAACCAATAAGAGGAGGAACCCCTATTTTCAGCTTTCCTTTTTTCAAATTCATCATGTCATCTAAAAGCGAAGATAAGTCATCAATCTTCTCCAAAATCTTTTTTCCTTCCTCATATACAATTTCTCCTGCAACTGTTAATTCTATTTTCTTCGCTGAACGATCAATAAGTTCTACTTCCAACTCGTCTTCAAGATTTCTAACCATTTTGCTTATGGTTGGTTGAGATAAACACAGAGCCTGTGCTGCTCCTGTAAAGCTTTTTTGCTTTGCCACTTCAATAAAATAATATAATTGCTTCGTATCCATTGTTCGACTCCTTATAGATTCGTTTCATGATTAGTATCGATAATATTCATTTTAGCTATATGTAGAATTTTGTACAAATTTTCGCAGCTATCAACAAACCAAAGTTTTATGGGTGTCAACGTTGTTGTATAGATAAAATGCATAGGTTTTATAGTTTTAATTCATTTTACTTATACAAAAATATCAGTTACATTATTATTTGTTAGAGTAAATTTATCTTTAATTCAAGATTCTTGAATTAAACAGTTTTTAAGTTCAGGTTACAAAACCAAAATACTTTTAAGGGGGTTATTACTAGTTCGCAAAACCAAAATATGATGAAAACAAGGGGTTTAAGGTAGTAGATTTTCAATATAATAGATACTTACTTATTGTCCTAAACAGCTAGAGAATAAAGGGGAAATTAAAATGGATATATTAGGTATATTGGGGATCTTGTTAGGTATATTAACAATCATTCTCTTTATTATTAAAAAGTTCAATATCATCGTGGCCGCACCAATAGCGACGATTGTTGTGTTGCTATTTAACGATGTACCGATACTTGAAACCGTATTCGGCAAGGAAAATTCGTATATGACGTCTCTTGCTGGGTTTATTGCATCAAACTTCGCTATTTTCTTACTAGGTTCTATATTAGCGAAATACATGGATAAAAGTGGTGCGACGGTTTCAATTGCAAATAAAGTATTGTCTGTGGTCGGAACCAAGAATCCGTATAACGCATTAGTGGCATTATTTATTATTTCTGCCATTCTTACGTACGGTGGTATTAATGTATTTGTCATCATTTTTGCATTAATTCCCATGGCTAAACCGATTTTTAAAGAACTTAATCTTTCGTGGAAATTAGTGACCATCCCTGTATTTGGTGGGACTTCAACGTTCACGATGACGATGTTGCCTGGAGCACCTTCCTTACACAATGTCGTCCCTTCAACGGCATTGGGAACCACATTAACGGCTGCTCCGTTGCTCGGAATCGTCACTTCCATCGTAGCAGTTATCTTTATACTGGTGTTTATGAAATTCTCGTTATCCAGAAGCTTGCGTAAAAACGAGACGTTTCATGTAAATGATAAGGTTGAAAGTGATGATGAGGCATCTAAACGTGAACTTCCATCATTCATTGTCAGTTTACTGCCGATCATTGTGTTATTAGGCATCATATTACTCTTTAGTACTGTGAGTAACATCATTATTGTCGCACTCATTGCTGCGATTGTATTGAGTGCACTATTATTCCGTAATCAGATTGCGCAGCAAAAAGAAGTATTGAATCAAGGTGCTAACGAATCGTTATCATCAACAATCACTACTGGTAGTACAATTGCTTTTGGTAGCATTGCGACAAGTGTTCCTGCGTTTAAGGGTGTATTCCAATTGATTCAATCCATTCCTGGACCTCCCGTCCTTTCGTTAATGATTGGGACAGGCCTTATCGGTGGTATCACTGCTTCAGCTGTTGGTGCAATCGGTATTTCAGTTGCGAATTTTGCGCCAATCTATTTAGAAATGGGATTAGACCCTGAAACGGTTCACCGTGCAATCGCAATCGGCTCTGGTGCTTTATCAATTGTTCCTTACTCAGGATTTTTGATTATCTTTAACAATATAACAGGTTTAACTATGAAAGACACTTTCAAAAATGGATTTATTAGTATAAGTGTTACCCACTGGATTGCAATGGCTGTTATTGTCATCATGACAATCTTAGGTTTAGCTTAATATCTAATTCTAGGAAATCGGGACAATAAGAACTTTATTTAAAAGTACTTTTTGTAATAAATATTAATCATCTAGGAGGAATTTATCATGAGTAAAAAAATTGGATTTGTAGGATTAGGAACAATGGGCTTTCCAATGGCAGTTAATTTAAAGAAAGCTGGTTTTGAAGTAATCGGGTATGACGCTTATAAAGGTGTCTATGAGAAAGCAGAAGCTGCTGGATTTTCAATGGTAGATACGTTAAAAGAAGTGGCAGAACAAGCTGACGAAGCAATTATCTCAATGGTTCGTGACTATGCCCAAAATGTTGATGTCATTTTTGGTGAAAATGGTCTTTTATCTGCACAGCCAAAAAATAAAACAGTCATTGTCATGAGTACACTTGATCCTCAAACAATGAATGAATTAGGACAAAAAGTTGAAAGCGAAAGCGATTTGACATTAATTAGCGCTGCGGTAAGCGGTGGTGCTTCAGGTGCTCAAGCTGGTACATTATCCATTATGACAGCAGGTTCAGAAGAAATCGTGAAGTCTTTCCAACCTTACTTTGACGCCATCGGTTCTAACACATTCTACTACGGTAGCGAACCTGGTAACAGCCAAGTCGCAAAATTAGTGAATAACATGATTCTTGGTGTTAACATGAACGCAGTGGCTGAAGGACTTAAATTAGGTAAACATTATAACTTACCTGAAGAAGAGATTTTAAACCTATTAAAAGTAAGTACTGGTGATAGCTGGGTTGTTAGAAATTGGAGCGATGTCTCTGAGTGGACAGCAGAAACGGCATTATCTGTTCTTCTAAAAGACCTAATCGCGACTTACAACCAAGGAATTAAACATAATGTATCTATGCCATTCAATGCATTATCTTCTACACAATTATTTGACTCTATGGGAAAAGAGAAACCAAAAGCGTAATCAGTTACTATTTAACGGGAAAGTGTTCTGTGCTAATCTGAACACTTTTTTGTTTATTTAGCATGACCGTAATAAAACCAGTCGGCTTTTACTGGATGTAGTTCCTATTACGCTTATGAGAACCTGTTTGATAGTGTGATTCGGATGAATGTGGTCTTCATCGACCTTATGAAGGACTTTTCGAGTGCGGCTTTCGCTCGGAATGGTCTTCATGCTTACAAAAACATCAACAACTTTATTTAACCTCAACACAAAAAGCCGATTTCCCGGATACAAGGAATCGGCCCTTTAATATATCAGTAGCCAATCAATTAAAGACTGTAGCACCTGGGACGATGAACCTGTCCCTCTGTCCCCGTCTTACAACGCTTCTTTAATCAACTTTTTATAGTACATTACGGATAGAATTCCGAAGATGGAGTAGAGCAGTGTATAGAACACCATGACGATGATCATCGGTGTCCATAGCTCGGTTCCGAAGAAGAACCATCCTGATTTTACGGCAAAATAGCTGTGGCATAACCCAACGATTAACGGAATGCCAAAGTTAAACAATTGTTTCGCCTTGATTCCGTTTAATAAATCCGTTCTTGTAAACCCTAGTTTACGTAATATCGTGTAACTGCCTTTTTCCTCCTCGCCTTCATCCATTTGTTTGAAGTAGAGGATGCAACCCGATGTAATTAAGAAAGTTAATCCGAGAAATCCGACGATAAACATCATGAAGCCCATATTCATTTTTTGCTTCGTAAACGTATCTAGCTGTGACTCATGCCCAGCCCACTGACCAATTTCAAGGTCATTGAAAAGTTGATTGGCTTCTTGTAGCTCAGACCTTTTGTCGATATCAATTCCGACATAGACAGGAAATTCATTAAACACTTCTGGATCAACATCTGCTGCTAATTGCTGGTACACCTTGTCATCGACAACCGCAACTGGGAATCCTCCGCCTGTTAATCGCAATGGAAGCAAACGTATATCCTCATACTTAACATATTTCAACTCGAAAGTTTTGGTTTTTCCGGACATGGTAAAAGTTCCCGTTTTAAAGGTCATGAATGCTTGGATGGCTGAGTTGCTATTTACGAACACCGATTCATTTTCAGCCACATCAATATCCTTAACAAAACGGTCCGATACAACCGTCATTGGAGCTGTGAGATCCAGCATCTCTGATTCTTCCATATCTATGACATTTGATAGATCCGTTTTTACATTCATCAAATCAATCTTAGTCTTCTTATAGCTTATGTTCGCATCATCCAGCAAATCAGTAAATTGGTTTGCCCGCTCCTCATTCGGAATCGAAAAATCATTCACGACAGCCTCACCCGCTGCTTTTTCAGCAGAATAATACGAAATGTAAGTGAGCGATAACAGCCCGAGTGCCAATGCAGACACGGTGGTGATTACAGTTAGCAACACCGAATTCGATCTCATTCGGAACATAATGGAGGATAATGATAACACTTTATTCACCGACAAATAACCGTTATCCTTTTTACGAATTAGATTAAAAATAAACCGGATGGAGCCCTTGTAAAAGAAATACGTTCCGATGATCACTGACGCTAGAATCACTATCATCACCATAAACATTTGCTCCATCATCGTAAACTGCCCATCAAATAATTTAGTTGATAGATAATAGCCAAAGATGATAAGTGCAAGTCCGAGAATCCCCATAATGACTTCGAGGATAGAGACTTTCCGTTTTCGCTCTTCAGATGTAGAAGTGCTGTGGAACAATGATAATATTTGCTGCCTTTTAATAAACAACGCGTTCAACAACATGATCACTATATAAATCGCAGCAAACACAATCAAGGTTTGAACGAGTGCTTCTGTTGAAAATCGCAATCTTGCAACCTCATCAATCCCAATGATTTTCAAAAGAATCATCATCACGAGTTTCGAGGAAACAAATCCGAGAAAGATTCCAATGCCCATCGAACCAAAGTACAGAATCATATTTTCAACACTTAAAATCCAAAACGTCTTTCTTTTTGAAATTCCAACAAGCTGGAACAAGCCAATTTCCTTACCACGACGCTTAATAAACAAGGTATTGGCATAGACGAGAAAGACCGTGACAATGCCAATTAGCATGACGGACGCAGCTTTCATCGCTGCAGCCCCTTTAACTGAACCCTCTGTTACATCCATCGCTGGATCATACTGTAGCGTCACAAAAGCAAAATACAACGAGACACTAAAAATAAGCGCAAACACATATAAGTAATAGTTTTTGATGTTCTTTACTAAATTTCGAAAGATGAGGCTTCTAAAGCTCATGCTCCCACCCCACCTAACACGGCCTGGGTCTTAATGATATCGTTAAAGAAGTCTTGCCTGCTCTCCTCGCCACGATTTAATTTCGTAAAGATTTGCCCATCTCTGATAAAAATTACACGACTGCAATAGCTTGCTGCTTGCGGGTCATGGGTAACCATGACAATCGTCGCTTCTCGTTTTTCATTTAAGTCACTTAATTTATTCAGTAAGTCTGAGGCAGATTTCGAATCAAGCGCACCCGTTGGTTCATCCGCAAAAATAATGCTAGGTTCGTGAACGAAAGCTCGCGCTGCTGAAGTCCGCTGCTTCTGCCCGCCTGAAATTTCATTTGGGTACTTATCCTTCACTTCAAAAATGCCTAATTCCTTTGCTACATCTTCAAACATGATTTGCGCAGCCTTCGGCGAAATCTTATTAACCGTCAATGGTAGCATAATATTTTCTTTGACTGTTAAGGTATCTAATAGATGGTATTCCTGAAAAATAAACCCGAGATGACGTTTTCGAAACTCAGCTAGTTCCTTATCCTTCATACTCGTGAATTCCTTACCCTCAACGCGAATCGAACCAGAACTTACACGGTCAATCGATGAAAGCACGTTTAACAACGTCGTTTTACCAGATCCAGACGGACCCATGATCCCAACGAACTCGCCTTTTTTTACCTCTATATCAATTCCTTTTAAAACCTCTTGACGGTTCCACTTGTTTCCGTACGTTTTAATTATTTTATTTGCCTCTAATATATTCAATCTTATCAACTCCTTATCTCTATCATAGACAGGATGTGGCGCTTTTTCCTTCGAATCAGCGAACAAAACATGAAAGCATGTGACATTTTCGTCACATGCTTGTTAGCTTAAGAAAATCATTTTTCCTTGGAAAGGTCAACGTAAAAATCGTACCCCCTCCATATGTAGATTGGACATCTATATGAATTTTTAACGGCTTAGTCGCATTTTTTGTAAGGTAAAGCCCCATGCCCGTTGCGGCATGATCACGATGATCCGTTGTAGACGTGAAGCCTTTTTCAAAAATGCGTGATAGGTCTTTCTCTTTTATTCCACGTCCATAATCCTGGATTTCAAGAATCACAGTTTCATTTTTTTGATAGCTACGAATCTCAATATCGGCGTTTTCACTGTATTTAACGGCATTCGTTAGGATCTGTCGTAAAATAAATTGGAGCCATTTTCCGTCAGAGTACACCTCTGAAACCTCAAACGACATGTCAAAACCGATTCTTTTTTGAAAGCACCATGATTTTAATGATTGGATTTCTGGTATAAGGAGCTTTTCCAAATCAACCTTTTCGATAAAAAGGTCATTTTCCATGAATGGGATTCGGCGCTGATGCAATTGTTGATCGAGCAGCAAGTGGACCCGAAGCCATTCCGACATCAATTGCTCTTTTAACTTGTTATCTTCAACTCTTTCAATCATTAATTTCATAGTTGTAAGTGGCGTCTTCACTTCATGAATCCATGATAATAACTCATCTTTTTCCTGCTCAACGCTTGTTGCGTGACGGCTTATCTCACTTAAATAAAAATGATGTTGCTGTTTGAGAGTGGATTCTACCATTTTTTCAAATGGAGTCTTTCCTTCTTGAAGACTATCAATGCCGACAATCGGGTCCCAATCATCTAAGTTTTGATAAAAAGAAAATTCACGATTATAACGAATGACAAGAAATAAAGTAAAAATGACGAAAAAGACAAAGACAATATAGAGTATAGAACGAAATGATAGGGTTGAATCAAGGTACCCAATTAATAGAATGAGACCTTGGACAATACAGAAAAATAGAATCCAACTCCGCCTTTCAACGAGAAACTTCTTGATCATTCCGTACCTACCTCTTCCCTTGCCAAATACCCTTGTCCCACTTTTGTTTCAATATATTGGCCCAGTCCAATTTCTTCGAGCCTCTTTCTCAGACGGTTGACGTTCACAGTTAGCGTGTTGTCACTTACAAAACGTTCGTCATCCCATAGGCTTTTAATGAGCTCCTCGCGCCTGACAATTTGGTTCACATGCTCAATTAGGATTTTCAAAATAAACATTTCATTTTTCGTTAACTCTATTGTTCCGGCTTCATTTTGCACGGTGTTTTTTACGTAATCGATAGAAGACCCGTTCCAAATCTTTAAATGGATTTGCTGTTCAAGGCTGTAGTTGTAAACTCGTCTTAAGACGGCTTGAATCTTCGCAATCAGGACATCGAAATGAAACGGCTTTTGAACAAAATCATCAGCACCCAGTTGCATCGACATCACCATATCGGTTGGATGATCCCTTGATGACAGAAAAATAATCGGGACCTTGGAGTGCGTTCGAATCATCCGGCACCAGTGAAAACCATCAAACTTCGGTAATTGAATATCAATAATAACCAGGTCAGGCTGTATACTAGTAAACTCCTTCATTACATTGCCAAAATCCTTGATTCCGTACACATCATACGACCACTGAGACAGACGCTCCCGAATCTCGTTATACAACGTCACATCATCTTCGATCAACAAAATCTTAAACACACTACCACCATTTCCTTCTGGGTCAGAGGGACAGGTTCCTCGACCCACCATTTTATGGAAAATAACTCTCGTATAGAGGGTTAGACTCTTTGATAACTCAATAATACCATAAACTACCACAAGAGGCCTGAATCTGAATGTGGACTCAGGCTTTGATGTTTAGGGGGATTTCTTGTGGCGGAGCCGTGGGTGTAATGGAATTTGCCACGGCGGAGCCACAAGAACCGTCCGAAGCCACTGAAAAAGTCCCTATATTTATAATAAAAAAGCTTCACAACTATGCTGCAATTAGAAAAACGAAAGTTTTTTCTTCCTTTTTGAAATAAATGTCATTTATTTGCTTGAAAGATGGTTTTTTAGAGGATAGTATCTTAGCTATCCTCTTTAAATTAACTGCTAATGCAGTTAATTTTGCTTGTAAAGACATGCTTCTTAGACCGTACCCTCTGGCACGATCTAACCCGTGGAAATTTTTCATTTCGCCATTTTTCCATTCTTGGCAAGCTCTTTCCTTATATTTTTCTTTGAATTCTTCG
>NZ_SLUB01000115.1 GCF_004799755.1 Bacillus timonensis | reverse complement strand
TATTAGCTCCGGTTTCCCGAAGTTATCCCAGTCTTACAGGCAGGTTGCCCACGTGTTACTCACCCGTCCGCCGCTAACCTTTGGGAGCAAGCTCCCTCAGGTTCGCTCGACTTGCATGTATTAGGCACGCCGCCAGCGTTCATCCTGAGCCAGGATCAAACTCTCCAATAAGAGTATTGATTGCTTAAAATACCTTCGATATTTTTCGCAAAATCCGAAGAAGCATTTCAAGAAGCAAAGATCTTGCTCAATAAGTTTTGTTACTTAGAATTAACGTTGACGCTTGTATTATGTTTAGTTTTCAAAGAACTAATTTGGAGCGGGTGATGAGAATCGAACTCACGACATCAGCTTGGAAGGCTGAGGTTTTACCATTAAACTACACCCGCAAATATTAAATTCCGTCTGGTCGGGAAGACAGGATTCGAACCTGCGACCCCTTGGTCCCAAACCAAGTGCTCTACCAAGCTGAGCTACTTCCCGATATAATATGGCGCGCCCGAAAGGAGTCGAACCCATAGCCTTCTGATCCGTAGTCAGACGCTCTATCCAATTGAGCTACGGGCGCATATTGTGAAGTGATTCAAAATCAGCGACTTTTCTATAATAACATCTTTCAAACTCAATTGCAAGTACTTTTTTTTAAAAAGTTTTTTTGGTGCGGTCGAGAAGACTCGAACTTCCACGGGATCAACTCCCACTAGGCCCTCAACCTAGCGCGTCTGCCATTCCGCCACGACCGCGAATACATCAAGTACAGTGCGGGTGAAGGGACTCGAACCCCCACGTCAAAGACACTAGATCCTAAGTCTAGCGCGTCTGCCAATTCCGCCACACCCGCATATGCAATTGAAATGGTGAGCCATGAAGGACTCGAACCTTCGACCCTCTGATTAAAAGTCAGATGCTCTACCGACTGAGCTAATGGCTCGTACATAAGATTGGTGAATAATGCTTAAACGCAATCGAAACTAGTACATCTACGACGTCCCAATCTCAGAAAGCTAATTCAAGTAGCAGCTCGATTGGTACGCTGAAGCTTATGCTTCGAAGCTTATTTGTTCGTGCTCTACCGACTGAGCTAATGGCTCGTAAAAAAATGGCTGGGCTAGCAGGATTCGAACCTACGAATGACGGAGTCAAAGTCCGTTGCCTTACCGCTTGGCTATAGCCCATTGAGTTAACTTCACGAATATCTTCATCGAATATGCTGCATGAGCTTCTCCGCAAGAGGATATTCTGAAAAATTTCAGCAGGAATTTTTGTGGAATATCGTAGACATCCCCAGCTATCCTTTGAAATCTTATATAATAAAAATAGTTGCAAGTTTATAGGGTTTTCATGGTGGAGGATGACGGGATCGAACCGCCGACCCCCTGCTTGTAAGGCAGGTGCTCTCCCAGCTGAGCTAATCCTCCATTTATAGAGATAGAAATGGGAGGTAGGAATTTTGAATCCTACATCCCATGATTGTATGACCCGTACGGGATTCGAACCCGTGTTACCGCCGTGAAAGGGCGGTGTCTTAACCGCTTGACCAACGGGCCATTTTAAGCTGGCGGAGAAGGAGGGATTTGAACCCTCGCGCCGCTTACGCGACCTACACCCTTAGCAGGGGCGCCTCTTCAGCCACTTGAGTACTTCTCCATTGGCTCCGCAGGTAGGATTCGAACCTACGACCGATCGGTTAACAGCCGATAGCTCTACCACTGAGCTACTGCGGAATAATGTAGCGACATTATTTATTATAAAAACAGACCTGCTTGTTGTCAAGAGCCTCTGTTATTTATCTGTTGTTTGCCTGTCCGTTTTTGCGGCGACTTATATAATTTATCACAGGAATAAACACGAGTCAATATTTTTTTGCTTCAATTAATTTTCCTGCGCATTTCCCACATACATATCGACTTGTATCGATTTTTCGTTTTCTTACATATCCTAACCCACAGCTGTTACAGGTATACAAATATTGTTTTGAAGCTTTTCTTTTTTTAACGGTTTCTAACGGTTTACAAAATCTCGGAGCATCGACCGCTTTTAAGAGATTCCGAAAGTCACGATCGCGGTGCTGGTATCCCTTCCCTTCAAGATGCAAATGGTAATGGCAAAGTTCGTGTTTAATGATTCCCACCAACTCATCGATTCCACGCTCCTGATAATATTTAGGATTTAGTTCGATATTGTGAGATTTCAATAAATACCTACCACCAGTCGTTTGCAAACGATTGTTGAATATTGCTTTATGAAGGAATGGTTTTCCAAAGAACTCAAGAGAAACTTCTTCCACTATTTTTTGCAACTCAAACTGTTCCATTTTCTTCTTCCTCTCCATCCTTTTCGAACAGGACGCACTGTGTTTGCATACACTATATATACTCAAACGTTTAATTTTTCAACTGTATCACTATAGTATCATTCTTTTGTTTTATTGAGGATAAAAGATATTTACGAGGAGGTTTAGGCTATGCCTACTTGGTTTCAGAATCAAATAAAACGTGCCTTTTATGAAAAAAATCGATACCAAATTAAAGTATTGAATCAATGCTGGTATTTTTATAGAAAAAAGGGACTGTCCGATAAGTCCTAAAAAATAAGGCAAGGGGGAAAAACAATTCGTTTTTCTCCCTTGCCCTTTTTGAGTTTTTCGATTTTTCTCTGAAAGTAACTGGCGGATGCCTGCTACTTTCAGCATATTGTGGGCTAATGCCACAATCCCAAACTCGACATGTACTTTGTCGAGCCCCCGCAAGGAAAATCTGCGGAACGACCTATTGCCCTTGATGTGACCGAACACACTTTCTACCTCAACTTTACGTTGAGCGTAG
>NZ_SLUB01000114.1 GCF_004799755.1 Bacillus timonensis | reverse complement strand
AGATGTGTATAAGAGACAGCCTTTACCTATGTAAATATAAGGCTCAACCTTACCATCTATTTCGCGGTATTTTCGAATAAATAAATGTAGATTTACTCCTCTTTCCTTATTGTAAATAATGTCTTTTCCTCGATCCGATTCTTGAGATGTATTATTAACAGACTGCCATTGAAATTCCTTAGGATTAATGAATTTATCTTGATAATTAATACTTTCCTTTATATCTGCTTCTTTGTGTAAGTCTACAAACAAGAAAAATTCTTTCCCATTCGTTAATAATCCAGAACCCCTAAAGGATGAGTGAATTTTTCTGTAATTAGAGAGTAAAGCTGCGTCAATCATCTGATATTGTTCATATAACTTGAAATGTGGTACCCCATAATAGGTTTGTTTAAATTCCTTTTCATAGCGATAAATACCATAAGATATAACATCAATGATATATTTTTGATATTCCTCATTTTCTAATAAATTGTCAAACAATGGTGTCTTAAATAAACGTTGATTCTCAAATGCAAATAATTTTGGCTTTGTTTTTTGTTGAGTCGTATCATAATAGTTTTGATTTAAATATTCAAATGCATGAAGAATACTATCCTCATCAACATGTTCAACTATTTTAAGGATTTCATCCTTTGCCATCTTTAGGTCAATAAACGTATTTTCTAACAAATAACGTATAATAACAAATTCATAAACTCTCTTTAAAGGAAGTTTACTGGACAATTCCTTCATTGCCCCTTCAAAATTTTCATTTTGTAATAATTTCTTTAGATATTCGTCCTTTTCCACTTTCGCAACAAATTGAATATACGATTTTTCACGATTGATAAATTTTATAGGATCTGGAGCCCCATCATACTTAAAATAATCAAGCAACAAATAAGGAATCCGCCCTTGATTGAGTTTTTTAAATTCAAAATATTCTTCTTTGAGATATTTCATTGAGTTAAAATTTTCTTTATCAATTTGTTCTAAGATTCTTTCCTGTGAAATTCTATCCATTTGGATATGTGTTGCGCCTGGGATGTTCGCAAAGCCGGTGGCTACTGCAACTTTTAGACTTTCTTTATCATAATATCTACTACCATTAAGGGCGATAGCTATTAAAAACGTTTTAGTGTGGTTCCCAATGAAATCAAGAACAGTTAAAAAACTTTTTTCACCAAATTTACGTAATCCCCTTCCAAGCTGTTGAATGAAGACAATTGGTGAATTAGTTGGTCTCAGCATTAGCACAGTATTAATCGAAGGAATATCAACCCCTTCATTAAAAATATCTACCGTAAAAATCATCTCTAGGTTATCATGATCGTCTTCTAATCTTTTAATAAACTGTTCCCGAGTGTCAGGTGAATCATCACCTGTTAAACAAATACTGTTGTAACCTCTTTTGTTAAATTCACTTGCCATATACTGCGCATGCTCAATACTAGCACAAAAGCCTAGACCCTTTCTCTTATCACCATCATGTCCGTAAAATTCCATTTTTTCTACAATGAAATCTACTCGCTCATTCACCTTTAATCTTCTGGTGACCTCTGTGATATCATCAATACTTACATCGCTCAAATCAATTTCATCAATATCCGTTATCCCAAAGTAATGAAAAGGTATAACAAGTTCATCATCAAGTGCTTCGTGTAACCTAACCTCTAGAGCCACATTATGATCGAATAATTCAAAAACATTGTGATGATCACTTCGTTCGGGAGTTGCTGTCATTCCAAGCATAAATTTTGGCAGAAAGTAATCTAGTACACTTTGATAACTAGGACTTGTTGCATGGTGAGCCTCATCGATTATGATATAATCAAACTCATCTCTTCTGAAATCGGAATAACATTTACTAAGAGTTTGTATAGTTGCAAACAAATAATCTACATTCTTGTTTTTATAATTACCAGTCAATAATCCAAACGTTATCCCTTCGTTAGGTAACAGTAATTCAAAAGTGTCTTTCGCTTTTTTCAATATTTCTTCTCTATGTACAATAAATAATAATTTTTTTGGTTTAAAACTTTTTACATCGAATGCAGACATATATGTTTTACCTGTTCCCGTAGCGGCAATTACTAATCCCTTCTTTTCACCAAAACTTCGAAGGCGATCAAGGTTTTCAATAGCACGTCTTTGCATTCGATTAGGAACAATATATTGCTTTTTATGTTCATAAATCATTTGATTTGTATTTTGTGAATTCTTAAAACTCATTAGAAATTCTTCATAGCGTTTGATAAATTCATCATCAGCATCAATACTCATATTCCATAGATTCTCATATTCTTTAAGTACCTCTTTAATAAAAGAAGCGTCTTGTTTTGAGATAATTTCAACATTCCACTCAATATTACTTTTTAAGGCACTTTGAGTTATATTTGAAGAACCAATGATTACTTTGTAGCTATCCTTATATTCAAATATATAAGCTTTGGTATGGAAGCCAATCTCTTTATCTGTTACATATACTTTTAATGAGATGTTATTAAATTCTTTTAATTTGTCCAATGCCTTTGATTCAGTGAAATTAAGATAAGTGGATGTAATTATCTTACCTTTAATCCCTCGTTCCTCTGCTTCTTTAATTGGTTCCAATAATAGTTGTAACCCACTAAAATTAATAAAAGCGACACTAAAATAAAATTTTTCACACTCTTTTATGGACCTAATTAATTCATTTAATAAATTTCCCTTTTCCGAATTGATAATTAATTTATTTTCTTTTTCGATCATCGTTCTCCCCTGATTTTTATATTTATAGGAATATTTGAATAGTAAAAT
>NZ_SLUB01000113.1 GCF_004799755.1 Bacillus timonensis | reverse complement strand
GTATAATGCTATCATCTAATCCTCCTTATTTAGTTATAAATATTTAGATATTTATTAGAAGTTAAAATAAAACAGACAATTTTGGACTAAAAGTATCAACAGCTATAACAAATTCCAAAATTATATAGGCTTATGGAAAATTCAAAGATTCTACTGAGTTAATTGTTTGTTATAATTTTAAATGTGTGTAAGGAGTAATCTTTTATAATTATTATGAAGTATTAAATATCACAGCCATCCAAAAAACATTGGATGGCCAATTGGTATTATTTCACTTGTGATAAATGCTCTTTCAGTTGGTCCCTAAGAGCTCTTTTTAAAAATTTTCCTACTGATGTTTTCGGGATTTCATCCATAAAGATAATATCATCTGGTAACCACCATTTTGCAAATTGGGGCTTTAGAAACTCGTATAGTTCTTCCTTCGTTGTGTGCTCTTTTGCAGCATCCTTTAACACAACACATGCTACCGGGCGTTCTTGCCATCTTTCATGCTGAACTGCGATAACTGCCGCTTCAAATACAGCATCATGTGCCATAAGTGCATTTTCGATATCGACAGAAGAGATCCATTCCCCACCGCTCTTGATTAAATCTTTTGTTCTGTCAACAATCTTCACAACGCCTTCTTCATCGATTGTGACAACATCCCCCGTATAGAGCCAGCCATCACGAAATGCTTCATTGGTTCGCTCATCCTTGTAATATTCATCAGCAATCCAATTTCCTCTTAACAATAGCTCTCCCATTTCTTTTCCGTCATTGGCTACCTCCCCGTTTGCTCCAACAATTTTCATTTCCACTAACGGGACGAGAGAACCTTGTTTTGAGCGAATCTCTAATTTCTCTTCTTCGGGCAAATCATTTTGGTAGCTTTTTAGACGGGATAAAACCACAAGAGGTGTCGTTTCTGTCATCCCATATGCATGGATAAACGGGATTTTATATTTTGATTCAAATGCTCTTATAAGCCCTTTAGGTGCGGCCGAACCGCCACATAGGATGCGGGTCAAACTGCTTGTGTCGTAATTTCCATGCTCTAATTCATTAAGAAGTCCAAGCCAGATGGTTGGAACTCCAGCTGTCATTGTTACCTTCTCAGAATCGATTAATTCAGCTAAGATTTTTGGGGTGAAATATGGACCTGGCATCACAAGTGTTGTACCAAACCACACCGAAGCAAATGGCAAGCCCCATGCATTCACATGGAACATCGGAACAACTGGCATCGCGATATCACTTTCGGATAACCCTGCGTTATCTGCAAGACCGAGTGCCATACTATGCAATACGACTCCACGGTGAGAATAAACAACCCCTTTTGGATTTCCAGTCGTTGCAGATGTATAACACATTCCAACTGGATCATTTTCACCTAAATCTTTCTTAAACTCGAATGATGGGTCTCCTTCACTAATAAGTTTTTCATAATGAAAAAGGGGCTCTAGGCTCGATTCTGGAAGTTCCTCTTTATCTGTCATAAGGACATAGGCTTCAACCGATTTTAATTGGTCCTTTACTTTTTCTAATAAGGGCAGCAGGTCTTCGTCAAAAAGTAAAACCTTATCTTCAGCATGATTGATAATATAGACAATATGTGCAGGTGAAAGACGTATATTAATCGTATGCAAGACTGCGCCAATACCAGGTATAGCAAAATAAGCCTCAAGATGTCGATGATGATTCCAAGCCAGTGTTCCTACACGCTCTCCTTTCTTCACACCTATTTTTTCTAGGGCGCTTGATAATCTTCTAGTGCGCTCGCCTACTTCCTTATACGTATGGGTTACAATTCCAGATGAAGTTCTCGATATAACAGTTTTCTTTGGAAAATATCTTTCTGCGCGCTCGAGCATTGAAGAAACTAGCAATGGTATATTCATCATCATACATTCCCCCACTTTAATATATTTTTGAAATTATAGCCCCATATTTTTCGCAATGATGGTTTTCATAATTTCATTTGTACCCGCATATATAGCCGATACCGGCGTGTCCCGATACCTTCTAGCAATCTCGTACTCTTCCATATATCCATAGCCACCGTGAAGATGCATACATTCAGCTGCAACCTTTTTTGCCATATCCGTTAACCACCACTTTGCCATAGAAACCTTTGTCACCACATCCTTTCCAGCAATATGTTGCTCAATTAAATCATCTAAAAAAGTTCTGCCAATCTCAATTTCAGTCGCCATTTCGGCAAGTCTAAATTGAATATGCTGAAATTTACTAATCGATTTTCCGAACGCCTCACGATCTTTTACATATTTCAAAGTTAGCTTTAGCATGGTCTCCGCTGCGATTTGGGCTGATATTGCCACAATCAGCCGTTCCTGCTGAAGCTTTTCCATCAAATAATAAAAACCCTTTCCTTCTATTCCAATGAGGTTCTCAACAGGAATTTTTACATCTTCAAAAATAAGTTCTGCCGTATCTTGGGCATGAAGCCCAACCTTATCCAGCTTTCTCCCTCTTGAAAATCCAGGAGTATCTCTTTCGACTACTACCAAACTAATTCCTTTATGTTTTGCTTTTGGATCTGTTTTACACACCACAACGATCAAATCAGCGTGTATGCCGTTGGTGATAAATGTTTTCTGACCATTGACAATATAATGGTCACCTTTCTTTATAGCAGTTGTTTTAATCCCAGCTAGATCAGACCCAGCACCCGGCTCTGTCATGGCAATTGCGGTTATGATTTCACCTGAAATGCATTTGGGCAGCCATTTTTGTTTTTGATCTTCTGTTCCATATTCATGTAAATAAGGAACCACAATGTCACTATGAAGACCAATCCCAATCATACTTGCACCTACTCGTTCAAGCTCTTCATTTATAACAACTGAATAGGCAAAATCAGTGTTAAAACCTCCATACCTTTCATCGACCCATGGGCATAGGAAGCCATTCTCTCCCATTTTTGTCCAAAAGTATCTTGGAATCATCCTGTCCTTTTCCCACTCTTCATAAAAGGGGTAGGCTTCTTTTTCAAGGAACTTCCGAAAAGCGTTTCGAAAAATGTGATGCTCTTCTTGCAAATAACGTGCAGTCATCGCTATCCCTCCTAATTTAAGGGTTTACTCAAGAAAGTGGGTAAAATATTGACAGTAATCGAAGACTAATAAGGTAGTGAAAACAGGTAAGCGTTTACATTTTATAAAAAGGAGTTTGTTAATCTTTATGAGGTCCAATACATGATTAATTCCTCATTAAAGTGAAAAATCCTCTTTTTCATAAAAAACTATCATGATCTTTCGCTCTCAACCCAGGCATGAAAATTGATTCTTTTCCCCATAATGTAGATACCGCAAACAATGAGTATATTACGTGGTCTTTAATGGTGGTTTTACCCCGTATAAAAAACTGTTGGAATGAATTTGGTGTACAACCCATTGTTAGCTCTCTCT
>NZ_SLUB01000112.1 GCF_004799755.1 Bacillus timonensis | reverse complement strand
ATACATGGCTATTATATCCATGTTGGTTTGCTATTTAAATATTTAAAAAGTAAGAATAAACCTATAGTTTGGACTTTACACGATTGTTGGCCATTTACTGGACATTGTGTTTACTTTGATTTTGTAAATTGTCCGAGGTGGAAAACGGGGTGTTATGAGTGCCCGCAAAAGTCAACATACCCTTCAAGTCTAATGCTGGATAAATCCAATAAAAACTTTTTTGATAAAAAAGAAATTTTTACGGGTGTAAAAAATATGACCATTATTACTCCATCAAAATGGTTAGCAGATTTAGTAAAAGAATCATTTTTAGGAAATTATAAGGTTAAGGTAATAAATAATGGGATTGATTTGGATTTATTTAAACCAACTGAATCAATTTTTCGAAAAAAGTATAAGTTAGAAAATAAATTTGTAATTTTAGGAGTAGCTAGTCCTTGGAGTAAAAGAAAAGGATTTGAATCATTTATTCAATTAGCTAAATATTTAAGTGAAGACGAAAGAATTGTAATGGTAGGATTAACGGAAAAACAAATTAAGCACCTTCCCTCAAATATAATCGGCATCAATAGAACGGATAGTGTTCAAGAACTTGCTGAAATATACTCAATGGCAGATGTTTTTGTTAATCCTACTTTAGAAGATAATTTTCCTACTACAAATTTGGAATCATTAGCATGTGGTACCCCAGTTATTACTTTTAACACAGGTGGAAGTGTAGAGGCCATTCGTGAGGAAAAGACTGGGTATATTGTCAAAAAGGGCGACATAAAGGCAGTCCTAAAAAAAGTAGAAAAAATAAAAAGTGATGGAAAAGAATTTTACTTCCAAAATTGTGTTGATAGGGCAAATGGGTTATATGATAAAAATGTAAAATATCATGAGTATATAGAATATTATAATTCATTATTAAAGGTCTAGATTTGGATTAATTAATCAACAAAATTGGAGCAATAAGGAAATCCTTGTCCATTCATATATGTGATATAATTTTACTTTCTTTAATAGTAATTGGAAGTAAAACTATTAATATAAAGGAGTAATATTACATGAAAAAAGTGGTTTTATATAGCCCAGGTTTATCTTCCATGAATTTAGGAGATAAAATTATTGCAGAATCTGCAAAAGAAGGTATTGATTATATTTTAAATGAGTCATTTACGACAGAAGTAGCAACTCATTTACCTCAATCATTTTATTATATGAGATATCTTAAGAATGCTGATTTAAAGTTTGTTTTAGGTAGCAACCTTTTAAAATCGACGTTTTTTGGATTCAAAAGACAATGGGATGTCACATTAAGAATGGCCAAAATTACTGGACCTGTAATTTTAATGGGTGTTGGTTGGTGGCAGTATGGTAATAAACCAAACTTATACACAAGGTTATTATTAAAATCGATATTATCAAAGAATCACGTCCATAGCGTTAGAGATGAATATACAGAAAAAGTGCTGAAAAGTATTGGGATTAATAATGTAATAAATACTGCTTGCCCAACAATGTGGAAACTTACTGAAGAGCATTGTAGAGAAATTAAGCAGGGTAAGTCTGATAATGTAGTTTTTACCATAACTGATTATAACAGAGATATCGAAAAGGATAATCTGCTAATAGATATATTGGCTAAAAACTATAAAATAGTTTATTTTTGGCCACAAGGTGTATCTGATTATGAATATTTTATGAGTTTGGAGCAAAAACACAAAAATATAGAAATACTTAGTCCTTCTTTAGATGCTTATAATAAAACTCTAGAAAAAGGAAATATTGACTATATTGGAACGCGACTTCATGGTGGGATAAGAGCGCTGCAAAAAAAGGCTCGAACAATCATTATAAGTATTGATAATAGAGCAAGAGAAAAAAGTAAATCCTTTAATTTACCGATTATTGAAAGAGATAATATTCAAGGATTAAATGAAATGATAAATAGCCAATTAGCAACGGAAATTAAAATTCCAATTGAAAATATTAATAGGTGGAGAAAACAGTTTGAAGACTAAGTTATTCGGAAGGATTAACAAAACAAAACAAGTAATTAGGCATATAACGAAACAAAAATATTTTCCTTTAATTTTACTGGAAAGCTATTTGTTTATATCTGTTATATTATTTTATTTTGGACCAATAAACTATCCTAATGTTAGTGTTTTCAAAACAGTAAGCTTAATTTTACTATATAATTTTTTTCTTGTAATAGGCTATTTAGTTGCTGAAAAGAAAATAACTCTAATCGAAAATAAAAAAATGGTAATAAGTTTTAATAAAATAAGAATAATGATTCTAACCGGGGCTATTATCAGTATTTTTTTTTCGTATGTGTCTTTTGTTAGTTATTCCAGTTCCATAAATCCTTTAATTATTATAAAAGATATTTTAGGTGGTATATCCGATCCTGGGGAAGCCTATTTGAGAAACATACAAATAGCAAGGGAAGGTGGAGTTATTACAAAGTTTATGACATTGCTTTCTCCTGTAACGTTTCTTACAATTCCATTAGGTTTGTTTTTTTACTTTAAATTAAAAACATTCGAAAAGATTGTTGTTGCAATTGCAATAGTTACTGAGATTTTAACTTTTATTATTAAAGGGACTAATTTTGGGATTTTTAAAATAGCGATTATATTTGTAGTTATTTTCATGTTAAATAGAGGTTATGAAAAAATTAACCTTATTACAAAGGGGCTCATTGGATTTGCTTTATTCTATTTTCTTTTTTCAATATCGGACAGAATGCAATTAACTGAAATACCAAATACGGTTTTTAATATAGAAATTGACAAACAACACATATTATTTAAGTTATTGCCTGTTTCACTAAGTGTCCCTATTATGTTAGCCATGTCTTATGTTTCACAAGGGTATTATGCTTTAAGTTTAACATCGTTATATAATTTTGAATCTACTTATGGTTTTGGAAGTGGAAGATTTTTAATATCTAATATGCAAAGTTTATTAGATATTAATATTTGGGAAAGAACTTATCAATATAAGATGGATCCCTTATGGGATTCAAGAGTTAACTGGCATACCATTTATGTATGGTTCGCAAATGATGTTGGGATTTATGGTGTTTTAGTCATAATGGCGATTATTGGGTTTTTGTTTTGTTTAGTGTTAAAAGACGCAAAAGAACAAAAAAATATCTTTGCAATTATACTGCTTCCACTCTATATTATTATGCTATTATTTATACCTGCAAATAATATTATCTTTGATAACCCACTTATGTTTATGCCGTTTGTAATTTTTAATATAGTGTGGATTTTCTCTAAAAGATGGAGTGTGAGGACATGAAAAAATTGCTTTTTATTGTAAGAGGATATTATCCGGAAATTTCCGCTTCAGGAAACTTGTTGAAACCATTAATTGAGGAATTAGCGAAGGAAAACTTTGTTTATGTTCTATCATGTTCATCTGATGAAAAAGTTGGAGAGTTTTCAAGTAATTTAAAATATAAAAAAGTAAAAATTGGGCATGTAAAAGCAAATTTTGCTTGGAAAACAATAAGTTTTTTTAAAAAAAACTTATTGTTTTCTTTCTTTAATGAAGAAATTGTATCAGCCTTAAAAAATGAAATTGAAAACTTAGATAGAG
>NZ_SLUB01000111.1 GCF_004799755.1 Bacillus timonensis | reverse complement strand
AGATGTGTATAAGAGACAGGCTTTACGCATAGTGAATCTATTTGTCCTTTTGTTTCCGCATATGCCCATTGGAGAGGACATATAGAAGACCATGAGATTAATTGGCATGTGCACACTTATAGAAAAAGAAAAATCGCTGAAAATCAAGTGGATTTTTATACTAGATCTGATTCCGATTACTTTTTTAATATTTATATTGAATTAATGACTGGATTGTATAACGAGAAAGTTGAAACGATATATGGTAATGAACCATCCATTCTTCATTATGTAAGCCCAGATAATTTGACTATAACGAAATATACTTTCAATAGGCTTTTTGCACATCTGTTACATAATTACTTATTAAATTGGTTGATAGTAGCACACAATGATATGGGTAAAAGTGTTCATTACTTTTATTCTAGACCATTTATGAAATACAAGAATTTACCATTTTACACTATTGTATATCCATTTAAAGATAATGAAGCTGCCGAATTTCACATATGGCCAAACAAAGACAAAACTATTGAAAATATACTTAAGAAGTTGAAATGCCCAAATAATTCATAAAAATTGTTTGGACATTTTTTTATTTGCTTATGGCGGGGAAGTTTGTGTCGCCAGACATGTTTAGACTTTCTTGTCTTTGTACATAACTAATCTACCTAACTATTTAACTTTTTTCTAGTTTACATAATATCTATTCTCAGAACTTAGTTGGAATAAAGCAAAATACAGCAAATCAATGCTATAATTAACTTAATTATAGATAAACTAATCAACTTCTTTAAATTCTAACTCATGGTTGCATATATCTATGTGTTTAACTGCATTTAAAGCACCTACGCTAATTATCAATTTAAGTCAGGAGTTGTTTTTCATATGCCTTACGAAAGCAAAATTAGACCGCATAATGCTGATCGTGTAACTAAAAATACAACAATTAGCCGGGACTTGCTCAATCAAATAAAAGAAATTGCAAACCACATGCAAGTACCGTTTAATCAATTACTCGCTGAAGGTATTGATCATGTATTAAACACTTATAAGAAACCTAAAGAATTTAAAGCTCCAGTTAGACCTAAGGATAGAATTCAAATGGGCACAACATTTAGTCATGTTCAATATGAAATGCTAAAAGATCGTGCACGTAGACTTCATACACACACAAATACGTTAATCGAAATTGGGATGGAATTTATCATCGATAAATATCGAAATTTGTAATTCCAGCCCTCCCTTTGATTTTTTTATTTTAGTTTACATAATATAGTTATGATAAACTAAAATATTTTTTTCTGAACTAAAAATTTATTCTTACATCAACCTCCCGCGAATATCATTCAATTCTTGCAGGAGCTCCTCCATCTCAGAATGATTAATCCTAACTGGCATCTGATCATTTAAGGTGATGAAATGCTCCTGTTCCCCACTATCTACTTTTTTCATTAAATAATTGCAAATTGCCTCAAGCCTTTCTCTGCTTATAACAGATTGCGTATCCATATGCTTAAATTTAGTTAAAACAAATGCATTTTCTTCAATTTCTCCACTAATTAGACCGTTCACTTCCATATCAATTGCCTCCTTATCTACTCTTAAATTGCTCCTCCTCCCTTCTATTTATTACAACTCATAATTGAATCTTTTTTATTTTTCTAGTATGTTTTTAATATCTAAAGTCGAAAGGATCGAATACTAGATGACAAAAAAGTTATATTATGAAAATCCATACTTAACAAACTGGACCACGGAAGTTACCAATATGATCACAAAAGATGATCACTGCTTTATTACTCTTAAGGAAACTGCATTTTATCCTGAAGGTGGCGGACAACCTTCAGACACTGGCTTGATTGACAATATTAAAGTGATGGATGTTTTTCAGGAAGCTGGCGAAGTCTATCATAAACTCCCTCATCCCCCAGAAAACAAGGTAGTTGATTGTCAGATTGATTGGGAGCTTAGATATGATCATATGCAACAGCATACGGGTCAGCATTTGCTGTCAGCAATTTGTATCGAAGAATATGATGCACACACATCAAGCTTCCATTTAGGAAAAGATACCGTCTCAATTGATTTGAGTGTACCGGAATTTAGTGATGAACAGCTATTACATATTGAAAATAAGGTGAATAAAGCGATCTATGAAAACCAGCAAATTAAAACATATTTTGTTACTAAGGAACAAGCTGGCGCCCTTCCGCTTCGAAAAATGCCTGATGTTGAAGGAAATGAAATGCGGATTGTTGAGATTGAAGGATATGATACATCAGCATGTGCGGGTACCCATGTGTCAAGAACTGGCGAATTAGGATTGATGAAGCTATTAAAAACGGAAAAAAGTAAAGGAAATACACGTGTTTACTTTATTTATGGTGGTCGAACCCTTAAAGATTATCAAGCAACACATTCAGTTTTAACAACCTTAAGCAATCAGTACAGTACGAATCGTGAGGGTCTCATTGAAAAAATTAGCAAAATTGAAACAGAAAACAAACAATATCAAAGGGAAATTGAGGAGTTAAAAGGAAAAATCAATCAATTTTTAGCTCAGGAACTGATTCAAACTCATAACGAACCCATCATTACCCAGAACTTTGAAGATAAATCGTTAAAAGAAATTCAAGGCATTGCAAAACAGATCAATGAATCTTCAAATCAATGTGTGATTTTTACTACTACACTTGAGAATAAGTTGCTTATCTCACATAATGGTTCAATCCCAGTTCAATGTGGTCAATTGTTTAAACAAGAATTAAAAAATTACCACGGAAAAGGTGGCGGGAACAATAGCACTGCTCAAGCAGCTTTTGATAACGTAAGTGACCTAGAAGCATTTAAAACCTTTTTAGAAACAAAAATAAAAGAAGCCATATAAGTGAAAAAGCTACCCTTTGAGGTAGCTTTTCTTATATTTTATCCGATTTAAAGCTAAGGTTGATGACTCCCGCTTTTGTTAATGAATCGTAAAGGATAACGAGAAGCGGTCCTAGTAATAAACCAACTATCCCAATTATTTTAAATCCTAAATACATGCTAATTAGGGCTGCTAAGGCGCTAATGCCAAAGCTTTGCGAATATACTTTTGGTTCGATAATTTTTCGAATCACTGTAATGAGTACGAATAGAATTAATAATCCTACTCCAAGTTTGGTGTTGCCGTTAATTAACACAAAAACGGCCCACGGTACAATAAAGGATCCCGTTCCTAGGATTGGTAGTAAATCGACAAGAACAATGAGCAACGAAAGTATTAACAGATACTTCACATCTAAAATCCAAAGTCCAATATAAGTGATGATAAATGTGACGCCACTAAGTACGATTTGTGCTTTTAAAAAGCCAACAAATATCTTTTTCAATTGAGTGGTTACAATCTTTACCTTTTCAATTGAACTCTCCTGCAACATATCCTTAAGCCTGTTTTTAATTCCTGGAAGATCGTTCATGAAAAGGAAAGCTGCAACTAAATACACAATTAGCTCTAACAATAGTTGTGGAAGACTGGAAACAAAACCAAACGTCCCTTCTGTAATATTCCTTGCTACCACAATCAATAAATCCTGGAAGGAATACAATGTATTCATGATTGAATCCAAGACTTCCTTTGGCAAATCTTCAAAATAGGTTTCAAATTTTTGAAAAGTTGCAATGATTTGGTCCGTATCAATACTTGAGACATAGAACGGTATATTTTTCACAACCGTAATCAATTGATTAATAATGACATTGACTAATAAATAGCCCAAAAACAGTACAAAAACCATGAAAACAACAAAGGTTATGGTAACAGAATAGATTCGTTTGAATCGGTAATTTGTGATTAAAAAATTAACAACTGGCTCCAATAATAGAGCCGTTAAAAAGGCTAAAATTAATGAAATTGACATTGGTAATAAATACAGTAAAGCAATTAACACGATGACAAGGAGAATATTTCTTCTGTCTCTTATACACATCT
>NZ_SLUB01000110.1 GCF_004799755.1 Bacillus timonensis | reverse complement strand
CTACGCTCAACGTAAAGTTGAGGTAGAAAGTGTGTTCGGTCACATCAAGGGCAATAGGTCGTTCCGCAGATTTTCCTTGCGGGGGCTCGACAAAGTACATGTCGAGTTTGGGATTGTGGCATTAGCCCACAATATGCTGAAAGTAGCAGGCATCCGCCAGTTACTTTCAGAGAAAAATCGAAAAACTCAAAAAGGGCAAGGGAGAAAAACGAATTGTTTTTCCCCCTTGCCTTATTTTTTAGGACTTATCGGACAGTCCCTTTTTAATGGGGAAAATAAATTTGTAAAGCTTTGGTTTCGTTTGTTAATTGATAAAAGTCCCTAAAATCGGGGAGGATTTCAATTGTTTTGTAGTTTGTAAGTGGTATTTTTTGTTTCGCTAATTGGTCTTTCATAAAAAATAGAAAACCATCCTCAATTTGTATATGGGAAAAGGAGAATCCGTCACGTGCAAGTAATTGCTCATCCTCGTACCAATTCACGACCACCTGTTGGTTTCCGTACTCCGTTAGTCTTTGTACGATTTCTTTATTTTTTCCAGACGCGAAAAACATAGCCACCACACCCACATTGATCAATGTATTTATAGGTCACTTCAGTTTCAAACTTATGACTTATAGCTTCTGCGAGATAATGAATTGGGTTGCCAAAGCTTGCAGGCGTGACGAGATTGACATAACAGCCTTTTTCCGTTTCCTCGATTGCCTTCAACCCATCCTCGATCACTAATGCTCGGTTATGCTGATAATCCCCATGTTCTAAATCAATCGACCAATCCTTCGCCATACCATCACCTCACCTTCATTATAAAACCAACTAAGGCAAGAGTAGATGATATGAATCACAGGGATAACAGTTGTTACAGTTTGTTTCAATTTGATTAAGATTTTTCAGTATAATTACAAACAGGTCTTAGACTTTAAAAAGAAATTTACAAATCAAAGACAACGGCATAAAATACCTCTTTGCGATGCTATAATACGATAACAATAGTATGGAGGTTATATGATGGCTACTAAGCGAGAGTATTATTTTGATAACGCGAAGTTTATCCTAATATTCCTGGTTGTCTTTGGACATTTTATCCAGCCCTTTATTGATGATCATAAAATCATCATGACAATTTACCACTTCGTCTATTCCTTTCATATGCCTGCATTCATTTTAGTTTCGGGATATTTTGCAAAGGGATTTAAGAAGGAAGGCTACATTAAAAAGACGGCGAAAAAGTTATTGATTCCGTATTTGATTTTTCAGCTAATTTATACAATTTATTATTACTTCCTATATAATGGGCAGTCGCTCTTTTTTGAACCATTTAATCCGCAATGGTCGCTTTGGTTTCTCATTAGTTTATTCTGTTGGAATGTGATGCTTTATGGCTATACAAAGTTACCGATGAAATGGTCGTTAGCACTTGCGGTTATCGTTGGGGTAGGGGTAGGCTATATTCCATTTGTGGAGAATTATTTGAGTTTATCACGGACATTTGTCTTTTTTCCTTTATTCTTACTAGGATTCTATTGTAAAAAAGAGCATTTTACTGCGTTGAAACGTCCGGCGGTCCAAGTAGGATCAGCAGTACTCTTGTTGGCGATTTTTATTGGCTATTATTTTGTTCCAGATTTCAATACGGGTTGGCTGTTGGGGTCAAAGTCGTATGAGACACTTTCACAGGAAAATCTAGGCGGGCTCATAAGACTAGCAGTTTATGCAATATCAATTGTGATGACAATAGCATTTTACTCCTTATTACCGAAAAATAAATATTTCTTCACAAGCTGGGGAACACACACATTGTATGTCTATCTATTACACGGCTTTGTGATTAAATATTTCCGAAACAGCGATTGGCTCGACGTAATTAATGATACTGGCAATTTTGCAAGTTTGGTGTTCGTATCCTTACTATTAACATTGCTACTTTCATCCAAAACAATCCGTGCAATTACCCAGCCACTCATCGAACTCCGAATCTCCATTATCAAGCGATTCTTCCGAGTAAAACAGGAAGGGTATTAAGGAACCAGAGGGACGGTTCTCTTGGTCCAGTTGAAACTACTGGTAACAAGGGAAGGGTCCCTTTTGTGTGTTTTGGGAACCACAAGAACCGTCCCCGTGGCAACCCCCGTGGCAACCGTGGCAACCGTGGCCAGCTTGGCTGCCAAGTTCCTGTGCTCCCTTACCCTTTATAGTTTTGTGCTCGTTTGACGAAGGATTGTTCGTCTTCGATGAGGCCGCATACGCCGCATTGTACTTTGATTTCTGGACCTCGGTATGGGACATGGAATGGGTCAAGGTTTGCGGTGTATTCTTCAACAATTTCGCCGCTTTGCGGGTCCATTTTAACCGACTTTGGCACTTGTTCAATAATATTAAATCTTGAGCGATTGGTTTTACAATTAGGACATAAATAAGGACTACTCATTTTTGCACCTCCTATTTTTTACTTTTTCCTTTTCTGGAATAAATATGAGCGTATTTTTTTGAACACGTGCCAGAAGTGATATAATAAAACCAAGCAAAAGGAGAAAGGAAGAGGGCAAATGGAAAATACACATGAAAAAGTTGAAAAAGCAACCTTTGCAGGTGGCTGCTTCTGGTGTATGGTTAAGCCGTTTGATACACAGCCAGGAATTATTGAGGTTGTTTCAGGTTATACTGGGGGAACGAAAGAGAACCCGACCTATGAAGAAGTATGTTCTGATACAACAGGACACTACGAAGCCGTACAAATTACATATAATCCAGACATCTTTCCTTATGAAAAACTAGTTGAACTTTTTTGGCAGCAAATCGACCCAACCGATGCGGGCGGACAATTTTACGATCGTGGAGATTCCTATCGCACAGCGATTTTCTATCATACGGAGGAACAGAAAAAAGTTGCGGAAGAGTCTAGGAAAAAGCTAGCTGAAAGCGGGATTTTTTCAAAACCAATCGTAACCCCAATTCTTCCTGCAAAGGAATTTTATCGTGCGGAAGAGTACCATCAAGATTATTATAAAAAGAAACCAGAACATTATAATCGTTATCGCAAAGGCTCTGGAAGGGATACATTTATTAGAAAACATTGGGCTGCAAAGGAATTTGAAGAGGCGAAGAAAAACCTGACCGACATGCAGTATTACGTGACACAAGAACAAGGTACAGAACCACCGTTTCAAAATGAGTTTTGGAACAATGCAAAAGAGGGCATTTATGTCGATATTGTTTCAGGCAAGCCATTGTTCAGCTCGTTGGATCAATATGATGCAGGCTGTGGCTGGCCAAGTTTTACTAAGGCGATTGATGCAAAAGAAATTGTCGAAGAGCTTGATACATCCCATGGCATGATTCGTACGGAGGTTAGAAGTAATACAGCAGATTCCCATTTAGGACATTTATTTTATGATGGGCCTGGTCCAACTAGAATGCGCTATTGCATCAACTCCGCAGCACTTCGTTTTATACCGAAAGAAGATCTTGAAAAAGAAGGCTACGGTGAATATGTGAAGCTTTTTGGGTAAAAAGCATGTCTATACACCAATTGTGAAAAAATGACTATTTTCATAATTGTTGGTTGACTCTCTTAAACTAGAGTGCTATGATGAAATAGACCATTTTGTTGCGTTATATAAGTTTAAAGAAAGAAAGAACGTTAATTTCGGCTTATCTTCTGAAGTTATATGTGAATTTGTTTTAGATTTATGTAAGTGTACAATGGTTAAATTTTTCGATGCACAAATGGTTTGTGTGTTCATTTTTAGGAGGCATATTTCATGCAAAATGGTAAAGTAAAATGGTTTAACAGCGAAAAAGGATTCGGATTCATCGAAGTACAAGGTGGAGACGATGTTTTCGTACACTTCTCAGCAATCCAAGGCGATGGCTTCAAAACTTTAGAAGAAGGTCAAGAAGTTTCTTTCGAAATCGTTGAAGGTAACCGTGGACCTCAAGCATCTAACGTAGTTAAATTATAATTTAACCTATAAATAAGATCACAAAACAGTCCTACATATGTAGGGCTGTTTTTTTATGGGGTTTTAGGCTGGTAGATCAGGAACCAACGATTAAGTCCGTATAATTGTGTAAAAAGAAAATGAGTCATTTTATTCCTTTTTGTCAACAATGTTTAACGACCAAGAAAAACATAGAAAAGAGGAATAAAAATGACTCAAATACAGTTTAACCTAG
>NZ_SLUB01000109.1 GCF_004799755.1 Bacillus timonensis | reverse complement strand
AATAGAAATATTATTCGAGTAACCATAAAGATTAGGTAGCTCTGCTTTCCTATTGTCAAAATTAAGTTAGTATTAGGATAAACAGATCGGGTGAGATTTAAACCCGGGGATTATTTTCACAGAAAAAGACGATCTATCAATGATCGTCTTTAATAAAAATATCAGTTTCCCTGTTTGCTTAATAATTGGAGCAAATAATAGAACCCATATTTAATGGTT
The DNA here is from genome assembly GCF_004799755.1 of Bacillus timonensis. GTDB lineage: Bacteria > Bacillota > Bacilli > Bacillales > Bacillaceae_L > Ferdinandcohnia > Ferdinandcohnia timonensis_A. The sequence continues at coordinate 4,041 of NZ_SLUB01000109.1, read as the reverse complement.
CTAGTTCTGATTCCTTGACGTGAACCAGCTAATTGTAATGGATATACCTCTGTTGGTTGATCTAAATAGGATATTCCGATATATACCGTACCTACCGGTTTCCCCTCCGATTCACTTGGTCCCGCTACCCCTGTAAAACTTATCCCAATGTCGGAATTTAAGAGCTTCCTCACATTCTCAGCAAGCTGTAGGGCGGTTGAACGGCTAACAGCCCCTTCCGTTTCAAGAGTTTCCTTCTTCACATGTAGCACATGTTCCTTCACTTCATTTGTATAACAAACAACTCCACCCTTCACAACCGCGGAAGAGCCAGCTATGTTCGTTAATTCTTCCGCGAACAAGCCACCTGTTAAACTTTCAGCACTCGCTATCGTTAGACCAGGCGCTTTTAGTTTATTCATAAGTTCATTAACTAGTGAAGTCGAGTTATAGCCATATAAGAACTTGCCTACTCTCTTTAAGATTTGTGCCTCTGTATCATCTAATAATCTATTTGCGACATCAAGAGAGCTGTGCTTTGCTGTTAAACGAAGGGTAACTTCGCCATCACTTGCCAATGGTGCAATCGTAGGGTTTGTTTGTGTATCGATTAAGTCTTCAATCTCTGTTTCGAGCTGAGATTCCCCAATACCAAAGAAACGCAATACTCTAGATTCAATTCGTTCAACAACACCTAATGCTTTTAATAAGAAGGGTGCACCGTATATAAGAAACATTGGATTAAGCTCTTTAGGAGGACCTGGAAAAAGCATGTACGTGATTTTATCGACTTCTAGTCCCATTCCAGGTGCCATTCCATGATCGTTAGGAAGGATTTCAGAACCCTCAAGGACAAGAGCTTGCTTTTTATTATTCTCAGTCATATGGCGATTTGTTTTCTTAAAGAAATCTTCTATACTACGTAGGGCTGTTTCATCAAATACAAGCTGTCTTCCTAAAACCCTTGCAATCGTTTCTTTTGTTAAATCATCCTTTGTTGGACCCAATCCGCCGGTAAAAATAATTAAATCGGAACGTGATTGTGCTATGTTAATCACTTTCTCTAAACGTTCGGAATTGTCACCAACAACTGTATGGAAGTAAACATTGATTCCAAGCTCAGCAAGCTGTTTGGAGAGAAATTGTGCATTGGTATTTGCAATTTGACCCAAAAGGAGTTCAGAGCCTACTGCAATTATTTCAGCATTCATTTAAGAATCTCACCATCCTATTTGGAGTTTGCAAAAACCCCTTTATTTTTCGCGAAGTAATCCCATCCTGAAACAATCGTAAATATGACGGCAACCCAAAGCGCAATCATATCAAAAGGGATGGAAAGAAATTCAAACGGCCAATTATGTAATAATAACGCAGAAACAGCTACAACTTGAGCCCACATTTTTATCTTTCCTAGCATTTTCGCAGCCGAAACCTCGCCACCCTCTGCTAATAAAAGACGTAAGCCAGTAACCGCGAACTCTCTACTAATGATAATAACAACCATCCAGGCCGGTGCTAAGCCAAATTCGACTAAACTGACCAACGCTGCTGATACTAGAAGCTTGTCTGCAAGTGGGTCTAAAAACTTTCCAAGGTTCGTTACTAAATTATGCTTCCTTGCTAAGTGACCATCAATCCAATCTGTACTAGAAGCTACAATAAAAATAATTGCACCGACTAAATGGGCAACGGGTACGGACATTGAGCCAATTGAAACCTCGCCCCATCCAAACGGAACAAACATAATAATTAAAAATAGTGGAATTAGGCAAATTCTTGCCACTGTAATCTTATTTGGTAAATTCAAAATTCATACCTCCAACAATATACTAAATATCTATAATAGTGATAATACCACTTATACGAAACAAAAAGCCATCATAATGATGACTTTTTGTTATTCCTCGGTTCCTGGAGTGTACTTTATAGTGAAAATCTGTTGTACGACTTCTCCAGTATTAAATGGATATTGGAATGGTTCACCATTTATCTCAATGGCCAGGTCTGAAGATTTTCCAATATTGAAGATAACCTCTGACTGATTAGACAAATCTACTTCCTCTATTTGCCCATCCGCAATGTTTTTCCAGACAAATTTTTCACCTTGTCTATTTCTAACCGCAACCCATGCTTTTCCACCTGCATTAGCGGTAAGTTTAACCTTAAATGAATCCGTATTTTTCAACTCATATGTTGCGGTACTTGTTTCTTTTTCAATTTCGACTAGCTCTTGCGCTGGAGTCTCTTCCACTGGTTCCTCTTCTTCGGCAGGGGCATTATCTGTTTCACCGGCTACCTGTTCTTCTTCGTTCGGTTTTTCTTTTTGCTCATCCTGAACAGGAGGTGGATCTTTGGATTCATCATATTCGGTTTCCTGACTCTCAAGTTTTGTCTCCGGTTCCTCGGCAACATCTTTTTTGGATACAAACCAATAGATCGTCATCGCTCCGCCAAGAAGGAAAAGAGCTAATATAATGATTGGTACTTTATCTATGACCTTTGAACTTGTCGAAGAAATTTGTTTTCTTGATTGTACTCTAGAAATTTGTTCAGGGATATCATCATTATATGTACCAGGAATTTCCGACTTAAATTCCTCAAATAATTCTTCAGGATTTAGCCCGACTGCTTCAGCATATTGTTTAATGAACGCACGGACGTAAAATTTACCCGGCATGACGGAATAATTCCCCTCTTCAATACCAACCAAATATCTCTTTTGAATCTTCGTTATTTGCTGTAAATCATCCAAGCTTAAATCTTTTTGTTCTCTCGCTTCTTTTAGTCGAGTACCTAATTCAGTCATTTTATTCACCTACCAACTCTCGGATACCTATTCACATATTCGCGTTCATAATACTAGCATTTTTATCCTTCACAGTAAAGGTTTTGCTAGTATATTTACATAAAAATTAAAAATCAAAACCTGAAAAATTGGACTCAGAAAAATGTTGGTATTCAATATCATATGTAATTTCTTCTTCAGGATCATTTCGAAGTTCAATGATATAATCAAAATCATTTAAAGTATACTCGGTATTACGTACAAATATATCGGGATGCTCCACTAATTTAACTGCAGGAAGTCTCATGATCTCCCTAACTAACTGTAAATGTTTTTCAGTTGCACGTTTTGTCGAAACTATACCATCGATTATAAAAAGATTATCAACGTTATACTCATCATGAATTAACTCATTTCTCATTGTTTGCTTTAATAAAGTCGAGGATACAAACAACCATTTTTTATGCGCACAAACACTTGCAGCCACGACAGATTCAGTTTTACCTACTCTTGGCATCCCACGTATTCCAATTAGCTTATGCCCCTCCTGCTTGAAGAGCTCAGCCATAAAATCAACAAGAAGCCCTAATTCATCCCGAGTAAACCGGAATGTTTTCTTATCATCTGCATCGCGCTGTATATATCGACCATGTCTTACCGCAAGCTTATCGCGAAGCTTAGGTTCCCTAAGCTTTGTAACGGTTATCGTGTCCATTGTATGTAAAATTGATTCAAGTCTTTCAATTTGCTCTTTATTATCACTTAATAAAAGCATTCCCCTTCTACGATCGTCTACACCATTTATTGTGACTATATTTATCGAAAGCATTCCTAATAAAGAAGATATATCCCCAAGTAGTCCTGGGCGATTTTTTGCAATTTCATATTCCAAATACCACTCTTTTTTCTCCAAAATATATCCCAGCCCCTCGCTTGGTGATTATCATTTCCAATTGTGAAACTGTGCATCATTTTTATTATAAACTAATCAATTCAGATTTTATAGAGGGGTAATAAGAAAAACCGGGCATAGCCCGGTCCTTTTCATGGTTAGAGAATATCCGATAATTTGTACTCTATGCCATGTATCCCTTTATAATACTCTGGATACATTTTACCCCCACATTTTTCACATGCAAACATAGGAGGAATTGTCGGATCTCCATCATCCATTAAATCGAAATCCCTTACCACGTTAATAGGAATCTCTTCTTTCTCATGACACGTCAAACAAACATAGCTGACGCTCTGTTGCTTGGACTGGTTTAGGCTTATAT
>NZ_SLUB01000108.1 GCF_004799755.1 Bacillus timonensis | reverse complement strand
AGATGTGTATAAGAGACAGCTATATATATATGCAAAAATCCTTTTTAAATTACAAAAAGGGTACTAAAGTCACAGACGAGATTCGTCAATTATCGACTTTTCAAGTATATACCATCTGTCCTATAAACTGAATAGTAGTTTTGGTATAAAAATCTTCCTTTATCGTATAAAATATGGCAATTTAAAAATGGTTCTTTTTACCCATATGAGGTAAAATGACTTATATCTCTTTTATCTATATTACCAAAAAATAAAAGACACAGGTAGTAATCTGTGTCTTTTTGTCGAAATTTATATAATTTTGTCTTATTTTACAAGAGAGTGTTTAAAAGCATAAATAACTGCCTGCGTCCGATCTTGAACTTCGAGCTTACTTAAGATGTTGCTTACGTGTACTTTTACGGTTTTTAAAGCGATAAATAGTTCATCCGCAATTTCTTGATTTGTTTTCCCATCAGCGATTAAAAGTAGAATTTCCATTTCACGGTTTGTTAGCTCCTCATGCGGAAGATGGGTGTCCTTTTGTCTCATCCGGACCATCATTTTCCCCGTAACCTCTGGTTCTAGAACCGATTGACCGTGGTGCGTTTTGCGAACCGCTTCAGCGATTTCACTTGCCTTTGAGGTTTTAAGCATATAGCTTGTTGCGCCGGCTTCGAGCGCTGGATATACTTTTTCGTCATCAATAAAACTTGTTACGATGATGATTTTAGCTTCTGGCCAACTTTCAATGATTCTCCTGGTTGCTTCAATTCCGTCCATTTCCTTCATCACGAGGTCCATTAAAATAATATCAGGTCGAAGCTCTAATGCGAGTTCAATTGCTTTTTTCCCGTCATCTGCTTCTCCAACAACTTCAATATCTGGCTGTGCTGATAAGTAGGATGAAACCCCAATCCTTACCATTTCATGATCATCGACAAATAGTACTTTAATCATTTTCATCACCCTCTAGCATTGGTACTTTCACTTCTATCCGAGTTCCTTTTTCTTTAAGACTTACAATACGCATCGTACCGCCAATTTCGACTGCACGTTCATACATATTTTGGAGCCCATAGGAGCCTGTCTTCGCTTGTTCGACATCAAATCCAATTCCGTCATCAACAATCCGTAAAATCACAAAATCATCCCTTTTAATTAACAGGACTTCTAACTGATTTGCTTTCGAGTGTCTGAGGGTGTTTGAAACTGATTCTTGTAGAATACGGAATAAGTGGTCCTCGATTCCTTTATCAATTTGGAACTCCTCAATTTTCTTTTCAATGGAGACTGGTACTTTTTGTTCAAGTTCAACTAGTAGCTCTCCAATCCCTTCCTGTAGCGTCTTTCCTTTTAAGGCAACAGGACGCAAATGGAGTAAAAGCGCCCTCATTTCAAGCTGAGATTGTTGAATCATTTCTTCAACAAGCTTAAACTGTTTGGTCTCACGATCATTCGTATTTGTCCTTGACTCATTAATCGCTGACATCATCATGGATGCTGCGAAAAGTTGCTGGCTCACCGAATCATGAAGTTCACGAGCTAACCGATTGCGCTCCTCGGACACAATTTTTTGCATACGCTTTTCTTGGTCCTCCGCTTTTTCATTCGCAAGTTTTTGAGAGAGTTTTGTTTGTTCAGCAATATGGGTTTGAACCTTTTTTATTCGTTCCCAAATCGTAGTGATTTCAGCCGTTTGGTTTTCAGGAATCTCAGGAAGTGTCCTTCCTTGTTCAATCTGATAGACTGCATCAGATAAAGAGAGCAATTGTTTTCTCCATATGACACCAGAGATCATACCAAAAATAAGTCCAGCTATTAAGCTAAGGCTTATGGCAAGAATGATATAAGGCAAATCCATCAGTTGTGTTTGCCAAAGTTCAGCCCATTTAGCTAACGGAAATGCCATAAACATGATGACGTGTGCTGCTACAAATAAAAACACCGAGACACAAATACCAACAATAATTTGCCTTTTTACGGTACTCATGCTCGTTTCACCTCAAGGTCCCCGACGCCAACTGTGGTTATTATTTTCAACTTATGTTCAGCATAATCATATTGTTCAGTTTGATAATGTAGGGTTTGGTTCAGCGTCTTCGCATCATGATTTTCAAAAATCGTGGTTGCACCGTAAAGAACGGAGTGATGGACCTTCACTTCAATCTCATATGGAACAAAGACCTGAACATTTCCAATCACATTTCGAACAAATATGACCGACTCCCCTTTTGGCAGTACGGTGTAACTCAAATCAATAATGGTATCGCCAATTCCGGATTGTATATTCACATCGTTCCATTCATATACGTATTCCGGAGTTTTTTGTTGACCAAAGATGTTGTTACAGAACAATGGCTGACGTTTTAAAATCGGTTCCTGTGCGGATGATTTTTGTGATTCTTTTATTTCTGGTTTTATATATTGTGGGTTTTTCTTTGATTGAAAAAATTGAATGAGTAAATAGATCAGAACTGCCAGTATTAAAAATTTGACTGTCATCATACCTAAAATGGTAAGAGCTAAACTAATCCACCCAAACCAAAACAGGATTTTCCCAAAGGTTCGCGGCAATTTTTTACGACCAATATAAATACATCCAAACGATATAATAAAAGAGAAGATGACCCCGCCATTAAAAAATGTAATTTCGATAATTAATAAAATAATTCCAAAGAGAATAAATGCATTAAGATTGTCTGATTTTATTTTATTTAACAAGGTTCGGAGCCTCCCTTCCATTGAATGCATTGAATTATTCGTAAATTGGGATAAGAAGACGCAGATTGTCTACGTCTTCTTTAGAATACCATGATTCTACTAAGAAATAGAATCTGTTTCTTCATTTTTCACTTGTTTTTCGAGCTGAGCGATTCTTGCATCAATTGTGTTGCGATTATAAGAGGAATTTACTTGATTTTCAAGTCGATCAAGATAAGATTCCATCTCTTCAAAAGTCCTTGATGTTTTATTTGTATATGCATTTGTGTCTAGCACTTGATTCATACGGTGGTTGGCACGTGCAATGTTCTCCCGTCCCATTAATTCCATACGCTTAATATGCATATCTTTCAGCTTATGTTTCATTTCCTCATATTTCTTCTCAAGCCCAATGAGCTCTGCTCCTGCGTTTTGTAAGGCTTCCTGTAATTTAGCAGCACGTTCCTCATATGCAACCTGTTCCTGGACCGCGAATTCGTATAGTTCTGTTTCGCCTGCTTGCTGTGCCACACCTGCTTGGTATTTACGTTTTTCAGCAAGAGCAGCTGCCTCACGATGTTCTCTTGCAAATTGATCCTTAAGAGAGTGCTGACGCTCTACCAGCTTGCGTACCTTTTCAACCTCTGCCTCACATTGACGTAAATATTGATTAAGCAATGCAATTGGATTTTTCTGTTCTTTTTCATCTAAGATGCCATGAAAATCTGCTAAAATTGTGTCCTTAATTCGAGTTAATAAATTTGCCATTTGTATCATTCTCCTTTTTTAATTTGGTGGTTTGCTATAGAAATTAATGTTTGTTTAATTCAGCCCATTGTTTTTCAAAGTTAGTGAATGGGTCAGATGATTCAGTAACGACTTGGTGCTTTTCTTTTTTCCAGTTTTTAATGACAACATATAGGATGTATGCAGCCACGAGTCCTAGAATCGCAGGAACATTTGAAGCAGATGCTGTTAGTGCAAGAACACCGATAATCGCCCAAATAACCTTACCTACTGTTGAGTCAGTTTTCATAAACTTTTTAAATGCAAAATACAGAATCGCTAAGCTGATTGCCAGACCAATCATTGGACCTACATGTGATAAAAGCACAATCGCTGCGATACCTCCAAGAATAAACAATCCGAACTTTTTCATGTTTACTTCCTCCTTTCATGATTCAATCTTATCCTGATTCTTGTTTTGCTATAATGAGCCCCAGTTATATTTTTCACTAGGTCCTGAGGCTTATTTAGAAAAGCGCAAGGCACCCGCCTATCGGCGACAAGCATAAGATAAGCGCTGACAGAAGGTGCATTTTACCTTCCGAAGCGATTAGCTTATGACCTCGAGCCGATGGTGCCTGGAGCTAGACATCAAAAATATGTCAGAAATCCTTTTAATGAAAAAAGGGCCTGCTCTTTATGATAACCCGTTCGGTTCAAGGAGAGAAAAAGTCAATTAACAGTATATTTCGGGAAGCGTTTCACAATGTGAATCACTTCTCTTTTTTTGTTGGTAATAAAGGGGTTTATGTGAGTTTACGTTTAAATTAGCATCAAAATTAGCATAATGATTTTAGGACTTCTAATAATTATTAGTCATTGTTCAAAACATATGTTAAAATCATACCTGTTTTGGATGATAAAATTGATGC
>NZ_SLUB01000107.1 GCF_004799755.1 Bacillus timonensis | reverse complement strand
AGATGTGTATAAGAGACAGATATAGAACAGCGCGGTTTAGTATGTTTTTTTCCAATAAATCAAAAATTATGAAGCTAACTCAAAGTTAAGTGACGACCCTTTTGCGTCATTTTTTTTTTGCTGTGTTAAATAACTATGTTGATAATTCAACAAAATTAAACGCTTGGATTGATTCCAAGCGTCTACAATGTAAACCTTTATGTTTTTGCACCCGTTAATTGAAAAGAAATCGCGACTTTATTACTGAGTTTCTCGACTATCCGCCGTGTAGTCCAATACGAAATAAAGAATGTACATTGAAATAAAGTAAGCCAGCGCCGAATAAATTATATTCCATTCGCCATAGTGTAAAATGCTAATATAAACTGCATACAACTCAAGTAATACAAGAACGCATGTCCAACACAAGATATATATAAATTTCTTACTCGTATTAGATTTCAGGGGAAAATAATTAAAAATAATTACCAGTACAGCAATTTCACCAAGGACTACAACTAGGTACAACAACTCTATTTGTTCTTTATCAAAATACCAGTAAAGATTGTACTTTAAATCTAGATAAAGATCAGTTACAAAATTTATTAACAATGCAAACTGTATTGTAGCTAATAACTCATGCCTTGTTCTTTTTCTAGGCATTTTTAGAGCAACTAAGAAAACTAATATAACAGTTACTGTAAATAGCTTCATCAAGAGGAACACCTCGTTTTAAAAAACAACAATATCAACCCTATTATCATTATTTTATCGATGAATTATTCTTCTTTAACTACCCTTCCCCTTTAGTGGAGGAACGATAAACTTTCGCGTAAAAGGAATTTATTTTAAAGTTTTCCATTACAACCTTTGAATCTAATATTCCATTTGCTCCATATTCTGACATCACAATAAATGAATCCCCGCACTTTAGGAATATTTCAACCAATTAAGATAATTTACCAATTTAATATTACATGAAAGAATGTTATGTTTACTCCTATTTTTGGAACAATACAATAGATTGCATCAACGAATAAGGAGGTTAATTAGAAATGGATAATCAAAAATTAGCCAATCATGAATCATTGGATTTACATGAAGTTATTAATTTCAAAACACTTTGCTTAGCGAAATCAAAACTAATGCAAGGACTCGTATTTGATCATGATTTGAGAGCATTAATGCAAAAAGATGTTGAACAGTCCATGCAAGCGCTTGGAGAATTACAGACAGTTTATCAACGCGCACCTTTTGAAGCTCCAGTTCCTCAAAACCGACCAACACCTATAATAAATTGAAAGGAAGTACAATTCATTGAATAATGACTATTTAGACCCTATAAACTCGTTACATGTACCTGAGCTAGCTGATACCACATTTGCAATGGATTTCCTCCTTCGTGCCAAAGAAGGTGTTCGCAATATTGCTGTAGCATTAACGGAGTCCGCATCACCTGATGTTAGAACCCTCTTACGAAACCAGTTAATGCAAGGTATTGCCATGCATCAAGAAATTACAGAACTAATGATTAATAAAAAATGGTTCCATCCATACAAACTAAGTGAACAGTATAAACTAGATCAACTCTCTGCCAACAATACATTGATGATTGGCAAAATGAATCTATTTCCTGTTGAGACCAATAGAAAAGGTATGTTTGACCGGACACCTGATGATCACTAACACTGGAGGCTGTATAGCATGAAGGCAGTAACGTATCAAGGTATTAAAAATGTTGTAGTCAAAGAAGTTCCAGATCCAAAGATTGAAAAACCAGATGACATGATTATTAAAGTAACAAGTACTGCTATATGTGGGTCTGATTTACATTTAATTCATGGCATGATTCCTAACCTGCAAGAAAACTATGTTATCGGTCATGAACCAATGGGAATCGTCGAAGAAGTTGGCCCAGGTGTGACTAAACTTAAAAAGGGAGATCGAGTAATTATTCCCTTTAATATAGCATGCGGTGAATGCTCTTACTGTAAAAACCATTTGGAAAGCCAATGTGATAATTCTAATGATAATGGTGATATGGGTGCCTATTTTGGATATTCTGGTACAACAGGTGGTTATCCAGGCGGTCAAGCTGAATATTTAAGAGTACCATTTGCCAACTTTACTCATTTCAAAATTCCAGAGACTTGTGAGGAACCAGATGAAAAATTAACAGTTATTGCCGATGCGATGACTACTGGTTTTTGGAGTGTTGACAATGCAGGCGTAAAGGATGGAGATACAGTAATTGTTTTTGGCTGTGGTCCGGTTGGCCTTTTTGCTCAAAAATTCTGTTGGCTAAAAGGAGCAAAGCGTGTCATTGCCGTAGATTATGTAGACTATCGTTTGCAACACGCCAAACGTACCAACAACGTTGAAATTGTAAATTTTGAACACTTTGAAAATGTGGAATTACATTTGAAGGAAATGACGAAGGGCGGCGCTGATGTTGTCATTGATGCAGTTGGTATGGACGGTAAAATGACTGATTTAGAGTTCCTTGCGAGCGGAATGAAACTGCAAGGTGGAGCATTCAGTGCATTTATTATGGCTTCACAAGCAGTGCGTAAAGGCGGGACAATACAAGTTACAGGCGTTTACGGTGGCAGATATAATGGATTCCCAATGGGTGATATAATGAACCGAAACGTCAATATACGTACTGGACAAGCACCTGTAATTCATTATATGCCATATATGTTTGAATTAGTTTCGACAGGAAAAATTGATCCAGGAGATGTCGTAAGTCATGTACTTCCACTTAGTGAAGCAAAGCGTGGCTATGAGATTTTTGACACCAAAATGGATGATTGTATAAAAGTCGTGTTGAAACCTTGAGGAAGGAGATGAAAAAATGAATTACGCCTTACATGAAGTTCTTGAAGTCCATGAGGTAGCTGCATTTAAGACCACTTGTTTAACTAAATCCAAAACAATGAGAGCATTAGTTACAGATCCGCTATTAAAAGATATTATGCAGCAAGACATTGATGTATCTACGAGACAATTACAAGAATATGCTTCTATCCTTTCCAACGCTAAGCAGTAAATTAGGAGATGAATGAACATGAATCCAATCATTGAAACATTAACTGGCATGGACGCATTATCGGATCAAGTGGTTGCAATGGATCTACTCATTTCAGCTAAAAGTGGAGTTAGAAATTATGCCATGGCAGTTACGGAGGCAGGAACACCGGAAATTAAAGAAATGCTCACTCGCCATTTAGTAGAAGCTCTTGATATGCATGAACAAATATCAGCATATATGGTAGAAAAAGGGTGGTACCATGCTTGGGATACAAACGAACAGATCAGTTTGGATTTAAATAATATCAATACAGCATTGAACTTACCCACTCTGTAAAAATAAAAAAGGAGCAGGTTATCATTACAAACCTAAACTGTTCCTAATACAATGACAAATTCGATGTTTTTTCTTTTATAAATAGACTATTTTAGGCAAATTACGACCTATTGGCACACTTCGGTTCAATTTCACAAAAAAATGAACCTCTATTTTTGATTATCAAATGGTAGGAGCAGGTAATTCGTCAATTTTCATATGAAGTAAACTATAAAATGGACCATGTCTTGTTTAAAGGGAAAATACCCTTAGCAGATTCGGGAGGGCTCCCGTAACAATTCCAGACAGATATCTTTTTGTTTTCCATAATTAACTAATGAGAGCCAATGGAACCGTCCCTCTGGTTCTCTACTTCATCGATAAATTCATATTCAAGTGGGATGTCTGTTGTTGTATAGAAGAATCCTTTGTATCGAAGGGTGTCACTAGAGTTAATGATTAGTTCTTTCATTGGATCTCCTTTTTTGTTGTAAATGGTTGTGTCAAAGCGATATCCCATATAGCCTGCCGAGGGCTTCCCCTTTTTAAACGTAACCTCGTTTAAATTTTTGATGATTCGGTGGATCTCCTCCTCTGAAGTAATATCAAATCTAAATCCCGAATTCCCATCGACTATATTTATTTTTGAAACATCGGAAGGATTAATATCAAATAGCTTGTGAGGTACGTATGTAAAACTGTATAGTAGGACAAGAAGTAGTGGAATGACGATCAAAATGGTTTTCAATTTCATTGCGAAATCCACCTTTCAAATGTAAGGAGTGTTTTTATTGTTTATTAAGCTTACAAAAGAACAACAGCAATTCATGATTTCCGATATCCAGGAATTTTTCTCACTTGAAAGAGATGAAGAAATCAGCGAATTTGCAGCAGAACAGGTATTACATTTTGTAAAAGAAAAACTAGCACCACATATCTACAATGCCGCCGTCCATGATGTAAAAGCGGTTGTAGATCAACAATTCGCTTCTCTTGACGATGAAATTTTAACGCTCGAAAGACCTATTAAAAGATAGAGTAGTTTTTCATTCGATTGCTTACACTACTATACGAGGAGTGATAGCAAATGAAAAAAGACAATGATCCTTCTTTTGATCCAGATGATACATATGGTGTTTTTAAATCAGAGATGGAAGTTGATTCTGATGTCAACGAAGACATGAATCGCGAAAGATTGCTTGATGAGTCGGTTGAAGCTTTTATAAAATCGGAAAATGAGTTACCTAAAAAGTTCGAGAGAAAAAGGAAGAATCCTTCTTAACCTTTGAATATTTTGTTTATAAGAGGCAAGGTTGTTGCTCGAGGACATTTCGTACAGGATTTGAGTTGGTTTTGTCTTCGAGACCTTGCCTCAGAGACATTTCGTACTGCATTTGAGCTTGATTTGTCTCCGAGACCTTGTCTCAGAGACATTTCGTACTGCATTTGAGCTTGATTTGTCTTCGAGACCTTGCCTCAGAGACATTTCGTACTGCATTTGAGCTTGATTTGTCTTCGAGACCTTGTCTCAGAGACATTTTGTACTGCATTTGAGCTTGATTTGTCTCTGAGACCTTGTCTCAGAGACATTTCGTACTGCATTTGAGCTTGATTTGTCTTCGAGACCTTGTCTCAGAGACATTTCGTACTGCATTTGAGCTTGATTTGTCTCTGAGATGACTGCTCACGGACATTTCATCTAGCTTGTTGAGCAGATTTGTCCACGACAGCACGCCTCAGAGACATTTCGCACAGCATTTGAACTTGATTTGTCTTCGAGGTCTTGCCTCAGAGACATTTCGCACCTGTCTCTTATACACATCT
>NZ_SLUB01000106.1 GCF_004799755.1 Bacillus timonensis | reverse complement strand
ATCTAGATGTTAAAGAAGAGCAGATAGAAAAGGTAAGTAATGATGAGATTGAGAAACAATTAGAAGAAGATTTAAAACCGAAATAAGGGTGAAATAAGGTAAGCATGGTATTGCTATTTTTAATATAGTTATTTTATGAAGGCCATAAAAAAGGAGGATTTTTACAATGAAGATTGGACTAGTAGGTGATAGTTTAACAGAAGGTCGTCCGGGAGTATCTTTTGTGAACATTTTAAAAGAAAACTATTCAACTATTTCATTTGATAATCTCGGCAAACCAGGGGAGACGGTAAAAAGTTTGCATACACGTTTAACCAAAACAAAATTAGATTATGATCTAATTTTCCTTTGGATTGGAGTCAATGATGTTTATTCAAAATTGTTGAGAGTCCAAGCACAGCCTGTTGCAAACGATCCCGAGGAATTTAGGGAGTACTACAACATAGTATTAGAAATAGTTACTGCGTCTTCTATACACGTGGTAACAGTTTCGCCAGCCCTAGTGGGTGAAACTTTACAGAATGAATCAAATAAAGAAATTAAAAAATTATCCTCCATCATCGAATCCCTCTCTAAAAGTCATGTAAATGTAAGTTTTCTGGACATGCATTCCGCATTTGAGAAACACCTCTCTAAAGTAACTAGTTCAGATTACGTCAATATCAAAGTGATGAGAGTGATGCTTGATGTTCTCTTTTATAAAAATCCATCTAGCATCGACCGGATATCAAAAAAACGAGGACTTCACTTCACGTTAGACGGCATACATTTAAATAGTGCTGGTGCAGCCCTAGTTGCTGACGAATATTCGACTATGATAGATCGACTCCTATTCAACAATCACAAGTCCATTCAGTAATAAATACTTTTTTTAAAAAGGAGTAAGGTTAGTGAATCAGGCATAGTTTCTTAATCCACTATAAAACCGAACTACTCTTATTTCTGAAATCCTTTAAAGGGAGAGAGGACAATTCATGAATAAGAAACACCTTTTCTAATCAACTTAGTAATAACCAAATTAGAAGTAGGTGTAGTATGGAGAGGATTTATTTTCGAACATTCACGATTATTTCGTTAGTCATGTTTTTTTTATTATTATCATCATGTAGTCAGGTAAAAAGTGAGGAGGTACCAAAAATTGATAAAACTCCTCGTGAAGTGTTAGGTTTCTACACAGAACAGGAAGGAGTGTATCCAGGGTCTCAACCTACAGTTAACTCGCAATTTTCTAGTTTAAGCAGTATTGCTCCTTTTTGGTATAAGCTTGATGATAAACGTCCAGGCAATCTTATCGCTTCTGTTAAATCGGATCATAAACGAAAGGTTATTCAGAGTGCTCATGATAAAAACCTAAAGGTATATATGGTTGTACATAATCTCTTCTATGAAACCGTGGAGAAAGGAAAACAAGTAGCGGGTAATGTACTTAATAACGATAAAAACCGGGATATTTTCATTCAGAACCTTCGCAATGAAATAGCTCAGTTTAAATATGATGGTATCAATATCGACATGGAAAATTTGAATTTGACTGACAAAAATTCCTTTAGTCTGATGATAAAAGAATTGTCCGATGCTCTGCATCATGATGGAAAAGTAGTGACGGTTTCAGTCCCGGCAAACACTGGTGATTCCCGCGCCAATCCCTGGTCTGCGTGGTTTGATTACGAAAAACTTGGCCAATATGCGGATGGGTTAATGATTATGACCTACGATGAACACAACCCAAGAACAAAACCTGGTCCAACAGCATCAGTTGATTGGACAGAAGCAACGATTCGTTATGCCTTAAAACAGGAAGTACCACCATCAAAAATAATACTCGGTATCGCAGGTTATGGATGGGACTGGGATACAACTGCAGACAAAGCTGAATATAGCTCCTATGAACAGTTAATGGATCTGAAAGAAAAGTATAAAGCGAAAGTGATATGGGACTCCGATTCAAAAACACCTCATTTCAGTTACGTAGATAAAGAGCAACATAGCCACCAGGTATGGTTTGAGAATAGCAAGAGTCTTCGGTATAAGTTAGACCTTGTAGAAAAATATGACTTGAAAGGAATCGGGATTTGGCGTCTTGGTTTAGAAGACCCATCGTACTGGACGACCATACCTGAGATAATAGAGGTGAAAAAGTGATGGATTGATGTCCCGAATCTCGAATGTGTTCTGAAACAAGGGTTTATATAATTTTCAATACATTACAATACTTTCCCTTATTTTAACGGTGCGATGATCCAAGAAGGATTATCGCTTATTTTTTGTATAAAAGTGGAAGGATAGTTGAAGAGTGTCGTTAAACTTATATTCCGCGAACGGGCCATTTTCTGAGATAATATTTGATAAGTAAATTCG
This sequence comes from Bacillus timonensis, assembly GCF_004799755.1. Classification (GTDB taxonomy): domain Bacteria; phylum Bacillota; class Bacilli; order Bacillales; family Bacillaceae_L; genus Ferdinandcohnia; species Ferdinandcohnia timonensis_A. Next base: position 3,393 of record NZ_SLUB01000106.1, on the reverse strand, counting down.
ATAGTTTGAGGAGAATTATTCAATGAAGTATTTTGTAGAGATGACCATTGAGATGTAGTGGGCTATGCAAATGAATTAAAGAAACTATTACCTAGATTTTAAAAAAATTCATCAAATTTTTTAAAAAACCATTCATTTCATGATGGTAAGGTTGTTTCTCTTATACTATTGAATTAAGAAAATGGGAAAAGAAAGGACCCGACCAAAATTAATTGGGCATTGAGCAATATGAAGAAGGTGCGGGGATATATGAAATTCAGTGGTTAAACGTTCGTAAGTTTTTAATGGATTTTGATATTACAAGAAATGTTTACAGTAATCGGCCTAATGGAATTGTCTTCGGTGGAAGAAAAGGACTTGATGAGTGGGGATATGATGAAATCCTTCCGTTGAGTAAAAGGAAATTACAACATGAAATATTTTTATTTTCACAAACAAAAATATTTATACATTGTTCAGAAATAAAGATTAGAAAAATTAAAACTTAGAAAATAATAGAATCTTCTTCAACTACCATGAAAATTAACTTATTTGTCCTCGAAAAAAGACAGTACCAAAGAGAAAACGTCTCATGTGTTTAAAAAAATTGAGAAAGCTGCAAATCATGGATATGGATTGGTCGACGGGTTCAAGGTCAGTATCAGTATTGACACATCCTAACTATTTTCATTCTCTGTGGTGAAAGCATGGTTTGTGCACTTCTTGGATGGGTAACGGGTACATTTATCTAGTCAGGATTCACAGCCTTTTTTTGAACATTAATTAACAAACTGGCAGGTTAGTAAAAAAAACTGTAATCAAATTTAGAGGCATATTTTTGGAAAGGTGAAACAAAAGAATGATTGGGAAACCTAATTTAATTTTAGATATAGCTGGAGTAATTGCAACGAATTTTTCACCGATATTTTGGAAGGATTTATCTTCAAAATTTAATGCTTCTTATGATGACCTCATTAAGTTCAGAAAGGACATTCGTGAGGAACTATGGACTGGAAAGATCGAGGAACAAGAATTTTGGGATAGATTACTAAAAAAATTCCCAACAATCGATATAGCATATGCCAGAAGTAAATTACTAACGACTATAAAACCATTACCTACACTTGAACAAATTCCAATATGGAGTAAATCTGCAAAAATACATTTATTAAGTAATCACCGTATAGAATGGGTGAAACACATAATTGATCCTGTGCAAGATTACATAAGAAGTATAACCATTTCTGGGGATGTGGGATTTTGTAAACCCCAACTTGATATTTATATAAGGGTTAATTCAATTCTCGATAATAAAAAGAATGTTTTATTCGTTGATGACCAAGAGAAAAACCTAATAGTAGCAAGGAATTTGGGGTGGACTACCTTACTTGCTGATAAAGAGGGTAAATGGATTAAAGAAGTAACTCAACGATTGTTTTCTTATTAATGGTGCCGTTTAATTAAATTTGGATTTTTCAAAAGTAAGAATAAAACCATCTATTAATTTCGAAACAATAGATGGTTTGTGCAGTTTAGTTTATTTTATAGGTTGGCAACATAAACTACCTTCACCCTTTTCAAGAGCAGACTTTAAGCTGCTTAGAACACCTGACCAAGCCATTTGATGCCATTCAAATGCTTCTTTCCAAATGTTATCTTCTTTAAATCCTGAATGCTCAACAATCACTTTTGTAGTTTCGGTATCAACTTGTTCAAAGCTAACATTTACAGTAGTTAATTCATTTTCACTATTCATAATAGAGTCAAATTGATCTGGGCCTTTCCAAGTGAATCGTAATTCTTTTTCTTCAACAAGTTTAATAATCTTGCATTCTTTAGTATTCATTTCATTTGTATTTCCAGGAATAAAATAAAGTTCGTAAGCCCCACCTTCTATAGCTTCTATGAATGCTTCAGGTGCAAACCATTCTGAAACTCGTTCAGAAATTGTCCAAGCGTACCAGACTAAATGTAAGGGGGCATTAATTGTAACCTTATTAATAATGGTTCTATCATTTGTAGTGATTGTCAAAACAATTCCTCCTTTTGGAAATATTTTCATTTGTAGAATACCATTAATAGAAAGTTGAATAAAGAATTTTCTGATACATTTTCAAAAAGATTGTGATAATCTGTACTTAAAGGAAAATGTACGTTTCTATAATATGCGGGAACGCTTTTTCACTCTCGTTGCAGACTACGGATTCCAGAATTGTTATTAAAAAAGAGTTTTGGAGGTGATTATTTGGAGGTTTGGGATATTTACAATAAAAATAGAAATAAAACAAATAAAACTCATGTACGTGGAAATCCGTTAGAAAATGGTGATTATCATATAGTTGTCCATGTTTGGATCATGAATAAAATGGGTGAGATCGTTTTAACGAAAAGACATCCAAATAAACCTTATCCTAACCTGTGGGAATGTCCTGGTGGCTCCATATTATCAGGTGAAAACAGCCTCGAAGGTGCTGTAAGAGAAGTGAAGGAAGAAATTAGCATCACCTTGGTTAAGTCTAATGGAAAGCTGATTAGAAGCGAGCGCAGGGATGTTTTTAATGATTTTTATGATATATGGCTTTTTAATCAGAACTTTGATATCACAGAAACCGTTCTTCAAAAAGATGAAGTCAGCGATATAAAATGGGTTACAAAGACTGAACTGGAATACATGTATGATTCTAGTTGCATTGTACCAACTCTAAGCTATTTTAAAGATATATTTCAATAAATTTTTCTTTAACCAACAGGGTTAGTAAGATTATCAGTATAGCTAAGACAATTTTCTTTTACACAAATGAGGTTTATTAGTGTGAGAAGGAAAATTATCGGTACTTACCTAAAGATAAACAAGTATATAAACCATAGGAGATTTGAAAAATGGAAATTAGGGAAGCAACAGTAAATGATATTGAGGAATTAACTTCACTGGTGGATTGACTTGGTTATCCTACTACAATTGAAAAAATGAAAAAACGTTTTATTAAAATTAAATCAAGTCCTGATTATCAAACTTTATTAGCTTCTTATGATGGCAAAATAGTTGGGATGATTGGAATGGTTAAGGGATATTATTATGAGTTTGATGGCTTCTATGTTCGTATTTTAGCCCTTGTAGTAGATTCTAATTATCGTAATAAAGGGATAGGAAAAAAAATTTTAGAAGAAGCAGAGTATTGGGCAAGAACAATTGGGGCGATTGGAATCGGTTTAAATAGCGGAAACCGAACAGAAAGAATGAAGGCACATAAATTTTATAAAAATATGGGTTATGTGGAAAAAAGTATAGGATTTGCAAAGAGTCTAATCTAAATTATCTAAAGGGCTTATTTTAAAAAAAGAGATGTTATGTAGAAGATTAACATGTCCAATATTTCGCTTGGGTAGAACATGAACTGTCTCTTATACACATCT